>CAZHIC010000079.1:0-2290 GCA_964532405.1 uncultured Gallionellaceae bacterium | reverse complement strand
TGTCGACGATCTTGCGCGAGGATTCGTTGATGGAGCTCATGGTGCCGACCACTTGCTGGACGACGGCGCCGCCCTTCTGTGCCACGGCGCTGGCGCTGTGCGCGAGCTGGTTGGCTTGTTTGGCGTTCTCGGCGTTCTGCTTCACGGTGGAGGTGAGCTCTTCCATGCTGGCGGCGGTTTCTTCCAGGCTCGATGCCTGCTTCTCTGTTCGCTGCGACAGGTCAACGTTGCCCGATGCGATTTCTTTGGCCGCCGTATTGATGGTGTCGGTGGCCTCTCTGATCTGACTGAGAATTTCTTTGAGTTTGTCGGAGGTGGAATTCGCATCATCTTTCAGTTGTCCGAAGGTGCCGTGGTATTCGTTGTTGATACGGTCGGTCAAATCGCCGCGCGCCAACGAGCCGAGCATACGCACCACTTCTTGCAGGCCGCGATCCGATGTTTCCATCAACTGGTTAATGCCTTCCCCCAATTGCTTGAAGAAGCCTTCTTTGCCCTGCATGGCGATGCGCCGGGTAAAATCACCCCGCACAGAGGCCTCGACAATATTGGCCACTTCTTTTTCCACCGCGACTTCGACGGTGCGATCTTTCCATTCCAGTGTCGCACCCAAACGGTCGCCACGCTCGTTAATCACCGGGCTGGCCGCCAGTGCAAAGGTACGTCCGCCCACGACGATCTGAGTGCGGTGTGTGCCGTTCAAACTTTCCAGCATGGACTTCTGGTGCGCCGGATTTTTGTGGAAAACATCAATGCTGCCGCCCAACAATTTGGCCGCGTTGAAATTCGGCAAGTCCTTGCGGATGTCGCTCTCCGCCGCCCGCATCAAATCGGCTGCCGCCCTGTTCAGGTAAATGATATTGCGCCCGGTATCGGCGATCATCACGCTGGTGGACACATTGTCCAAGCCGATTTTAATGCGCAGATTTTCATTCGAAACCCTGCGCGCCTCGGCGACATCAAAACCCAATCTAATTTGCATCGATCTGAGGGTGTTCATCAGTTGCCCCATTTCATCCGCGCGTTCCGGGGCAATCAGGTTGTCGTATTTACCTTGCGCCACACTTTGCAGCAGACCAATGATTTTTTGTATCGGGCGCAGCACATCAAACAACACCATCAACATGGCCCACAGCGCCAGCAGCGCGGCAGCCACCATCATGGTCATGGATTGGTTAAAAACGCTTTCGTAGTGGGCGGATGAATCTTGGTATATTTGGCTGACGGCCCCCAGCTTCAATTGCATCAAGGTCTGGATGCCACTGTCAACCGGCTCATAAAGCGGGGAAGCTTGCTCCAAAAGCAACTTATTGGCCTGGGCGATTTCGTTCGCGCGCAGTGCCGCGATGGCCGGCTTCAAACCTTGCATCTCAAATAGTTTGTTATCGGCTATCAGTTTCTCCGCTATCTCCTTTTCTTCCGGGGTGAGGTTGGATGAAATAAGCTCCCCCAAAATGCCGGCGATTTCACCGATTTTTTGCTCCGCCTCCGCCGTGTTTTTTTGGATGATTTCGGGCGTGGGCGAATTTAGGGCGGCACTCATTAGCAGGCGATTTTGCAACAGTGTTTTCTGAAAAGCTGCCAACTGCTCTATGGGGACAACCTGTCCCACAAAAATAGTGTTCAGGCTACTATTACTATCGTGCATGCTAGATAGCCCGATGCCTCCCATAGAAATCATCATCGCGGAGATTGCTGAAATCGCAACCAGCAGGCGAAATTTGAGCGAGGTGTTTTTCATCAGGTTCAACTTGTCCAGCAGACCGGGCTTGACCACTTGCCCGTCCACAATGCGCAAGCCACCCGCCTGGCCCTTGCGGAACAGCGCATAAGCCTGCGAAGCCGCGCTGACTTGCGCCTGGGTGGGCTTGCTGCGCACCGACATATAGCCGACGCACTGGCCGCTTTCAAGGATCGGCGTGGCATTCGCCAGCACCCAATAGTAATCGCCATTCTTGCAACGGTTTTTGACCAATCCCGTCCAGGGACGATTCGCTTTCAGCGAGATCCAAAAATCGGCAAACGCTTCCACCGGCATATCGGGGTGACGCACGATGTTGTGCGAGACCCCGATCAATTCGGCCTCGGTAAAACCGCTGACGCGCAAAAAGTCCTCGTTGATGTAGGTGATGACACCCTTGAGGTCGGTTTTGGAAACGATGGAATCCGTTTCCTTGAGCACGTATTCGACACTGGTCACGGGTTGATTGTTTTTCATTTCTGCTCCTATTCAAACTTTAGGGCACCTCTAAAAATTGATTATTTGCACTTCGTAAACTTGCCCCTGTAA
>CAZHIC010000078.1:0-2792 GCA_964532405.1 uncultured Gallionellaceae bacterium | reverse complement strand
CGCGGATTTCTCCACTTGCGGCAATAACATTTTGCCCGCGCCGAACAGGTCGCCGACCACGTTCATGCCGTTCATCAGCGGGCCTTCGATGACCTCGACCGGAAACTTGGCTTGCAGGCGCGCTTCCTCGGTGTCCTCGACGATGAAGGTGGTGATGCCGCGCACCAGCGCGTGCGTGAGACGCGCTTGCACCGTGCCGCTGCGCCATTCCAGATCTTCGACTTGCTCTTTGCCGCCACCCTTCACGGTCTCGGCGATCTTGACCAGTTTTTCGCCCGCGTCGGGGTGGCGGTTCAGCACCACGTCTTCTACCGCGTCGCGCAACTCGCGTGGAATCTCCTCGTACACGCCGAGCTGCCCGGCGTTGACGATGCCCATGTTCATGCCGGCCTTGATCGCGTGATACAAAAATACGGTGTGGATCGCCTCGCGCACCGGTTCGTTGCCACGGAATGAGAACGACACGTTGGATACGCCGCCGCTGATCTTCGCGTAAGGCAGATTTTTGCGTATCCAGACGCAGGCCTCAATGAAGTCCACCGCGTAGTTGTTGTGTTCCTCGATACCTGTGGCGATGGCGAAGATGTTCGGGTCGAAGATAATGTCTTCGGGCGGGAAGCCGACCTGGTTCACCAGGATGTCGTAACTACGTTTGCAGATTTCGGTTTTGCGCTTGAAGGTGTCCGCCTGCCCCGTCTCATCAAACGCCATCACCACCGCCGCCGCACCGTAGCGGCGCACCAAGCGCGCTTGCTGCAAGAATTTTTCTTCGCCTTCTTTGAGCGAGATCGAGTTGACGATGGACTTGCCCTGCACGCATTTCAGCCCCGCTTCGATGATGCTCCACTTGGAGGAATCGATCATCAGCGGCACTTTGCAAATGTCCGGTTCGGAGGCGATCAGGCTGAGGAATTTCACCATCGCGGCTTCGCCGTCCAGCATCGCCTCGTCCATGTTCACGTCGATCACCTGCGCGCCGGTTTCCACCTGCTGCTTGGCGACTTCCAATGCCTCGTCGTACAGCCCTTCCAGAATCAGGCGTTTGAATTTGATCGAACCGGTGACGTTGGCGCGTTCGCCGACGTTGACGAACAGCGCATCGTCGCCGATGTTGAAGGGCTCCAAGCCGGACAAGCGGCACTTGTGTTCCAGGTCGGGCAACCGGCGCGGCGGCACATCGCGCAGCGCATCGGCGATGGCTTTGATGTGTGCGGGCGAGGTGCCGCAGCAACCGCCCGCGATGTTGAGAAAGCCGCTGGTGGCGAATTCTTTGACGACCTTGGCGGTGTATTCCGGCGTTTCGTCGTAGCCTGTTTCCGATAGCGGGTTGGGCAACCCGGCGTTGGGGTGCGCGCTCACGTAGCAGCTGGCCACATGCGACAACTCCTCGATGTAAGGACGCATCAGGTCGCCGCCCAGCGCGCAATTCAGGCCGATGGACAGTGGTCTTGCATGGCTCAGAGAGTTCCAAAAGGCTTCGGTGGTTTGACCAGACAATGTTCTCCCCGATGCGTCTGTGATCGTGCCCGAGATCATCACCGGCACGCGCATCTGGTGTTGCTCGAAATGTTTTTCGATGGCGAACAACGCGGCTTTGGCGTTGAGCGTGTCGAAGATGGTTTCCACCATCAGCAAATCCGCGCCGCCATCGAGCAAGCCGCGTATCGCTACGCCGTAGCCCTCGACCAAGGCATCGAAGTTGATGTTGCGGAAGCCCGGATCGTTCACGTCCGGCGAGATGGACGCGGTCTTAGTGGTCGGCCCCAGTACGCCCGCGACGAAGCGCGGTTTGTCGGCTATCTTCGCCTCGAACTCGTCGCACACATCACGCGCCAATCTCGCCCCGGCGAAGTTCAGCTCATAAGCCAGATCCACCATGTCGTAATCGTCCAGCGATGCGGCGGTGGAGTTGAAGGTGCAGGTCTCAAGAATGTCCGCGCCCGCTTCCAGATATTCCGCGTGGATGCTGCGGATGATATGCGGCTGGGTCAGCACCAGCAGGTCGTTGTTGCCTTTCACGTCGATCTTATGCTCGGCAAAAGTCTTGCGTGAGCCTTGATAGTCGCCATACAACACCGTGCCGCGATAGTGCTCCTCGGTCAGCTTGTAACGCTGGATCATTGTTCCCATGGCGCCATCCAGGATCAGGATGCGCTGCTGGATGAGCTGTTCTATCAGGTGCTGAGTATGTGGCATGACTTAGGGCTCAAAAAATAAGCGCGAATTTTAACATGCCAGGACATGATTGCGGCGCCAAGGCAGGTGCGCACTCACACAAGCGGCCAACAATCAAAACGTTTTTTGTTGATAAGCCATACTTGCCGATTCCGTTCAAGCGCATACCTCAAGATGTGAGCTTCGTCCATCAATCCGTCCGCAATCGCAGCGCTTTAAGGAAGGGCGGAGTAGGCGAAACAGAACTGCCCCAAACCGGACGAGCCGAAACCAAACAGGGTTTCACGCGGAGGCGCGGAGACGCAGAGAAAAAACAAAGCGGGCTGGAAGCCTATATTCTCCGTGCCCTCCGCGTGAGAAAATCTTGTCATGTTTTGACATCATTTGACCGGTAAGTGACTAAAGGATGCCGAGCACTCATCGTGCAACACCAAAATGGTGCGTTAAGCGAGGCCGTACATTAAAAATAGTGCAATACCAGGCACTTTATTTTCCCCCTCAATCGCAGATGACTGGTGGCTTTAGCGGGAAATAGGCCGTGGCATGTAATATGCTTTCTATGAACCCAGATTGTCCATTAGAGAAATTTAGGGAACAATGCACGGGACATTTTTGTA
>CAZHIC010000077.1:0-2856 GCA_964532405.1 uncultured Gallionellaceae bacterium | reverse complement strand
AAAATGGCAGCATGACCGCAGGTGCTCAGGCGACAACTAGGTTGACAATTTCCGCGCCTGGCTCAAAGCCGGCAACAACCTCAGCGTAAACACCCTCGCCGCCGAAAGCGGCACCGGGGCAAGCGGCTACGGCTACAGCCACACCACCGCCCAAACCACCAATCTCACCAGCAGCATCCAGATAGGCGGCAACCTGGGCATGAGCTCCGGCAACAACATGACCCTCACGAATCAAAGGGGTCAGCATCGCAATTAATTTCCAGCCATCATGCCACGTCGCCCACGCATTAAATTAGCCGAAATCCCGCAGCATGTTGTGCAGCGCGGAATCAATCGCGAGCCATGTTTTTTTGCCGAGGAGGATTATCACTGCTATCTCCACTGGCTACAGAAGTCGGCTGCCGATTGGCACTGCTCTATCCATGCTTATGTGTTGATGACCAACCATGTGCATCTGCTGGTGACGTCGCAAAAGCCAGATGGCATCGCCAAGATGATGCAATCCATCGGGCGGCGCTATGTGCAATACATCAACCGCAGTTATCACCGCACAGGCAGCTTGTGGGAGGGGCGCTTCAAATCCAGCTTGGTGCAGGCCGAGGAATATATGCTGACCTGTATGCGCTACATCGAACTCAACCCGGTGCGCGCAAACATGGTGAACGACCCGGCGCAGTATCGTTGGTCAAGCTATCGGCATAACGGGCTAGGGCAAGCGGATGAACGCATCGCACCTCATTCCTTGTATCTGTCACTGGGCAAGGATGATGCTATTCGTCAGGCTGAATATCGTGGTCTGTTCCTCAGCCAGTTGGATGATGAGGCGTTGGCAGACATACGTCTTGCTCTGGTGCAGGGGCAACCTCTGGGTAGCGAAAGATTCTCAAAGATGATGTGTGAGGCGGTTGGGGTAAGGCGTGCGCAAAGAAGGCCGGGTAGGCCGACGGCGAAGCAAGACCAAGGTGCGAGAGTCGAAGACCAAACAGATTTTGGATTTTGAACAGGAGATGTGAAATGCAAAAATATATTGCGATGCTGACCCCTTTAATCCTTCTTTAATCCTTCTTTAATCCTTCTTTAATCCTTTGACCCCTTTAATCCTCGGCATGCTGGCCGAGGTGCTCGTCATTGCAACCGACTAGCTCATTGCACCATGTCGGCAGCAGTCAGTTTTAGAATCAATTTCCCCCATCCCCTCGTCGTCATAGACTTATTCTCTGCCGCGTAGTCAAATAGGCCACAAAATACCCAGTCAAAATTCAACGGCAGAATTTAGCCGGTTAAAGGGATGATGGCGGGGCGAATGATGCGACAAACTTTTAAACCCTGTGAAACCAAGGCCTTCATTGCTCACTTTTCAACGACTGCCCATCGTGATTTTTGCACTCGTGCTGGTTGGTTGCTCCAGCTCGCCCGCCAAAAATACGGTTGTCGTTATTCCGAAGCCATCCCCGGCGCCGCCTCGCAAAGCGCCGGTCAAACCCGTTCCAAAACCCAAGCCGTTAACCGGGTTGCCTTTGATCAACAGCCTGCTGCCGCCGAAACTTGCGGATCGAAATGGCTGGGCGGTGGATATTTTTGCCGCATTCGGGGCAATTAAAGTCGCCGCGACCAAGGAGAATGTCTGCGCTGTCGTGGCAGAGATCGAGCAGGAATCTTCGTTTCAGGTGGAGCCGGTGATACCCGGATTGAGCCAGATCGTCAGGCGCGAACTGGATGCGCGCAGGGAGAGGTACCGCATACCGCAGTGGCTAATGGACAGCAGTTTGGATATGCAATCGCCCAATGGGCGTACCTATAGTCAACGCATCAATACGCTCAAAACAGAGAACGAAGTGAACGGGCTATACCAAGACATGATCTCGGAGATTCCGTTCGGGAAAGATATGTTTGCGGATTACAACCCCGTGCATACCGGTGGCCCGATGCAGGTCAGCGTGATGTTCGCCAATGGGTATGCGGCGACAAAATCTTATCCTTACGGTATTAACGGGTCGTTGCGCAACGAACTGTTTACCCGCAAAGGCGGGCTGTTTTTCGGAGTGGCCTATCTGCTGGATTATCCGGCGAATTATGAAAATATGGCTTTTCGCTTTGCCGATTTTAATGCCGGAATTTATTCCAGCAGAAACGCCGCGTTCCAAAATACGTTGAGCACCCTGTCCGGCATCGCTTTGGACACGGATGGCGATTTGCTGCGTTACAAAGATGGGGTCGCGCTCGAGGGTTCGCGTACCATGCAAGCTTTGCTCGCTATTTCGCCGCGTTTGAACATGGATAAAGCGGAGATTTATCGCGATCTGCTGCTGGAAAAATCCCCTGCTTTTGAGCAAAGCCCGTTGTACAAAAAGCTATTTTCTTTGGCGCCCGCAATGCCGCGTGCCTGCGTGCCGGAAATTGTATTGAGCAGCCCAAAATTCTCTCGCAAGTTAACCACGGTGATGTATGCAAAGCAGGTCGATGGGCGCTATCGACGCTGCTTGAAAAAATAAGGGATCCCGCAACTTTGTGCGGCCATGCATGTGTTTGGCTCTAGTTGGCGTTATGGGCGGCACTCAACTTTTCAGATACGAACTCGGCTCTCGATGCGGCGTTGTTTTCTTGGCTATTCAGAGCACACCACGCAAAAAACTCTTGAGGAATTATATGGAATTCGACTGCGTGAACACCAGAACGCAGAAATTCTCTGCAAGCCGAGATCGCCATCGCTTTCCATTTCGGAAACGACTCCTCGAAACATTCGGGGTCTGATGCGGAGGCCTTCACCTGAACCCAAGTTTCCTCGGTGTACCACCCACTTCCATTGCTGCATCGTGGATGGCGTGTTTCAGCCTGCGGCGAAGATTGGCGATACCG
>CAZHIC010000076.1:0-3143 GCA_964532405.1 uncultured Gallionellaceae bacterium | reverse complement strand
GTTCTCGATGACCTGTTCGATAATTTATTTAGGGTGATTTTTAGAGATGCCCTAGTGTTTGCGCGGTGATAGCGGTGCGCCGCCCTTGCAGCAGCGTCACCAGTTTGAAGAGGCGTTCGGATTTGCGCACGCGACTGTCCTTGTTTCAATTCATGCGGCATCGATCACTTGATAGCTGCTTTGTACCAGCCCGTTCGCAAACGACCTGGTCGATTCGTGGCGGAGTCTGATGTTCTGAGCCAAGAGTCCGAAGAGCGGGATACCGTCCCCGATCAAAATAGGGACTCTGGTGATTATCATGTCCTGTATCAGGCCCGCTTGCAGGAAACCTTGTATCGTCCTTCCCCCATCCACATAGACGTGCGTCGAACCGGACGCTTCCAGTTGGCGTGCGAGCTCTGCTGGCGATGCCGAAGTGCCTTCCACGCCTTCCGCCAATCGCGTCAGCAGCTTCGGAAAGCGGCTGCTCAATACCACGACCTTCTTGCCCCGATACGGCCACTCCCCGAAGGTCAGCGCCAACTCGTAAGTGTTGCGCCCCATCACCAGCGTATCTACCGCCGTAAAGAATTCCTGATAGCCATAGTCTTCACCGCTCTTTTTACCATCGCTACCCGGCAACCAGTCGAGATCGCCATTCTTTCTGGCAATGAAGCCGTCCAAGCTGGTCGCGATAAATACCGAAAATCTGATTCCCATCATCCTCTCTCTTTCATTTCACTACGGCGTTAGCTGTGCCTGATGCGACGCCAATACATCCAGCATCGCTATCAACATCTTCGAAAGACACGCATGCTGCACGATGTCATCCTCGTAACCGTTTCGCGCAACGACTGGTAGGCATGCGTTGCCCGCGGCGCCGCATTGATCAACGCGACCGGCTTTCGCACAAAAGATTCATTGCCCACCATCCAGTCGAGCGCATTCTTGATTACCGCTGTGACACCATGCGCATATTCCGGGCTGGCGATGATGACCGCATCCGCAATCATGATGGCCTTCCCCAAAGCGGCGACTGCCGGTGGGTTAGGGAATTCGATGTCCGGGTTGAACAGCGGTAATTCGCCCAAACCGGGATACACGATCACATCTGTCCCCGGCGGGGATAGCCGCGCAACCGCGCGCAGCAGCATTGTATTCTGTGATGCCGCCCGCAGACTGCCGGATAAGGCGAGGATATTCACCCTTAGCCTTGTTGCATTACATGCGTTTTGCTGTGGCTCACCACCACGCTGCCGATCTCGACCAACGGTTCGCATGTCGGCCCCATCTCGTCACTGAACTTTGCCCCGGATGCGCGTGCCGCTTCCAAGCTTTCCCAATACACCCTGTCTATCCATCCGCCATCGTCGGTCTCGGACAGGCTGCGGAAGCGACGCTTTTGCGAATCCGTGTTGAACGCGTTGTTAGGAACGACGAGGGCTTTCACACGCTCGGGATGCCGCGCAGCGAACTGGTAGGCGTTAACACCGCCGAGCGAATTGCCCAGTAGAACGGCTTTGTCGATCTCGAGGTGCTCGAACAGCGCGGTCAAATCTCCGAGATAGTCCTCGCGTGTATAACCCGGCGCGTGGTCGGAATGACCGTGCCCGCGTTGGTCCAGGGCGATGACGCGCCACTCGGGTGCCAGTGCCGCCGCGAACCGTGTGTAGGTGACGGCCTCCATCCAATGCGCGTGGAGGGCGATCAGAGTCTGGCTGTCCCCACCTGTATCGAGGTATGACAGCGTCAGCCTGTCGTGATGGAATTGACTTCTTTTCATGTGTGTATGGGTCATCGCCTTTTCCTCACGGGTTTCCTACTGATCTGCCTGACGTAGAGGTAAGGGGCGCGCCGCTTTTGGCGCGTCCCGCTTGACCGCCGGGTTAGCTTTGATGTTCGGCAGCACGTTTTAGACTTTGCAAGGCATTTGGCAACGCCTTGCGTATTTGAGACCCAATAACCCGCCCGAAAAACGGAGAAAGCAAACCTTGGAAAGTGACTCGATGCTTTGCGTTTGTGCCAGAAGGAAGGAGGGTGAGTTCATGCTCAAAACGTAAGACACACAAAGGTAATTTGCTTTCCACAGTAAACGACCGATTAGGCATGATTTCTGTGAATTTGATTCTCACCTTGGGGCCACTAGAAGGCTGAAGTGAACCTGATGCACCAGAAGAAAACGAACCCTCAATGGACGATGTCTTTACGTCAGGATCCCATGACGACCAAGCAGCGACATTTTCATACAGCGCAAACACCTTTTCCGGTGGTGCTGCAATAACTATTTGCTCTTCAAATTGCATCATGAAATCCCTCGGAATAAAAAGCTAACCACTCGTTGATTTTCTCGTTGGCCTTCAGCCAATCGGCTGGGGTCTAGTCTTGTTTCAAACGCAAGCGCATCAGCTCTATCGTATCGGACATGTTTTTCTCCTTGTGTGATGTGCCGGAACATCCGGCAGGAGAAGCTTACGCACCTGCTACTGACAACGTGGTGGCAGGAGGGAAATACCTGAGCAGGTATTTTGCATTCTCAGACGGCAATCCCCGCAAAGCGCGGGGATTCAGCGAGCGATGAATTTTTCGTTCAATACTGCCCCATCTTCAGCGATGTCTCGGCCAGCGTTGTGCCCACCTTGCCGTCAGTTTCCTTTACCGCTTTGATCGTCATCATATAGGTATTGCCCTTGCCGCCGGAACATGGGGGCAAATATGCCCCAGCCTTATCCCACGTTGGCGCGCGCTGAGCCTCGACAAGGAAAAACTCGGCGGGCAGGTCGAAGGTATGTCCCGGCACAGATGGAAGACTTACCTGTTTTGTTCCACTGGCGATGTGGTAGCCGATCTTGCCGTGGCCGCCATCGTTCATGGGTTGGTAAGTCTGGTCGCTGAATTCAATAACCAGCGCATTTGCGCTAGCCGGAATCTGCTCGACCTTGAAGCCGGGAGTCGCTCCCTTGCCGCCGAAACGTCCACATTGTTGGCCGGCAGGAATCTTATTGCCGTCCCATGCTGCATCGGTGAAGCTGGCTTTAAATGCGCCCTCAGCATGGGTGCTGGCCGCGAACAGGGTAAGTATTGCGAATATGGTTTTTTTCATGACGTGATCTCCTTAAGGGCACCTCTAAAAATTGATTATTTGCACTTCGTAAACTTGCCCCTGT
>CAZHIC010000075.1:0-3311 GCA_964532405.1 uncultured Gallionellaceae bacterium | reverse complement strand
AAAATGTCCCGTGCATTGTTCCCTAAATTTCTCTAATGGACAATCTGGGTTTAAATCAAGTTCACCTATGGATGCGGCGTAACCCATGAATCGCCCTGCGGGGTCGTTTCTTTTTTCCATATCGGCACGCGCTGTTTCAGCTCGTCGATCATCCAGCGACAGGCGTCGAACGCGGCAGCGCGGTGCTCGGCGGCGGCGGCAATGAATACGATGTTGTCGCCCGCGCGGACGGTGGTGACGCGATGCACAATGCGCGCGCCCAGCAGGCCAAATCTTGCTATGGCTTCGCTGCGCAATTTGTTCATCTCGGCCAGCGCCATGCTGCCGTAGGCTTCGAAGTCGATCTCGCTCACATCGCGCCCTTCCGAAAAATCACGCGCGCAACCGAGGAAGGTGGCGATGCCGCCGATGCGTTTGGAGCTGGCTTTCAGCGCGGCGATCTCGGCGTCTTGGGAAAAGTCTTCTTGTTGGATGCGGACGGGATCATCCATTGAAAATATCTCCACGGTTCTCCCCCTGACAAGGGGGAGTTATAACCAGCGACTTGGCTATCGTCTTTTGATAGCCCAGTCGAATGGCTAGTAGTTTTATCAGAGTGGGTTTAGTTTTTGCCGAAACCCTAACCCCTCCCAGCCTCCCCTTATCAGGGGAGGAGCGGTGCAGACTATAGTTAAAGGGATGCGCCATGCTTAATGATTTTTCTTGAACAAAGGAAGATGAATATTCGGAGGCATCCTAGCCACCCGAGAACTTCGCCATGAAAGCAATCTCGTCGCCGTCGTTTAACGGTAACTGTATGTCTTTAACCTGCGCTTGATTCACGGCGGTGAAGCTCACGATGTCGAATGCCTGCGGGTGGCTCGCGCTCAGTGCGGCGACGACATCGTGCAATTTCATTCCCGATGCAAATGCCAATTGCGTTTCGCGCATCTGCACGCGCTCTGCCACGGGGCCGAAAAAAAGCACGCGTATCACGCAGCCCCCCTGCGCCACACACCGCTTTTGCCGCCGCGCTTTTCTTCGAGCTGGACATTCTCGATGCGCATACCTCGGTCCATCGCTTTACACATGTCGTACACGGTGAGCAGCGCGGTGCTGGCGGCGCACAGGGCTTCCATCTCCACACCCGTTTGTCCCACGCATTTGGTGGTGGCGGTGACGCGCAGGCCGACGCAGCCGCTGGCATCGGCTTCGTTGATTTCGTCGAAGGAAACTTCCACACCGGTGAGCGGTAGGCTATGGCACATTGGGATCATCTCGGGAGTGCGCTTTGCGGCCATCACGGCGGCGACATCGGCGACGGCCAGCACGTTGCCTTTGGCGACCGTGCCGGCGCGGATGCGCGCTAGCGTGGCGGGCTGCATGCGGATCGCGCCGCTGGCAATCGCCACGCGCTGGGTATCGGGTTTGTCCGACACATCCACCATGCGGGCGCGTCCGTTTGCGGAAAAGTGTGTCAGTTCATCCATTGTTTTCTCATTAGTTGCTCTTTCCTATAAATGCCGTTCGCGGTGAGCCTGTCGAACCACAAGTTGTCTTGCCGCCAGAGCCTTCGACAGGCTCTGGCCAAACGGTTTATTGAAGCATCTCTGCACAGGCATGTAACGCTTAATGCGCATTACAATCGCGCCTTGTACCAGTACAATGGGGGCACTGACATTAACAGACTTTCCATTTGAATTGGCGGGAAAACAGGAACCATGACTCTCCTGCAAGATAGCTTCGGACGCAAAATCGAATACCTGCGCTTGTCGGTAACGGATCGTTGCGACCTGCGCTGCTCGTACTGTATCCCCAAGGGGTTTCATGATTTTGAGACGCCGGAGCATTGGCTCACCTTTGACGAAATCGAACGCGTTGTCGCCGCCTTCGCCCGCTTGGGCGTGGCACGCATCCGTCTGACTGGCGGCGAGCCGCTGACCCGCCCGCGCATCGCCGATTTGGCGCAACGTTTGCACGCCCTGCCCGGCGTGAACGACCTTTCGCTTTCCACCAATGCCACCCTACTCTCGCGCTACGCCGGTGATCTGCGTGCAGCGGGCGTCTCGCGTTTGAACGTGAGCTTGGATTCGCTAGATGCACCACGCCTGGCCCGCATCACCGGGCGTGACTGTCTATCGCAGATACTGGACGGCCTGACCGCTGCCAAGCTTGCGGGCTTTTCGCCGATCAAAATCAACATGGTGGTGCTCGGCGGCGAAAATGAAAACGAGGTCGAGAGCATGGTCAAATTCTGCATGGCGCAAGGTTTCATCCTGCGTCTGATCGAGACCATGCCGATGGGTGAAACCGGACGCAACGCCAACTATGTGAATCTGCAACCGGTGCGGCAGCGTTTGCAACAGCGTTTCGGCCTGATCGATGGCGTCGTGTCCGGCGGCGGGCCTGCGCGCTATCTGCAATCCGTCGATGGCTCATTTTCATTGGGCTTCATCACCCCCATCTCGCAACACTTCTGCGACACCTGCAACCGCGTGCGCCTTTCGGCGGACGGCACACTGTATCTGTGTCTGGGGCAGGAAGACACGCTCGACCTGCGTTCCTTGTTGCGTGACGGCATCGACGATGCCGGACTGGAAGCCGCGATTTGCGAAGCCATCACTAGGAAGCCGGAACGTCACGAATTCAAAGAACAGCCCGGCAAGATCGTGCGCATCATGAGCCAGACTGGCGGCTAGGCACGTTTTCGGGATTTATATCACAGCATTCGCAGCCACTCCATGCACCCTACGATATTTCACTATTGATCGGGAAAGGGAATAACCTCAAAAATTGTTTTTATGCGCAATATTAATTCAACTCAGATTGTTCAAGACCTTCATTCCGAGTAAAAAAGCTAGCGCTAGTTTTCTGGCGATTATCATTCGCTTCCGTAACTGTTTCTACATACTGCTCCGTATTATCTAATGAGTTTTCTGCGTCTAATTTGACAAGGTAACTGAAGTAAGATAAATCCATGGGATTAAATGCACTGGCAGAAGGCTTTACCTCTCCCCTAGATACGCATCCACCAAGAATGCTAATCATCAATCCAATAATCAGTAAATTTTTCATCAAACCCTCCTAAGTCACCCATTCATCAAGCAGATCAATCACGTCTAGATGTGTTATCGGCTACAAACAGAAAATACTTAGGGGGAAGCGGGCAGATATTGAGCTTGCAAGAAAAAACAACCCAAACATGCTGCAAAAGTATTGAACCAAGACGGCTACAAACGGATTAAAGCGCTAAAAACAAAAAAGGCCTAAAGTGGATCCCTCTGTCCAGACAATAATGTATCGAGTTTAAGAGGGTAACCTTTCATTGCAGC
>CAZHIC010000074.1:0-3897 GCA_964532405.1 uncultured Gallionellaceae bacterium | reverse complement strand
GATCTCGACATAACGGCTTTTGTAATTTGATCACAAAAATGACGGTTTGACCGGCAGAGCCCCTGCGGGTGTGGGTCCTAATGCACAACGTTCAGAAATCACCTTTAGATGCTTCACGACTATGGCTTTAGTTTGCACATTTGAAATCTGATAAACCCGCTCTAAGACCAACTGCCACTGCTATCTTTATACCCCTCTCACACAAGACGTTCTGTGCGCTGACACACATAGCGAGGGCAGGTTGAGGCTTTCCTGTTTCAACGGCTATATAACTTCTTGGGCTTTGAGGAGTCCACTATAGTCTCACTCAATCCTTTGTTTTATCTTCGACAACGTTTTTCGGCGGCACGAAAAAATCCAGAGGTGCCACCAAAAAACGTGCCAGCAATGCCTTGAGCAATGCTGGCCATTGGGTGAAGCGCACTTGGCGCGCGCGTAATGCCACGAACAGCGCCAGGGAAAAGCTAACCAACAGGTTTACCGCGCCAATACTGAGTACACCCAAGATAGAAATTACGGCGGTTTGCCATGTTATATAATGTTCCAAGCCGACTAATGATATGGCGAAATAGGCAGCAGAAAAGGTAATGTGGCGAATATCTATGGGTAGGCCGAGCAGGAAACCCAGGGTGCCCATGCTGCCGAGTAGTATGCCAAAGTAAAAGTTGCCCATTAATCCGCCCAGGTTATTTTCAATATAACCTGCAAGTTTTCTTAGCCGAGCTTCGCCAAGCAAGCGATGTAGCCAGCGTAACTGCGCTATACGTGCTGGAATGTGAGCGTAAACCGCCTTGTTATCATAATAGCCGGATATTAATCCCGACAGGAACAAACACACGCCTGCAATAGCCGCATAAAATAGTGCGAGACTGTGAAAAGGGTCTATGTCATGCAGTAAATGCTCAGCTTTTTCCGGTGTTACCAGATGCTGGCCTTGCAG
This sequence comes from uncultured Gallionellaceae bacterium, assembly GCA_964532405.1. GTDB lineage: Bacteria > Pseudomonadota > Gammaproteobacteria > Burkholderiales > Gallionellaceae > PALSA-1006. Next base: position 2,957 of record CAZHIC010000074.1, on the reverse strand, counting down.
GTAAAAATATCCCCAGGCGATCAGGTAGGCCATCGGGAAGGCGATGATGATATTGCCTAACACCGCGACGAATTGGGTGCGTATCACCTTGACGATCAGTTCCACCAGGCTATCGAGGTCGATGTTGCGGCTATCGCGGCTGTGCAGCCCGGCGGCGATGCGGGAGGCGGTCATGGCCGGCTGCTTGGTGGCAACCGTGAAATGCAGCATCTGGATCAGCATGAAGCCCAGCGAGTAATTCATGCTGAACAGGAAAGCCTCCACCAACGGTGCGGCACGCAAGTAGGACGCGAAAATTTTGAATACCGCCATGAAACTGATGATAAACCCGGCACCGGCTGCCGAGCGGAACATCGCAACATACTCGCCGCGGTTCTCCGCGACGTAATGCTCGCCGGTGCGGCTAGCATTTTCCGTGACGTTGCGGGCCAACAGGTTGATGTTGCTGGTGAACAGCTCGCGTACCGCGTATTTGCGGTTATGCGCCTCGATCAACTCCAGACCCAGCACCAGGGCGGCGCTCTTCGGGGAGGGGGCAGTGCTTGTGTCCATATCGCCATCCGGGACAGAGCCGGGCAGGTCGTGGGATACATCCACCAGCATCAGCAGTTTGCGCAACCGGTCGATACTCTGGGTGAGCCGTACCAGTAAATAGGTGAGCGCCACACTGGTGCCGTGGTGCAGCGTGTTTTTGCGAATTTTGGTGACGACCGTCTCGCACTGATCCAGCATCACCAGCAAATGTTTGGCATCTTCGACCGGCACCGAGCCATCATTCAAAAAGCGGGCATAGTCGTCAAGGTAGCGGTGTACCTCGACATTCTGCATCAAAAACGGTGATTCGAAAGTTTCGAGATCCGGGTTGTTGCGGATCAATTCGGGCTCCAGCCCCATCGCGCTGATGCGGTAAGACAAAGTCTGGATCGCCTCCAGCAGTTGCACTGTCATTTTTTGCTGGCCTGCCGTGTCCTCCTCTCCCTCGCCAGCGGTGGCCAAGGTGTCGAACAGTGCCAGCCAATCCGCCGCAGGCACGCCGCTCATCCACAGGTAATCGGTATTCTCGGGCAGTATCCGGTCCAGGCAGTCGCGCAAATAATTATCATCCACTGCGGGTGGCAGCATGCGGTAGGCGAGACGCTGGAACAACTCGGTGAAAAACCCGCTGCTGGAAAGGACGCCAGTATCGGTATAAAGGCTGGTCTGATGCCGTGCCGATAGCACGCGCAGCAGGTAGCGGCGCACGGCCACGGCGTGGCTGTGATTGCCTTGCAGCAACTGGGTGAAGGTACGGACATTGGTGGTAGCCCGATGGATCTGGCGGGGCTTCTCCGGGCGCAATTTCTGGACGATATCCGCCAGATTGTCGATGCTGCAGGTGTCGGGTTGGGCGGCGATACGCTCGAGGAGGATTAGCATTGGGGGGAAAATAGAACCGCTTCAGATCGAAGCGGTCAGTTTAGCGCGTACGGAGGAGAGCGACAAGTTACCGGACTGCTTTGTTCGTGCCTCTCCGCCGCCCGTCGGGGTAATGGCTAAAGTGTAAACTAACAGTATTGAGACCTGACCCCGCGATGCGCGGATGCGCGCATTTTTATGCCGAAGGCACGCAGGATGCGCCCCCGCACTTGCGCTTGCACCCGGGCGATGGCGGCGGCATCCAGGCCGGTCGCCGCATGGAAGTCCACGCTTGTTACTGCGTCAGCTGCGTCAGCAGTCTCGCCAATCTTCGCAGCAGGCTGAAATACCCCATCCACAATGCAGCAGTGAAAGTGCGTGTGTTCGTTCAGGTTTGATGGCTTGAACCGAAACGGTGGATGAAGGCGATTGCGCCGATGCGGGCGGCGGGGTCGCAACCGGTGCTGTGTTCGCGCAGGCAGCGTTCCACCCCGCGCAACAAAATGCGCAGCACGGCACCTCGCAGGACGATGTCGCGTTGTAAAAAATAGCGCAGCCGCTTGGGTACGGAGAGCACCCATTGACGCACCGGTAGCCTGGGAAAGACGTGATCGGCCAGATGCGCGGCGGTCTCGGCCATGCGCCGCGTGTTGCACGATGGACATACGCCGCGCCCTTTGCAGGAAAAGGCGATGAGGAAGTCGTGGCCGCATTCGTCGCAGTGGGCGCGGGCGAAGCCGTTGGCAAGGATGCCGCATTCGAGATAGCGGCGAAAGGCTTGCTCAATATAGGCGGGCGGTGACCCATCGTCTTGCCCGGTAGAGAGTGTCAGCCATGTTTCGAAGTGCGTCTGGACGGTGCGATACCACAGCGTCCTTTCGGGGCGGCGGCGCTGGTAGCACCGTGGAGTTGGTACGGCATGTTTGACTGCGGCATCCATGGGGCAACCCCATCCTGGCCGGGTAACTGGCCTAACTCGCTGTTCCGTTTGAGCGGGTTCCAGATTCCACTGGCATGGCAGAAACAGATTGCCAAAGACAGGGGTTACACTGCATAGAACGAGCGCTCTGTTGTCAATCCCTGCCCCGTAAAGCAAAACGCCCCACCGTTGCCGGAGGGGCGTTTTGCTTTATTTAAGGAGTCTGACGATGACCTACTTTCACATGCGGATGCACACTATCATTGGCGCTGAGTCGTTTCACTGTCCTGTTCGGGATGGGAAGGAGTGGGGCCAACTTGCTATGGTCGTCAGACATAACTGTTGTCGGTATCAGGGGCGGGTTCAGCGTTTAGGCTGAAGTCCGGTCACTGGCCGACGCATTTTGGAGAAGCAAAGAATTTGGGGATTTTGATTGCAACGCGAGTTCAGAACTCACTTGCATGTTACTTAATATTATAGGGTCAAGCCTCACGGGCAATTAGTATCAGTTAGCTTAATCCATTACTGGACTTCCACACCTGACCTATCAACGTGGTGGTCTTCCACGACCCTTCAGGGGGATCGAATCCCCAGGGAAATCTTATCTCAAGGCGAGTTTCCCGCTTAGATGCTTTCAGCGGTT
>CAZHIC010000073.1:1938-4965 GCA_964532405.1 uncultured Gallionellaceae bacterium | reverse complement strand
TACGTTCGTTTTTTAAACATCCTTCTGTAGCCTATATTTCTGACGTATGAGTAAATCGTCTGAACGGACATCCGGAACTGCGGAGTCGGGTTGAATCCCTGTTGCTGGTGGTTGATGACGAGATGGGCAACCTGCAAGAAACGGATGCAGCGGAGCTGCAGCTCATAGAACAGATGAGGCGAAGGGGACAAGAATCGCTGCAAGCTTGGGCGAGTGGACAAGTCATCAAGGCAGCGGAAAGCGCAGCCCAACAGAGCCATACTTGGCGCGAGGGTAAAAAAACTCCAGTGGCACAGCACGTTTGGAGAAATCAGCGTAGAAGAGCCGCAATACCGACACGACAACAAACGCATCCGCCCCTTCGCGAACAGTGCCAAAATCAATCACCGTGGATGCTCCCGTCCCTTGCAACGCGTAGTAACCGACTTTGGAGCTGATGTTGCCTTTGCCCAAGTGATGGATAAGCTGGTTGAGCATTACGGAATACTCGTTGCCCAGAGTACGATTCGGAGGGTGACGGAATGGCACGCAAAGAACATCCACGAAACAAGCCCGATTGACGAGACATGGCCCAACGAACGAGGCTGTGAAACGGTCGTGGTCGAAATGGATGGCGGCATGGTGCCCACCGTTGAGGCGGATGCCTCACAGAAAGATCGGCGCAAAGGCAAGAAACTACAATGGAAAGAAGCCAAGCTTTGCCTGGCGCACGTTGCGGGCAGTAAAACACTGGCGTATGGGGGCACGCTACAAGGTGATGTGGCCGAGGCAGGAAAGCAACTCTTTGGTTGTGCGCGGTCAGTGGGCTTTGGAAAGCAAAGCCACGTTCATGCGCTTGGAGATGGTGCTGACTGGATTGCGTTGCAAGTCGAAGAGAAATTAGGCGACCAAGGCAGTTACTTGGTGGATTTTTATCACGTCTGCGACTATCTGAGTGCGGCGGCAGGCGCGATTCATTCTGACACCGCTGATGCCAAGGCATGGCTCACCCGGCAGAAGGAGCGACTTAAAGCGGGACAAAGTAGCGACGTGATTGAGGCCTTGAAGCCGCACATTGAGCCGAATGAGGTGGCTGATGGTGAGGCGGCAGTGCGATCTTGCCATCGCTATTTGAGTCATCGCAAAGAGCAGCTCAATTACCCCAGCGCCCTGTCCAATGAATTGCCGATAGGCTCAGGAGAAATCGAAAGTGCGCATCGCTACATTGTTCAAAAACGGTTCAAACTCCCGGGGTTATGGTGGTGTGCCGCAAATGCTGATTACATGCTGGCATTGCGCCTAAATCGAGCTAACCATAAATGGGGACGCTATTGGGATCAATTCAGAAAAACGGCTTGAATGACCACATCACTTTGAATCGCACCCGTACTAGGCAGGCAGTACGTGGCGGGCGGATTCTTTTGATATAATGTGCGCTTTGCAGAGGACGGTCTTCATGCGCATTATTCAAAAAGCTCTCACCTTCGACGATGTTTTGCTGGTTCCGGCACATTCAAATGTTTTGCCGCGCGATGTCAGCTTGCGCAGCAAGCTCACCCGAAAAATCTCCCTGAATATTCCGTTGATGTCCGCCGCGATGGACACAGTGACAGAGTCGCGTTTGGCTATCGCGCTGGCACAGGAAGGCGGCATCGGTATCGTGCATAAGAACATGTCGTCGCAAGCTCAGGCGGACAAGGTTTCCAAAGTAAAACGCTTTGAAAGCGGTGTGGTGAAAGACCCCGTTACGGTTTCGCCCGACATGACAGTGCGCGAAGTGCTGAATTTGACGCGCAAGTTCAAAATTTCCGGCTTGCCCGTGGTGCAGGGAAATCAACTGGTCGGCATCGTGACCAACCGCGATTTGCGTTTTGAGACCCGTCTGGATCAGCCTGTGCGCGCCATCATGACGCCGCGTGAGTGCCTCATCACCGTCAAAGAAAATGCCCAGTTAGAAGAGGCGCGCAGCCTGATGCACGCGCATCGTATCGAGCGCGTGCTGGTGGTGAACGACGCATTCGAATTGCGCGGCTTGATGACGGTAAAAGATATTCTCAAGTCGAATGAGCATCCCAATGCGTGCAAAGATGAACAGGGACGTTTGCGCGTCGGTGCTGCGGTGGGCGTGGGCGAGGGCACTGAAGAGCGCGTCACTTTGCTGGCGGAAGCAGGAGTGGATGTGATCGTGGTGGATACCGCGCACGGCCATTCGCAGGGCGTGCTGGATCGCGTGCAGTGGGTCAAAAAGAATTTCCCCAAGATTGAAGTGATCGGCGGCAATATCGCGACCGGGGCTGCGGCGCGTGCCTTGATCGACCATGGTGCGGATGGTGTCAAGGTGGGTATTGGCCCAGGTTCAATCTGTACCACGCGTATCGTAGCGGGGGTGGGCATACCGCAGATCACCGCGATTCAAAATGTGGCCGACGCTTTGCGCGGCACCGGTGTGCCGCTGATCGCCGACGGTGGCGTGCGATTTTCGGGTGATATTTCCAAGGCGATTGCGGCAGGCGCGAATGTGGTGATGTTGGGCGGACTGTTCGCCGGTACGGAAGAAGCGCCGGGCGAAATCGAATTGTTCCAAGGGCGTTCCTATAAGTCGTATCGCGGTATGGGCAGCTTGGGAGCGATGCAGCAAGGCTCCAGCGACCGTTACTTCCAGGACAACGAAGGCAATCAGGATAAGCTGGTGCCCGAGGGCGTCGAAGGTCGTGTCCCTTACAAGGGCAGTGTTCTGGCCGTGATCCACCAGTTGATGGGCGGCCTGCGCGCCAGTATGGGTTACCTCGGCTGCGAAAGCATCGCTGCGATACATGAACGCGCCGAATTCGTGCAGATCACAGCTGCGGGCATACGCGAATCGCATGTGCATGATGTGCAGATCACCAAGGAAGCGCCGAACTACCATATCGATTAGTCGTAGGGTGGGCACGTTTCTGTGCCCACGCAGTTATACGTAGGCCTGGGGGCAGAAAAAATACCACCCAAAAAAAAAAAAATAAAAAGATTATAAAAAAACAAAAAAAAAAAAAAAAACAACAATTTTGT
>CAZHIC010000073.1:0-1928 GCA_964532405.1 uncultured Gallionellaceae bacterium | reverse complement strand
CACCAAGCACCCCCCCAACAACAATATCCCTTAGTCCTAGGGTGGCCACTTTTCTTTGCCCACGATTTTATCGTTCGGCGTGCGCACACAAACTCGCCCACCCTACAAAACCTCTCTTTACGGTTTCTAAACATGCACAAAAAAATCCTCATCCTCGATTTTGGTTCTCAGTACACGCAGTTGATCGCTCGGCGTGTGCGCGAAGCCAATGTTTATTGCGAACTGCATCCCTGGGATATGACGGAAGCGGACATAAAGGCATTCGATCCTTCAGGCGTTATCCTTTCCGGCGGTCCGAACTCGGTCTATGAAGATGAGACTCCAAAAGCGCCGCCAGTGGTGTTTGATCTGGGTGTGCCAGTGCTGGGCATTTGCTACGGGATGCAGACGATGGCGGCGCAGCTTGGCGGTACGGTCGAGAGCGGCAAAGTGCGCGAGTTCGGTTATGCCGAGATTCGCGCGCAAGGTCATTCAAAACTGTTCAATGACATTCAGGATAAGACCAATGCACAAGGCCACGGCCTGCTCGATGTGTGGATGAGCCACGGCGATAAGGTCACCAAGTTGCCGCAAGGCTTTTCGGTGATCGCTTCCAACGAAGCCACACCTATCGCCGCGATGGCAGATGAGTCGCGCCGTTTCTATGCGGTGCAATTTCATCCAGAAGTCACCCACACCTATCAGGGCAAGGCATTGCTGGGGCGCTTCGTGCATGACATCTGCGGTTGCGGGCAAGATTGGAACATGCCGGATTACATCACCGAGGCGGTGGAGAAAATACGCGCTCAAGTTGGCGCGGAAGAAGTCATTCTGGGACTTTCCGGCGGCGTGGATTCCTCCGTCGCGGCGGCGTTGCTGCACCGCGCTATCGGCGATCAACTCACCTGTGTTTTCGTGGATAACGGACTGCTGCGTCTGAACGAAGCAGAGCAGGTGATGGAGACTTTCGCGCAGAATCTGGGTGTGAAAGTGATTCATGTGGATGCCAGCAGAGAATTTTTAAAGCATCTGGCGGGCGTTTCCGACCCGGAGCAGAAACGCAAAATCATCGGGCGTGAATTCGTCGAGGTATTCCAGCGCGAATCCGCCAAGCTGAAACAGGCCAAGTGGCTGGCGCAAGGCACGATCTATCCAGACGTGATCGAATCCGCCGGAGCCAAGACCAAGAAGGCGCACGCCATCAAGTCGCACCACAACGTGGGCGGCTTGCCCGATTCGTTGCATCTCAAGCTGTTGGAACCGTTGCGCGAACTGTTCAAGGACGAGGTACGCGAGTTGGGCGTGGCGCTGGGTCTGCCTGCGGACATGGTGTATCGTCATCCATTCCCTGGCCCCGGCTTGGGCGTGCGCATCTTGGGTGAAGTGAAGAAGGAATACGCGGATCTGTTGCGCCGCGCCGATGCTATTTTTATGGAAGAGTTACGCAATACGCGCGATGCTTCCGGCAAGACCTGGTATGAACTGACTTCGCAAGCCTTCGCCGTGTTCCTTCCGGTAAAAAGCGTCGGCGTGATGGGCGACGGGCGCACTTATGAATGGGTGGTGGCCTTGCGTGCCGTGCAGACACAAGACTTCATGACCGCACACTGGGCGGAATTACCTTATGCGCTGCTGGGTAAAGTCTCTAACCGTATCATCAACGAAGTGCGCGGAATCAACCGCGTGGTGTTCGATATTTCGGGTAAGCCACCGGCGACCATTGAGTGGGAGTAGCGCCTCGGAGGGTGGAGTAGATACCCCGCTTGCGGGGATGCGACTCCGTAGAAGGGTATGCTCCCGCGAAAAATATCAAGCCGAATATTTCAGGTAAGTGTAACTGAGCGGGTTTGCCCCGACAGAGCGATAGGGGCACTACGAAGCAGCGGAGTACCCGACTGACCTTCCCCCGAAAAATCGTCTTCCAAGGGTGACGTAAAATCAACGTTACT
>CAZHIC010000072.1:0-5359 GCA_964532405.1 uncultured Gallionellaceae bacterium | reverse complement strand
CTACGGCATCCATGGGAATCCCCATTGGGCGGGTTGGATGTTCGCATCTTATGGAGATCAAGGCATTTTTAGACGGCACATCGGGGGTGGCATTAGATTCAAAACCCTTCGTTCGGACTCATTTAGGGGTTGGAAAATACTGTTGCTGCAACCGCGTGCGGCGATAAGCTGTCCGGTCACTTTCCATGAGCTTCATCGCTGATCTTCGGCTTGCCGGGGAAGATGCGACGCACGACCACAAAGAATACCGGAATCAAAAACACCGCCAGCACTGTCGCGGTAAGCATACCGCCCATCACACCGGTGCCGATGGCATGGCGACCATTCGCGCCCGCACCCGTCGAGATCGCCAGAGGCAAGACACCCAAGATGAACGCGATAGAAGTCATGAGAATCGGACGGAAGCGCAGGCGGCACGCTTCCAGCGTGGCTTCGATCAGGTCTTTCCCCTGTTCTTGCAGATGGCGCGCAAATTCGATGATCAGGATCGCGTTCTTGGTCGAGAGACCGATGATGACGATGAGGCCGACTTTGAAATACACATCGTTGGGCAAGCCGCGCAATGTCACCGCCAGCAATGCGCCAAGAATGCCGACGGGTACCACCAGAATGACCGCGAACGGGACAGACCAGCTTTCGTACAGCGCGGCAAGACAGAGAAACACCGCGACCAGCGAGAGTGCGAACAGGAAGCCCGCCTGACTGCCCGAGAGGCTTTCTTCATAGGAGATGCCGGACCATTCGAAACCGAAACCCGGCGGTAGCTGGCTTGCGATCTCTTTCATCGCCGCCAACGCATCGCCGCTGCTGCGGCCGGGTGCCGGACTGCCCGCGATTTTCATCGACGGGATGCCGTTGTAGCGATCGAGTTTTGGCGCGCCCACCGTCCAACGTATCGTGGCGATCTCGGACAATGGCACCATATCACCTTGCAGGTTGCGCACCGGGACACGCAGTATCTGCTCCGGTGTCGACCGGGTGCGCGGCTCGGCTTGCATCTGCACGCGCAGCACGCGGCCATCGCGCACGAAGTCGTTGATATAAGTCACACCGAGCGTCGATTGCAGCGTCTCGTTCAGATCGGCCAGATCGATACCGAGTGCTCGAGCCTTCAACTGGTTAATCTCCAGACGCAACTGCGGTGACGGCTCTTGTCCTTCGGGACGCACACCGGTCAGATTGGGGTTCTTACTGGCGAGACCCAGTGCCATGTTGCGCGCTTCCAGCAGTTTTTCGCGCCCTAACCCGGCACGATCCTGCAGGCGGAAATCGAATCCACCGGCGGCAGCCAACTCGGGGATCGGCGGCACGTTGATGGAAAATATCATCGCCTGTTTGATGCGGAACAGCATCATGTTGGCGCGCTGCACCATTGATGAGGCGGAGTTTTCCGGCTTGGGTCGTTCATCCCAGCCCTTGAGGCGCACGAAAGCGATTGCCGCATTCTGACCGCGCCCGAAGAAAGAAAAACCCGCCACGCCGATCACATGTTCCACCTCGGATTGTTTCAGATAGAACTGCTCGACCTGTGACAGCACCTCCAGCGTACGTTCCCGGGTCGCCCCCGCCGGCAGCTGCATGATGCTGATGAAATAACCCTGGTCTTCTTCCGGCAGAAAACTGGTGGGCAATTTTACGAACAGCGTACCCACCGCCGCGAGGATCACGGCGTAGATGACGAGATAGCGCCCGGTTCGCTTCAGTCCCCCGGCGACACCGGCTTGGTAACCCCGCGTCATCCGGTCGAAGAAGCGGTTGAACCAACCGAAGAAACCAGTACTCGGCCTGAGCTCGTGACCCGGCGTATGCCGGAGTATCGTGGCGCACAAGGCGGGCGTCAGCGTCAGCGCCATCAGCAGCGAGAAGATGATGGTCAATATCAATGTCACGGAGAACTGACGATAGATCGCGCCGACCGAGCCGCTGAAGAATGCCATCGGCACGAACACGGCGATCAACACCAAAGTGATGGCGATAATGGCGTTGAATATCTGCCCCATCGCCTTGCGCGTCGCTTCACGCGGCGGCAATCCTTCTTCGGTCATGATACGTTCTACGTTCTCCACCACCACGATGGCGTCATCCACCACCACGCCGATCGCCAGCACCATGGCGAATAACGTCAGTGTGTTGATCGAATATCCGATCACGTACAACCCCACCACCGCACCTGTCAGCGCGATCGGCACCACGATAGTCGGGATCAGCGTGGCGCGGAAATTCTCAAGGAACAGATACATCACCAAAAACACCAGGATGATCGCCTCGACCAGCGTTTTCACCACCTCTTTGATCGAGATGTCGACGAACTGCGAGGTATCGTAAGGCACCACCCAGTCCACGCCTTTGGGGAAGAACTTGGACAATTCGGCCATTTTGGACTTGACCTCTTTGGCAGTGTCGAGCGCATTCGCACCCGGCGCCAAACGCACCGCGATGGCGGCGGCCGGCTGACCGTCCATACGCGCGGCAATCGAATAATCCTGCGCGCCGAGTTCCACCCGCGCCACGTCTTTCACGCGCACCGACGAGCCGTCCGCATTGCCGCGCACGATCACGTTGCCAAATTCTTCCACCGTGGACAAACGCCCTTTGGTAACGATGATCGCATTGAGTTGCTGCCCGTCCAGTGCGGGCAGTTGTCCCATCTCGCCGGTGGCGAGTTGGGTGTTCTGCGCACGCACCGCACGGCTAACATCGGCCGGTGTCAGACCGTAGGCTTGCAGACGGTCGGGCCGGAGCCAGATGCGCATCGAATATTCGGTGCCGAACAGAATGGCCTCGCCCACGCCCGGTACGCGGCGGATGCTCTCCAGCACATGTGCGGCGGCATAACTACCGAGCGCGACATTGCTATTGCTCTTGTCAGGCGAGATCAGCGAAATGAACATCAGATAGTTGCGCGCCGACTTCACCACGTTGATACCGAGACGGCGCACATCTTCGGGCAGACGTGCCTCGGCACGCTTGATACGGTTCTGCGTTTCCACCGAGGCGGCATCGAGATTGGTGCCGGCTTCGAAAGTCAGCGTGATGGAACCGATACCCTGCTCGGAGGCCGACTCCATGTAGAGCAAATGCTCGATACCGTTCATCTCCTGCTCAATCAGCGCGACAGCGGTCTCTTCCACTACCTGCGCCGATGCGCCGGGATAGTTGACGGTGATCGCCAAGGCCGGGGAAGCCACAGCCGGATAAGAGGACACCGGCATGCCGCGCAAGGCCAGCGCGCCACTCAACAGAATGATGATGGCGATGACCCAAGCGAAGATCGGTCGGTCGATAAAAAATTTGGCGATCACAGCTTACCTCTATTTCTTTTCTGGAGCGGGCATCGGCGGCGCGGTATTTGTGGCAACATCCAATAGCACGGCTTTCACCACGCTGCCGGGGCGCGCTTTCTGCAGGCCATTCACGATGATTTGCTCGCCGCCCCGCAACCCGGTTTCGATGACAAAATCACTGCCGCTCATGCTGCCTGTCTTGACGGGTCGCGGCGTTGCCTTGCCTTCCGCATCCACGACCATCACGAACTGGCCTTGTGTGTTCGCTTGGATCGCGCGTTGCGGCACGCTGATGACTGCGTCGGCCAATGCTTCGGGAAAGCGGATAGTCACAAACATGCCGGGGAGTAGTTCGTGGTTCGGGTTGGGGATCTCGGCGCGCATGAATACGCTGCCGGTGCCGGGATCGGAAGCCATGTCGGTAAATAACAATTTGCCGGGCAACGGATAGAGGCTGCCGTCTTCCAACACAAGCGCGATCTTGGTCGAGTCGGCGCGCTTCAGCTTGCCCGCTTTCACCGCTTGTTGCAGGCGCAATATATCCGCGCCAGATTGGGTGAAATTCACATACAGCGTGTCTGCTTGCTCGATAGTCGCCAGCAAGGTAGCTTCACCGTGTCCGACCAGTGCGCCTTCAGTGACCAGCGAGCGACCGATACGCCCGGAGATCGGTGCCGGCACGCGGGTATTTTCCCTGTCTTCATTGGCTCTCGAATAAGCGGCCTCGGCTTGTTTCAACTTTGCTTCGTTTAAATCGTAGCCCTGCTGACTCACCATTTTCGCTTCCAGCAATTGCTTGGAACGCGCCAAATTCTGGCGCGCGACAGCCAGATCCGCTTTGGCTGCTTCATGGTTGCTCTGATAGTTGCCTACAGTTATCTGATACAGCGCGACACCCGCTTTGACATCGCTGCCTTCGGCGAACAAACGCTTCTCGACGATGCCCTCTACCCGCGCGCGCACCTGAGCCGTACGATAGGCTTGCAAACGCCCGGGCAGATCGTGCGTCAGCGTCACCGTGGCGGGTTTGGCAATGACTACATCGACCTCGGGCGGTGGCGCCGCTCCTGCCGCAGCCAGTTTTTTTTGCTCGTCGCCCGCGCCGCAGCCTGCCAGCAATGTGGAAAAGAACAATCCTGTGAGTACGCTTCTGGCTAGGCTGGCTGATACGGGTAGTTTCATTTAATTTCTCCGGTCATGCGATTCATCTGTGGCAACTCTTTAAACTTTGGCGATATGCTTGGCTATTGCCTCTATCTCGTGGGGGTCATAGAGCAAATCCGGGTACAGGCACCGGATCAGCTCATTCGATTGACGGTAAAACGCGCACTGTCCGAAGATGCTGAACACACAGCGGCGTACCTCATCCGATAAAACCCCTTCACCCACGATATCGCGCACCATCTGTCCGACGAATTCGTGCAGCGGTGCGATCACCTCCTTGACGATGCTATCCAACGCCATCGTCGGTTCGATCATTTCACGCATCATCAGCTGGCTTTGCGCTGAACCGTTTTCGTTCATCAGCCGCGTCAGCAGCTCCCGAATAAAATTCGTCAGACGTGCTTTTGCACAACCCGGACTGTTGTCGGCGCACATCAGGCTGTGATCGGTTCGAAATTGAGTACGGCAACGAACAACGCTTCTTTTCCGCTGAAGTGATAATTCACCCCCGCCAAATTGACCCCGGCGCGGCGGCATATCTCACGAAGGATAGGAAATCCAACCCCCAAAGTCAAAACAAATTCGCCCCGAAATCCACCTCAATCCGATTTTAACCCGACTCTCCTTTGAGATTTCCCATCCCCACGGCAAGAATTTGCCGCGCCATCCCTCTAAAACACACGCAGCACGTTGCACTTTAGACCCTCGGCACAACCGCCCCCGAACGAGATATTTTTCTCTTCCCGTTTCACCACGCCACCCGCTGATCAAACTCAAACACCGGCAGCGGCACTAAGGCCGTGACGGCCGCCCGCATGGGCGAATTGGGTGCCAGATGCCCTCACCTCAATCCTCTCCCGCAAGCGGTAGAGGAAGCAAACGAGAAAAACAATTTTTAATTTTCGCCGTAG
>CAZHIC010000071.1:0-5393 GCA_964532405.1 uncultured Gallionellaceae bacterium | reverse complement strand
GGGTTCTCGATGACCTGTTCGATAATTTATTTAGGGTGATTTTTAGAGATGCCCTGTAGTTATTTTAGGGTATTCACTCGGAGACACTAATCTGAAAGCGATCATAAGCGACTACAAAGGTTTCTCTAGAAATCACGTGATTGGGTCGAATATTTTCTTAATAGCCAACTCTTCAGTAGATCATCACATTAAAGATTATTACGCACACTGTTACGGGATTCGCGTCCTAGACAAAATGGAAATTCACGATTTTTTCGCCAAACTAAATGAAGCAATGCCAGAAGCAGAAAGCCGACAAGCTTCGTCAATCAATAATATTAAAGAAGTAATTTTCAAAGGGAGTGCATTCAACAAAGACTATCTAAAAATCGAGAATACATTTTTTGAAATCATATCGTCTCTTGCCGCAATAGGGATTAGCATCAACGATGTACGTGTCGTAAAAATGCTTGGGGATATAATAAACAAAAAAACAGAATTGACTACAGTACCAAATGCGTGGGATCAATACGAGCACCTAGCAAGATGGTTGATCTATTTGGCAAGCATCCTTGAGTTGAGTGGAACATCAATTGAGAAAATCTACCTAACTGCAACCGTACGATCAATGAATACTATGCGAAAAGATCTCTATACAGGTTATTCATGGCATGCATACACTTCATGGAAGTTTCGTTGGTCAACGGTTATCGCTTCAAACAGAGCCCTCATCCGAAAACATATTGAAACAGAAACAACATGGCCTGATGCTTTGGATGTAGTTAGAAGCGCCTAGTAATTTTTACAGTCTAGCTGTAATTTCTAGACGATCAATATATCCCCCTCCTCGGATGAGTTTTTGGACTGCCAAAAACATGATCAAAAGAGTCGACTATTCCCTAGAAATGCTCATCCAGTTTGCAAATATCCCATGCGGGTTAGTGCCAAAAGCACGACAATCCAGCACCCAGCTTCATCTCTTCAAGCACATCAACTCAATACCTCACCGGCACCCGCGCCGTCAGCGCACACAGCAATTCGTAGCTGATGGTTCCGGCGGCGCGAGCCACTTCTTCCACCGGCATGCCCTCGCCCCACAGCACAACGCGGCTGCCGACTTGCGCATCCTTAACATCACTCAAATCCACACTCAACATATCCATCGAGACGCGGCCTAGTGTTTGCGTGCGTTGGCCGTTGACGAGGACAGGGGTGCCTGTCGGCGCGCACCCGCTAGGGGTAGGCCGGTGGGTACCCGGAGCCTCCGGCTCCACCCTTCCGCTCTGTCGCGGGTAGCCGTCGGCGTAGCCGCAGGCGACGGTGCCGATGCGCATACTGCGGTCGGCGCGGAACAGTCCGGCGTAGCCGACGTGTTCGCCGGAGCGTATTTCGCGCACGGAAATAATCTCGCTGCTGAGTGTCATCACGGGTTGCAGTCCGAGTTGTTGTGCGCTCACATCGGCGAACGGCGATGCGCCGTAGAGCATGATGCCGGGGCGCACCCATTCGCCGTGCGTGGCGGGATAACGCAACAGCGCGGCGGAGTTCGCCATCGAGCGCGGTGTGCGGTACGCGGAGGTGAGGCCGCTGAAACGTTCAAGTTGCGCGGCGACACCCTCGGCTTCGTCGGCATGGGAGAAGTGCGTCATCAGGGTGACTTCGCGCACGGCGCGGTGCGCTTTGAGGCGCTCCATCACGGCGGGTATCTCTTGCGGCATGAAACCCAAGCGGTTCATGCCGCTGTTGATCTTGAGCCACACTTGCAAGGCGTTGCGGCGCGGATAGGCATCGAGCCAGTCGAGTTGCTGCGTGCTGTGAATGACGGTGGCGAGATCGTATTCGGCGATGAGCGGCAAATCCTCCGCTGCGAAGAAGCCTTCCAGCAGCAGGATGGTTTGGCGGTTGCCCGCGTCGCGCAGCTGAATGGCGTCTTGTATATCCAGCAGCGCGACGCCTTCCGCCTCTTCCAATGCCCCGGCGACACGCAGCAGTCCGTGCCCGTAGGCATTGGCCTTGATAACGGCCATGATGCGGCTGGAGGTGTGGCGACGCGCGACGCGCAGATTGTTTTTCAGCGCGGAAAGATCAATGTGGGCTTGAATGGGACGCGGCATGAATACGGCCTTACGGACTGGATAAAAGTTGGGTGAATGATAGCAGCCCCCACCTTTTCATGTTATAAAACGGTCTCCAGAAAACAGCTTCTTTTAAATGAAACGCGGCTTTTACACCATACTTGCAGCACAGTTCTTTTCCGCGCTCGCCGACAATGCCCTGCTTTTCGCCGCTATCGCCCTGCTGGCATTGATGGGTGCACCGGATTGGCACACTCCAATACTGCAACAATCCTTCATCGTTTCTTTCATCATTCTCGCGCCATTCGTGGGCGCCTTTGCCGACTCGCTGCCCAAGGGGCGCGTGATGTTCATCAGCAACGCGATCAAGATGGCCGGCTGCGTCGCCATGCTGATCGGCGTCAACCCCCTGTTGGCCTACGGCCTCGTGGGCTTCGGTGCAGCGGCTTATTCGCCCGCCAAATACGGCATCCTCACCGAATATTTGCCGCCGGAAAAATTGGTGCTGGCAAACAGCTGGATGGAAGGCCTGACGGTCACGGCCATCATTCTCGGCGCGGTGGTCGGCGGCGTGCTTCTCAGCCCGAATGTATCCGGCGCGATATTGCAGCACTTGAACGTGCCGTTCATTCACTCCCCGCCCGATCTTGCCATCGGCATCGTATTTCTGCTGTACGCGGTGGCCGCGATGTTTAACCTGTACATCCCGCTCCTGCCCATCGATCACAAACCGTTAAGCAACGACCCGGTGTTCCTGATCAAAGAATTCGCGCACTGTTTCAAGCTGCTGTGGAAAGACCCGCTGGGTCAAGTGTCGCTCGCCGTCACCACTTTGTTCTGGGGCGCGGGCGCGACCTTGCGCTTGCTGGTGTTGACCTGGGCTGCTATTGCGCTAAATTACGACATGAGCAGCGCCGCCAAACTTACCGCGTGGGTGGCCGTCGGCATCGCCATCGGCGCGATACTGGCGGCGCGCTTCGTCAAACTGGAACACGCTGTGAAGGTGCTGCCGGTGGGCATCGGCATGGGCTTGCTGGTATTGGTGATGCCGCTGATCACCAGCCCTTTGCTGGCGACCCTGCTGCTCATCGGCATCGGCGCGATGGGCGGTTTCTTCGTCGTACCGATGAACGCGCTGCTGCAACATCGCGGACACTTGCTGATGGGCGCGGGCAGCTCTATCGCGGTGCAGAATTTCAACGAGAACATCAGCATCTTCCTCATGCTGGGGCTCTACGCGCTGCTGGGGAAGCTCGGCTTTTCCATCTACACCATCACCATCGTGTTCGGCCTGCTGATGGCGGGTATCATGAGCCTGCTGTATAAGAAACACGGACACGATCAGGACAGCGGGAAGATTTAATCCCTTCCCCCTGAAAAGAGGAAGGAGCTGTCGGCTCTGAATATCTATGTGGATTTAACATCCATCTCAAGGAGCGCAAAATGGAAATCGGAATTCTCGTTTTTTTAATCTTGCTCAGCGGCTTCTTCGCCATGTCGGAGATGAGCATCGGCGCCAGCCGCATGGCCATTCTCACGCAGATGGCCGAGGCGGGCAACGATGGCGCGCGTATCGCCGCCGCATTGCGCAACCAACCTTCACGCTTGCTGGCCGCCACACAGACCGGGCTTACCGCACTGGCCACATTGCTCGGCGTGTTCGGCGAGGCCATGTGGGTACCGCGCATCGAGTCATTCATCGAAACCAATATCATCTGGCTCGCCTTCGCCAAATACCCGCTGGCCTTGATGCTGGCGGTCGGCAGCATCACCTTCGCCACCATCGTGGTCGGCGAGATCATCCCCAAGCGTATTGCACTGGCGCGCCCCGAGACCATCGCTGCGCTGCTCGCGCCGTTCATGGCGACGTTCGCCAAATTGACGCACCCGTTCATTTGGGCATTGTCTTTGACGAGCGAAAAACTATTGTCATTTTTCCCGTTCAAGGAAAGCGAAGCGCATGTCGCCTCGGATGAGATACGCGCCATGATTAGTGCCGGACGGCGCGACGGCGGACTGGACGAGACTGCGGGAGAGTTGCTCGGCAACGTGTTCCGTCTGGACGACCGCAAGGTGGCGGGAGTAATGACGCCCGCCAACGACATCATCTATCTCGATTTGCAAGAGCCCAGCCAAGCCAATCTGAAAAAAATACAGACGCAGAGCGTATCGCGCTTCCTCGTGTGCAAAGGCGGCTTGGCACAGGTGATGGGCTATATCGAAAGCCGGGAATTGCTGCAACGCCTGTTGGCGGGCGAACCGCTCGACATGGGCAAGCTGCCCACCCATGCCATCCACTTCATCCCCAACACGCAATCGCTCATCGGCGTGCTGGAATTTTTCCGCCATCAAAAAACCCATCTTGCTTTGGTGGTGAACGAGTTCGGGCAAGTCGAGGGACTGGTCACCATGAGCGATCTGCTCACCGCCGTGGTCGGCGATGTGCCCCGCTCGGTGGACGAGCTGCCGCTGGCGGTACAACGCGAGGACGGCTCGTGGCTGCTGGACGGCCTGCTCCCGATCGACGAGATGAAAGAAAAACTCGGCCTCGCCACGCTGCCGGAAGAAGACCTCGGCAACTATCACACCGTCGGCGGCTTCGTCATCACCACCGTGGGACACATCCCGAAAAAAGCCGAAACATTCGACTGGGGAGACTGGCGTTTTGAGGTAGTGGACATGGATAATAACCGCGTCGATGAAGTGTTCGCCCGCCCGCACCTGCATCCCATCCCCAACGACTAAGGAGCACGCCATGACCTACCGCACCCCCACCCTATGCGCACTTCTGCTGCTAGGCGCATGCAGCCCGAGCAAGGAAGAAAAAACGCCGCCACCCAAATTATTCGAGGAACAACGCGACGCGCTCGACAAAGCCAAGACCATCAATCCCGCGCAGCAGCAACAAGATGAAGAACAGCGTAAGGCGATTGAAAAACAGACGCAGTAAAGGTGCTGCTGCGCCGACTGAAGCCCCCGGCGGCGAAGATGTAAAGTCAAAACGATCCATTCTTATTACAGGGCACCTCTAAAAATCCAAATTTCGTTGCAATACGGCGTTGCTCACAAAAAATTACTCCTTACATATCAGACATATGCTGCGTCGCAATTTTTTGTTCGCGCCTTGTCTTGCTTAGAACTTTGAATTTTTAGAGATGCCCTACAGTAATTCCATTTCTAAATTGAAAGTGCTATGAAGTAGGGTGCGCTTGCACACCAACGACAATGGTGTCCAAGCGCACCCTACGTGATTATTGTTGCTTGATGTAGATTTGGAATCATAGTAAAGGGCACCTCTAAAAATTGATTATTTGCACTTCGTAAACTTGCCCCTGTAAT
>CAZHIC010000070.1:0-5947 GCA_964532405.1 uncultured Gallionellaceae bacterium | reverse complement strand
GCGCCGACTGTCCACTTTGACGTGGACTGACTGTCCAGTTTGCGTGGAATACGCATTGAGAATATGGGTTTCAAAGAATATGGAATATGGAAAATTGAGAATGAAAAAATTAAATGTGAGTTGATTGCAGATGCAGCGGCGCAGAATGTTCTATACGCTTTCATTTCTGACGGGGATGTCCTATACATTGGTAAAACTGTACGTTCATTAAAAAAACGTATGTACAACTATCAAAATCCGTGGGCACCCAGCTCACAAGTAAGAGATGTCATCAGCTAATTCATAACACCGTCTGCTCTGGTAAAACAATTCAAATTTACGCATTCCCTGATAATGGCCTTCTTTCGTATGGTGGATTTCATGTCAATCTTGCTGCAGGTCTGGAAGACAATCTGATAAAGAAACTGAAACCAGTCTGGAATATTACTGGAATATGAATTGGGGGTATTGATGCGCTGGAAATTATTTCTCGATATTGAACGCCTTCCTAGGGATACGAGTTGGTTGATTGCGCGCTCGACTGATGAGGCGATGGCACTGATCGCTCAGCATGGCTATCCGGCAGAAATGTCTTTGGACTATGCTTTTGGTGAAAACAATCCGACTGGTTTAGATTTTTTGAAGAAACTTTCGGATGAAGTAATGAGTGGCTGGCCGAATTTAAATTTCACTGTGGTCGAGTTCGATTGCCACTCGAATGACATAGATGGTAGATGCAAGATATTGGGATTATGGAAGTCGTTTCAGAATAAATTGGCCCGTAAAAATATAGTCGCCGATTCGGCACCGGCAAGTATCTCGCGTGAAATTGTTTCGCACAATAATTTCGAAAATAAGTCCTCGGCTCACTTGGTCGTCGCCATCTCCTCCCGCGCCCTGTTCAACCTCGACGAAAGCCATACCGTCTTCGAGAACGAAGGCGTGGAAGCCTACTGCCGCTATCAGGTCGAGCGCGAAGAGATTCCGCTGGAGCCGGGGGTGGCGTTTAGTCTGGTGAAGAAGTTGCTGGCGCTGAATGAGCGCGACCCTGCCAACCCTTGCGTGGAGGTGATTCTGTTGTCGCGCAACAATGCGGATACCGGGTTGCGCATTTTCAATTCGATCAAGCATCACCATCTGAATATCAGCCGCGCCGCCTTCACGCGCGGCGAGAGCACGCATCCCTATATCTCGGCATTCGGCGCGCAACTGTTTCTCTCCGCCGAACCCGGCGATGTGCGCCGTGCGCTGGAGGCGGGCTTTGCCGCCGCGACGATTTTGCCCTCGGCGGCAGTGTCTGTGGCGGAGGCCGACTCCGCGCAGTTGCGCATCGCCTTCGACGGCGACGCGGTGCTGTTTTCGGATGAGTCGGAGCGCATCTACAAACGCGAGGGATTGGATGCGTTTGAAAGTAACGAGACGCTCGCCGCCAAACAGCCGCTGCCCGGCGGGCCGTTCAAAAACTTCCTCGCCATGCTGCACCGCATTCAACTGGACTATCCGGCAGACACCTCGCCCATCCGCACCGCGCTCATCACCGCACGTGGCGCTCCCGCCCACGAGCGAGTCATCCGCACTTTGCGCGCATGGAATATCCGTATCGACGAGGCGCTATTCCTCGGCGGCATGGATAAGGGGGCATTCCTCAAAGCTTTCGGTGCGGATATTTTCTTTGACGACCAGCACAGGCATTGCGAGTCTGCGCGCCAGCATGTGGCGACAGGGCATGTGCCGCATGGGGTGGCGAACGAAGCGTGACTGGGTGGTGTGGAGCTAAAATTGTTAGCTCCAATAGCCTGTGCCGAAACAAGTCGCGATGGGGCATTGTTGGCCTGACGCGAGAAAATGCTAAACTTCAAACCCCCTCAATCTGATTGATGCCATGAGCCAAGTATTTCTCTACGACACCACGCTGCGTGACGGTACGCAACGCGAAGATATATCGCTATCGGTGAACGACAAACTCGTCGTCGCAAAACGTCTGGCCGATTTCGGTTTTCACTACATTGAAGGCGGCTGGCCCGGCTCTAATCCCAAAGACGCCGAGTTTTTTGCACTTGCGGCCAAGCTGAATCTCGGTTCCGCCAAGCTGGCGGCTTTCGGGCGCACCCGGCAAAAGCACTTGCAGTGCGAGCAGGACGCCAACTTGCAAGCACTGCTGGATGCGGCGACGCCGGTGGTGACGATGGTGGGCAAGAGTTCGGAATACCACGTCAAGGTGGTGCTCTCCGCCACGCTGGAAGAGAACCTTGCCATGATCCGCGACAGCGTGAGCTTTATGAGGTCACACGGTCATGAAGTGATGTTCGATGCGGAACATTTTTTTGATGCCTTCATCACCAATCGCGACTATGCCATGGCGAGTTTGCATGCGGCCGCAGATGCGGGCGCGGACTGGTTGGTATTGTGCGAGACCAATGGCGGCAAGTTGCCGTGGGAAGTGGAAGAGATCGTGCGCGAAGTGAGCCGACACATCAAGACTCCGCTGGGCGTGCATTGCCATAACGATAGCGGTTGCGGCGTGGCAAATTCGCTGGCGGCAGTACGCGGCGGTTGCACTCAAGTGCAAGGCACGATCAACGGCTATGGCGAGCGCGTCGGTAATGCCAATCTGACCACCATCATCCCCAATCTGCAACTCAAAATGAACAGGCCGGTGGTGACGCCGGAGCAGTTGCGCGAACTGACATCGCTCGCGCACTTCGTGTCGGAAGTGGTCAACCTCAAACACTACAACTACGCGCCTTATACCGGCCATAGCGCCTTTGCGCACAAGGGCGGCATCCATGTGGCGGCCATTCTGAAAGCCAGCGACACCTACCAGCATATCGATCCGGCACTGATCGGCAACAAGATGCGTTCGATTGTTTCGGAGCTGTCCGGGCGAGGCAACATTCAGTTCCATGCGCAGGCTATGGGCATCGATCTCAATAACGAAGATGCGCAGCGCGTGCTCAACGATATCAAGCATTTGGAGCATGAGGGTTTCACCTTTGAAGCTGCAGAAGCCAGCGTGGAGTTGATGCTGCACCGTCTGCGACCCGACTACGTGCAGCCGTTCGATCTGATCGATTATTTCGTCATCACCGAGCGTCGCCAAAGTTGCGGATTGTTGTCCGAGGCGACGGTCAAAGTGAAGGTGAATGGCGAGATGAGGTTCGTGGCGGCTGAAGGCAACGGCCCGGTCAATGCGCTGTCGTGCGCCTTGCGCAACGCTCTGGAGGGCGTATACCCCGTGCTGAAAACAGTGCGCCTGATCGACTACAAGGTGCGCATTCTGAACAGCACGAACGGCACCTCCGCACAGATACGCGTACTCATTACCTTCCGGGGAGGCGGCCACGTTTGGACGACTGTCGGCGCGAGCACCAACATCATCGACGCCAGCTGGCATGCGCTCTCGGATAGCTTGGAGTATGCGCTGCTGAAGTTGGATGACTCGTCAGTTGTGCCAAGTTAATGCCCGTCCCATTCTCCGATTTCTACACCAGCCTCGACCCCGACCCGCTCAAGCGCGGCAAGCAGTTCGAGCACTTCGTCAAATGGTTCCTCAAGGCTGATCCCGAATGGGCTACCCAGGTCGAGCAAGTCTGGCTATGGGAAGAATGGCCGCAGCGATGGGGCGCGGACTGCGGCATTGACCTCGTGTTCCAGCACAAGAACGGCGAGCACTGGGCGGTGCAAGCCAAGTGCTACTCGCCCGACTACGACATCACCAAACACGATGTCGATAAATTTCTCAGCGAATCGAACCGACCGCTCATCCAGCACCGCCTGCTGATCGCCACCACCGACCGTATCGGCAACAACGCCAAACAAGTCTGCGACGCACAAGACAAACCCGTCATCCGCTTTCTGCTGTCCGATTTTGAAAAGTCCGCGCTGGAATATCCGGCAACATTCAACGAACTTCCGCAAGCCAAACGCAAACCTCGCCCCGAACCCCGCGACCACCAGCTTGAGGCCAGAAACGCCGTCGTTATTGGGCTACAGGCCGCCGACCGTGGTCAGCTCATCATGGCCTGTGGCACCGGCAAAACTTACGTCACGCTGTGGATCAAGGAAGCGCTCAATGCGCAGCGCACCTTGGTGCTGGTTCCGTCATTGGGGCTGCTGTCCCAGCTCCTGCGCGAATGGACATTCGCCGCCACCACGCCGTTAGAGGTGTTGTGCGTCTGCTCCGATCAAACCGTCGGCAGCAAGGGCAATGACGAAGCCATTCACAGCGTGGCTGATCTGGCCTTCCCCGTCACATCGGATGCCGATGAAGTAAAACGTTTCCTCAGCGGCGCAGGCAACCGCGTCGTGTTCTCCACCTACCAATCTTCCTCCGTCATCGCCGCCGCCCAAGCCGATGCCAGCATCCCCGCCTTCGATCTCGCCGTGGCAGACGAAGCCCACCGCTGCGCGGGCAAGGTCGGCAGCGACTTCACCGCCATCCTCGACAATGTGCAGATACGTAGCGCCAAGCGCCTGTTCGCCACCGCCACCCCGCGCACCTATTCCAGCACCGTCCATAAAGCCGCCGCAGATCGCGGCGTCGAAGTCGTCGGCATGGACAACGCCGCCCTGTTTGGCGAAGTGCTGTATGCCCTGCCGTTCGGCAAAGCCATTGAACGCAAACTGCTCACCGATTACCGCGTCGTCATCATCGGCGTGGACGACCCCACCATCGCGCAGTGGATCGCCAACCGCGAACTGGTCAGCCTTTCGCCCCCTCGCCCTCTGGGAGAGGGTTGGGGTGAGGGCGCTTTTTATAATCAGAAAGATCAGCCAAGCCATACCCGTGAAACCGACAGCGAATCCCTCGCCGCCCAGATCGGCCTGCTCAAAGCCATCAAAGACTACGACCTAAAACGCATCATCAGTTTCCACAGCCGCGTCAAGCGCGCCGAAGATTTCACCACCGATATACAAAACACCATGCAGTGGATCAGCGACGAACATCGCCCCAGCGGAACCCTGCGCACCGACTTTGTGAGCGGCAACATGCCCGCCAACAAACGCAAGATCAAACTCGATCAACTCAAAGGGCTGAGCGCAGACGAACGCGGCGTGCTGAGCAATGCGCGCTGTTTGTCCGAAGGCGTGGATGTGCCTTCGCTCGATGGTGTGGCGTTCATTGATCCGCGCAGCAGTCAGGCGGACATCATTCAGGCCGTGGGGCGCGCTATTCGCCTGAGCGCGGATAAGAAAGTCGGCACGATAGTATTACCCGTATTCATCGCCGCTGGCGAAGATGCCGCAAGCACCATAGAAGCGAGCAACTTCAAACCCATCTGGGATGTACTGAATGCGTTGAAGGCGCATGACGATGTACTGGCAGATGAACTGGATCAGATCAGAACCGAGATGGGAAGAAAGTCGGGTACGGGTATCAGCGTAGGCGGGTTGGGGAAAATCAGGATTGATTTAGCTGCAACGGTGGATGCGAATTTCGGCAGTGCGCTACGTACCTATTTGGTCGAGCAAGTCACGGCATCTTGGAATTTCTGGATGGGGTTGTTGGAGGCGTTTGCAGATCGCGAGGGGCATGCCAATGTTTCCGCCGATTACAAAACTGAGGATGGATTTCGGCTAGGTATTTGGGTAAGTAACCAACGAGCAACCAAAGAAAGGATGCCACCGGAACGCAAAGCACAGTTGGAAGCCTTACCCAGTTGGACATGGGATGCTTTTTCATATAAGTGGGAAGAAGGGTTTCGCCATCTCAAGGAGTTTACAGATAGAGAGGGGTATGCCAAGGTTCTAAAGCCTCACAAAACGGCAAATGGATACCGACTTGGTCAATGGGTCAGTTCCCAACGAAGTACGAAAGATAACCTATCGCCAGAGTACAAAGCTCGGCTGGAAGCACTACCCGGCTGGAGTTGGGATGTTTTTTCAGATAACTGGGAAAAAGGATTTCGCTATCTTAAGGGCATCTCTAAAAATCACCCTAAATAAATTATCGAACAGGTCATCGAGA
>CAZHIC010000069.1:0-6235 GCA_964532405.1 uncultured Gallionellaceae bacterium | reverse complement strand
GGTTACCCTCTTAAACTCGATACATTATTGTCTGGACAGAGGGGGCCACTTTAGGAAGAGCACTATCGGACGGTGTGTGGAGAGCCGCAATTTACGATGTTGCAGTGCTGCCCGAATATCAAGAAAAAGGCGCGGGCAGCAAGATTGTTCAACATCTTGTTCAAGCGGCAAATGTCGATGTTGTTATGCTGTACGCGGCACCGGGCAAGCAGGCCTATTACGAACGCTTTGGATTTAGAAATATGAAAACAGCGATGGCCATTTTCCCAAGTGAAGAGGAAGCCATAAAGAAAGGTTTAATTGAGCCGTAGCCCGCGTAGGATGGGTTGCAACAAAGTGACGCGATTCTCTACGCGGTGAACCGCGTGAGAAATCGTCAGCGCAACGCGATAACCAATGACTTACCAGCTTGCTGGCTTAGTCAGATGGCTATGCAAAGCTACCCATCGTTATTTTCGCAATTTGTTGGGTATCGCTACGCTCCACCCAACCTTGTATGATCGAATTAAGTGAAATGCTGTATGGGAGGTTAAGTAAAGTTTTACGCTTCACAGGGAAGGCCGTCCCGACCCGAGGACTGGTTTTTAACCAGAGCCTGTTCGTAGATTGGCCTCCCGCCCTATTCGTCCATACCGTGGAGTATCCGAGGCTTCGAGCCTGCATACACAAGGAAGGTAGACGCATATTCAGGGTCGGGAAACCAGTGAGCAGTTTACTTTCTTTTTTAACCTGACAGATAAACATCATGACCATTCAATCTAAAAAAATTGTTCAGGAACTCAAATCGCTCTTCGCCGGAATTGACGTCGGCGCTGAAGAATTGATTCTCGTTATTCGCAAGAACGGCACGCCTCACCATCCGCAGAAATTTGCCAACACGCCCGCAGACCGCGCTCGTTTGGCGAAGAAGCTGACCGCTTTACCCGGCATTCTCGTTTGCCTGGAAGCTACAGGCGTCTATCACTTCGATTTATCTATAGCCCTTCACGATGCCGGTGTGGCGCTCATGGTGGTCAATCCGAAGTCTTCCCACAACTTCGCCAAAGTGTTGATGAAAAACAGCAAGACGGATGCTGTCGACGCTGAAACACTGGCCCAATACGCCGAGCGTATGGACTTCGTTGCGTGGACGCGACCGTCCGATGAGAAGATTGCCCTGCGCAGTTTTGCTCGCCGCATTGATGCGCTGACCCGTCAGAAAGCCGCTGCCAAGAACAATTGCCACGCTTTAACCTCATCCCAAGAAACCCCTAAAGCCGTGCTGCGCGATGTTAAATTGGCGATCTCCCAATTGGAGAAACGCATTGAGCGCTTGGGTAAAGATGCGCTGGCCTTAATCGAACAACACGCCGATCTCAAGCGTGTGTTTCAGTTGCTCACTGGCATCAAGGGTATTGCCCAAACCAGCGCCATCGCGCTCATGGGCGAGCTTCTGCTGTTGCCCAATGGGCTTTCCCACCGTGAATGGGTGAAGTTTGCGGGCCTCGATCCACGCGCCTTTGATTCCGGCAAAAGTGTTCACAAGCAAGCGCGTTTGTCCAAGGCCGGCAATCGTCATATTCGTTCTGCACTCTACATGCCGGCCTTGAGTGCCAAACAGCACGACCCTCACGTCAAGGCCTACTTCCAGCATCTCGTAGACAACGGCAAGAAACCATTACAGACTCTCTGTGCTGTCATGCGTAAATTGCTACATGCCATTCACGGCATGTTGAAGAACGATATGCCTTTCGATAACACGCGCTTTTATGCTGTCCCAGCGTGAGGCTGAAAATGCAAAAAAACACAGATAAAAATTTGCCCTTAAACAGAGTATCTACAAAAGCGGACTAACCGCCGAGCAGATTTTGCAACGTCATGTTCTTGGGCTGCTCCAGGCGCCGCACCACCAGATCGAACCACGCATGAATTTCCGCATCGCCTTGTTGCGAGGGTAGCGTGCGCACATCCAGCAAAAACAGATCAACCAGCTCGCGCAAGAAGATATGTTCCGGGTCGCGGATCATCGTCCAACCGTTTCCCGAAAGTTTGCGCACGATGTTTGCGCCTTGCAATTTTTCCAGAATGAGTTCCGCCTCTTCAAAAGCCAGATTCAGGCGTTGGGATAACGCTGGCAATGACTCCACCTCTGCGCTCGCCAGCCCAGCTCGCATCGCACCCAGAATGCGCACCGCGAAATAGAACTGCGCGGCGGAACCGAGCTGCTGCATTTCCCGATGCCGCCAGCGCGACAACGAGGCGGCGATCAGCGCCCCCATCAGAATGGTGAGCCATGACAGGTAGATCCAGAGCAGAAAAATGGGGACGCTAGCGAATGCGCCGTAGACCAGTTTGTAGGTGGAGAAATGCGCGATAAAGAAACCGAAACCCCGGTTCATGCTCTCGAACGCGGCGGCAGCCACCACACCGCCGATGAACGCATGGCGCAGCGGCACATAGCGATTGGGCAACATTCTAAACAACGAGATGAACGCCAAGGTGGTGAGTAGCACCGGCACGACTTTCAGCGTTATTGCGCCGAAAACTGGGGGGTGCTTGGCATAACCGATCGAGAGCCCGACCAGCCATGAAGTCAGCGACAAGCTGGCTCCGATCAACAAGGGGGTCAATATAATGACCCCCCAGTAGACAAGCACTCGTTTCACTAACGGGCGCGGTTTCGATACGCGCCAGATGGTGTTGAACGCGTTGTCGATGGTGACCATTATCAGCATGGCCGTGAATGCCAAGAACGCCAGCCCGAACGCGGTAAGTTTGGTGGCACTCTCGGCGAACTGCTCCACATAGCGCGAGATCATCTTGCCGCCCGTTTCTGGCAACATGTTGGTCAGCAGGAAATGTTTGATCTGATCGGAAAAGTCGGCAAACACCGAAAAGGCGGAGAACAACGTCAGCGCGATGGTAATCAACGGCACCAACGACAGCAGCGTATCGAACGTCAGGCTCGCCGCCATCTGCGTACACTTATCCTGGCGGAACTTGGTTGTCACGTAACGCGCGAACTGCGCTAAATCTTGAACTGCGATTTTCATCTTCCACTTAACTCTCATACAATGTCGGCATGATAACCGACAACCCGCCTTCTAACTCCGCCCACAACAACGCCCGCGAAGCCAGACAGCTGTTGCGCGCACACCGTTACGGCGCGCTATGCACCTTGTCGAAGAAATTCGACGGCCATCCGTTCGGCTCCATCACACCCTATATGGTCGATCACGACGGCAGCCTGCTCATCCTCATCAGCGCGCTGGCGGAGCACACCAAAAATATTATCCACGATCCGCGCGTCAGCCTAATCACCCACAATCAGGATGATCCGCACATCCTGACGCAAGGGCGCATCACCGTGCTTGGCGATGCGCAGCTCGTCGATGACCGCGAACAAGCTGGCAAGCGTTACCTACGCTACTTTCCCGAAGCTCAAACCTATTTTGCGATGCACGATTTTTCTTTCTATCGCATCATGCCGCAGGCAATCCGTTTCATCGGCGGCTTCGGCAACATTCATTGGGTGAAGGCAGAGAACTATTTAGTCCCTGCCTATCCGCTGATCGCGGAAGAAGATGCCCTGCTCGACGAACTCAATGCCAAACGCCCGGCATCACAGGGAGTTGTGATCGGCATTGACTCCGACGGATACGATGTACGCGCCAATTATAAAGTCACTCGCATTCACTTTGCCGAGACTGTATGCGATGAACATCAGGCGCGTGCAGTACTTCGCTAAGAATAGCGCGTCGATACAACTAGATTTCAGAGCCTGTCCGAAAAAAGCAAATCCGTGCATGAAAGTTACGATTTCAATATCTTCTATTGATTCAAAATAATCTTTTCGATTTTCTTGTCATATTCTTGATGGCGAAGTCCGGACAATATTTGTATAGAAACATTTTTGGCTAAAATTTTGGCATGTGAATTACTTGGGATAACCTGTGAAACAAGTAGCGATGCCAGGCCAGGCATAGTTGACCATCCTACAGAACCCGTCCGGCAATGGCTTGCAGCTTCTGTTTCAGCACCGCGTCGCGCGCTTCGGGTGCGGTGATGAGCGTATATTGCAACGCACTGCGGCAACCACATTCGCACGCCTTGGCATCCGCGCCGACGCGCTTGAGGACGTCGATGTGGGCGCGAAAGTTGATCTCGGAAGGGGGTGTTTTGTGCCCGCGCCCGTGGCGCGGCAGGAAGGCCAGCTTCACGCCGCTCAGCTCACCGAACAGCAGTTCGTCCGACGTTGCGCCGAAGGGCGATTCGATCTTTTTCCAGCGCTTATTTTCCAGTCCCGCGATGTCGTATACGCTGCTGCCGCCGATGATGCCGATGCTTGCCTGCCCCATGCCACACCCCTACTCCAAAAGTGGGGGAGGACTGAAACAGGAAACCCCGTTTTGCTCAAGATGATTTGAGAGCGAGCATGTGATTTCTCCCGCAGACAAGGGAGACGTCATGCTTTACCATACACTCCCTTTTCACCCGACAACGGAGTACGACATGAAAACAAATATAGGCGGTATAGATCGGATTGCGCGCATCGCTGCGGGCTTGGCCTTGATCGGCATGACTCTTGTCGGCGTGATTGGCTTATGGGGCTGGATCGGCGTTGTGCCTTTGCTCACGGGGGTCTGCAAATTCTGTCCTGTCTATGCCGTCTTCGGCATAAGATCCTGCCCGATGGAAAAAGAATAACGCGCCACTTTCAAATACCCCATCCACCGCACCCGAAAAATTGCGGGCGCGGTTAATCGCTTACCCGCATTCCTTTCTGAAACAATTTCACGTTGTTGCGCCCGCCCTCCTTGGCGTGATACATCGCGATGTCGGCATTGCCTGTCAATTCATTTTCATTTGCGCCATGTCCGGGGTAAATGGCGATGCCTGAGCTGGAAGAAATATTCAAATTTTGCCCGGCGATCTCAAACGGCTGATTGAGGGCAAAGCGTATCTTCTCGGCCACCAGCAACGCATCCTTTTCACTCTCGATGACAGGCAGCAGCACCACAAACTCATCACCGCCGATACGCGCCACCGTGTCGGCATCGCGCGTACAACCCTGCATACGTTTCGCCACTTCCTGCAATAACTGATCGCCTATCGCATGCCCCAAACGGTCATTGATCGGCTTGAACTTATCGAGATCGAGATACATCAGCGCGAGGCGGGTCTTGTCGCGCCTGGCTTGCGCGCCGTAATGTCCGAAAAAGCCGCGACATAGTGGGTCAGCCTGCCCTGCGCGTCGCATACTCATTTGATCGAAATCCATTCGACGTACAGTTCGCCACTTTTCCGCCGGTTCCACATCTCTCCGCACCAGCTCCCATTGTCGGTGAGCTGCTGCCACAGTTCGCGGTAATAATCCGCATCGTGTTTCCCACTCGCTAACAGGTGCGGGTTCTTTCCTATCACCTCAGCCGCCGTGTAGCCGGTCACCCGGATAAAAGCCGGATTGACCGTGATGATGCGGTTGTCCGCATCATCACCAGAATGGCTTCATCCACTGTATTGAAGACCGTGCTGAAAAGCCGCATCCTTTCATCTGCTTCGAATAAACGCTGCTCCAGATTGGCGCGACTGATGGCATAACGCACCGAGCGTATCAGCTCGCCGACCTGAAAATCGCCTTTGACCAAGTAATCCTGCGCGCCCGCTTCCATCGCTTGCAACGCGAACTCGGGATCGTCATGCCCGGTCAGCACGATGAGCAGCAAAACCCCCGCCGCTGGCGGTCCAGTATCGCTGGCGGCAACGCGCCGATATCGAGCGTCATCCGCCGCGACGCTAATGGTGCGGCCAGACGCTGCTGCAACACGCTCAATAGGACATTGCTATCTTCCATGGCGACTTCGCCGCGCGGTGTCCCCGCAGCGAGATAAAGTTGAACATCGCGCACCAAAAGGCGTAACCGCGCCGCATCTTGTTCGATGCAATCAAGCGCAGAGAGCATCTCCCCGTCGCGGCACGTATCATGCAAAACTGCGAGCCGTGCGCGCAATTGCTGTGTGTAGCTGGTCAGGCGGCGCGCCGGTTCCATTTCTGCGCGGCTTGAAAAAGCACTGAACCAGTTGCCGGAAGTGACCGCCGTGGTGAACATCGCTACCGAAAAAGCCAGCGTCACTTTCGACGCGGTGAACGACTTGCACGAGCTCGCCCGCGTTCATCGCAAATAAAACTTCCCCTCCCCCTTGCAGGGGGAGGGTTAGGGAGCAACCGTGTTTGGGGTCAAGCATTTTTTGTGTTC
>CAZHIC010000068.1:0-6282 GCA_964532405.1 uncultured Gallionellaceae bacterium | reverse complement strand
CCAAATCGCAGAGCAACGACAATCCGGTGTATTACATCCAGTACGCCCATGCCCGCATCAGCACGGTGCTGGCGCAATGGGGCGGCGAGAGAATGGCTTTGCTGAATGCGGATTTCAGTGTGCTGGATAGCGAATACGAAACCGCTGTGCTGCAACGCATGATCGACTATCCGCAGGTGATCGAGACGGCGGCGGAAGACCTTGCGCCGCATCTGGTTGCGTTCTACCTGAAAGAATTGGCAGCCGATTTTCACAGCTACTATAATGCCTCGCGCTTTTTGGTCGAGGACGAGAAGCTCAAGCTGGCACGTTTGGCGTTGATCGCCGCCGTGGCGCAGGTGTTGAAGAATGGTTTGGCATTGTTGGGTGTCACGGCACCCGAGAAAATGTAAATATTTTGAAGGATTAAAAATGAGCAGAAGCACTAAAGGCGGCGGTGGTTCAGGTAAAGGCAGTTCGATGTTCGTGGGTGTCGTGCTGGGCATGGTGCTGGGTCTTGCCACGGCGGGCGGAGTGGCTTGGTACATTTTGAAAAAAAATCCCGCTTCGTTCGAAAATAAAGAACATCACGAAGCAGCCAAACCGGAAGCCGTTCTTCCTCCTGTGGCAAAAGCCGTGTCTGTTCCGGCGAATGTACCGGTCGCGGCTTCCGCTGTCGCCGAGCCCAAACAGCATTTTGAATTCTACAAAGTGCTGACCGACAAACCGGATGGCGCAGCACAAAAAAATGCTGAGCGGCCGGCGGCGAAAGAGACACGCTCTGCCCCTGCGGCACAACAAGCCAAGCCCGCCGCGAATGCGAAAGAAATGTATTATGTGCAGGCGGGATCGTTCCCCAATCTGGATGATGCCGAGAAGTTGAAGGCAAAGCTTGCGCTATTGGGGATGGAGCCGAGTCTGCAAACAGTGGACATTCCCGGCAAGGGCACATACCACCGCGTGCGCCTGGGTCCGTTCAAGGGTGCTGACGAAATGGATAAAACAATGGCATTGTTGAAACAGAACGGCGTGGCGAATGCCACTCTGATCAAAGCACAGTAACGAAAAGGAGATGACATGAAATTTTTCAAACAATTATTAGTGGCAGCTGTTTTGATATTTTCCACTCAAGTTTTTGCCGAGACCCAGTTGGGCAGGGACTACAAACAGCTTAGCCCGGGGCAGCCTGTACGCGGCGAGAAGATCGAAGTGCTGGAATTTTTCTTTTACGGATGCTCGCACTGCTTCCATCTGCATCCGAGTTTGAGCGCATGGGAAAAGAAGATGCCCAAGGATGTCGAGCTGCAGCTTGTGCCGACCATCTTCCGCGACTCATGGGAGCCGATGGCGCGCACGTTCTATGCCTTGGAAGCAATGGGTCAGCTGCGCCGTTTGCATGACGACCTGTTTAACGCGTGGAATGTGAACAATATCGACCTGAGCGACGAGGCGAAGATTCTGGATTTTGTTGCGCAACGCGGCGTGGATCGCGCCAAGTTCTCGGCAGACTACAACTCGTTTACCATGAGCAGCAAAGTGTCGCGCAGCAACCAGATGGTGCGCGATTACGGCATACGCGGCACGCCTACGGTCATCGTGGATGGCAAATATGTCGTTACCGGCCTGACCCCGGAAGAGACGATCAGCGTGTTGAACGATTTGATCGTTAAAGCGCGCAAGGAACGCAGCAAGCGTTGATGAAAGTTGTAATTAGCGGCGCGTCGAGCGGCATCGGTTTTGCCCTCGCGCGCCATTATCTTGAGCGCGGCGCGACCGTCGCCGCTTTCGCCCGACGCGGCGAATTGCTGCAAACTCTTACAGCGGAGTTCCCTGATAAAGTATTTTGTTATGCGCTGGATGTGCGCGATGCGCCTGCCGTTCAACAGGCGGCGGGCGACTTCATAGCGCGCGTCGGCGTGCCTGACATCGTCATTGCCAATGCGGGCGTGAGTCGCGGCACGCTCACAGAATATGCCGAAGACATCGATGTGTTCCAGCAAGTGATGGACATCAATGTGCTGGGTATGGTGAAGACCTTTCAGCCATTCCTGAGCGCGATGCTTGCTAACTCCTCCCCTGAGAAGGGGAGGTCGGGAGGGGTTTTGGTCGGCATCGCCAGCGTGGCGGGCTTTCGCGGACTGCCCGGTGCCGGGGCTTATTCGGCTTCCAAGGCGGCGGCTATTTCGTATCTGGAAAGTCTGCGCGTCGAATTGCGCGGTAGCGGTGTAAAAGTGGTGACGCTCTGTCCCGGTTACATCAAGACGCCGATGACTGATGTAAACACTTATCCGATGCCGTTCATACTAGAAGTGGACGATGCCGCAGAACGCATGGCGCGCGTCATTGAATGCGGCAAATCGTTTGCCGTGGTGCCTTGGCAGATGGGGTGGGTGGGATGGCTGTTGAAGCGATTGCCGCGCTGGCTGTATGACCGATTGTTTGCCAACGCACCACACAAACCGCGCAACTTTTAACCTTCCAGCTTCTTCTTCAGAATGTCGTTCAGCTGTGCCGGATTGGCTTTGCCTTTACTGGCTTTCATAGCGAGGCCAACGAAGAAGCCGAACAGCTTGTCTTTTCCGCCGCGATATTCCGCTACCTTGTCGGCATTGCCCGCGATGATCTCATCCACCAGTGCTTCGATTGCGCCGCTGTCGGAAACTTGTTTTAGTCCCTTGGCTTCGATGATGGCATCGGCATCGCCGCCTTCAGACCATAGCGTGCGAAACACTTCTTTCGCGCCGGAATTGGAGATGGTGCCGTCGGCGATGCGCGCCAACATGCCGCCAAGTTGTTGCGCGCTCACCGGGCATTGCGCTATATCCAGACCGTCGCGATTGAGTTGCGCGCTCACTTCGCCGATCAGCCAGTTGGCGCACAGCTTGGCAGAGATAGAAGATTGATTTTCTCGTTCGCCTCCTCGCCCGCTTGCGGGATAACCAGCGACTTGCCCGCTCGCGGGCTTAGTCGAATGGCTAGTTGTTTCTCCAGAGGATTGAGGAGAGGGAGAGAGGGCGTGCAGCGCGGTCTCGAAATAGTCGGCCATTTCACGCGAAGAGGTCAGGCTGTTGGCATCGTAAGCGGTGAGCGCGTACTCGCCCATGTAGCGTTCACGCTTGGCCTGCGGCAGTTCCGGCAGCGAGGCGCGTGCTTGCGCCAGCATCGCGGGCGAGATGTCCAGCGGCAACAAATCGGGATCGGGGAAGTAGCGGTAATCGTGCGCATCTTCTTTGCTGCGCATCGCGCGCGTCTCGCCCGTGTCCGGGTTGAACAGAATGGTGGCCTGTTGAATCTTGCCGCCGCTCTCCAGCGTGTCGATCTGCCATTGCACTTCGTAGTCGATGGCCTGCTGCATGAATTTGAACGAGTTGAGATT
Source organism: uncultured Gallionellaceae bacterium (assembly GCA_964532405.1). Lineage (GTDB taxonomy): Bacteria > Pseudomonadota > Gammaproteobacteria > Burkholderiales > Gallionellaceae > PALSA-1006. The sequence continues at coordinate 2,927 of CAZHIC010000068.1, read as the reverse complement.
CTTGATCTCGCGGCGCGTGCCGAGTGGCGCGCCGAGTTTGCGCACCGACACGTTCACGTCGCAGCGGAACGAACCTTCCTGCATGTTGCCGTCGCAAATGCCAATCCAGCGCACCAGTGAATGCAGGGCTTTGGCATAGGCCACAGCTTCGGCGGCGGAACACATATCCGGCTCGGAAACGATTTCCAGCAGCGGTGTTCCGGCACGGTTCAAGTCCACACCGGTAACGCCTTGTGATTCGCCGTGTACCGATTTACCCGCGTCTTCTTCCAGATGCGCGCGCGTGATGCGCACGGTTTTTTCGTAGGGTTTCGCGTTTCCAGATAGCGGTTCGACCTGAATAGTCAGCGCGCCTTGCCCCACGATAGGCAGATCAAACTGGCTAATCTGGTAGCCTTTGGGCAAGTCGGGATAGAAATAATTCTTGCGCGCGAACACCGAGCGCGGCGCGATGTGCGCACCAACCGCCAAGCCAAACTTGAGCGCGCGTTCCACCGCACCTTTGTTCAGCACGGGCAACACACCCGGCAGCGCGATGCTCACCGCGTCGGCCTGTGTGTTCGGTTCAGCACCGAACGCGGTCGATGCGCCAGAAAAGATTTTAGTGTGGGTGGAAAGCTGAGTGTGTACTTCCAGCCCGATAACGATTTCCCAGGTCATAAATAAAACCTTTTCACCACATAACCAGCGACTTGGCTGGCGTTTTTTGCCAGCTTAGTCGAATGGCTAGTTGTTTCATCAGAGACACAGAGACACAGAGGAAAACCAGAGAAAGATCTCTGTGTCTCTGTGTCTCTGTGGTTAATGTTTGTTTCATATTTCATTTGGAGTGCGCTCATGCCAGTCAGTTGCCAGTTGATATTGGTGCGCCACATTCAGCATGCGCGCTTCTTCAAAATAGTTGCCGATGATCTGCAAGCCCACCGGCATGTTGTTCGCGCCGAAGCCGCAAGGGATGGACATGCCGGGCAGTCCGGCGAGGTTCATCGCGATGGTATAGATGTCGGACAAATACATCTGCACCGGATCGTCGCCTTTTTCACCCAGCTTGAATGCGGTGGAAGGCGAGGTCGGCCCCATGATGACGTCGCACTGCTTAAACGCTTCGGTGAAGTCCTGCGCGATCAGGCGGCGAATCTTCTGCGCTTGCAGGTAATAGGCATCGTAATAGCCGTGGCTCAACACATAAGTGCCGATCATGATGCGGCGTTTCACTTCTTCACCGAAGCCCTGCGCGCGGCTCTTCTCGTACATGTCGGCGAGGTCGGTATATTCAGGTGCGCGGTAACCGTAGCGCACGCCGTCAAAGCGCGACAGGTTACTCGACGCTTCCGCCGGAGCCAGCACGTAGTACACCGGGATGGACAGCTTGGTGTTTGGTAGGCTGATGTCGACGACGGTTGCGCCGAGTTTTTTGTATTCGGCGATGGATGCTTCTACGGCTTGCGCCACATCGCTGCTCAAGCCTTCGGCAAAAAATTCTTTGGGTAGGCCGATGCGTAGGCCGTGCAGCGGTTTGTTCAGGTCGCGCGCGTAGTCTTCTTTTTCGCGCTGCAACGAAGTGGAGTCGCGTTCGTCGAATCCGGCCATGGTGTTGAGCAACAGCGCCAAGTCTTCCGCGCTGCGTCCCATCGGGCCTGCCTGATCGAGACTGGAAGCGAAGGCGATCATGCCGTAGCGCGATACCACGCCGTAGGTCGGCTTTAGGCCGGAAATGCCACACAGCGCAGCAGGCTGGCGAATCGAGCCGCCGGTATCGGTGCCGGTGGCCGCCGCGCATAGACGTGCAGCCACTGCTGCAGCCGTGCCACCGGAAGAGCCGCCGGGTACGCGTGCCGTGTCCCACGGGTTTTTCACCGTGCCGTAGTGCGAAGTCTCGTTGGACGAACCCATGGCGAATTCGTCCATGTTGGTCTTGCCGAGGTTGATCGCGCCCGCATTGTTGAATTGTGAAATGACATGCGCATCGTAGGGCGAGACGAAGTTGTGCAGCATCTTTGAGCCGCAGGTGGTAAGCCAGCCCTTGGCGCAGAAGATGTCTTTTTGTGCAATGGGGATGCCGGTGAGTGCATCGGTTTTGCCGGAAGCCAAACGGGCATCAGCTTCGCGCGCCTGCGCCAGCGAGGTTTCTGGATTCAGCGTAATAAACGCGTTGAGCTGCGGATTATGCTTGGCGATGCGGTCGAGATAGCTCTGCGTCAGTTCGACACTGGAAATTTTTTTGGCGCGCAAAGCGTCGCCGAGTTGGCGTAATGAGGAATTGAACATACTGTTACTCGATGACCTGCGGGACGAGGTATAAGCCCGCCTCGGTTTGCGGGGCGATGGCTTGGAAAGCCTCGCGCTGATTGGCTTCTGTAACGATGTCCTCGCGCAGGCGCTGGCTCAGATCCTGGCTGTGCGACATGGGCTCGATACCCGTGGTATCGACGGCCTGCATTTCGGCAATTAAGCCAAAAATGTTCGAAAGCTGCGCTTGCGCGGTTTGAATCTCTTGCCCAGTCATCGCCAAACGGGCGAGGCGGGCGACTTTTTCTACATCGGCTATGCTTAAAGACATGGTGGTGTAACGCTTTATCAAAACGAGCTTAATAGGTTATCATAAACGTCTTTAGAGACGCACCCCTTCTACACTTAAGGCAAGAATATGTTTAATTACTTCAACGGTTATTTTTCCAATGACTTGGCCATCGACTTGGGTACCGCCAATACATTGATCTGGGCGCGCGGTCAGGGCATCGTATTGAACGAGCCGTCGGTGGTGGCGATCCGTCAGGAAGGTGGCCCCAACGGCAAGAAAGTGATCCAGCAGGTCGGCCTGGCGGCCAAGCAGATGTTGGGTCGTACACCCGGCAACATCACCGCTATCCGTCCGATGAAAGACGGCGTGATCGCCGACTTCACCGTCACCGAGCAGATGCTCAAGC
>CAZHIC010000067.1:0-6410 GCA_964532405.1 uncultured Gallionellaceae bacterium | reverse complement strand
TCCACGACGAGTTCGACTGGGAAGAGGCGTCCGAGTATGCCGAAGAGACGCTCGCCAACAATGTCATCGCTTTCTTGAAAGAGGTCGCGGGGGAGTAGGTCGTAATGGCTGTGAAAATAAAAAAGGGCAAGCCAACGGCTTGCCCTTTTGTTTGGTGTATCGGTTAAAACGGTGGATGCCAAGTTATATAGACCGCACCTGCCGCACACGCAATAGTCAGCAAAGATAGGGTGAGCGATTGTAGCCACACGGCCCATTTTTCTGGAACCGGAATGAGCGCCGCAAGGGGAATCAGCCCTAGAACAGGGAGGGTGTACCAGGATTGGTGTGAGCTGATCACCGCAAAGCACCCGACCAATCCAGCGATAAGTGCAAGCGGCAAGGTGAAGCTGCGGCCACAGGGCAGGCGGTTGTTGGTGATGATCTGGATTAGCAGGTAGGCGGCGGCAGCCGCGCCCACCGCTAGGCCGAATTTTCCGAGCAATTCAGCAGCACCGAGCAGTGCCGCTACCCCCGTGCCTATTCCCAGTGCGAGTCCTGCGTTACCCGCTGCCACGGATTTGTCGCGCAGTCCGTCGAACCAAAATACCAGCCAGCCCACGTAGAGCGCACAAGCCGCACCCCATAGCAGTGCGTCGGCGAGTGCCAATTGTTGCAGGATGCCCCAAATTGCCCATGTCGCCGAGCCAGCGGCAAGTGCCGCGAGAGCAGGGCGCCAGTGTGCCCAAGTCAGTAGTGTGAGCGGGACGGAGATGGCGCTCGCGGCGATGCCGAGCCAGATTATTTTATGCGCCACGGTGTGGGATTCGAGCGTGAAGTCGCTGGCAAAATAGACCGTGGCGGCGAAACCGCCAATGATGGCTAAACCGCTCAAACGCAGACGCTGAAAGAGTTCTGCACTTGCAAAGGCAACCATGAATGGGATCAGGCCAGCTTGTACTGCGGGGTGATTGAATAACGCGTGCAACTTTTTCTCCTTGTGGTGCTCCAATAGCGCGCGAGTGTATCACCGCCAGTTAATGTGATGCTCGCAAGGGGCTTGAAACTTTGCTTTATGCCCCCATCTGGGGGGCCGTGAGGGTGCGTGGTAATATTTTCATTCGCGCTAAATTTGTTCCTTCCCCCATGCAGGGGGAAGGCTAGGATGGGGGTTGGCTCGTTGAGATGCAGCGTTTCTACCCCCACCCTAACCCTCCCCCTGCATGGGGGAGGGGATGTTTAGCTAATAAAATTTGGTTTTATCAGTCATTTCGGAGACAAGCAATGAAACGTATTTTCCTATTTATTTTGACCAATGTCGCGGTTCTGCTCGTCATCAACATCACGTTGCGCTTGCTGGGCGTGGATCGCTGGATGGATCAGAGTGGCGGTATCAATTTCACCGCGTTGTTGGTGTTGTCGGCCGTGATCGGTTTTGCCGGTTCGATTGTTTCTTTGTTCATGTCCAAATGGATGGCCAAGCAGTCGGTCGGTGCGCAGGTCATCACGAATCCGTTCGATCCGACCGAGCGCTGGTTGCTGGAAACGGTGCGTCGTCAGGCACAGGCTGCCGGTATTGGTATGCCGGAAGTGGCGATTTACGACGCGCCGGATGTGAACGCTTTCGCGACCGGATGGAACCGCAACGACGCATTGGTGGCAGTGAGCACCGGGTTGCTCAACAACATGAGCAAAGATGAAGTCGAAGCGGTGCTGGCGCATGAGATCAGCCACGTCGCCAACGGCGACATGGTGACGCTGGCCTTGATTCAGGGCGTGGTCAATACCTTCGTGGTGTTCTTCTCCAAGCTGTTCGGCTATTTTGTGGATCGTGTACTGCTCAAGAACGATGGACGTGAAGGCCCCGGCATCGGTGCATTTGTGGCCGAAATCGTGGCGCAACTGGTGTTGGGCGTATTGGCCAGCATCGTTGTCATGTGGTTTTCGCGCCAGCGCGAGTTCCGTGCCGATGCGGGCGGGGCGAATCTGGCAGGACGCCAAAAGATGATTTCTGCACTGGAGAAATTGAAAGTCAATCACGAGAAAGCGGCGATGCCGGAAAACATGGCGGCGATGGCGATTTCCAGCAGCGGCGGATTTTCCAAATTGTTTATGACCCACCCGCCATTGGATGAGCGTATCGAGGCGTTGCGCGCGGCACGCTAATCGTTTGGAGTGCGCTGGCATGACTGCGCGGTTTTAAAAAGCAGCGTTCGCTGTTTAAAAAGCAGCGTTCGCTGTTTAAAAACCAGCGTTCGCTGTTTAAAAACCAGCGTCGTGCCGCTGCACTCCAGAATCAATCTTCCTCGTCGATATATGTTGCTCTTGGCGGATTGCCGTCGTACACCAGGCTCTGGCGGCGCGCGAGGTAAAAGTCGCGGATGAAGGTGTAGCGATCAGAAGCATCGTCTAGCGTCTGGTCGAGTTCCAGTAACCCAGCGCGGACGTGGATCTTGTCGGTGACATACAAGCTGTTGCGCGTGGGCACGTCGCGAATGTTGGTGATGACGCTCGTCATGCTGTCTCCTCCCAGTCCCACTCCATCGCGTACCGAACTGGGGCCGAAGAACGGCAGCATCAGATACGGCCCGCTGCCGACACCCCAATAACCCAGCGTTTGGCCGAAGTCCTCGTTATGTTTTTCGAGATTGCTGGTGACGTTCAGGAGGCCGAATATTCCGAATGTGGAATTGAATAAGACCCGGCTGCCGTCTGACGCCGCTTGTTTGAATTTCAGTTGCAGCAAGTCGTTCAGCGTGACGGTGACATCGTCCAGATTGGAAAAAAAGTTGTGCAACATGATCTTGACGGGTTCGGGTAAGACGGCGTTGTAACCTTTGGCTGCCGGCTTGAGTACGTTTCTGTCGAGCGCGTCGTTGAATTTATATGCTTTGCGGTTATAGCTTTCAAACGGGTCTTTCGGGTCGCTGTTCGGGGTTGCAGCGCATCCCGTTAAAAGAAGGACGATAGAGAGGATAAGGATAGATTTCATGCGGTGTGTTTCGGCGATCAATGGTCGGATTATGCGTGATTGTCGTGTTTTTGCGCTGGTGGAGTTAAATCTGCTATAAAAAATGGGAAGCCGCCGTTTTTGTGATCGGCAAAATAGCGTTGCAAGGTGTATTTCACCGGACGAAAGGCGAGCGTATCCCACGGAATTTCGCTTTCTTTAAAAAGTGCGACTTCCAGACTTTCTACGCCGGGCGAGAAGTCGAGGTCGAGCAGGCGGGCGCGGAACAGCAAATGCACCTGATTGATATAGGGCAGGTTGTGCATCGAATATAGTTCGCCGATGTCGACCCGCGCGTTGGCTTCTTCCAGCGTTTCGCGTGCGGCGGCTTCGGCAGTGGTCTCGCCGTTTTCCATGAATCCGGCGGGCAGTGTCCATAAACCGTGGCGCGGCTCGATGGCGCGGCGGCACAGCAGAATGCGTCCGTCTTTCCACTCGGGGATAGCGCCGACGATGAGCTTAGGGTTGTGGTAATGAATGGAGGCGCACACGGTGCAGACGTGGCGTTCGCGGTTGTCGTCCTGCGGCAGGCGCAGCTCGACGGGGGCTCCGCATTCGGGGCAGAATTTCAAGGACGGGCTCCAGATGCGACGCCGGAACCGGCGCCCGCATCAGGTTTGCTCTGCGGCTTTGTCGGTGCAGGCGCGCGTTCATTGGGCGTGGTGTTTTGGTTCAGCACGCGCTGCGCGTCATCGCGCAGGTCGTTCATTCCCATCGCGCCGTAGGCTTGCACCATGATCTGCAACGCCTCGCGCGTTTGCGGCGTTTGCGGGTAATCGATCAGCACGCCTTTGGCCCGATTCGCTGCGGCGATGTAAGCGCCGCGACGGAGGTAATAGCTGGCGATATGGACGTCTGATCCGGCCAAGGTGTTGAGGAGATATTGCATACGCAGCCTTGCGTCGGGGGTGTATGAGCTAGAGGGAAAGCGAGTCACCAATTCCTTGAAGGCGTTGAACGATTCGCGTACCGATTTCGGGTCGCGCTCGGAAGGGTCTTGCTGCGAAATCGCGTTCAATACGCCGTTCAAATTCTCATCGAAATTGATCAGCCCTTTCAGGTAATACATATAGTCGATATGCGTATTGTTGGGATATTGCTTGAGGAAACGCTCGATCGCGCTGAGCGCTGGAGCCGGTTCGCCCTGTTTGTAGTAGGCGTAAGCGATCTCCATTTGTGCCTGCTGCGCATAGCGTCCATAGGGGTAGCGCGATTGCAGCTTCTCGAACTTTTTTACCGCCTGCTCGAAGCTGTGGTCTTCCATGTTCCCCGTCGCCATAGAGTAGAGCTCTTCGGCGGAATAGTTCTTGTCATCGGGGGCGGTGCTGCATGCAACTAACGTGAGCAGGAGAAAAACGTATAAACTATGGCGCATGACCGAATCCAATAAAAATATGCACAATTATACCAAAGATACCCACGCCACCCAGCCTAGTGTTACCCCGTTCGACGCGGATGCAGATGCCGACCTCGATGCCGCCGCACTCCCGGAAGTTCCGTCAGCATTGAGTTTTACCGTGCCGCTTGAGTATGGCGGGATGCGTCTGGATCAGGCGCTGGCAAAGCTGCTGCCGGAGTATTCGCGCAGCCGCTTGCAAGAATGGGTGGCGCAAGGGCAGGTCACGTTGAATGGTGCTGCGGCGACTTCCAAGCAGAAAGTGTGGGGCGGCGAGAAGCTCAAGGTCATTCCGCAGAGTAATCTTGCCGATCAGCCCTATCTGGCCGAGGACATCGCGCTTGAGATCGTTTACGAAGACGACAGCATCCTCGTCATCAACAAGCCGGTCGGGCTGGTGGTGCATCCGGGTAGTGGCAATTGGCAGGGCACTCTGCTCAATGCCTTGCTGCACCATGATCCGTCGCTGGGCGGAGTCCCGCGAGCAGGTATCGTGCATCGACTGGATAAAGATACCAGCGGTCTGCTGGTGGTGGCGCGGACGATCACCGCGCAAACCGATCTGGTGCGCCAGTTGCAGGATCGTAGCGTGAGCCGCGAATATCTGGCGTTGGCGCACGGCGAGATCGAGCGCGGCGGGCGGGTCGATGAGCCTATAGACCGCCATCCCTCGCAACGCACCAAGATGGCCGTGGTGGAAGGTGGAAAGCCCGCCGTTACGCATTATTCCGTGGTTGAATCGTTCCCCGGTTGCACCTTGTTGCGCTGCAAACTGGAAACCGGACGCACGCACCAGATTCGCGTCCACATGGCGCATCTGCGCCATCCGCTGGTGGGCGACCATATCTACATCAAGGGCGCGCAAAAATGCCCGCCGCAGATGCGTTCCACCTTGCTGGAATTTCCGCGCCAAGCCTTGCACGCGGAACGTTTGGGGTTGGAACATCCCGAGACGGGCGAGTGGATGGAATGGCAGGTGAATATGCCAGGCGATATGCGCCAGTTGTTGGAAAGGATCAGGGCGGTTGCGCATGAGATTCGGTAATTTGAAATTCGCGCAGCGTTCGTTCGTCCCCTCGCCCGCTTGCGGGAGAGGGTTAGGGAGAGGGAAACGGGCGCGACGAATTTCATTGTCAAGGGAGGATGTTCGTCATGCCCGTTGAACGCTGCCTCATCCCCGATTGGCCCGCCCCCAAAAATGTGCGCAGCTTGCAGACCACGCGCATCGGCGGCGTGAGTGTCGCACCGTATGACAGTTTCAATTTGGGCGATCATGTGGGCGATGCGTCGCACTCTGTGGCGCGCAACCGGCAGATGCTCGCAACGCTCATGCCCAGCGAGCCGGTATGGTTACAGCAAGTGCATGGCACGGTCGTCGCCGATGCGGACAATGCGGGTTGCCTGATTCTGGCTGATGCTAGCGTAGCGCATCGTCGCGGTGCGGTCTGTGTGGCGATGACGGCGGATTGTCTTCCTGTATTGCTGTGCGATGAAGCTGGCACGGTGGTCGGTGTGGCGCACGCGGGTTGGAAAGGATTGGCGGCAGGCGTGATCGATGCGACGGTGCAGTCGATGGGCGTTGCGCCGCACAAGTTGATGGCTTGGTTCGGCCCGGCCATCAGTCAGCGCGCATTCGAAGTGGGCGAGGAGGTGCGCGCTGAATTCATCGCGCACCACGCGCAGGCGGCAGAAGCCTTCTTGCACGGCACCGAGGGCAAGTGGCTGGCCGACATCTATCTGCTGGCACGTCAACGCCTGCATGCACTGGGTGTTTCACGCGTTTACGGGGGCGAGCACTGCACCTATAACGATCCTGCGCGTTTCTTCTCTTATCGGCGCGATGGCATGACCGGACGCATGGGCACGTTCATCTGGCTGGAGTAGGGTGTCGGCGTCCCTCTGGAATCACGTAGCTGTTTTTATTGTCCGGTGCTGCGCCCATACAATATAGGCATGCTGCACGTCACACTCAGTATTTTCCAATCCAGAGATGAGCCTGAGCGAAGAGGGTTGTGAGATGTATGT
>CAZHIC010000066.1:0-6464 GCA_964532405.1 uncultured Gallionellaceae bacterium | reverse complement strand
CTGGCAGACTGGCTCAACGCTCAACTGAAGGAAAAACTGGTAGCATGCCCCCCCCGTTGGAAGACGAAAAACCGAGGGAAGGTCACAATTCCATTCGGTGACAAGACGACTTAACTTAATACAAAAACTGGTCGGGGTGGGGGGATTCGAACTCCCGACATCCTGCTCCCAAAGCAGGCGCGCTACCAGGCTACGCTACACCCCGAAGAGGCAGCACTATACAGATGACACGAAAAAAAATCAATTTCATTCGCGAGTTTTTTTTGAAATTTGCGGCATCGCCAGCATCAGGTAATACACCATCGACCATAGGGTGAGTAACGCGGCGATATAGATAAGCAATGTTCCCAGTGTATCGGCAGAAAAAATCAGCACTGGCTCGTGGTACAGCAAGAGCAATATCGCGATCATCTGGAAAGATGTTTTCACCTTGCCTATCATTGAGACGGCTATGTTTTTGCTGCTACCCAATTGCGCCATCCATTCGCGCAGGGCTGAGATTGCGATCTCGCGCCCGATGATGATAAAAGCGATGATGGCATCCACATAGCCGAGCTTGACCAATACGATCAGTGCTGCGGTCACCATGAGTTTATCGGCGACCGGATCTAGGAATGCGCCGAATGCTGAAGTTTGATTGAGCTTGCGTGCCAAGTAGCCATCGAGCCAGTCTGTAAACGCAGCTGCGGCAAAGATGAGCGTACCGACCAAGTGTTTGTTGTGAACACTTAGAGTTTCGTCCGACAGGTAGAACACGGTGATGAATACGGGAATCATCAGTATTCTGAACCAGGTCAGCAAATTGGGTATGTTGTACGGCATGGTCAATGAAATTGCTGATAAATTTTCTCTGCGAGCGCAGGGCTTATTCCCTCGACTCGTGCCAGCTCTTCAACGCTGGCTTGTTGTACACCTTTCAACCCGCCAAATCGCGCCAATAGGTTGCGTCGGCGCTTCTCCCCTACCCCGGCAATCTCTTCCAGCATTGAAGCCATACGAATCTTTCCCCGTTTTGCGCGGTGTCCTGCAATTGCAAAACGATGGGCTTCATCACGTATTTGTTGGATCAAATGCAAGGCGGGATTGTCAGCTTTCAATTGTAGCGGCTTTTCTACCAAGGGGCGAAACAATTGCTCCATTCCGGGCTTGCGCTCTACGCCTTTGGCAACACCTAGCAAAGGGATGTCTAAGCCGAGTTCGGACATGACCTCGCTAGCCATACCCAATTGCCCGATGCCCCCGTCGATCAATACTAGATCAGGGCGCTTCCCCTCACCCTGTTGCAACTTCTGATAGCGGCGCAGCAAAGCTTGACGCATCGCGGCGTAATCATCCCCCCCCGTGATGCCGGTGATGTTGTAACGGCGATACTCCGAAGTACGCATTGCAAAATCGTCGTACACCACGCAGGATGCGACTGTCGCTTCACCCATGGTATGACTGATGTCGAAGCATTCGATGCGCTTTAGTTGCGGCATAGCTAAAACAGTGCGTAAAGCCTCTACGCGCATCATTTGACCGCCCTGCTGCCCGGCCCTTTGCTGCAGGGCTAACAAGGCGTTATTGAGCGCCATATCTAACCACTGCCTTCTCTCGCCGGTAACGGCATGACGAATCTGCACTTTATATCCGGCTTGTTCCGTGAACAGATTTTCCAGTTCTTCTGTAGCGACGGGAAGGCTGGTTAAAATTAACGCGGGAATAGTGCGGCTCAAATATTGCTGCGCCAGAAAAGCCTCCAACACTTCGCCAGCACTTTCTCCCACAGCATTTTGCGGGAAGAAATGTTTGTCGCCCAAATGTCGTCCGCCACGCACCACGGCCAGTGTCACACACAACTCACCATCCAGTTCGGCGACCGCCACGATATCGGCATCCGTCGCTTTACCGCTCTCCATGTATTGTTTTTGCTGCACGGTGCGCAGTGCCTGTAACTGGTCACGCAAGGCTGCGGCCTGCTCGTAACGCATCTCTTCCGCAGCCAGTTCCATTGCACTACGCAAGCTCGCCTCCACCTCGCCATGCTTGCCCTGCAACAGCAAAACCGCATTGCGCACATCGGTGGCATATTCTTCAGTAGAGATCAGTCGCACGCAGGGCGCCTTACAACGATGTATCTGGTGCAACAGGCAGGGACGCGTGCGATTGTTAAACACGTTATCTTCGCAGGTGCGCAAGCGAAATATCTTTTGCAGCAGGGCGATGGTTTCTTTTGCCGCATACGAATTCGGGTAAGGCCCGAAATATTGATGCTGTCTTTGCGTCGCGCCGCGATAATAAGCCACACGCGGAAACTCATGTCCCGTAAGGACAATGTACGGATAGGTTTTATCGTCTCTAAAAAGTATGTTGTAACGCGGCTTTAAAGACTTGATGAGATTGTTTTCCAGCAGCAATGCTTCTGCTTCGGTGCGCGTCACCGTAATTTCAATACGCGCAATGTGAGACACCATCAAACGTATGCGTGGTGAAATATTCGTCTTTTGAAAATACGAGCCGACGCGCTTTTTCAGCTGCCCCGCTTTTCCGACATACAACACTTCCCCTGCCGCATCCAGCATACGGTATACGCCGGGCAATAAAGGCAGTGACGCAACAAAGGACTTAGGATCAAAAACGGGCTGATTCAAGATATTTGGCGATGGATTCAAAGACAGCGTGGAACATCGGCGTGGTTAAACGTTTCGTCTGCGTATTGTAGCGACTGCAATGATAGCTATCATAGAAATGCAGGCCACCTGGCAATACATGCTGGGCGCCATGGGCAAAACCGTAATCCTTCGCCCGTAAACCACTCGCCCGCACCACGGCTTGATGAGCTATCGTACCGAGAGCCAATATCGCCGCACCTCGCGGCAACATGTCCAATTCGCCCGCCAAATAACCATTGCACAGCTTGATTTCGTTTGGCTCCGGCTTGTTTTGCGGGGGCAGGCAGCGCACCGCATTGGTGATACGGCAGTTATTTAAGACCAATTTTGCATTCGCCTGTCCGTCCACATCCAATGGCTCAGCACTGCTGGAAAACCCAAATTGATGCAGCGTCGAGTAAAGTAAATTGCCCGCATAATCCCCTGTAAAAGGCCGTCCTGTACGATTTGCACCGTTCATACCGGGAGCCAGTCCCACGATCAACAGACGGGCATCAGCATCGCCAAAGGAGGGGACCGGCTTTGCATAATAGTCGGGATGCGCAGACTTCACCTCATCCAAAAACGTTGACAGTCGTACACATAAGCGACATTTGCTAGAAAATTTCATTTGAAATCATTCATAAGTAGGAGCAGAATTGTAGCGCAATCGGGGAGCACCGCTTCCCAAGTTTCGATCAGCATGCTGGATTACATTTTTAGAGGAGTCATTATCATGGCCGTCAATTCTGTTTCTCCGGGCAGTTACAACTCGCCTTCAGTGCAGCCTCAAGCCCAAGCTCAGAAGACGCCTGAAAAAACCAGCGAAGCCCCGCGTGAAGACAAAAATAAAACACCTCCACCACCCGAGCGCACTGGGTCTACGGTCAATACGAGCGGACAGACTGTAGGAACTCATGTCAATACAAAAGCCTGATTTACTTTAAGCCCAGACATAAAAAAGCCCCGCCGAAGCGGGGCTTTTTTATTCACGTCTCAGGCTTTATTCAGCCGTTGCTATTGGAGCCTCAGCTTGTGGAAGCAACGCCTTCATGCTCAAGCGCATACGGCCTTTCTCATCTGCCTCCAGCACCTTCACTTTAACGATCTGGCCTTCTTTCAGATGATCCGAGACATTCGCAATACGCTCATTGGAGATTTGCGAGATATGCAACAAGCCATCTTTACCCGGCAGGATATTGATGATCGCGCCAAAATCCAACAGCTTGATTACTGGACCCTCGTAGGTTTTACCCACTTCGACTTCGGCCACGATGTCTTCGATACGCTTCTTCGCCAGCAGACCCGCATCGCCATTGACACACGAGATAGTGATATTGCCTTCATCGTCGATGTCGATGGTTGTACCGGTTTCTTCGGTCAGCGCACGGATCACCGCACCGCCCTTGCCGATCACATCACGGATTTTTTCGGAGTTGATCTTCATTTTAATCATGCGCGGCGCATGTTCAGAAACTTCTGGACGCACGGTTGGCATCGTTTGCTTCATGATGCCGAGAATATGCATACGGCCTTCGCGAGCTTGATCCAACGCGACTTTCATGATTTCTTTGGTGATGCCGTTGATCTTGATGTCCATTTGCAAAGCGGTAATGCCTTGCTCAGAGCCGGCCACTTTAAAGTCCATATCACCCAGATGATCTTCATCACCCAAGATGTCGGTCAACACGGCGAAACGATTGCCATCCTTGATCAAGCCCATTGCGATACCGGCAACATGAGCCTTCATGGCCACGCCCGCATCCATCAGTGCCAAGCAACCGCCACAGACAGAAGCCATCGAGCTGGAACCGTTTGACTCTGTGATCTCAGACACGACACGCATGGCGTAACCGCAATCATCTTCGCTTGGCAACACCGCAACCAGCGCACGCTTAGCCAGACGACCATGGCCGATTTCGCGGCGCTTGGGCGTACCTACACGACCCGTTTCGCCAGTGGCGTAGGGAGGAAAGTTGTAATGCAGCATAAAGCGGTCAGTAAACTCGCCCTGAAGCGCATCGATCTTTTGCGAATCACGCATACTCCCCAGCGTTGCCACGACCAGTGCCTGAGTCTCGCCACGGGTAAACAGTACAGAGCCGTGGGTACGCGGCAACACGCCGGTACGGATGGTGATCGGACGCACGGTGCGAGTATCGCGACCATCAATACGCGGTTCGCCGCTGAGAATCTGGCCGCGCACAATCTTCGCTTCCAATGCACCGAACAATTCGCCCAGATGATTCTTGGAAACATCGGGGAACTGTGCAGACAGTGACTCAAATACGCGACCGCGAATGCTATCGACTTGCTCTGTACGCGCTTGTTTCTGACGCACAGCATAAGCAACTTGCAGTTCTTTCTCGGCCAACTCGGCCAGCTTGGCAATCAAGTTTGCATCCTTCGCGGCCGGCTCCCAATCCCACGCATCTTTGCCTACCGCATCGGCCATTTCGTTGATGGCGTTGATGACGGCCTGCATTTGTTCATGACCGAACACCACCGCACCCAGCATCACTTCTTCGGAAAGTTCCTGCGCTTCGGATTCAACCATCTGCACTGCATTAGCAGTGCCCGCAACAACCAAATCCATCTGGGATGTTTTGAGCTCATCGGCGGTCGGGTTCAATACATACTGACCATTCAGATAACCCACTCGCGCCGCACCAATGGGGCCGTCGAAAGGAATACCGGATATAGCCAACGCAGCTGACGCACCGATCATGGCCGGAATGTCAGAGTCTATCTGGCTGTCGGACGACACCACGGTCGCCACGATTTGCACTTCGTTATAAAAACTTTCCGGAAACAGCGGACGCAGAGGGCGGTCGATCAAACGCGATGTCAAAATCTCTTTTTCGCTGGGGCGGCCTTCGCGTTTAAAAAATCCGCCGGGTATCTTGCCGGCCGCATACGTGCGCTCTTGATAATCGACAGTCAGCGGGAAGAAGTCTTGTTCCGCTTTCGCATTTTTTGTGCCGACGACGGTAACCAACACAACAGTGTCGTCCAGGCTAACCATCACGGCACCCGTTGCTTGGCGGGCTATTTCGCCTGTTTCTATAGTCAGCTGATGTTTGCCGTAACTAATCGTTTTTTTAAAGTGACTCAAGGTAGACCTCTCTCGGGATGACATGGCGCGACTACGCCGGATATATATAACAACGACAGCTAAAACGACGCGGGCCGCAAATGCGACCCGCTGTCTGTATTACTTGCGCAACTCTAAGCGCTTGATGAGTTCGCGGTAGCCCGCTTCATTCTTGCTCTTCAGATAATCGAGCAACTTGCGGCGACGGCTAACCAGACGCAATAGACCACGGCGGGAGTGATGATCCTTGCTGTGCTCTTTAAAATGATCTGTTAGATAATTAATTCTCGCAGTGACCAATGCCACTTGAACCTCAGGGGAACCTGTGTCACCCGTTGCTCGTTGATAATCGGCCACGATTTGCGATTTTTGTGCCGTAGTAATAGACATTTACTTCCTCTCCAATAAAAAAGTGCGGCATTTTACCCTTGAAAGTGCTACCGGCTCAAGTTAATTTAACCTACAAAAAGCAGTTGTCCGCAGATTACGCAGATTTCCACAGATTAACTAGTTCCCATCCAGAAACATAACGAATTGATTTTATTTAAAAAAAGCTAATTATTTTGAGTGAAAAAGCCTAACGGAAGTGCGTATGATTACAGTCAAGTCATTGATTACAAACGTACAACACAACCATTAGGAACTCCAAAATGCGCACGAAACGTACACACCAGATGAGTATATGCGAGACATTTGCGGAACACGAAATCGGACAGGAATTAAAAGCCATATCCGGTTGG
>CAZHIC010000065.1:0-6498 GCA_964532405.1 uncultured Gallionellaceae bacterium | reverse complement strand
TTGTGCAGCATGTGAGCGCTTTGGTTTTGTTCGTGTTTTTCGTGCCTTTCGTGGACAACTGCTTTTTCTAGGATTAAGGAATAGTAGGAATTTTCCTAGTAGCGCATCCAACGAAAAATGAATGCGCGGGAAATGCGCCCCGGATTTCATACCGAAGTGATTTGAAGCTCCTATTCGGCACGATAAATTTTTATACCACCGGCTTAAGAATTATTTGAATCCGTTACCCCGCGTTAAGGGACTCAACAAATTCCAGCGCGTTATGATCCGGATCGCGGCAGAACAAAGCACTGCGGCCCGATTGGCTGAGGGTATAGGCAACCCCGGCGCTATTTAACCGTTCGATCAATTTCGAAATATCCGCAACCACCAACGCCACATGGCGATCGCGTCCGCCGTGCGCGGGGCGCCGCAAGCCGGCCTCCGGGTCGGGCAACAACATCAGATGTATCTGCTGGCCGGGCGCAACTTCATACCACACGCCGTCGAAGCTCATCTGCGGACGATTCGGGTCTGGCCGCAAACCCAACACACCCTCGTAAAATGCACGCGCCTCGACAAGGTCGCCGGTTAAAAACGTAGCGTGGTGAATACCGGTAATCATCGCGCTTTGACAGGAATGACTTTGCTCGCCGCCAGCTTGGCGCGAGACCGTGCCTCGTCGACGTCCTTACCGTTTGCCAGCGCCACGCCCATGCGACGCTTCGCGAACGACTCCGGTTTGCCGAACAGGCGCAGGTCCGACGCGATGGTTTCAACGCCCAAGCGTTGCAGGGCGATGATGACTTCTTTGCCGAGTTCGCCGCTGCCGAGCAGCATCACTTTGGTGGCGGAAGGACTGAGGGGGATACCGAGAATAGTCTGCATAATTTGGACTCAATAGGCGATTTCAAGTGCTCTGAATTATACACAGCGAGAGGGATTTACTTGACTATCGAGAGGAGTAGCATAGCCCCTCCATTTCAACCACAAGGAGCGAGATCATGACGAATATCGTGCAATTGTTAGGCAGCGAAGCGGATCATCTTTTGAAATACCGTTGCAGCGGCATCCCCAAAGAATCGCTGCACCTGCCGGGACCGGATTACGTGGATCGCGTGGTGGCGATGAAGGATCGCAAGGTCGGCGTACTGCGCAGTCTGCAAGCGCTGTACGGACATGGCCGCTTGGCGCACACAGGTTATCTTTCGCTGCTGCCGGTAGATCAAGGCGTGGAACATTCCGGCGGTGCCTCGTTCGCCCCCAACCCGATGTATTTCTACCCGGAGAACATCGTCAAGTTCGCCATCGAAGGCGGCTGCGACGGCGTGGCCTCCACGCTGGGGGTGCTGGGTTCGGTGGCACGCCGCTATGCACACAAGATTCCGTTCATCGTCAAAATCAACCACAACGAAATACTGACCTATCCCAACATGTTCGACCAGACGCTGTTCGCCAGCGTGGATCAGGCCTTCGACATGGGCGCGGTGGCGGTGGGCGCGACAGTGTTCTACGGCTCGGAACATTCACGCCGACAAATACTGGAAGTCTCCGAAGCATTCGAACATGCTCACAGTCTAGGCATGGCGACCATCCTGTGGGCTTATCTGCGCAACCCGGCGTTCAAGACTGCGGACAAGGACTACCATGTCGCCGCCGATCTGACCGGACAAGCCAATCACCTCGCCGCCACCATCAACGCCGACATCGTGAAGCAGAAAATGGCGGAGAACAACGGCGGCTACAACGCCATCAAGTTTGGCAAAACCCATCCCAAGGTTTACAGCGAACTCACCAGCGATCACCCCATCGATCTGGTGCGCTATCAGGTAGCGAACTGCTACATGGGGCGCACGGGGTTGATCAATTCCGGCGGCGAGTCAGGCAAAGACGACTTGCAACAAGCGGTGCGCACAGCGGTCATCAACAAACGCGCCGGCGGCATGGGGCTGATCCTCGGGCGCAAGGCGTTCCAAAAGCCGATGCCGGACGGTATTGCGCTGCTTAATGCGGTTCAGGATGTGTATCTGGCGAAGGATGTCTCGGTGGCGTAATCAATTTTCAGGCAGGCAAGATTGGGACTCGAAATTATTATCACGGATTGTCCGTTTTCTACTATCCCACCGTAGGAGCCAGCTTGTGGACGATAAGCACAGCGTCAGGCAAATGAACTGGCGAACTGCAATGCATGTTCCACCTGCTCGCTTACCTGCTCTTTTACCTCTTCTTCTTTGGACGGGTCTATACCCAGCGCCTCCCACTCTTTGACGCTGATGCTGGGAGCAACATACTCATTCAAGCCGAAGGATGGCAGCAGTTTTTCCACGATGTTAACCATGCGCACCAGCGGCTGTCCAACGGCGGCTCCGGCTGCGTCCGGACTATGGTGGTAGCGCAATACGGCGATGATTTCTTCGGGCAAATGCCAGTGACGCACCAGCTCTGCGCCCAATTCATCGTGGCATATTTCCAGATTTTCCCGTTCGACCTCCAGCGCCGGGCGATCGGTTTCTGCGGCCAAACGGGTATGCAGCTTATCGCTGAGTTTGGGGTCAAGGTAAGCCAGCACCAGATATCCGATGTCGTGCAGCATGCCCCCAAGAAAAATCTGATCGTCCGATGGCCGCATCTTTTCCGGCATGAACCGCGCAACACCCAGCATGGCAAAGGCGATGCCGATACAGTGCAGCCATAAGTCTTGCGGGTTAAATTTTCCCGCTGGCACCTTGCTCATCAGAGACATGATGGCGATGCCGGTGGCAACCGATTGGACGCGTTTGAGGCCCAACAACATCGCGGCATTCCTCACCGTCGTTATATGGCGCGACGCGCCTATCATCGCCGAATTGGCCAGTCCGAGGATTTTTGCCGAGATTTGCGGATCCTCCTCTATCAGCACCAACAACATGCGCTCGCCTTCTTCGGTGTCCAATTTTAATGCCAGCAGCCTTTGCGCAATGACCGGCATGGCAGGCAACACATCGAGTTTTTTGATAGCCTGCCTGAGGTCTACATGTGCGTTGCTGCTGTTGATGCTCATTATTTCTCCGCTTCGTCCCGCTTATTTTTGTTGCTACAGTTCACTGCCTGCACGGATTTTTCGATTTGAATTCACCTGTTGGCAGGGGCATCAGATAAACGAACTGGCGAACTGTGTGGCCAGTGCCACCTGCTCGTCTATCTGCTCTTTCACTTCATCAGCCCGGGATGGGCTTATACCCAACATCTCCCACTCCTCGTCACTGATACCGGGAAGCACATACTCGTCAAAACCGAAGGATGGCAGCAATCTTTCCGCGATGCTGATCATGCGCACCAGCGGCTGTGCCGCAGCAGCTTCTGCTGCTTCAGGAGTATGGTGATAACGCAACACTGCGATGATTTCCTCGGGCAAGTTCCAGTGGCGCGCCAATTCCGCACCCAACTCATCATGACATATGTTCAAAATTTCCCGCTCAACTTCCATTGCCGGGCGCTCAGGTTGTGCCGCCAAGTAGTTATGCAGCTTATCGCTAAGCTTCGGATCAAGGTAGGCCAGCACCAGATAGCCTATGTCGTGCAGCATAGCGGCAAGAAATATCTGATCATCATGAGGCCGCATATTTGCCGGCATGACCCGTGCGATACCCTGCGTAACGAATGCGACACGGAAGCTGTGTAGCCACAGGCTCTGAAGATTAAACTCGCCTGCAGGCGCTTTAGTCATCAGGGAAATGATGGCGATACCGGTGGCGACCGATTGGACGCGTTTGGTGCCCAGCAACATCGCGGCCTCCCTTACCGTCGCTATTGGGCGCGATGCACCGACCATCGCCGAATTGGCCAGCCCGAGGATTTTTGCCGAAATTTGCGGATCCTGCCCGATCAGAACCAGCAACTGCCGTTCGCCTTCTTCGGTATCCAGATTTAACGCCAGCAGCCTTTGCGCAATAACCGGCATGGCAGGCAATACATCGAGGTTTTTGATCGCCTGCTTGAGGTCCGCATGCTCTTTGTCATGGTGAACCGGCTCTGCCTCTGTTTTGTGCTCAGTGGTCTCATGCTGCGCGGCCATACGATGGGTGATTATGCCGGCTTCTTCCTCATTCACTGAGCCGTCGCTGACCTCCCCGCTCTCCTGCGCGTCAACAACCGGGGAGATAACACCCCGGTCAGCCTCGATCTTTCTTTGGTGAGTTAGAAAGAAATTCAATAAACCGCCAACGAGACCGGCGACAAATAGAGATGCGACAAGACCCGTCAGCAAATAGTCAAAGGTAACTTCCCCTTTCAGCAACAATCCCATGCCGGCCACGATGCATTCTGTCATGACCACGGAAATGACAATGGAAAATAGCCAAATATGAGCAGAAGAGATTTTCTTCAGACGGTCATTCATGATGAGGATACCTTGTCGACAACAGGAGAATCGCCGACTTGCATATTTTTTACTGCCGCTCTCCGATTTGCTTGCTGCTGCAACACCTGGCTAAGTTGTTCAGGCGTAACTGCGTTGTGCGATGCCATGAATTTGCCGACACTGCTATGTTGCTTCGGATCAAAGTTAGCCAAAAAATGCTCTATGTCCTGCAACGAAGGCAGAGCGTCAGATGGCGCTGCGACATTAACTCCTTGCTGTTGCAACAAGGCTTGATCGAGTTGCGCGAGGGTAATTGCCTTGCGCGCTACCAGATACCCCCCGAAACGCCCATGTTTTTTCGGGTCGAAATCGCCTAGGTGGTTCTGTATCTCCCGTTTGGACAAGATACCCATCTCCATCAGGACATCCCCTATCGGATGATGCAAATCTGTCGTATCGGTCAACAAGGATGCGGCTGCAACACGTCCGCCGGAGTCCGCATACAGGGGATTGTCACGATCTAATGTGCGCCCCAATACCTGTATCCCGCCCCATAGAGTGCTGCCTTTGTGGCACTTCAAAAACTCTCGTGCGGTGTTCTCGAATTCTGCGACTTTCCCAAGGGAGGAATAAAGGGACAGCAATAATGACCACGCATCGGCCTTCGAGGGACGCCGTTTGATGATCTCCAGCAATATTTCAGCGGCCTTGGCTAGACGACCATTGGCGGCATACAGCTGGGCTTCTTCCAGCATTGAATCCTCCTCGGTCACTTTCTCCTCGATTTTCTGGGGAGGCAGGTGCGCTGCCGGAGTCTCCGCATTTCGGGCTGCGCTTGCCTTGGGCGACAGCACAACGGCTGGTGCAGGAACACTCGTAACGTGGGAAGGCTGTTTGATGCCACTTGATGCCCATATCTGCGGAGCGGCGGCTGCATCCGCTGCCGGTTGCATAGCCGGGGCAGCAGCTTGCGAGCCAGTTTCGATGTGTGATTTTATGTTGGCGTAAAAACGCAAGCCTAACCACAGAGCAAGGCTGATCAGTCCCAGCCCGAGGGTCGCCAATATTCCATCATGCAGGTACGGGTTGTCTTGTAACAGCTTCCCGGCGATGGTCGGCTGCGGGCTGCTTCCCTGCGTGCCTGCTGCTGCCTGGATCGTCGCGGATGACACCGGCGCTAAAGCGGCGGTAGCAGGGTTAACGCCAGGCTGCGTCAGTTGCAATTTAATTTCACCTAACTCGTCCTGCAATAACTTGAGTTGATGTTGCATGGCCAAGAAACCGTCCACGAGCAGTTTTTGCTGGACCAGCAGCAATGCGATCTCCTTCGTGTCTACTTTCCCGACGCGCGACTCATCGGAGAGCGCCGGCGTAGCAGATGCCGAATGAGTCGGTTTTTTGCCGGTTTTTTGTGCGGATGGCGAGATGACCAGCGTCTTGATCACGCCAGACATGCCCGAACATTTGACCTGTAAGCGCAATCTAACAAAGGTATCGACAAACGGCTTGTGCGAACTGATGTCCACATATTGCCGTTTCCCCTCGATTTTGAGGGACAGATTAGCCTCTGTCAGAAAGCTGCCAACATCATCATGGAGTGGATCTGATGCAGCTAAAGACAGACATGAGTCATCAATACGTTCATTGCTTCCTGCCATCAATTCCACTTGGGCAAGCAACGGCTCTCCCGGCTCACTTTGCAATACGACATCGCCAATGCTGACAGCCTCAACGACACATGGGAATGCCAGCGCGACAGCCATGATGAATGACGTAATTGCATGGGAGGTAATGAGCAGCTTTCGCATATCCATAGGGGTTCGAATTCTACAAGTTGGTGCAGGTTAGATTTAACTCCAAAGTGCATCTGTTATAAGCAAAATTAGGCAGCGAACTGCGTGGATATTGGAGCCGCTTAACTGTAGCGGCGATTATGCTGTTAATACACTTCGGCAGGAAGATATTTATCTATTTCAAACCGCATTAGATGCTAATTCACTTAATCACTATTACACCATCAGGAGATTCTGGTTTTTTATAGGGAAAGACGTAAGCAAGAGAAGAGTTCACTTGGTAACGCGCTATATTTAACCGCCGCTCCCTTCTTAAATAAAACACTCACTGTGCGGAAATTGTCAACCTAGTTGTCGCCTGAGCACCTGCGGTCATGCTGCCATTTT
>CAZHIC010000064.1:0-6513 GCA_964532405.1 uncultured Gallionellaceae bacterium | reverse complement strand
ACTGCATCGGTTCGGGCATGAATGAGGAACGAAAATCTCTAATGGACAATCTGGGATGAAATGTGGTGAGGTAGTGAGCTTCCACCAGCGCAGATTAAGCGCACTTGGCTCTGGCACATTAAAACGGGGGATCAAGATGAATTCATTGACTCGACCTGCAATAGGATTAATGCATCGGCTTAGTCTTGTGTGGAAATTTACACTGTGTACATTTTTGTTGCTCATGCCTGGCCTGCTGCTTGCAGTGGCTTTCAACTGGGCCGGGGTCGAGTTGGTATTTTTATCGCTCGCTGCCTTGGCGCTCATTATTGCAATCTATTTCCAATATGCGCTCTACGCTTCAATTTATAGGTCACTGTATTCTTTGCTACAAGCTATTCAAGCCACCGCAACAGGCAATATGACGGCTCGTAGTTCCCTTGATAGCCGGGATAGTTTTGGTCAAATTGCACTCAGTATGAATGATATGGTGCGTATAACAGGGCGCTTGATTAAAGAGGTCGACGGCGCTACCGGGGAGGTTGCCAGTGCCGCGACAGAGCTTGCGAAAGCGGCGGCCCGTGTAGCCGCCGGCGCAGAGGCGCAAGGAGCATTGGCTGCCCTGTCGACATTGTCCATCAAGGAGATGCGGAAAAGCGCAGACCGTGTTGCGGAATCGGCGCAGCTGTCACAAGTCATTGCTGAAAAATCTGACAGAGTTGCTGAGAGTGGCGCGTCCATCGTTCATGCCGCCGGTGAAGAAATGGCTCGCATAGAGTCCTCGATGAATGCGCTCTCGAAACTGGTTTCTTCTATGGGGCAGCGTTCCGACCAGATTGGCAGCATCGTCAAAATTATTAGGGAGGTTGCAGATCAGACCAATCTGTTGGCATTGAATGCTGCGATCGAAGCCGCCCGGGCCGGCGAACAGGGGCGCGGATTTGCCGTAGTAGCCGATGAAGTGCGCAAGTTGGCGGAGCGGACTTCCAATGCCACCAGCGAAATTAGCGGCATGATCAGCAGCATTTTGCAGGAAATTAACGAGGCTGTTATAGGGATGGACAAAGGCCGCCATCAAGCCGAATCCGGCCTAAAGCTGGCCGGCGAAGCAGAACAGGTACTGGTGTCCATCCGTAATGGCGCGCACGACACCATGGAGCGTGTACGCAATATTGTTTCCGCCACCGAACAGCAGACTCGCGCTAGCTTACAAGCCGAGCACGCGATGGCGGAAATTTCCCTCAAGTCACAAGAAAACGTTGCGGCCAGTCACGAGGCGGCCTCAGTAGCGCGACATTTGGAAGGCCTCGCTTCCGGGCTTCGTGTATCGCTGCAACGATTTGAAGTGTAGGAGAGATACCCATGACAATTTCAATTGCATTGCTAGCGACTTTATTTCTGCTATACGCGATATTAAATGCGGTGGAAAAAAACAGGATTCAACGCAAGCGCAAACTGCAATTGTGCGGTTTGAGCATATTGCGGCAAGCGTTGGAGTTGCTGATAAATATTCAGCAACACCGTGGCCTATCTGCCGCGCTATTGAATGGCGACCAGTCTTTCGCGGCACGTTTGAGCGCTAAACGAAATGATATAGCAAGCGTTTTCCAAAGTTTAGAACCCCGGCTGAGGGAGAATCCTGAGCTCCATTCCGATGCGGGAAGTTTGGCGTCGATTCAAGTTGAGTGGAATCAAATGAATCTGCCCATTGCGGGTATGACCCCAGAGCGAAGTTTTGCAAAACACACCGATTTAATTAGGAAGACCATCCACCTGATTGGTGATATGGGCGAGCATCTGGGGATGCTGGATGGCGAAGGGACGCCACTTGCGCTCATGTCAAATATTTTGTTACTCAGAATTCCCCTGCTAATGGAAAGCATCGGCCAGGCGCGCGCACTTGGCTCGGGATATGCGGCCAAAGGAAAATGTGGGGCTGTTGGCCGGATCCGCTTAAGCTTTTTGGAGCAGCATATTCGCGAGTGCCAAAACGAAATTAGTTCTTCTATGACGGGTCATTCTCCGGCAACGGAACGTGTTAACGTCCTGCTAAAAGTACTCAACGAGCGCTTTCTGCAGGTAGAGGAGATCAATATGCCACCCGATGCACTTTTTCGCACTGCTACTGAGGCAATAGAGGCCTGCATAGGTCTGTGGCAAGACGTGGCTCAAAAAACGGGTGAGTGTGTTGAAACACATGGGGCTGGGGCTTGATAGTTTGTGGCGAAGGATTACTATGTGCGACGCAATGGCTAAAGCAAGCATATTGTGTCCTGCGGATTATGTAGGGCTGTGTCTTCCCATCACATTGAAGGAGTAAATTATGCGTAACTTGTCTATGTTGGTACTTATTCTCGCAAGCATTGCCGCACCGCTGGCAGCGGCCGCCGAATCAAAAATCGATATCAGTTCGCCCGTGGATGGAGCCAAGCTCGATACCAAAGCGCAAAACAAACTGGACTACAACGTCACTCTTGGCGGTGATGGAGACCATATTCACGTTTATGTGGATGGTAAGCAGGTGGCTCTGCTGCGCCAGATGAAGGGCAGCCACACACTTGAGTCATTGGCGCAAGGTAACCATGAAATTTGCATCAAGATCGTCAACAAGAACCACACGCCCATCGGTGTGGATCGCTGCGTCAAGGTCATGGCCCAATAACGTTGGATAACCAGAACCTCGCCTATTCCATCACCCAGCTTGTTCACAATTTCGGGGCAGTGGCGGTGGTGGGCGGCGCGGCTTGCGCGCTGGCATGGCGCGATGTCGATGTGCAGCGCAGGCTTGCTTGGCTAGTGCTGATCGGTTGGCTGACCCAGGCGGCGAGCGGGGCGACTTTCGGTGCCATCAGTTTCTACTACTACGCAAAGTTGCCCGATATACACGGCATCGCTGTGGACGCGCTCATCATAAAAGTGATTTGCGCGGCGCTCGGCTTCACTTTGGCAGCGTGGCTGTTATTCGCCCACCTTGCGGAAGTATCACGCCGATATACTTGGTTCGCTTTGTGCGGACTGGGTGCGCTGGCGCTGAGTTCGGCGGCTGTGTTGCGCTGGTTCTCCTAAAAATTGAGCCGACGATACTGCACCGCCTCGGCGATGTGCGCGATCTGAATATTTTCATCCCCTGCTAGATCAGCAATGGTGCGCGCCACTTTGAGCACGCGGTGGTAGGCGCGCGCAGAGAGATTCAGGCGCGTGATGGCCTGGCGCAGCAGCGTTTCGCCCTGCACATCAGGTGCGCAGAAGGCGTCGATTTCGGTGACGGAAAGTTGTGCGTTGGGTTTGCCCTGCCGTGTAAGTTGGCGCTGCCGCGCGGTTTCCACTCGGGTTTGAATGTCGGCACTGCTTTCACCGTCAGCCTGTTTGAGCAAATTCTCCTGCGGTACGGCAGGCACCTCGATCTGGATGTCGATGCGATCCAGCAAAGGGCCGGAGATCTTGCCGCGATAGCGTGCCACCTGATCCGGGGTACAGCGGCACTTGCCGTTGTAGTGGCCGAGATAGCCGCAGGGACAGGGGTTCATTGCCGCAACGAGCTGGAACTGCGCCTTGAAATCGGCGCGGCGCGCGGCGCGCGAGATGGTGATGCGTCCGCTTTCCATCGGTTCGCGCAGCACTTCCAACACGCTGCGATCAAATTCGGGTAGCTCATCTAAAAATAAAACACCGTGCATGGCAATCGAGATTTCGCCGGGACGCGGGTTGCTACCGCCACCGACCAATGCCACTGCGGAAGCCGTATGGTGCGGTGAACGATAAGGTCTGCGCTTCCAGTTTTCGACTTCAAACATCCCCCCTAACGATTGCATGGCAGCACTTTCCAGCGCCTCCTGTTGCGTCATCTGCGGCAGGATGCCGGGAAAGCGCGCGGCCAACATACTCTTGCCCGTGCCCGGCGGGCCGGACATCAACACGCTGTGGTTGCCCGCAGCGGCGATCTCCAGAGCACGCTTAGACTGTGACTGACCTTTCACTTCGCGCATATCGGCATAGTGCGGGGCGACGGGTTGCGTATCGGGAATGTGGCGCATCAGCGCCTCGCGTCCGCACAAATGTGCCGCCACTTGCAGCAACGATTGAGCGGGATAGACGATGGCGTCCTCTACCAGCGACGCCTCCGGCGCATTCATCGCAGGCAGGATAAAGGCGCGGCCCGAGTTGGCGGCACGATAGGTCATCGCCAATGCACCGCGTATGGCGCGGAGTTCGCCCGTCAGCGCCAGCTCACCGGCATATTCGTACTCGGCGAGTTTGTTGGAAGGTATTTGCCCGGACGCGGCGAGGATGCCTAGTGCGATAGGCAGATCAAAACGTCCGCTTTCTTTCGGCAGATCGGCGGGCGCGAGGTTGACAGTGATGCGGCGCATAGGGAATTCGAACTGGCAATTCTGCAACGCGGCGCGCACGCGGTCTTTGCTTTCTTTTACCTCGGCCTCCGGCAAGCCGACGATGGTAAAATTGGGCAAGCCATTGGCGAGGTGAACCTCGACCGTAACCAGCGCGGCATCCATGCCCGCCAGTCCGCGACTGTATAAAACAGCCAGCCCCATTTATGAGCGTTGCGCTTCCAAAGCGGCGAGGCGTGCTTCCAGTTTATTCAGGCGTTGTTCCAGTACTTCGTATTCTTCGCGCGTCACCAGATCGAGTTTGGCGAAACCCTGCGCCAACAGCGCGCGGGCGTTCTTCTCGAAATCCTTGGCGGGGCTGTTGGCGACGGCCTCGTTCAATTTCGACGACATCTCTTCGAAGAATTTTGGGCTTAACATGCGGGTGCTCCTTTCATTTGTAAGATGGTAATGCGCTTAGTGTAGCAAACTTACCGGCGCGCATTGCTTGGGTCTTAGCCTGAATGTTGCATAAATTGCCAGCCGCGCATTTTCATCGCCCCGTTGGAGTTTTTTCGATTTTCAGACAACACCCCCCCAACCCCCACTGGCAGGATGAAGCGTGAAGTAGTTGTTGATGAAGGGGGGCGGCATCGTCTCGTGAGCCAAACGTGCCAGTTCATGGAGAAGCCAGCATGGCGCGCACCCTGCTGTTGGATGGGTAGAGTCGCTTGCAGACCGTCGCCAGCAGCGCTTTGACCGGGCATGCCGTGGGCAGATGTAGCAGCACCCGGTCTTTGTACTGTTTGACGCGTACAGCGATCTTGAACAGCGAGAGGATGACCGTTTTGGGTTGAGCGGTAGCCAGCGCGGTGCCTTGCAGCCCCAGTTGGCGCAATTGCTGGTGCAACACATAGGCCGCAGCCGCAAACAGCAGACGACCACAGTTGGCGATGAAAGACGAAGCCGAAGTCCGGTCGGCTTTCAGGTCGCACTTCACTTGCTTGATCCAGTTCTCCGCTTGTCCGCGCGCGCAATAATCCTGCTGGTAGAGTGTGCGGGGTGATGGGCCGAGCATCGAGGTCACCACGAAGCGCTCGTTGTCCTTGTCGGGCACACCGCCACTGCCCGGCAGGACTTCGGCCTTGAGCACCACACGGTGTGCTTGCGGCCAAGACTTGGCCGCATACTCGAACTCGCCGAACAGACGCACCGCCGCAACAGCGGGGCCCAAGCCCTGAACGGCCAGAGACCGATGCAGGGCAAGATGCCCGCGCGCATTCTTCATCAAGCCCTCTGCCTTGCGCGACAAGACTGCGTTGCCGCCCAAGCCAAATATAAAATCGGCATTGCCATCGGCAACAACCAACGCCATCAACTCGGGGTTGGCGAAGTGACCGTCCCCACGCAGCACGATATGGGTATACGGCCAATGCTGCCGCAATAAGCCTAGCACGCGCTTCATGATCATGGCGTTCTCGGCACCGGTCGGGCGCTTACCAGGACGCAGCACTGCGGCCACCAAGGCTCCTTTGCCCGCCTCGAACACCAACAAGGGCAGGTAGCAATAATGCCCGTAGTGGTGGTTGTAAAAAGACAGCGGCTGTTGCCCGTAAGTGGCATCGTCGGTGTGGTCGAGATCGAGCGTGATGCTACCCGGGGCGCAACGGTAACCGGCGATGAACTGGAGAACCAATGCGCGCGCCATGCGATAAATATCCCGGCTGCTTAACGCGCCTTCGAGCCGGGAGTGTGTCGCGCCGCACGCCAGCAGATTGCCTGTATCCAGCGGTGCGCGTCCGGTAGCCAGCTTGAATAGCGGGTCGCCGCGTAAAGTATTCGCATCATTGCCGTCCTCATAACCCGAGGCGATCTGGAATACGCGCTGTGTCAGCAAATCGCGCAGGGCGTGGGTGATGTACCGAGTATCGCGGGAATCGGCGATAGCGGCAGTCAGGCGATCAATCAGGCCGATACGACGATCCACGGCACCAAGCACCAAGGCTCCCAAGTCGGGGGAGATCTCCCCGCCCGTGAAGTCGCCACGAATCGTGTAGCCCGCAGCAGGCGGAAATCGGAGTTGTTCTGGGGTAAAATCGGCAGCAGGGCGGGTACAGGTAGGCATTTTTTACGAATCGGTTTCTTGATAACTCCAATTATATCAAATACTTGACTTGTTATTCGCCCTATTTATGCAAAATTCAGG
>CAZHIC010000063.1:0-6590 GCA_964532405.1 uncultured Gallionellaceae bacterium | reverse complement strand
GTTCACGTCCACCACCACATTCCCTCCCCCTTGCAGGGGGAGGGCTAGGGAGGGGGTAGAAACGCTACTTTCCCTCTGCTCTTCAGCCACCACCGGCAGCCATTTTTCCAGCATGGCTTGCAAATCCGCCAGCCGTACCGGCTTGCTCAGATAATCGTCCATGCCCACTTCGAGGCAATGTTCGGCTTCGCCCTTGAGCGCGTTGGCGGTAAAGGCGATGATGGGGATGCGAGCCTTGCCGGATTCGGCGGCGCGGATGGCGGCGGTCAGTTGACAACCATCCATCACCGGCATGTGCAAATCGGTGAGCAGGATGCCGTAGTCGCCGCTCTGCCAGCGTTGCAGCGCCTCGCGGCCATTGTTGGCAATATCGGACGCTTGTCCGAGCAGCGCGAGCTGTTTCTGGATGACTTTCTGGTTGATCTCGTTGTCTTCGGCGATCAAAATCAAATGGCCTTGCTGGCGCGTCTCCTCGCGGGTCGGCGGCTTGACGGTCACTTCATCCGCGCCGGACTGATTGCTTGTGTCGTACTCCTGCGCGCGTCCGGCGGCAATCGCCACCGCTTCCAGAAATCTGGAACGGCGCATCCCGTCAGCGTCCAGCATAACCAGACCGGCCTCTTCGACGTGCCCCCAGCGGCGCCCGCCGCGCCCGACGATGACAAAGCGCCCATCTAGGCCGGGCTGGGTGCGGACGGCGGCGCGCAATTCGTCCAGTGGCGGGTTAACACCCGCAGTGTCGATGACCACCACGCACAGGCCGGGCAGATGACTGGCTATCCATTGACGGGTGATCCATTCCTGTGCGGATACCACATCCGGCACGCGCTCGACGCTTGCGCCCCCATGCACCAGATAGGCGGCGAGATTGTCGGACAGACTCGCTGCATCACCCACCACCAGGCAAGACAGCCCTGCAACGAGGTCCCCTCGGAGGGCCAGGGAGCGGGTAGAGACGCTGTCTTCCGCCGTGCTAACCCCCATCCTAGCCTTCCCCCTTGCAGGGGAAAGGGACGGTTTAGCTGGTGAGTTCAATTGATCCCGTCCTGCATCCAGCTGTTCCTGCGGCAAGTCGAAAGGCATGCGCACGCTGAACAGCGAGCCCTTGCCAAGCTCACTGTTCAGCGTGATCTCGCCGCCCATCATATTGACCAACTGGCCGGAAATAGCCAGCCCCAGCCCGGTTCCGCCAAAACTCCGCGTGGTGCTGGAATCGGCTTGAGTAAAGGGGGTGAACAGACGCGCCTGCGCTTCTTGATCAATACCGATGCCGTTGTCGAGTATGCGGAATTCCAGCAGGATTTGTTTAACATCGCGAAGCGATTCAGATATTGATAATTGCTTTTCTCGTTCGCCTCCTCTCCCGCTTGCGGGAGAGGATTGAGGTGAGGGTATCTCCAGAGGATTGAGGAGAGGGAAACGGCCATGCTCGTCAGGTGTGCTTGCAACCAAGAGTGCCCGCACCGACACTTTGCCTTGACTATCCTGCCCGCTGGAAAACTTGATCGCGTTGCCCGCCAGGTTAACCAGCACTTGACGCAACCGCGCCGGGTCACCCAACACTGCTGCGGGGATGGTCGGGTCGGTGAACAGCGTCAGTTCCACTGCTTTATTTTCGGCAACACGGGCGAGTGTGTCGCATACGCCCTCCACCACGTCGGCGACATCCATGGTCACACAGTCGACCTGGAACTTGCCCGCTTCGATCTTGGAAAAATCGAGAATGTCGTCGATGATGGCCAGCAGGGCAAATGCCGAGTCGTGGATGATATTGCTCATTTCGATCTGCGGGCCTCTGAGGCTGGTCTGCTGCAACACGTCGATCATGCCGATC
This sequence comes from uncultured Gallionellaceae bacterium, assembly GCA_964532405.1. GTDB lineage: Bacteria > Pseudomonadota > Gammaproteobacteria > Burkholderiales > Gallionellaceae > PALSA-1006. The sequence goes on along the minus strand of CAZHIC010000063.1, from coordinate 4,756 downwards.
ACGCCGTTCATCGGCGTGCGGATCTCGTGGCTCATGGTGGCGAGGAAAGCCGACTTGGCGCGGTTGGCTTGTTCGGCTTCAAGCCGGGCATGTTCCAGCTCGGCGGTGCGCGCCAGCACTTTGCTTTCCAGCTCTGCGTTGAGTTGGCGCACCGCCGCCTCCGCCTGCTTGCGCTCGCTGATGTCGCGAACAATCGCGCTAAAGAACAGGCCATCGGCGGTTCGCCATTGCCCCAGCGAAAGTTCCAGCGGAAATTTGCTGCCACCCTGGCGCAGCCCGGCAAGCTCTACGGTTTTGCCGATCACATGCGGCACCCCACCGGCCGCCACCCTCGCCAGAGCTGCCCGATGCGGGTTACGGAAGCGTTCCGGCATCAACACCGTCAGGGACTGACCGATAATGTCGGCCCCGGTATAGCCGAACAAGCGTTGCGCGGCAGCATTCCAGCCCGTGATGTGGCCGCTGCTGTCAGCCGTGAGCATGGCATCGCTGGCCGACTCGGTGACCGCGCGGAAATGCTGCTCGCTTTCCGCCAAGCTAGTTTCTGCCTTTTTGCGTTGTGCTTCATGGGCGAAGTTGTGCAGCGCAAAGCTGATGTTTTCCGCCATTTCAACCAGCAGCTTGCGCGCGGCTTCATCGAAGGCGTTCGCCGCGCCGGAATACAGTCTAAAAGCGCCGATGGCGACGCCGTTCCGGCGCAGCGGCAGCGCGGCCGCAGAACCCCAGCCGAAGCGCGCGCCGCTCTCCTGCCACGGCGCGGTGAACGGGTCGCGCATAAAATCCTGGCACCAGTACGGCCGGTTCTCGCGCAGGGAGGTTCCGGTCAGGCCGCGCCCGAACGGGCTACCGCCATCCACCGAAAGCTGGAGGTCGTCCAGATATTCCACCCCCTCGCCATAGCAGGCAAGCGGCACAACCCGCTGGCTCGCCTCGTCCACCAGGCCGATCCACGCCATCTTGAAGCCGCCGCACTGCACCGCAGCGCGGCAGACTTGCGCGAACAGTTCGCCTTCATCGGTGCAGCGCACGACAGCTTGGTTGCATTGGCTCAACAGGTTGTAGAGCTGGTTCAGACGCCGGATTGTCGCTTCGGCTAGCGCGCGTTCGTCAACCTCGTGTTTGAGCTCTGCATTGGTGTTCAATAGTTCTGCCGTGCGTTGTGCCACCCTGACTTCCAGCTGCTCATGAGCCTCGCGTAACGCATCCTCCGTCTCCCCGCGCTCGGCGGCCCAACTGCGCGCAGAGCGGGCGGCAAAAAACCAAGCGACCAGCAAGGACAGGATACCCACGACATTTGCAACGGCTAGCCAGAGCGACAGGGAGCGAAGCTGTCGGGTCTCTTGTTCAATCAGACCAGTTGCGGCATGAACGGTTTTTTCCATGCCGCCCGCGTAAATTTTTTTCAAGCTCAGGTATTCATCGCTGAGCAGCAGCGCCGTCGCTTGTTGCCGCCTGCCCTGATGCGCCAACGCGAAAGCCTGCCGCTCCAGCTTTACCAGCGCGAGGTTTGCCTCATCCGTCTCCCCGACAAACAGTGCTATTTCCGTGTGCGAGAGCAAGACTCTCACCTCATCAATTTCAACTGTCAGTTGTGGATCAAACAGGTCATATCTTGTTTCATAGCTAAAATCCCCTGTTGCCGCAGCCATGCGCGCCGACATGGTCAGCACCTCGTCGAGCAGCATGATGTGGCCGATGTCCTCGGTAAGCGCTATATGCTTCCCCGCCATTTTTCAGCGTGCTTGTGCATCTGCCACGACTGCCACCCGCTGAAAATAGTGATCGACAGGCTGATCACAAATGCGACCGAGAACAGCCGTAGCGGGAAGCCTTTCTTGCTTGAGTGGACTGAGTGAATCGGCGTGACGCTGCTCATATCAACACCCCTCTTGAACAATGGGTAGCCGGATGCAACGATTCACAGAGCGGTAAACGCCGCCTGACGCAAATGGCAACGCAGCCAAAAACTCAAGCTTGATTATCGGCAGCGTAAAATTGGAAGCAAGGTCAGAGGACATGAACGAACTCCTTTTTGAGATGCGTTTTATAGCACATTACGACATGTCCTCGCTCATGCCACTGAGAACAAGCGTTGATACACCTTGCGCCACAAGACGCTCTCAAAAATCGCTCAACAGCGCCTTCATTTTTTTCACCGCCTGCTCCAGGCCGATAAAAACCGCCTCGGAGATGACGGCATGGCCGATATTGAGTTCGGCGATATGCGGAATCGCCACGATAGGGCGCACGTTGTGGTAGTTCAGGCCATGCCCGGCATTCACCTGCAAACCTAGCGCATGGGCATGAAGCGCGGCGCGGTGGATGCGTTCCAGCTCTGCCTCCCGTGCCGGCACGCTGTCCGCATCGCCATACTTGCCGGTGTGTATTTCCACCACCGGCGCACCCGCTTTCCAGGCGGCTTCCAATTGGCGCTCGTCGGCATCGACAAATAGCGAGACGCGGATACCGGCATCGCTACAACGTTTCGTAGCGTGCTGCACCGCGTCAAAATATTTCACCACATTCAACCCGCCTTCCGTGGTCAGTTCTGCGCGCTTTTCCGGCACGAGACAAATGTCGTGCGGCTTAGTGCGTAAAGCGAGGGCGATCATCTCCTCGGTCACGGCGCATTCCAGATTCATGCGCGTCTGCAACATACCGCGCAACGTCGCCACATCGGCATCCTGAATGTGGCGGCGGTCTTCGCGCAGGTGCAGCGTGATAGCGTCCGCCCCCGCTTCTTCACAGATCAACGCGGCGCGAACCACGTTGGGATAGCGCGAGCCGCGCGCCTGGCGCAAGGTGGCGACATGGTCGATGTTCAATCCGAGTTTAATCATATTTTTTCAAGTCCTTAATCAGTTCCCGCGTGTGTAACACCACACCGCCGAGATGATGGTTCAACAACATGCGCATCAGCTGCTTGCCTTGGCGCGCACTATTTACATCAGTGTAATCGTCTGCCGCGATGTCCAGCAACGTCTTCCCCGCTACAGGCAATCCTTGCGTTGCATCCGTTGTTTCCGCTATCGCACCACGTTCGAGGATATAGCGATATTGCTTTCCCGCGTGGATAGGTTCATTGCTGCCCGCCTCGTGTTCCAACAACAGCGCGTAGCCCAACTCTTGCAGCAAATGTTTTTCAAAACAGCGCAAGGTAGAAGCGTGATCTTCTTCCTGCACCAAGCGCTGCAAAGTCTGCCGATAATAATCGAACAGACTCTCATGCGGGTCATCGCGCGCAGTCAGATTGAGCAACAACTCATTCAAATAAAACCCGCACATCAGCGCCGTGCCCTGCAACTGCGGTTGCCCGCCCTGCCACTCCGCGCTATGCAAAGTGCGCAATTCGTTCTTGCCGAACCAGCTCAGCGCCAGCGGCTGAAAACTCATCAGCAAACCGCGCAGCGCCGATTTCGGACGGCGCGCCCCGCGCGCCACCAACGGCACACGCCCATGCTGGCGGCTAAACACCTCCAACACCAAACTGGTTTCGCGGAACGGGTAGTTGTGTAGCACGAAGGCGGGTTCGTCTTGAATGCGGTGCTTGGCTGCTGAACTCATTGATCTCTCTATATCACTCCACCGCGATTATTTCATAAACTCGGCCACCCCAAACTGTAATTGCTAACGATTACGCAATGCATCCGCTTACTGGATCCATGCATACCTGAGTTGCGGACATTCTGCTGTCTGAAACTTATAACAACGGATGGCACTGTCTGGTCGGGTTTCAACCCGACATGGGTTTTTACATAAGTACTGCCAAGAGCGAAACACTACACTAGACTTTAATTCTTTGCTGCGATGTCAACTCGTGCCGGGTGCCATGCCGCATGCTGTCCGGCGGGGTCGGAACCGATGATGAGTACGTCGTAGTTCATGGCGATGTCCTGGCAATAAGTACTTTCAGTCCCAGTCCCAGTCCCAGTCCCAGTCCTAGGCCGAGCACGAAACTCCTGCAATGGCCATCATACTTTGGGAATAGTCACTACATTTTTACCATGGATTCCTGATTCCCCGCCGCCGCAGTGAGCAGCGCAACATTCTCGCGCGTGAAGAACCCTTAGAAATCACCATAGCACTGCACGTACTCGATGATCAATGCTGAAAAAGGCGATGCTGCGGAAAACACCTGCTTCAAGCCTTCGGCGCGTGACCCGACCACATCGAGCAAAAATCCTTTTCCCTGTTTGGCGATGGCATCGACCACAAACTCGATGTTTTCCTTGCCGCCGCGCTCGCCATCCTGCACCGACAAAGCGATGTGATGCAGGCGCGCGCCGAAGTTGCGCACGAAGGTTTCCGTGGGCGCAGGCAACCGATCCAGATGATTCACACAATAGGGCAGATTGTTCGCGGTAAAGACTTTGGCGGGGCTGACGGACTCGGCTATCGGCCTCACGCCCTTGCACACGTTGGTAGACGAATTCTGGTCGGTGATGTCGTAACTGTTGGCGCGCAGTGAATGGCGTGATGGCGACACAACCACACAGCACCGACTGGATGAGTCGTGCCGAGCACTACGAAGGCCGGCGCGACACCCAGTTTGGTCACAAACTCAACCTGACCACGGGCAAACACGGCATGGTATTGGATGTGGTGATTGAGGACGGCAACCCGGCGGACAGCAGCCGTTTGTTGCCGATGATCAAGCGCATCAAAGAATGCTACGGCAAGTTGCCGCGCCAAGTGGCAGCACTGGCGTATAACTTCAAGCTGTTTGCGCGCCTGTCACGACAAGCCGTATAGCGTT
>CAZHIC010000062.1:0-6795 GCA_964532405.1 uncultured Gallionellaceae bacterium | reverse complement strand
TTTCACCAACTATCGCTTGCCAGTTTGTGCTGGCGCACCTTTTTCTAGGGTGAATGCATCGGGTCAACAGGAAGTCACAGAAAGCCGTGAGCACGATTTCGTGCATTGAAATTACTGCACTTGTGTGTATGCACGGCCCTGGTGCAGGCGAGCCTACAAACAGACGCTAATTGATTGTTTACATAGTTATTTATATCCATGGCATCGGTTTTGCTTATACGGGGTATACCAAACAAACGGGAACGTTGATATGTTGAAAAGCCAACAAATGAATCTGACTGATAACGAGAAAGCCTGGCTACCGTACTTTGGCAAAACAGGTCGCCTGGCGATGAGCTGGGCCTGTTATTTGAATAAATGGCGCTATCCGATACAGCAGATCACTGCAAGCGCAGTCCGGCAGCGGCAGCAAACGGATGCCAAAAACTAGCGCGATGGACATGAATACACATAGTTTCAGTGCGATAAATGGCCGAGTCAGCGTTGGCCGCAAAGACGGCGTGACTGGCTCGTTTCGGGATTACACGATTGCCAGTGCCTTTCAGCCTATCTTCAGTCTCTCGCATAGAAATCCGGTGGGTTACGAGGCACTGTGCCGCGCGCGTACCGTCGAGGGTTCGGCAGTGTCGCCACTCACGCTGTTCGGACAGACGTACAGTGAATCGGAGGATGTGCTGATCGACCGGTTATGCCGTGCGGTTCATATCCAGAATTTTTCTGCGCACGCAGATAACAAATCGTGGATTTTTTTGAATGTAAATCCACTGGTCACGGTAGTAGGCAAAAACTACGGGTCGTTTTTCAGGGAGATGCTGGCACACCACCACATTTCACCCAGCCAGGTAGTGATTGAAATTCTTGAACAGAATATTCATGACGTGTCGATTCTTTCTGCAGCGGTGAATTACTACAAGGAGCTGGGTTGCCTGGTCGCAATCGACGATTTCGGGGCTTCCCACTCCAACTTTGATCGTATCTGGAATATCCAACCGGATATTGTGAAATTTGACCGTTCCATCATTGTGCAAGCAGAAGCCAGTCGCATGGTGCGCAAGGCTTTACCCAGCCTGGTGAGTCTTATACAAGAACTGGGCTGCATTGCTTTAATGGAGGGTGTTGAAACTGAGCAGCAGGCTTTAATTACTATCGATTCGAATGTTGATCTGGTGCAAGGCTACTATTTTGGCCATCCGCAAGCGGCGCTTGTCGATCAGGCAGATCAGCACAATGCCTTGTCGCAACTATGCGGCAAACATAACGAGTTTTCAGCCGCCATAAGAACGCGCTACAGGGAAACCGTGGATCAGTGTTTGGTTGAATTTAAAACGGTGTTGCAAACAATCAAAACGAGAAGTGTGCAGCATGAGCAATCCTGCGACAAGTTGCTTGCACAGCCCAACGTGATGCGCATCTATTTTCTCGATGAGGGCGGTTATCAAATCGGTGAAAACATAACTCATAAACAGATGCCCGAGTATACGGATCCTCGCTATAGGCCATTAGCCGAGGCAGCGGATGCAAATTGGTCGAGACGTTATTATTTCAGGCAGGCCATGCTCAATCCCGGAGAAATTCAAATCACTCGCCCGTACCGTTCGCTGACCAGCAAGAGCCAGTGCATTACGCTTTCCGCGCTGATAGATACACCTAATGGAAAGTTGGTCGCCTGTCTGGATTTGGACTGGACATAGAAGATAGCTGCACTGTATTGAAAATGCGAGGAGGCCAGTTGAAACGAATTTTAATTATTGATGATGTAAGAGATCGTGCCGCAGGGTTGAAAGCCAGTCTCGAATTGGCTGCATTCGATGTCGTCGGAGTGTTGGCTTGGGGGCAGGTGGACGAGCGCGCGCTACAGGCTGCCTCCGCCGATGTGATCATTGTGGAGGCCAATGCACCGGGGCGCGATACATTGGAACAGATCAGCCTGATGTCCACCACGCTGGAGAAGCCGGTGGTGGTGCTGGGGGGGCAAAAAGACCAGCACAGCATTCAGGAAGCGATGCGTGCCGGAGTCAGCGCCTATGTGGCACATACGATTCAGGGTGAAGACTTGAGCGGCATCATCCATGTGGCTGCTGCCCGCTTTGCTGAAGGCAAGCGCTTGCGCGATGAATTGAAGGAAGCGAAAAGCCAGCTGGTCGAACGCAAACTGCTGGATAGAGCCAAGGGGATATTGATGACCGAGCACGGCTATAGCGAACCGGAAGCCTACAAGCGCATCCGCAACATGGCAATGAGCAAAGGAAAGCGCTTGGCGGAGATTGCGGAGGCGATTATTTTTGCCAAAGAATTGAGCGCATGAAAAGTATGCGACGGATGCGTTTGTACTTAACTGATGCACCAAAGCTGAACATTATCTGCATCCAGCAAGTTCAGATGAATGACCGCCACAAATATTCAGCCAGATGATTTTAAGGCAATAAATAATAAATTCGATTGCTGGCACGACTGTTGCTGTGTAATCACCATCAACGGATCAACGGCGGTTCGGAGACTTGCAATACAGGACAAAGGCGTCCCACTGCGTATAAGCGTGGTCGGACGCCTTTTTTATTTTCGAGCTACAGATTTTTTAAAGGAGATTTGAAGATGGATAAGTCAAAAAAGGAAATCGTCATCGCGGGCGCGCAGGCTCTTGAGCAAAACAGCCGGCGGGACTTCATGAAACAGACAGGAGCAATTCTGGGCGTGGCGGGGATTATGTCGATGGTGCCGATGGGTACGCGAGCCGCCGCCTGGGCTGCCGGCTCCGATGCGCCGGAACTCAAAGAAGTCAATGTTGGCTTCATTCCATTGACCGACTGCGCCTCGCTGGTGATCGCATCGGTGATGAAGTTCGACGAAAAATACGGCATCAAGATCAACTTATCCAAAGAAGCTTCCTGGGCAGCAGTGCGCGACAAGCTGGTGAACGGCGAACTGCACGCAGCGCATGTTTTATATGGTCTGATCTACGGCGTTCAGCTCGGCATCGGCGGGCAGAAGAAAGACATGTCGGTGCTGATGACGCTGAACAACAACGGGCAAGCCATCACGCTTTCCAACCAGCTCAAAGAAAAAGGCGCGACAACCGGCGAAACACTGAAGAAGCTGGTGGATACAGACAAGCGCGACTACACCTTCGCACAAACCTTCCCCACCGGCACGCACGCCATGTGGCTTTATTACTGGCTGGCCAACTATGGCATCGACCCGTTCAAGGATGTAAAGATCATCACCGTGCCGCCCCCGCAAATGGTGGCCAACATGCGCGTCGGCAATATGGATGGCTATTGCGTGGGAGAGCCATGGGGTAACCGCGCCATCGCCGACAAGATTGGCTTTACCGCAGTGACCACTCAGGACATCTGGAAAGACCACCCGGAAAAAGTGTTGGGCAGCACCGCCGAGTTTACGCAGAAATATCCCAATACCGCACGCGCTTTGATGATGGCTGTGCTGGAAGCGTCCAAGTACATCGACAACATGGCTAACCGCCGCAAGGTGGCCGAGATCATCGCCGACAAGTCCTATGTGAACTGCCCGGTCGAGGTGATCGACCAGCGCATGGAAGGCAAATATGAGGACGGTCTGGGCAAAAAGTGGAACGACCCGAACTACATGAAGTTCTGCAATGACGGCGCGGTCAACTTCCCTTACCTGTCAGACGGCATGTGGTTCCTGACCCAACACAAACGCTGGGGCTTGCTCAAAGAAGATCCAGATTATCTGGGTGTCGCCAAGAAGATCAATCAGATCGAGTTGTATAAACAGGCGGCATCACAGGTCAAAGTATCGATTCCGAAGGATGTGATGCGCACATCCAAATTGATCGACGGCACGGTTTGGGATGGAAAAGATCCGAAGAAGTATGCCGCCTCATTCAAGATCAGGGCTTAACTCGCAACAACGCTGAAGAAAGTGATGGCCTCAATGGAAAAGTTGGACAAACAAACGGTACGGGACATGCTGCTGCAAGCCAAGGACAGCAAGTCGCTTACTTGGCCGCAGCTGGCTGAGAAAATAGGACGCAGCCCTGTCTATACAGCCATGCTGGTTTACGGGTATGGGCAAACGACAGAGGGCGAAGCGGATGCCCTGCTGAAGGTGCTGGATCTGCCGCTGGAAATCAAGGCTACCTTGATGAAGGTTCCTCATCGGCAACCAGCTCAGCCATGGCCTCCTACCGATCCGTTTGTTTACCGTTTCTATGAGGCCATCATGCTGTATGGCCCGGTATACAAGGACGTGGCTCATGAAATTTTCGGCGATGGCATCATGAGTGCGATCGACATGTCTGTCGATATTCAGAAGATTGAAGATCCTGTCGGGGTGCCGCGCATGGTGCTCACTCTCAATGGCAAATGGTTGCAGTACAAAAAATATTAAACCCTCTGCCTCAATTGATTAAGAAAGCATGCAATGAAAGCTAAAAAATATTTCCAGGAACATCTGCTCCCGCCCATACTGGGGCTGGCATTGTTCATCCTGCTGTGGGCGCTGTTGGCGCAGGGCAGCGAGACGCTGCCGGGGCCGATCAAGACTTGGCATTCGGCGGTGGAGTTGTTCAGCGACCCGTTCTACCAGAAGACACCGAACGATCAGGGCATAGGTTGGAACATCCTGAATTCGCTGGGGCGGGTCGGTATCGGTTTCGGGCTGGCCGCGCTGATCGGTATTCCGCTCGGGTTCATGATCGGGCGCTTTGATTTTCTCGACAAAATGACCTCGCCCATCGTGAGTATGTTGAGGCCGGTATCGCCGCTGGCGTGGCTGCCCATCGGTCTACTGGTATTTAAGGCGGCGAATCCCGCAGCGATATGGGTGATCTTCATCTCCAGCATCTGGCCGATGATCATCAATACCGCGATGGGTGTGCGCCAGTTGCCGCAGGATTATTTGAATGTGGCGCGGGTACTCAACCTGTCCGAATGGAAAATCTTCACCAAGATATTGTTCCCTGCGGCGATGCCTTATATGTTAACCGGCATCCGCTTGGCCGTCGGCACGGCCTGGCTGGTGATCGTGGCGGCGGAAATGTTGACCGGCGGAGTGGGCATCGGATTCTGGGTGTGGGATGAATGGAACAACCTGAACGTCGAGCACATCATCATCGCCATCTTCGTCGTCGGTATCGTCGGTTTGCTGTTAGAGATGTTGCTCATCCAGATAGCCAAACGCTTTAAATATTGATTGGAAACGCGATGAAGAAATACGTACAAATACAAATAGAGAATGTGCAGATGTCGTTTGAGACTAAACAAGGCCCGTTCGTCGCACTCAAGGACATCGACCTCAAGATCGATCCCGGCGAGTTCGTCACCTTGATCGGGCACTCGGGTTGCGGCAAATCCACCCTGCTCAACCTGATCGCCGGATTACTCATGCCGACTGACGGCATCATGCTGTGCGCGAATCGCGAGATCGCGGGGCCCGGGCCGGATCGCGGCGTGGTGTTCCAGAACCATTCGCTGCTGCCCTGGCTGACCTGTTTCGACAACGTGCATCTCGCGGTCGAACGGGTGTTCGGCGCAACGGAAAGCAAAGCACAACTCGCGCAGCGCACTCAGGAGGCGCTCGCGCTAGTACACCTGACCCATGCCGAACACAAATATCCGCATGAAATTTCCGGCGGGATGAAACAGCGCGTCGGTATCGCGCGCGCGCTGTCCATGCAGCCCAAAGTGCTGCTGATGGACGAGCCGTTCGGGGCGTTGGATGCCTTGACCCGCGCGCATTTGCAGGACGAATTGATGAAGATCGTCGCGGCCACCAGCAGCACGGTGGTGATGGTCACGCACGACGTGGACGAGGCCGTATTGCTGTCCGACCGTATCGTGATGATGACCAACGGTCCGGCGGCGACTATCGGGGAGATATTGGCGGTCGACTTGCCCAGGCCGCGCAACCGGCTGGCACTGGCTAACGACACGCGCTACCACGGGCTGCGCGGTGCAGTGTTGGAGTTTCTGTATCAGAAACAGGCAAAGAAAGCGGCCTGAACATTTCATGGTTACTCGCCCAAAGTACTTATGGACATGAATCTGAGATCACAAAGCATGGAGGCATTCAAAGTGCATGACAGCGTCGCGCAAATTGAAGCTCCCGGTTTGGAAGGCAACCTGATCTTTGGGGGATTGGAACTCAACTTTGCAACCTGCAGGGTGTACGCGAACGGACTCAAGATTGATCTGGGTCCGACTGAGTTCCGTATGCTGCATTTCTTTATGGGGCATCCGGAAAAGGTGCATAGCCGGATGGATCTGTTGAACCAGGTATGGAGTAAAGAAGTCGTGGTAGGGGAACGTACTGTGGATGTACATATAAGACGTTTGCGTGCGGCAATGGAGCCGACGCAGACCAGTCATTTTGTACAAACTGTACGCAGCAGGGGTTATCGTTTTTCGCTCCAAACTTGAGAGGGGTTGCTGCAACAAATCCGCATAGCGTGCACGGTCTGTCCGTAATGGTGGGCAGTATCGATCCGGCTTATCTATGCCGGTGCAGGGGCGGCCGCATACAAATTGGACTGTGCTCTACCTGATGGCGGGTGTTGACATGAATTGGAATCTCGACAATGACGCCGTTCCTGCTTAAAGCCGGGCGATGTTTTTTTATTGCGCGGAGTGAGTGATGGAAAGAACAGCACTACCGGCTTTGAAATAGGTGAACCTAAAAACGGCAGTTAGCCACGGATTTACACGGATGAACACCGATAAAACATTGGGTTACGACGGATTAGAATATCACCCGAACGGTATTACTCATACGTCAGAAATATAGGCTACAGAAGGATGTTTAAAAAACGAACGT
>CAZHIC010000061.1:0-6855 GCA_964532405.1 uncultured Gallionellaceae bacterium | reverse complement strand
ATTACAGGGGCAAGTTTACGAAGTGCAAATAATCAATTTTTAGAGGTGCCCTTAAAGCTATATCTAATTATAGGGTGACACCCATGCGACGTAATAATGGCGGCAATGCGATGTAGCAGCCAGCAGTCGCTGCCACAGACATGCCCAGACTGGCCCAGAAGCCCCAGCCATGCCTGAGCAAGAGCGGGAGCAACAGGAATAACAGAAACGATAGCAGCACAAGCCAGAAAACTTGGCTAGATAGATCGGCAATCTGGTCAAAAGTTGATGCCTCCATGTGCAACCATACAAAGGCAAGTAATGAGGTTAGCGGGAGAGATGCCACCAATGCCGCGAATCCGGTGGAGCGCTTGGCAATTTCAGAGATGGCAACGATAAGCAGTGCCGAGATGATAACCTTGAGCGCGTAGTAGAGCATGGATTGGGGGGCTTAGTTGTTTGCCCAAACACGCATCATAATATGGGCAGGGGATGCCGGGGGAGGAACAGTTCGCTCTCAGGAGTTGAAGCCATACTCGGCATGCAAACATGAAAAAACCTAGGGTCAAACAATACAAATTTACTTCAGGACTGCGTGATGGATAATGCCCACGCAACAAATTTTAATACGCGCCTAACCACTAAAAAGACTATGACAGAACATCATCACTCGCACGCTGCAAACTACGGTCGCGCATTTTCCATCGGCATCGCACTAAATGTGCTGTTCGTTCTAGTGGAAATGTATTACGGCTGGCAGGCCGACTCACTCGCGCTGCTGTCCGATGCAGGACACAACCTGAGCGATGTGCTGGGATTAGCAATTGCATGGAGTGGCTTTTATCTCGGCAAGCTGCGTCCGAGCCAGAAACACACATACGGCTTAGGGCGCGCCACGATACTGTCTGCTTTGTTCAACGCACTGGTTTTGCTGATCGCAATCGGTGGCATCGCGTGGGAGGCCATTGCCCGATTCAGTCATCCTGTTCCAATTCAAGGTGGCACTGTCATGCTGGTCGCCGCCATCGGCGTAGCCATCAACAGCATCACCGCATGGCTGTTCATGTCGGGCAACAAGGATGACCTCAACCTGCGCGGCGCTTTTCTGCACATGGCGGCAGATGCGCTGGTTTCACTTGGCGTGGTTATCGCCGGAGCGATATTCATCTGGACGGGTTGGTCTTGGATCGACCCCGCGATCAGCTTGGTGATTGCCGTGGTGATTTTGTTGGGTACATGGGGCTTGCTGCGCCAATCTCTACATCTTTCGCTGGACGGCGTACCCCCATCCATCGACCTGAGTGAGGTGAGAAACTATCTGGCGGCACAACCCCATGTCTGTGAAGTGCATGACCTGCATGTTTGGGCGATGAGCACGTCTGAGATCGCATTGACCGTACACTTAGTCGTTCCAGATGGACATCCAGGCGATAATTTTCTAAAAAGCGTGTCCGATGAATTGCATGAGAAATTTGCTATCGAGCATGCCACCATTCAGATTGAGATAGGCAACACCAATTGCGCGTTATCCAACCACACCTAACTCGGCAGTTACAGAAATTAAAAGGAAATTCCTAATGGACAATCTGGGATGAATACTATAGCGGTCGGCGACAACGTGCAGTGCATAGCATTGGACGGAGAGGGACGCAAAAAATTCCACAAACCTTTATTCTTATTGGCTTTTCGGGCTTAGCTGGACTTCTTTGGGCTATTGGTTGGCGGGGCAACTGCAATCGAATAGTCGGCACAACCGATTGTTTAATCGCACACTTCGCAATTCGATTTTAGAACATACCGCCAAATATACCGCCAGATGTTGGTCGCTGCCTTTGAAGCATATTCAACGACCGCAGCCATTATACAGCGGCTCCAGCTTCCATTCCTCCCGCCATTCGTTGACGAGTTTCACTCGGGACTCGTATGGCAAATGTGGATCAATCAACAAGCGAGTGAATGAATCGAATGTGTCCGAAAAAAACGCCCCAACAAGCCTTCGCTTTTGCTCAGTAGGTGTAGCGGCGACGGCTGGCCTTGGCTTGAAGGCGATGATCCGGGCGGTCATGCTGCCACCTCCGTAGCGCCAGCCGTGCGCAGTCGGGAAGTCATGTCTTCGTGTCGGCAGTCGGCATAGTTGCCCATATCCAAGGCGATGTAAGCCCCTGCATCGGCCAGTCGCTTGATGCGGTATCCATTCCGCTCTTGCAGTGCTTCTTTGCTGATCGTTTTAAAAATTTCTTCGAGCTGTATCAAAGTCTCTGCGGCGGCGTTGATCGGGCTGATTACATCTTCGGGGTGATCTCCGAAAAGGGCGCGGCAGGATTCTACGGCTGGGGCATCCCGCTTTACCGGAACGGCCTCACTTTTGGCTGTCTCGCTGAGCTGCATCGCACCCACGCTGACAACGAGCTTTGCCAGCTTCACCTTCATATCGCGCAGCATGGACACCACGGCTAAAAGTTCGTCGGATGCGCGCTAGTTCACTTTCAGGAAGTCCATCAACAGCGGCCAGCGAGGTAACGGCTTGGGAGTGAATCGTGAAAATGTCGCACAGTACGCTGGCGGAAACTTGCGCGCGACCTTCAGGGGCAGCGGCGATCTTTGCGGCGCTCTCGTAATTTCTCACGTCAACAATGCTGTCACCGTCTTCGTCATTGACTGCCCACCGGTACAACGGAGTGGCATAGGGATTAAACCAAACAGCATAAGGGTCAGCATTGCAGGGGAACTGCGCGGCGAGTTCGGATTCGGTTGCGGTGGTTGCTGGGGTGGTGGTCATGGCATTCTCCTTTTCAAGCGGTTAAGTTATCCGCTCCCCCAGAAAGTAATCAGGGAGGCGGAACTGTGCGAGTTGGTCTACCGGAAAAAGGAACCGGCGCAATTGAATTTTTGGCGCGAGTCGGCGAGGTTTGATGTGGTGGCGGTCATGTTGCGCCCTTGCGCAGTGACGGACAATGATTGCTGCCAAGCGATGATGTCCGATTGCCTCCAGCGCACTCCCCCGCTCGGCAAAGCTACCGGACGCGGGAATGTGCCTGCGGCGATGCCGCGATATATGCTGGCTCTGGATAGTCCAGCAAGTTTTTGAATAGCAGATCGCGGCAGTAGATAATCAACAGATTGCTGGGTGTTTGTGTTTTGCATTTTTGCCTCCGTTGGACTGATAGAGGCATTTTGAGATACGATTTTTTGGTTTCTGCTCTGTTTTCCGTGTTTTGAGGGTGCGCAAAAAATGACTTGACAAACTATAATCTCAATGAAGCGAACGTAAAAAAACCCGTCACTAGACGGGCTATCTACTGGCGCACGGGGAAGCCTTATTTAAACTCGATTTGTGATTGACCACCGTAGTGCTTTTTCATTAGTACGTTAAGGTGAACTATTTTCTGGCGTGATGCCTCGGCAAATTCGCTAAGTTGAGTGATGCTGTTTTGCAGGTTTGCGCCGCCACGCATATCTTCTTCAAACTCCTGGTTAAGTTCTTTGAAGCGGTTGAAAGCTGTGGCGATTCCTTCGGCTTTCTCTTCAAATCCTGAAATAATTTTTTCGTAATCTGCCGACAGCTTGTGAGGGCGCAGAAGTTCGGTAATAGTCTCCTTGTCCTCAGTTACCACTGACTCAAAAAGAATCCGCTCCCGCTCCCGCTCGCGGTCTTCCTCTGCTTCGCTAATACCAAACAAAAAACCTATTTCGACATCGTACACACGGGATGCTTTAACAATCAGGTCAACGCGCAGGGTGCTGTGGTCAAGCTGGTTTTCGTGGGCGCGCAAAACTTCCGGCTCCACGCCTAAACGTTTTGCGGCCTCCGTTTGGGTAAATTTCGCCAGCTCGCGCGCCTCCCTGAATCCGCGACGCAATCCCACAACGGCCTCATGCCGGACGGGAGGATGCGCCGCAGCGTCTCCATCCGTTTGTTGCATTGTTTTCTTACTCATGCCCGCCACCTTTACGCCGCCTTGACCGGCAGCGGTATCACATCCTCACCATTCTTCATTTTCTCCAAGCCCCCCCTTTAACTTTCGTAATGGTGTCGGCATGAAACGATTTCTAAATCGCTATCGGTTGCCTGATACACAAGTCGGTTCGCTTCATCAATACGCCTAGACCAATAGCCGGACAAATCACCGCGCAAAGGTTCGGGCTTACCCGTGCCTTCAAACGGAGTGCGCGCAGCTTCATTGATTAGATTGTTGATCCGCTTGAGCGTCTTTTTATCTTGCCCTTGCCAGTACAGGTAATCGCTCCACGCATCGGGGGTGAAAATCAGCAAGCGCGCCATTATTCGGCTATCAGTTCGCGCCGTTGCGCTTTGCCTTCACGGGCTTGCTTGATAGAGCGAGCAAGGTGCGCCGCATTCGCCGGATTACTGGTTAGATACAGGGTTTCCATGATGCTGTTGTAGCTGTCCAGCGACATCACCACGGCATCGCCTTCCGCATCACGGCGGCTAATGATGGTCACGTCCGCATCATTTACAACACCATCCAAAACAGACTTGAGCGCATTACGCGCGTGGGAATAGGTCACTACTTTCATTATCGCCTCACATGTTCATTAAGTTGTTCAAGTATAGGCAATGCAACTGTCTCGCGCAATCTCATTGTGATTTAAGCCGCTTTGACTGGCAGCGGTATCACGTCCGCGCCCTTTTTCAACTTGTCCAGATAGTCACTCCACGCCTGCATCATGGTGCGCCGCTCGGCTATGAATGCGGTTCGATTGTAAGCGTACCGTTCACGTCCTTTACAGCGTGAGCCAGCTGTCGCTCGATCACTTCCGGCTTGTAGTTCAGGCGCTCATGCAGCATCGTCCGCGCCGTCGCGCGCCAGCCGTGCCCCGTCAGTTCGGTGCGCGTGTCTATCCCCAGCCGTCGATATGCAGCGTTGATTGCAGCAGCGCTCATCGGGCGCATTGCCGATCTGCCTCCACTAAACACGTAGCCGCCCGGCAAGTGCCCGGTCAGTAGATACAGGTCGCTCAAAACTTCGATCACTTGCTTGGCTAGGGGCACGAGGTGCGGTGTCTTTGTTTTGGTAGCCATATAGCGCCATTCGGCAGCCTCAAGATCAACATCAGCCCAGCGCATCATGCGCAGCTCGCCCGGTCGGCAGAAGACCATCGGCAATATCTTGATCGCCGCCGCTACGGTGGGACTGCCGTTAAATGCCTCCATTGTCCGCAGCAATTCGCCGACCTTTGCGGGTTCTTCCGCAGGCGATGCAAAGTGAGTTTGAGCAATCGGCGGCAAAGCACCGCGAAGTGCTGGCGTGGGGTCGCTCACTGCGCGGCCAGTCTGGATTGCGTACCGGATGATCTGCCCGATCTCTTGCTGCACTCGATGCGCTGTATCCAACGAACCAAGCCGCTCAACACGCCGCACCACTGCCAGAATGTCCGGGGCCGTTATTTCAGAGATAGGCCGCTTGCCGATGTACGGCAGGACAAAGCACTCCATGCGGCTCGTAACCTTCGCCTTGGTGGACTCTGCTTTTTTTGATAGGTGTCGGTCGAACCAGTCTCGTGCCACAGCCTCAAAATTGTCGGCCACCACAATCTCCAGTTGCTGCTTTTCGATGCGCTTCACTTCGCCGGGATCAACTGGTGGTTTTTTCTCCGGAAGCTTGCGCGCAAGATCGCGGTGGTCGCGGGCATCGGCCAGACTGATTTCTGGATATGCGCCGATGGACAGCGTTTTGCGCAAACCAGCAAAACGGTAGTTGTATCTCCAGAACTTGCCGCCGGAAGGTGAAACAACGAGGTACATCCCCTTTTCGTCCGAAAATTTGTAGGGTTTCTCCTGCGGTTTTGCGTTCTTAACCTGAATGCTCGTAAGTGTCATTTGCGCCTCGCTTTTCTCAAAATACCGCCACACCCGGCAGATACCGCCAGATATACCGCCAATTTTGGCGGTATTCAATGGGACAGCTTGAGACTGCCTAGGACGCAAAAAAGCCCGCAAACCTTGTATTTATTGGGGTTTCGGGCTGTTTTAGACTGTTTGAAACGTGTTTTTGGTGGGAGCAACTGGGATCGAACCAGTGACCTTTTCCTTGTCGAGGAAATATTCTACCGCTGAAATATGCTCCCGAAGCAGGCGCGCATTATAGGGATTTGCCCCGACCGTAACAAGCCCCAGCCTCTTCCAATATGAAATGAGTCTGAAGGAGTTGCATATTTCCATCAAGGAATGAGTCTGAGAAGCTAAAGCTCTGCTTCGGCCATTATGCGAAGCATGGTGATCAACATGGAAGAAGCAAAGCTTATGACCTTGGCACAGATCAAGGCATTTTTAGACGGGACATCAGAAGTTGCATTTCGACTTTCCAAGGAAGAGCGTAATCAGTTTACCTCGCAGAGGTTCTTGTGCCCTTTGGGTATCAGGCGCGTGTTCAAGCGGTTTGGCCCTGCTCCGCATGGACGGGCAGACAAGAGCGTGTTGCAGCGTTACATCGAGCGCATGACGGGGCTGTCACGACAACAAGTGACCCGTCTGGTGGCGCGGTACCGCAAGAATGGGAAGCTCTCCAAAACGAAGAAGCTCCTATCAATCAGATCGAATCAGAATAAAATTATTTTTACTCAGATTCAAAATCCCACGTTCAGACTCATTTAGGGATTGGAAAATACTGGGGCGGCGTCGCTGCCGCAGCCTTTACCAAACATGACAAACAGGGTGCACGGCATACGGTCCTGATCGAAGAACCCTCTGCCGTCCCCTTGCGGGCAAAACGGCAGAGGGGTGCTGCACTCATCATGAAAGCACCTGAAGGCTCCGAAACTCACCCAACACATCAGTGGATGTCCGCTCACCGTAGGGTGGGCACGCCTCTGTGCCCACGCGGACAGCTCAATCATATTCCAACGCCACCTTAT
>CAZHIC010000060.1:0-7363 GCA_964532405.1 uncultured Gallionellaceae bacterium | reverse complement strand
GCAGGGGGCAACTCCTGTTCCTACCGCGACCAGTTGAGCCACGGATGAACACGGACTCTCACAGATGAACAACGGGTTAGCCTGGCAAGTTTTAATACTGTTCGGGTGATATTCTAACTTGTCGTAACCCAATATTTATCCGTGTAAATCCGTGGCTAATTGCCGTTTTTAGGTTTACTCTTTTAGGAGACGCACATGATCCTGATACTCGATCCCAACACGCAAACGCACAGCACCGAGTATCGGCAATTGCTCGATCACTTGGCGAGCTTGCAGGGAGTGCAGGTGCGCGTGCATAGCGAACGCGGCATAGAGCAGACTCTCACCGAAATCTATCTCATCGGCAACACCAAGGCGTTGGAAATTGAAGGCATGCAGAGCCTGCCTTGTGTGGAGCGCGTGGTGCGCGTGTCGCAGGAGTATCGCATTCTCGGCCGGCATAAGGACGATAGCCGTCCGGCACACTTTGAATATAACGGCGTGCGCTTCGGGCAGGACACGCTCAACGTGTTCGCCGGACTATGTGCGGTGGACTATGCCGAGCATGTGGAGATCATGTTGCGCGCTTTGCGCGACAACGGTCAGGTGTGTGCGCGCATGGGCGCTTACAAGCCGCGCACCAGCCCTTATGCCTTCCAAGGGCACGGCAAGAACTGTCTGCCCTATGTGTTCGAACTGGCGGGGAAATACGGTATCAAGGTGATCGCCATGGAGATCACCCATGAATCGCACCTGAATGAGATTCGCGAAACCTTGCATCAAACGGGCAATCCGACGGGTGTGATGTTGCAGATCGGTACGCGCAATACGCAAAACTTCGAGTTGCTCAAAATCGTCGGTCGCCAGCAGGAGTTTCCCGTGTTGCTCAAACGCGGCTTCGGCATCACTCTCGATGAATCGTTGAACGCGGCGGAGTATCTGGCTTCCGAAGGTAATCGCAATGTGGTGTTCGGTTTGCGCGGCATGAAAACCAACATGGGCGACCCGCACCGCAACATGGTCGATTTCGCGCATGTGCCCGTGGTGAAGCGTCTCACGCGTATGCCGGTATGCGTCGATCCGTCGCATTCGGTGGGTACGCGTGCCTCCTCTCCCGACGGCATCATGGATGTGATGCACGTCACGGCTCAGGGCGTGCTGGCGGGAGCGAATATGGTGCTGGTGGATTTTCATCCGCTGCCGCCGCAAGCGCTGGTGGACGGCCCGCAGGCATTGCTGCTGAAAGAGTTGCCGCATTTCCTCGAAGACGTGCAGATCGCGCGCGAGGCGTATTTAAAGCGTGTGGAATTGGTGCAGAAATATCAGTAGAAATAAAAAGGGGCGGCACAAGCCGCCCCTTTTTATGTGTTACATGTTTACCAACGCAGACCCAGCTTTGCGCTGTAGGTCGCGATGCCGCCGGTCTGATCCGCCTCGATTGCAAAATTCGGCAGACCCAGATTGATGTTGAAGCCGGCAAAAACCTTGGACTGGGTGAATGCCTCTCCTTTTAGTCCGAGGGTCGTTAGTGTGGCATTCGAAGTGGAGCTATCCACCCAAACCTGCCCGGCGCCTATGTAGGGCGTGAAGCCGACAAATCCTTTAGAGAACGAAACATCCAGACTTCTGGTGCTGAAAGAAAACTCGCTGATGCCGCTCAAGTTGGTCATGGCGGCGCGCACGGCCAAGGCCGGTTCAAGGGCGTCGCCTTCAAGGATCGCGTAACTCAACGCATAACCAATAACCTTGATGTCGGTAGTAGGGACGGCGGTATAAAAAGCGGACACATCAATACCGAACGGCAATCCCTTGGCTACGGTCAGTTTGGGGATGGGCAACGTACCTGGTGCGGTGGTGCCGGTGAGTGTATTCCAGGCGGCCGCGCTTTTGGATATATCAGTGCCGGAAACTTCTAGGCCGATGTCGAAGCCGGTGATGCCCAGCGCAGCCGCTGGAGTAACGGGCTTGTAGCTTAATGCCGCGCCAAAATCCTCGGAAATTGCGCGGAAGCTGGTCTGTGCAGCAGCAAGACCACCTGGAGCCAGCAGGGCCATATTAAATGTGGCAGCCATGCTGGATTGTGAGTAACAGCCTAGTACAGCCAAAAGCGCGAGTGATTTTTTCATGATGTTTATTGTTTCCTCTAAAAGAGTTTTTCAGTTTTGAGATTGTCCGCCGGGTCAACGAAGACATCATATATGGACACGCGTCGGGCAATTGACGCGCAGTTAATCGTATCTGGCGCGGGCTTGTCAAGTGTATATCGCGTTGCCGTTGCTGCAAGTCAACATGACATCCGTCAGGTTAAGCCGGATTTTGCCCTAACGACGTAAAGAGTGAGTGTTGAAAATCGCTTTGTTGAAAATCGCGGTTGTGTAGAGAAGGGGCTTTTGCTAGAATCGCGCCCTCAAAATTTTTGTGCAAGGTAGTTTGTAGATGACAACCATACGTGTTAAAGAGAATGAGCCGTTTGAAGTAGCGATGCGTCGCTTTAAGCGCTCTGTGGAAAAGACCGGCCTGCTGACCGAATTGCGTGCCCGCGAGTTTTACGAGAAGCCCACGGCTGAGCGTAAGCGCAAGCTGGCCGCTGCGGTAAAGCGCCATTACAAGCGTCTGCGCAGCCAAGTTCTGCCTCCTAAGTTGTATTGATTTCAGTTATGACGGGCGCCGCAATCCGTTGCGGCGTTTTGTTTTGATATGAGTCTGAAACAGCAAATCACCGAAGACATGAAGAGCGCGATGCGTGCCAGAGAAACGGCACGTCTTGGCGCGATTCGTCTTTTGCTCGCGGCGATGAAGCAGCGCGAGGTGGATGAGCGCATCGAATTATCGGATGCCGATATTCTGGCCATCATCGACAAGATGATGAAGCAGCGGCGCGATTCCATCAGTCAGTACGAGGCTGCGGCTCGCCAAGATCTGGCGGACGTCGAAAAGTTCGAGATGACGGTGTTGCAGACTTATATGCCGCAACAGTTGACTGAGGCCGAGATCGAAGCCGCCGTTACACAAGCCATCGTTGCAAGCGCTGCCGCAAGTCCGCAGGACATGGGCAAGGTGATGGCGATACTCAAGCCGCAATTGGCGGGGCGCGCCGACATCGCCAAAGTCTCCGGTCTGGTCAAGGCCAAGCTGTCCAAATAAATTCCGTAACCCGTTGCGGGTTGTGCTCCACACCATGTGATGCGAGGACTAGAGGCACTCTAGCGTGATTCCAAAAAGCTTCGTTCAGGACTTACTCAACCGCCTCGACATCGTGGATGTGGTCGAGCGTTACGTCCCCCTTAAAAAAGCAGGGGCCAATTTCGTCGCCTGCTGCCCTTTTCACAACGAAAAATCCCCGTCCTTCACCGTTAGCCAGAGTAAGCAGTTCTATCACTGTTTCGGCTGCGGCGCGCACGGCACGGCCATCGGTTTTGTCATGGAGCATGCGGGCATGGGCTTCGTCGAGGCGGTGGAGGAGCTGGCCAAAGGCATAGGCGTCACTGTTCCGCAGGAAGCGTCCGGCCAGCCGCAACACAAGGTGGCACCTGACCTGTACGAGTTGATGCAGGCCGCCACGCGCTACTACCGCGAACAACTCAAGAAAAATCAGCGAGCCATCGACTACCTGAAAGGGCGCGGTCTCTCCGGTGAGGTGGCCGCGCGCTTCGGCATCGGCTACGCGCCGGATGACTGGCAGAATCTGAAGAGTGCCGTGCCCAACTATCAGGATGTCGGCCTCGTGGAGACGGGCATGGTGATCGAGGGTGAGGGCGGCAAACGCTACGATCGTTTCCGCGATCGCATCATGTTTCCCATCGTCAATGTGCGCGGGCAAGTCATCGGCTTTGGCGGGCGCGTGCTGGACAAGGGCGAACCCAAATACCTCAATTCTCCTGAAACGCCGCTGTTTGAAAAAGGCCACGAGCTCTACGGATTGTTTCAGGCGCAAAAATCGATCCGCGCCCAACAGCGCGTGATCGTGGTCGAGGGCTATATGGACGTGGTGGCCTTGGCGCAGCACGGTGTGGAATATGCCGTGGCGACGCTGGGTACGGCGACCACGCCGTTTCACGTGCAAAAGTTGCTGCGCTTGTGCGGGCAGGTGGTGTTTTGCTTCGACGGCGACAGGGCGGGGCAAAAAGCAGCATGGCGCGCGCTGGAGAACGCGCTGCCGCAATTGCAGGATGGCAAGCGCATCGGTTTTTTATTTTTGCCGGAAGAGCACGATCCTGACACCTACATCCGCGAGTTCGGCACCGAAGCATTCGAGGCGGCGTTGGATAATTCGCTGCCGCTCTCCGGTTACCTGCTGCGCGAACTGACCGCGCAGCTTGATCTGCATACGCAGGAAGGGCGCAGCGCTTTGCTGCAAAAGGCGCAGCCGCTGCTGACTGCCATCAGCGCACCGACCACGGCGCTATTGTTGCGCAAGGAAGTGGCGGCACTGGCGGGCGTCACGCAGGCGGAACTGGAAGCCTTGTGGGCGATCAAGCCGATTGCTGCGCCGCAACGCGTTGCACCGCCCAAAGCCAAGCGCTCATCGCCTTCCGGTTTGCGCACTCTGTTGCGTTGTTTGGTGATGCGCCCGGAGCTGGCGCGCGAGCTACCTGACAACTGGCTGCGGGAGGGTGATGCCGCAGGCATCGGGTACCCGCCGGCGTCCCCCTTGCGGGGGCAAGGCGATGGCGCAGAAGGCGCGGCTATCGCCGCTTTGGCGGACTGGCTGCGCGAATCGGCGAACGAGACGACCACGGCGGCAATGATCCAGCATTTTCAGGGGACGGCGTATGAGGCGGCACTCGCCAGCGCGCAGGGCGAAGTTATACAGTGGGGGGAAGACTTCGATGTTCAGGCGGAATTTATGGGCATTTTGCGAAAAATGCGTCTTGATGCCATAGAGTCCGAAAGTGCCGAGCTGCTGGCTAAAGGGCTGGGTATGATGAGTGCGTTAGAGCGGAAGCGACACGAGCAGCTTCAGAGTGAGCGCAATCAATTAAAGACGCAAGTGGGGTGAGCAAGCAAGAACGGGCACGTTATTTGCAGTTGCTGCAAAGAGGGTGAGTGTAGCTAACCTTCGGAAAAGTTTTGAAAATCAGGTATAATCCGCGACCTTTTTGGCGGCGCTAGGCTCAATGCCGTGCTGCGATATTTGATATTTATTTTGAGGATCCACCGATTATGGCGACTCAGCAACAGAACAAAAAACCTGCTCCGGCAAAGCCTGCGGTGACCAAGACCAAGCAAGCTGCCGGTGCCAAGCCGGCTGTTGACCCCGTCGAGCAATTGCAAGACGTGGAAGAGCGCCGCACGCGCCTGAAGGCGCTGATCTTGCTGGGTAAGGAACGCGGCTATTTGACGTTCGCCGAGATCAACGACCACTTGCCTGAGATGCTCGAAGTCGAGCAGATCGAGGGCGTGGTGAGCATGATCAACGACATGGGCATCACTGTTCACGATCAAGCGCCCGATGTCGAGAATCAGGTGATGTCCGATGCGACTCCCGTGGCGGCGGATGAGGATGCAGTGGAAGCTGCGGAAGCCGCGCTTTCCACCGTGGATTCCGATTTTGGTCGCACGACGGATCCGGTGCGCATGTATATGCGTGAAATGGGCACGGTAGGGTTGCTCACTCGTGCGGACGAAATCGTTATTGCCAAGCGCATCGAAGAAGGCCTGAAACACATGATTCAGGCAATCTCGGCTTGCCCTGCAACCATTGCGGAAATTTTGGCGCTGGCTGAAAAAGTCACCAAAGAGGAATTGCGTATCGATGAAGTGATCGACGGCTTCATCGACTCTCAAGAAAAAGAGGTTGTGGCCGCGCCGGTGGTGGGTAGTGAAGAGGAAGTAGAAGAAGAGGAAGAGGCGGAAGAGGAGTCCGAGGAAGATCTCGATGCGGCCGCTGCCGCCAACCTCGCGCAACTCAAAGAAGATGCGTTGGCGCGTTTTGCGGTGATTGCCGACTTGTTCACCAAGTTGGGCAAGGCTTATGAGAAGTACGGTTACCGCAGCAAGCAGTACGATAAGTTGCAGCAGCAAATTTCCGAAGAGTTGATGCAATTCCGTTTTTCGGCAAAGCAAGTCGATGCGTTGTGCGACGTCATGCGCGGTTTGGTAGAAGAAGTGCGCAAATATGAGCGCAGTATTCAGGAGCTGTGCGTTATCAAGGCGCATATGCCGCGTCCCCACTTCATCAAAGTATTTCCGCTGAACGAAGAAAATCTGGACTGGGTGAAGCAGGAAATTGCTGCCAAGAAACCCTATAGCGAAACGCTGACCCGTTATCAGGCCGCGATCATCGACCAGCAGAAGAAGATGAACGAGCTGCAACAGCGCGTCGGTATTCCGATCAAGGATCTGAAAGAGATCAACAAGCAAATGACCAACGGCGAAGCCAAGGCACGCCGCGCCAAGCGCGACATGATCGAGGCCAACCTGCGTCTGGTGATCTCCATCGCCAAAAAATATACCAACCGCGGTTTGCAGTTCCTCGATTTGATCCAGGAAGGCAACATCGGTTTGATGAAGGCCGTGGACAAATTCGAATACCGTCGCGGTTATAAATTCTCGACTTATGCGACTTGGTGGATCCGTCAGGCTATCACCCGTTCTATCGCCGATCAGGCGCGCACCATCCGCATTCCGGTACACATGATCGAAACCATCAACAAAATGAACCGCATCTCGCGCCAGATTCTGCAAGAGACCGGTTTGGAAGCCGATGCCGCGACTTTGGCGGTGAAGATGGAAATGCCGGAAGACAAGATACGCAAAATCCTCAAGATCGCCAAAGAACCGATCTCGATGGAAACGCCGGTGGGCGACGACGACGACTCGCATTTGGGCGACTTCATCGAAGACGGCAACACCTTGGCGCCAGTGGAAGCGGCGGTGTACGACAGTCTGCGTAACGTGACCAAAGACATTCTGGATTCGCTTACCGCGCGCGAAGCCAAAGTGTTGCGCATGCGCTTCGGTATCGAAATGAACACCGATCACACGCTGGAAGAAGTCGGCAAACAGTTCGATGTGACGCGCGAACGCATCCGCCAGATCGAAGCCAAGGCCTTGCGCAAGTTGCGTCACCCTTCGCGTTCGGAAAAGCTGAAGAGCTTTCTCGACGGCGAGGAGTAAAAGTCTCGGGCCCTTAGCTCAGTTGGTTAGAGCAGAGGACTCATAATCCTTTGGTCCGCGGTTCAAGTCCGCGAGGGCCCACCAATAAAGACGTAGCGTTCAGCGATTGTGCTGGACGCTACTCCCCCGATAAAGTACAGTTTCAGTACGGTCGTGAATTTCGGGGGCATTATGGCAACAGTCACAAAGTGACCTTCCCTCGGTTTTTCATCTTCCAACGGGCGGGTTTCATGCTACCAGTTTTTCCTTCAGTTGAGCGTTGAGC
>CAZHIC010000059.1:0-9173 GCA_964532405.1 uncultured Gallionellaceae bacterium | reverse complement strand
GCTCCAGTGAGCACGACGGCTCCGGTTTCAACTACCGCTCCAGTCAGCACGACTGCTCCGATTTCGACTACCGCTCCAGTGAGCACGACTGCTCCGGTTTCAACCACGGCTCCAGTGAGCACGACTGCTCCGGTTTCAACCACGGCTCCAGTGAGCACGACTGCTCCGGTTTCAACCACGGCTCCAGTTAGCACGACTGCTCCGGTTTCAACCACGGCTCCAGTTAGTACCACTGCTCCGGTTTCAACCACGGCCCCAGTGAGTACCACTGCTCCGGTTTCGACTACCGCTCCAGTCAGCATGACTGCCCCGGTTTCGACTACTGCTCCAGTCAGCACGACTGCTCCGGTTTCGACCACGGCTCCAGTGAGCACGACGGCTCCGGTTTCGACTACTGCTCCTGTGAGTACAACGGCTCCCACATCGACGACAGAAGACAGCGGCGACTCCAAAGACTCTAAGGACAGCGGCGACTCCAAGGACTCCAAGGACAGCAGCGACTCCAAGGACTCCAAGGACAGCAGCGACTCCAAGGACTCCAAGGACAGCAGCGACTCCAAAGACTCCAAGGACAGCAGCGACTCCAAAGACTCCAAGGATAGCAGCGACTCCAAGAGCAATGAAAGTGAACATAGTTCGAAGGAAATCACTGGAACTGGTAAGGCCGATAATCTGAGCGGTTCCAGCGGCAACGATAATATCCATGGCGGTAGTGGTAACGACACTATCCACGGCTCTGGCGGCAGCGATCATCTGTACGGTGACGCTGGCAACGACACGTTTACCTTCGGCGACATCTCCGGCCATTCGACAGTAGATGGCGGTAGCGGAAACTGGACTGATGTAATTGAAATTGATATAGGTGGCGGCCCATCCACGCATGGTGGCTGGACAGTCGAGATTGATGGGAATCAAATTACCAATAATAACGAACACGGTTCGATCGATACGCACGGTCAGTCTGGCACAATCACCGGCGAGCATGGGACGATCGATTTTTCCAACATTGATAAGATCGAGTGGTAATTCAATAGACTGAACTGCATAAACTGGCGGGATTCCTGTGTAAGGAATCCCGCTTTTTTATCGGGCATTAAAACTGCCGATTATCTACTTTACAATTTTCATCGCTCTCCCAATTTGGGGAGAACTATTTTGCTGAATTAGAACCGAGTCACGCCGCGTCAATTTGATTTAAAATCCGAGCAAGAAGCCCGATCAACGGCATCAATTATTGAATTAATTCTGGAGAGTTAAGCATCATGGGGGTCATTAAAAAAATGCTATATCGTGGAAACATGTTGGGCAAACAGCGCCACCAACATTTTTTCCTCGACATGGAGGAAAACATCCATATCCATTATCGCGACTTACGCATCGAGTTAAGCCGGGGCGAATTTGAAGACATTTGTGATGCGTTCCGCAAACAGTCGCAGGAATTGCAAACCATCATCGATGAAAAAAATTACCAAGACGGCAAGCTGCCCAATGCTAATCAGGATGATGTGCGCATCTGGACAGAGTCGCTGCTCAAACACGACGTCAAATATCATCAGCAGCGTTTCTCTCTGGAAGAGTGTAGCGATGGATTTCATTTCCACTGCCGCAACTACAAACTTCTGTTCAATGAGAGCGAATTCCGCCAGATCGCAAAACTGTTTAAAAGCCTTGATGTGGATAGCCCTTGTGCCACCACCTACGATGAGGTGCTTGAGTTGCTAGAAGCCAACGATGTCGATTTCGTATTAAATGCAGGCAATATCCACGGGGAAGTGTTGTGCATCGCAGTTGCCGCCTATCACTTTCCCAAGATAAGGGAGATTTTTAAACAAATCGGTTTCACTCTGGATGCTCAAAAATATGAGCACCGCTATCACGGCTCCGCACTCAAGGTAGTCGCCAAAGTCAACAATCAATTGTCCACATTAGATTACAAGCGTATTCGCGGCAACAAGGAAACTGAAAGACTGGTCGATTTCCTTTCCCGCAACGCGACCAGTATCGACCCCGATGTACTCAATCGCATCAAATGCCAAGTGCTTGATCTTTATTTCGCCCTTAACTCCGGGCAAAAACTAAACGTGGATACCGATCAACAAGCGTGGCTCTATTCACCGGCCAACCAACAAGTCATCTTCCCCTACAGCGTATCTGCACGCGGCAGCAAGGCTGAAGCCGCAAAACTCTATGAGACATGGGGTGGTTTTTTGGTGGGTCTCAAATTATGGTTTGTAAAACCGACCAAACGGAATTTTGCGGCAGCCGAACAGAAGGCCTTGTTACAGCAAGTTACTCACACGCTGAGAAATGAAGTCGCCGCATTTGCGGCTACTGATAAGATTTACCTGATGGGTTCGGCATTGCGCGGTGAAATGGGACATTACCTTGCCCCGTTCGTAAATGGCCCCCAGGTCAAACTAGGATCGGATGTAGATATATTAGTTGAGATCAATCCCGCGCGCGAAGCAGACATCCCCCCGCACTGGAATCTAATCAAGCAGAACGAGCCTTCCAACCAGTGTGCCATTTACCACATCAAGCAGATACCCATCGCTGGCGGCATCGCCGAATGGCAGAAAAGCTATCCCCATTTGCCGCTCATCGAACACCTGATCGATGCGTATGTATTCTTCCCGTCGCGCGGACATCAGGCCGAAAAAGATGCCTTCCTGAGCAAATTCAACGCTGAACTATTCTATGACCGTACACGTGACGGAGCTATCAATCGCTCGGGCGAAGAAGCGAACATCGCGCAACGCATCACCGATGCGTATGCACTCCCGCAGGTCGCCGTGGAAAAAATGAATGTGGCTACTGAAAATGCACTCTACAAAGTATTTTCGGGGGAGCACGACTACGTGCTCAAGCTTTTCAAAGTATCGGGGAACTACCAGCGCAACCGTATCGCCGAACACACCTCATACGAAGGCGAACTGATTACCCAGCTCAAAGGACGCGGCATTTTGACTGCGGGCATCATCCCCGCCGCACGAGGAATGGAAGCGAACATTGAGGGACACCCCGCCTTGTTGTTCGAGCGCATTAACGGAATAGCACAGTTAAAACCGGAATATCCTTTAGACAAAACTTGCGCCGCATTAGCCCAAATCCATCAAGTTCAGATCGACCGTGCTTTGGACTTGAATACCGATTTTTCTTTTGAAGACATCTGCACCATCTGGCTGCCACTGTTCAAAGAGTATTTGAACATATCTACTCGCCCAGCCGAGATCGCTACGGCCTTAGCCAAATTCGTTCCCTTGTCCAAACTCTGCAATTCAGACAAACACCGTAATGCCTTGTACGCTTCCGTCCCCTTCGTCCACAATCACGGCGATGTCACACCCAAGAACGTGATCACCGGCGAACGCGGCGAGGCGATATTCTTTGATTTCAATAATGCCTATTTCGGCCCGCGCATAGCCGATGTACTCGACGGAGCTTTTGAATTCTCGCTTGCCGAGCAATATATCCATCTTGCCGATTTCTCCCGATTCAACACCTTCATTTCGGCCTATGCCACCCACAGCCCATTCACCCCGGAGGAAACCAGTAAGCTAGCGCAATGGATCGAGTTGATTGGACTGATCAAATTCACCCGGGAAGTTCGTGCGCTACTGGAACACCCGACGGACGAGTTACGCAAAAAACGTGCCTTGGCTATTGCCGAATTTGTTCTGTCACGCGCGAGCCCTCATTGATTTTTCCTTGAAATGAACTGGCGGAACATCACGTTTGTTCTAGCACTGTGTTCTAGTGCCGGGACATGGGCCGAAACAATCGACATTCGTTTCATCGTCAGTGATGACCTTGGGCGCACTGCGGCACAACAGCAAACCACCCGTGCGACGCTACAAAAATATGTTGCGGAACTAAACGGCTATTACCGCAACAGCGAAGTGGAACTCAATGCCGAGATCGTGCAGGTCGAATTTGCCCGAATCGTGGCGGTGGATGACGTGCAGATCATCGACGACATGGCGCACGAACGGAATGGATTTGAAGCCATGTTCCAAAAGGCGCATGAATTCGCCGCCGACTACACCATCGCCATGGTTGGCAGGCTTTGGGTTTTAGGAAAGCCGGGCTGTGGTCGTGCCTATGCGGTGAACCAGTCAGTGGAGGCCATATCATCGACGCGCAAAGCTTTCGCGGTCGTCAACTTCGTTTGTGGCGCACATACACTGGCTCACGAATTGGGGCATCTGATGGGTTTGAATCACGGAGCGCTCGTCGCACAATGCCGGCATGACAAAACCAATTCGTCGGCCATTGTCCCTTATGCCAACGGTTACGCTGAAGGGAACTGCGATGGCCAGCCGCAGCCGGCAGAATTCGGCGACATCATGGTGGGCGGCGGGATGCGGGAAATCATGGGCAACGACAAAGGTAGTCTGCCCATATTTTCCAACCCGCGCATACACGACGAGCGTTGTGGAAAAAACAAGACTTGCGGTGACTCGGCTATCGGCGATGCGGCCCGCGCCCTAAACGAGAATGCGCATTATTATGCATCCCATGAAAAGCCAGTTGCCCTCACGCCGCATTAAGTGAGTATTCCCCACCACACGACTAGCTGTTTCGGCTCCTCGTTCCACTACCCTACCCACTTCCTTGCATTTTGGAACATGCGCAGCCATGCGCCGTTCTCTTGCCAGTCGCGCGGGTACCACGAGTTTTGCACGGCACGGAACACGCGCTCGGGGTGCGGCATCATGATCGAAAAACGCCCGTCGGGAGTGGTGAGTCCGGTGATGCCTTGCGGCGAGCCGTTGGGGTTGAGCGGATAGGTTTCGGTGGCTTTACCGTTGTGATCGACATAGCGCAGCGACACCAGCGGCTGCACAGCTTTCAGTTTCGCGGCGCTGCCGAAGTCGGCATAGCCTTCGCCGTGCGATACGACGATAGGCATGCGGCTGCCTGCCATGCCTTCAAACAGGATGGAAGGCGACCGTTGCACTTCGACCATCACGAAACGCGCTTCGAACTGTTCCGACTGGTTGCGCGCGAAGTGCGCCCAGTGTTCCGCACCGGGGATGATCTCGTGCAGCTTGCTCATCATCTGGCAGCCGTTGCACACGCCGAGTGCGAGGGTGTCGTTGCGCTTGAAGAAGGTTTCAAATTCGTCGCGCGCTCTGGGGTTGAACAGGATGGATTTCGCCCAGCCCGCGCCCGCGCCCAGCACATCGCCATAGGAGAATCCGCCGCACGCGGCCACGCCTTTAAAGTCGGCCAACTTCACGCGGCCGCTGATGATGTCGCTCATGTGCACGTCCACTGCGGCGAATCCGGCGCGGTCGAATGCGGCGGCCATTTCCACTTGGCCGTTCACGCCCTGCTCGCGCAGGATGGCCATTTTTGGACGGGTCAACATATTCCCTCCCCCTTGCAGGGGGAGGGTGGGGGTAGAAACCCGGCTTTCACTCTGAGCTTCTACCCCCATCCTAGCCTTCCCCCTTAAAGGGGGAAGGGACTGAGATGAGGGATTCTCGTTGAGGTCATAAGTGAGCTTCACATGCAGACCGACATCGTTCGCATCCAGCGTGCGGTCGTATTCCTGCTGCGCGCACACGGGGTTGTCGCGCAACTTTTGCATTTGATACGTGGTCTCCGACCAGATGCGGCGCAGGGTGATGGCGTTCTCGCTGTACAGCGTCTTGCCGCCGTGCGAAATATTGATAGTGCCGCTGGTGTTGAGGCGCGCCACTTCATGCACGCCGCCCAAGCCCGCTTCGTCGCAGAGCACGAAGATGTCGGCCAGATCGGTGCGGCGCACTTGCACCAATGCGCCGAGTTCTTCGTTGAACAAGCTGCCGAGGTCGTCGCCGTTGAGTTCGTCCAAGCGGATGTCCAGACCGATGTGCGAAGCGAAGGTCATCTCGCACAGTGCCGCCAGCATGCCGCCGTCGGAACGGTCGTGATAGGCCAGCAGCTTGCCCTCACGGTTGAAGCGTTGGATGAGCTCGAAGAAGGCTTTGAGCTTGCGCGCATCGTCCACGTCCGGTGCGACATCGCCGATTTGCTTGTATACCTGCGCCAGTGCCGAGCCGCCCATGCGATTTTTGCCGCAGCCCAGATCGAACAACAGCACGACGGTGTCGGTGTCGGCAACGAGTTGCGGGGTGAGCGTCTTGCGCGCATCACTGCACGGTGCGAAGGCTGTGACGATGAGTGAGAGAGGTGCGGTGACGGCTTTGTTCTGCTCGCCCTCTTTCCATGTGGTCTTCATGCTCATCGAATCTTTGCCCACCGGGATGCTGATGCCAAGCTGCGGGCACAGTTCCATCCCTACCGCGTGAACGGTGTCGAACAGCGCGGCATCTTCGCCGTGGTGTCCGGCGGCGGCCATCCAGTTGGCGGAGAGTTTGATGTCGCCGATCTTTTCGATCTGCGCGGCGGCGATGTTGGTGATGGCCTCGCCTATCGCCATGCGACCGGAAGCGGGGCCATTAAGCACGGCGATGGGCGTGCGCTCGCCGAGCGCAAAGGCTTCGCCGAGATGAGTGTTGAAGCCCATCAGCGTGACGGCAACATCCGCCACCGGCACTTGCCACGGGCCGACCATCTGGTCGCGCGCGGTCATGCCGCCCACGGTGCGGTCTCCGATGGAGATCAGAAAGGTCTTGTCTGCCACGGAAGGCAGGCGTAGCACGCGCTCGATAGCTTCTTTCAACTCAATGTTGCTGGTGTCGAACTTTGGTATACGCGCTTTTCCGCGCTTCACCTTGCGCGTCATCTTGGGCGGCTTGCCGAGCAGCATGGACAGTGGCATGTTCACCGGATGATTGTTGAATTCCGAGTCATGCACGGTCAGTTGCTCGCCGACGGTGGCCTTGCCCAGCACGGCAAACGGGCAACGCTCGCGTTCGCACATCGCGCTAAATTCTTCCAGACGTTCCGGCGGAATCGCCAGCACGTAACGCTCTTGCGCTTCGTTGCTCCAGATTTGCATCGGCGTCATGCCGCGCTCATCGGACGGCACGGCGCGCAATTCGAATTTCGCGCCCTTGCCGCCGCCGTGTACCAGCTCCGGCAACGCATTGGAGATGCCGCCCGCGCCGACATCGTGAATGGAGAGGATAGGATTGTTGTCGCCCATCTGCCAGCAGCGGTCGATGACTTCCTGCGCGCGGCGCTGCATCTCGGGATTGCCGCGCTGCACGGAATCGAAATCCAAATTTTCCGCGTTCGCGCCGGTATCCATGCTGGATGCCGCGCCGCCGCCGAGTCCGATCAACATGCCTGGGCCTCCGAGCTGAATGAGCAGTGCGCCTGCCGACAGTTGATGTTTGTGCGTGTGCTGAGCTCTAATGCTGCCGACCCCGCCCGCCAGCATGATGGGCTTGTGGTAGCCGCGCATCTCGCCGTTCACTTGCTCTTCGAAGGTGCGGAAATATCCGGTCAAGTTCGGGCGACCGAATTCGTTGTTGAACGCCGCGCCGCCGAGCGGGCCGTCGAGCATGATTTTCAAGGCGGAGGCGATGCGGGAGGGCTTGCCATAGGTAGCACCCTCTCCCCCTGCCCCTCTCCCACTAGTGTGAGAGGGGAGCGTCCCCTCGCCCGCCTGCGGGAGATAACCAGCGACTTGGCTGGCGTTTTTTGCCAGCTTAGTCGAATGGCTAGTAGTTATATCAGGGTTAGGGAGAGGACTGTATTGCTCCCACGGCTGTACAAACCCCGGAATATTCAAATTGGACACCGAGAAACCGGTCAGCCCGGCCTTGGGTCTGGAGCCGGTTCCTGTCGCGCCTTCGTCGCGAATCTCGCCGCCCGCGCCGGTCGCCGCACCCGCAAACGGGGCAATGGCGGTGGGGTGATTATGCGTTTCCACCTTCATCAAAGTGTGCGTGAGTTCGTTGCTGAACGCATAGCCGCCATCGGCGCGCGGATAGAAGCGCTCGATCTCAGCCCCCTCGATGACGGAGGAGTTGTCGGAGTACGCCACCACCGTGCCCTGCGGATGCAGCTTGTGCGTGTTGCGGATCATGCCGAACAGAGAGATGGCTTGCTGCTCGTCGTCAATAATCCAGTCCGCGTTGAATATCTTGTGGCGGCAATGTTCGGAATTGGCCTGCGCGAACATCATCAGCTCGACATCGGACGGATTGCGTTTCAGCTTGTGGAAATTCTCGATCAGGTAGTCGATCTCGTCGGCGGAAAGCGCCAGACCCATCTCGGCATTGGCCTTTTCCAGCGCGGCTTTGCCGCCCTTGATGATGTCCACGGTGGAGAGCGGCTGCGGCTTGCCGTGTGCGAAGATTCTGCTTTCGATACCGCCGATGTCGACGATCACCGATTCGGTCATGCGGTCATGTAGCAGCGGCAGCACGGCTTTCTTTTCCGCTTCGCTCAACGGCTTGCCGCCCATGCTGCTCAGGTAATACACCACACCGCGCTCGATGCGCGCTACATTCGGCAGTGCGCAGTGTTGCGCGATGTCCGTCGCTTTGGACGACCACGGGGAGATCGTTCCCAGACGCGGCACGACCAGCAAACGTTGCAGTCTGGCCGCCGGTTTATTCAGATTTGCATCCAGCCCCAACAGGCGCTCCAGCAATTTATCTTCGGCGGCAGACAACGGCACTTTGAGTTCGGTGAAATACCAATGGCGCGTGTCTTCGAGAGACACGTTCGGCGCGACTAGCTTGATCGCGGCGCGAAGTTTTTCGAGGCGGAATGCGGAAAGCGCGTGATTGCCGACGGAGATTTTGCTGCTAGTGACGCGGGACATAGATCGATCTCATGAAAGCGTTGTGGACAGGATGCAATTATAATGCACCGCGTCGCTCACTCTCAGGAAAACAGCATGTCCCCGACCCGTATCCCCGCTATCACCCGAAAGCAAGTCGCCGCCTACCTCAAGCCGCGCCCCAGAGACAGCCATAAAGGCATGTTCGGCACGGTCGCCGTCATCGGCGGCAGTGCTGGCATGGTCGGGGCTGCCCTGCTGGCCGGGCGCGCCGCGCTCAAGCTGGGCGCGGGCTGCGTGCATGTCGGCCTGCTGGCGGATAACGCCCCTGCGGTGGATACGCAGATGCCGGAGCTGATGCTGCATAGCGCGGCAGACCTGCTCCGTACCCACCCCCACCCCCACCCCCACCCCAACCCCCACCCCCACCCCCACCCCCACCCCCACCCCAACCCCCACCCCCACCCCCACCCCAACCCCAACC
>CAZHIC010000058.1:1964-9268 GCA_964532405.1 uncultured Gallionellaceae bacterium | reverse complement strand
CTTTTACGGCAGGCTACCATCTTAAATTACTGTCTGATTTTTGGGGTCCACTATATCCTGCTCCAACAAGCTCTGTGCCATGAAAGGCAAAAACTCTTAGCAAGCTGTTGCGGAAAGCTTGTTCCAGTTTTTCCGGGTCACGTTTTTTGCCCAATGGAGCCAACTCAAGAACACGGGCTAGCTCTTCCCATGAAATCTTATCAATGTCTGTTGAGAGAGTAATTTCCATAGCTTACCGTCCCACCAACTCTTTCAACACATACGGCAGTATCCCGCCGCTGCGGTAGTAGTCCACTTCTATCGGGGTGTCGATGCGCAGCAGCAGGGCGACGTTCTGCTTGCTGCCGTCTTTGCGGGTGATGGTGAGCGTCACGTCCTGTTGTGGCTTCAAATTCTCGTCGATGCCGAGCAGATCGAAAGTTTCGTCGCCAGTCAGGTTCAGACCCGCGAGGGTGTCGCTACCTTTGAACTGCAACGGCAGCACGCCCATGCCCACCAAATTGCTGCGGTGGATGCGCTCGTAGCTCTTGGCGATGACGGCCTTTACGCCCAGTAGCTGTGTGCCTTTCGCTGCCCAGTCGCGGCTCGATCCGGTGCCGTATTCTTCGCCCGCGAAGATCACCGTCGGTGTGCCGTCGGCGATGTGTTTCATCGCGGCGTCGTAGATCGCCATCTGCTCGCCCTTGTACAGGGTGTAGCCGCCTTCGGTGCGGCTGCCGTCTGCGTTGAGCGGCAGCATCAGGTTTCTGATGCGCACGTTGGCGAAGGTGCCGCGCATCATCACTTCGTGGTTGCCGCGACGCGAGCCGTAGCTGTTGAAGTCTTTCACTTCGACCTTGTGCGCTTGCAGATATTTTCCCGCCGGAGTGGTGGGCTTGAAGCTGCCCGCCGGGCTGATGTGGTCGGTGGTGACGGAATCGCCGAACAGCGCGAGTGCCTTTGCAGATTTGATGTCGTTGAGGGTTTGAGCCTCGCGCAGCGAGCCGTTCGCCCCCTCGCCCGCAAGAGTTAGAGATTGCTTTTCACGTTCGCTTCCTCGCCCGCTTGCGGGAGAGGATTGAGGAGAGGGTATGCTCGGGAGAGGGTTGGGGAGAGGGAAGTTATCGAAGAACGGCGGACGCGCGATGTAAGTGGAATCGTCCCACTGGTAGCGCTCGCCGGTGGGCGCAGCGATGGCGTTCCATAGCGGCAGGTCTTTGGTCAGGTCGGAATACAGGCGGCGATACATCACCGGGTCGGCAGCGAACTTCATCACGGTTTGAATCTCCGCGCTGTTCGGCCAGATGTCTTTCAGGAAAACGGGTTGGCCGTCTTTGCCCGTGCCGAGCGGCTCGGTGTCGAGATTGATGTTCATCTTGCCCGCGATGGCGTAAGCCACCACCAGCGGCGGCGAAGCCAGGAAGTTGGCCTTGATGTTGGCGTGGATGCGCGCCTCGAAGTTGCGGTTGCCGGACAGCACGGCAGCGGCGATCAGGTCGTTCTTGACGATGGTTTCTTCCAGCTTGGCGTCCAGCGGGCCGGAGTTGCCGATGCAGGTGGTGCAGCCGTAAGCGGCCACGCTGAAGCCCAGTTGTGCCAAGGGTTCCAGCAGTCCGGCGTTGGTCAGATATTCGGTGACTACACGCGAACCGGGAGCGAGCGTGGTCTTGATGTGCGGTTTGACGCGCAAGCCTTTGGCCACGGCTTTCTTCGCCAGCAAGCCCGCCGCCAGCAACACGCCGGGGTTGGAGGTGTTGGTGCAGCTGGTGATCGCGGCGATCAGCACATCGCCGTTGCCGATCTCTACGGGTGGCAGCATCTCGCCTGTGGTCTCGCAACGCACCGATGCGTTGGGATGGTCGTCCGCCATTTCCATCTCGGTACGGTATTTGGCGTTATCTTGCTGGCCTCCGCCGGAGATGGGGACGCACACGGTGCCGCTGCGGTCGGGCATGGCGGTGGTGTAGCGTTTATTCAGTTCGGCAGCAGGCTTGTTGAAACCGTTCCCCGCGACGGGTTTGCTAAATAGCGTGTTGAACGTCTCTTTCATCTTGGACATTGCGATGCGATCCTGCGGACGCTTCGGTCCGGCCAGCGAAGGCTCGATGCTGGCGAGGTCGAGTTCCACCACGCTGCTGTAGTCGATACTACCGTCTTTGGGTACGCCGAACAGACCTTGCGCCTTGAAGTAAGACTCGAAGGCATCCACTTCATCATCCGTGCGTCCGGTGTTGCGCATGAACTGAACCGTCACGTCATCAACGGGGAAAAAGCCCATGGTTGCGCCGTATTCCGGTGCCATGTTGGCAATCGTGGCGCGGTCGGGCAGGGTGAGGGCGGCAGTGCCATCGCCGAAAAATTCGACGAACTTGCCGACGACCTTGTGCTTGCGCATCAGTTCGGTGACGGTGAGCACCAAGTCGGTGGCGGTCACGCCTTCACGCAGCTTGCCTTTCAGATGCACGCCGACGACATCAGGTGTCAGGAAATATACGGGCTGACCCAGCATACCGGCTTCCGCCTCAATACCGCCCACGCCCCAGCCGACCACGCCGATGCCGTTAATCATGGTGGTGTGCGAGTCGGTGCCGACCAAGGTGTCGGGATAAGTCACGCCATCCTTTTGCAGCACGCCGCGCGCCAGATATTCCAGATTCACTTGATGCACGATGCCGATGCCGGGCGGCACAACCTTGAACGTGTCGAATGCCTGCATACCCCATTTCATAAAACGATAGCGCTCGGTGTTGCGCTCGAACTCCAGTTCCATGTTCAGCTTCAACGCGTCGGGGCGATTGAAATAGTCGATCTGCACCGAGTGATCCACCACCAGATTCACGGGAACCAGCGGCTCGATGATCTTCGGGTCTTTACCCATCGCGGCGGCGGCATCGCGCATCGCGGCGAGGTCGGCCAGCAGCGGCACACCGGTGAAATCCTGCAACACGATGCGCGCCACGATGAAGGGAATTTCCTCGGTACGCGTTGCATTCGGCTTCCAGTTCGCCAGTTCGCGCACATGCGCTTCGGTCACCTTCTTGCCGTCGCAGTTGCGCAGCACCGATTCCAGCACGATGCGGATGGAGACGGGCAGGCGCGAGATTTTGCCGATACCGGCGGCTTCGAGCGCGGGCAGCGAATACAGCGCAGATTGTTTGCCGTTGGCGAGGGTGAAGGACTGGCGGGTGTTGAACAGGTTATGCGACATGGCGAATAGCTCCGAAGTTCGAAACAAAAAGAGGCGCGATTATAGCGCGAGGCGCGCAGGGATGCTTAGGGGTGTAGGGTGCATTTCATGCACCATGGTGCGCAGAGCGCACCCTACAAAACCTCATCTGTTCTGGCGCTCCATTACGCAATCGGCTAGTCCGCGATAACAGGTGCGGGGACGGCAGCGCCTTGTTTCGGTGTGCGCACCAGCAGCAACAGCGGCAGCATCAGTACAAAGTTCATGGTGGCAAACCAGAAGCTGTCGATGTAGGCGATGTTCTGCGCCTGATGCATGACGGCTTTGGCAACGAGCGCGATGCCTTGTGCATCCTGCGTGCCAAGGTGCAGCGGGGCGAGATAGGCATGCAGCGCATCGCTATAGGGCGTGATTTCGCCGCGCAATACTCCCCAGCTTTGTTGGGCGCTGCGCGAAAAGTACGTGGCAATGACAGAGATACCCAGCGCGGAGCCGACGGTACGGATCAGGCTGTAGATGCCCGCAGCTTCGGCTGCCGTCGCTTTGGGCAGAGTGGAAAAAGCCAGAGTGGAAATGGGCACGAAGATCAGTCCCATACCCATGCCTTGCAAGATCATCGGCAGGAGCAATTCGGTGGCCGTGATGTCGCCGGTGAAGTGCGTCATCAGGAAGTTGCCCGCGATGCTGCAAAAAATGCCGACCAGCACGAAATTGCGCGGCGGAAATCTGCCGGAGAATTTGCCCACGAAAATCATCACCAGCAGCGAAGCCAAGCCGCGCGGTGCCATGTACAACCCGGCATCGAAAGTGGGGTAGCCGAGGAAGTTTTGCAGGAACAGCGATTGCAGCACCATGCCGCCGAAAAAACCGACGCCGATGGTGGTCATGATGAGGCTAGCGACCAGAAAATTGCGGTCTTTGAAGATGCGCAGATCGAACAGCGGATGATGCTTGCCGGTGAGCGTGTAGACGATGAAAAAGATGAAAGAAACTACGGCGACAACGGCGGAAAAAATCAGCGTTTTCGAACTGAACCAGTCATCCTGATTGCCCCGGTCGAGCACCAGTTGCAGCGCACCGATGCCCATGGCCAGCGAAGTGAAGCCCAGCCAGTCCATGCGGCGTTCTTTGGTCGGCGAGTCGGGCACGTAGCGCACCGCGAGAATGAAGGACACGATACCGACCGGCAGGTTGATGTAAAACGTCCAGCGCCAGCTGACTACTTCGGTTAGCCAGCCGCCCAGCGTCGGCCCCAGAATCGGCGCGACCATTACGCCCATCGCCCAAATTGCCATGGCTTTGCCGCGTTGTTCCGGTGGATAGGTTTGCAGCATCACCGATTGCGACAGCGGCACCAGCGATGCGCCGAATATCCCTTGCAGAATGCGGAATAGCACCATCTGTGCGAGGCTGGTCGCCATGCCGCACAGGGCGGAAGCGACGACGAAGCCCGCGATGCAGATGAGCAGAAAACGTTTCTGCCCCAGACGGTCGGTGAAAAATCCGGTGAGCGGCATGAAAATCGCCGAAGCGACCAGATAAGACGTGAGCACCCAGCTGATGTTGTCCGGCGTTGCATCGAGTTGCCCCGCCATGTTGGGCAGCGCCACGTTGACGATAGTGGTGTCCAGCACCTGCATGATGGTTGCCGCCATCACGGCGACGCTGGTGAGTAAGCGGCTTTTACTCATGGAATATATCCTTGAAGAAACATTTAGCCACAGAGAACACAGAGTTCACAGAGAAAACCATAGGTTTATGAGCTTGGCTCAACTCTCTCTGTGTTCTCTGTGAACTCTGTGGCCTGAATTGAGGTTTGGATTATTTAAGTTGAACAGTCACGGTTGCCGTCGCACCGATGCGTAGCGGATGGTCCGCATCCGTCGGCGCAAACTTGATGCGCACGGGCACACGCTGCGCGATTTTCACCCAGTTGCCGGTGGCATTTTGCGGCGGCAGCAGCGAGAAAGCAGTGCCCGTGCCGCCGCTGATGCTTTCCACCGTGCCTTTGAAATGCTGGCCGGAATACATATCGATCTGGATGTCCACATCCTCTCCCGGATGGATGCCGGCCAATTCAGTCTCTTTGAAATTGGCATCGATATGGAAACTTTTGTCCGCAATCAGCGCGAATAGCGGTACGCCCATGCTGACCAGTGAACCGGCGGCGAGCGTGATGTTGCTGATTTGTCCGTCCTGTGCCGCTGTAACGTGCGTGTGTTCCAAATCGAGCTTGGCTTGCGCAATGGCGGCTTGCGCTTTCAACACATCACCGCGTTCTTCGGTTTTTTCCGGTGCGGAGAGCGCCTTGGTTAATTTTGCGCGGGCTTGATCCAATGATGCCTGCAATGCCTGCACGCGTGCCAGCGTGTCGTCGGCAGCCTGCTGGGTCAGAAAATTCTGCGCGACTAACTCCTTGTTGCGGGCGTGGCTGGCGCGCGCATTGGCGAGGTCGCTTTCCATCTGTGCGACTTGTGCATGCGCGACACGGATTTCCGCATTGTCCTGACGCGCACTTTGTTGGGCCAGTGCCAGATCAGCCTGGGCGCGGATCAGTGCGATGGCAAACGGCTCGGGGTCGATGTCGAACAGCGCATCACCTTTGTGAACATATTGGTTATCCTGGACATGCACGGCAGTGACGCGCCCTGCGACCAGCGATGCCACGTTCACCACATTCGCGTTGATATAGGCGTTTTCGGTACTGCGCGTGCTGCCTGAGAAGTGCACGAAGGCAAAGCCGCTAAGCAAGGTAAGGAGCAGCAGTGCGATGGCGATAGGAATCTTTTTTGTGGCGATACGTTTCATGCGAGTGCTCCCAGTTTGTTTCTTATATTGTTTAGTACATCAAGTGCGGTTTTGATCTCGGTCTGGGTTAATCCGGCCAACACCTCCTTGCGCAGGTCGGCGGCGTAAGAGCAAATGTTTTCCACTACCTTTTTCCCTTCGTCGGTCAAGTGCAAATGTTTGACCCTGCGATCTGTCTCGCTACCGCAACGCTTGAGTAGCCCTTCCTGTTCCATGTGGTCGACCGACCTGACCAGCGTGGCGGCTTCTATGCCCATGCATTGAGCTAGTTCACTATGGGTGCAGCCGTCATGGCGCGAAAGATGCAGCAGCAGCAGCCAGCGCGAATGGGAAAAGCCCAAGGGGCGCAGCCGCCGATCCAGCTCGGTGCGCCAAGCGTGGTTCACCAGAAACATCGACTCGGAAAATTGTTCGTTCAGTGATTTCATTTTAGTTGGCTAGCTAATGGTTGGCTAGCTAAGTATTATCGCGAATAGGCAGTGATTGTGTCAACAACTCAACCAAAGGCGCGACACAATAAAAGGCGCACACTAGCAGCTTGACATGTAGTCTCACCGGCAATACTATTTGAAACATGAACACCGCCACCAAATTACTCGAAGCCATGCGCTGCAACCCGCTGGATTGGCGCGTCGAGCAGCTTCAGACAGTGGCGTGCAAGGTCGGCATGTCTGTTCGGTGTGCGGGTGGCAGTCATCATGTGTTCTCGCACCCGGAAGTGTCGGACATCGTGAGTGTCCCGGCGCATCGTCCCATCAAGCCGGTGTATGTGCGTCAGTTCGTGGCGCTAGTCGATAAGGTTAAGGAGTCTCAAACATGAGTGATCAAGTCAAAAAAATTCCCCGCATTGTTCCGCCGTATCCGTTCGAGGCGTACTCGCACATTATCAGCCCGCTATCCGCAGAAGAGGGCGGCGGTTTTCTGATTACCTTTCCAGATATT
This sequence comes from uncultured Gallionellaceae bacterium, assembly GCA_964532405.1. Classification (GTDB taxonomy): domain Bacteria; phylum Pseudomonadota; class Gammaproteobacteria; order Burkholderiales; family Gallionellaceae; genus PALSA-1006. The sequence goes on along the minus strand of CAZHIC010000058.1, from coordinate 2,352 downwards.
CCCGGCTGCATGTCCGATGGCGAAACGGAAGCCAAGGCGGTAAAAAACGGTCGCGATGCTTTTGTAGCGGTCGTATCGGCATTGCATGACATGGGTCGGGAAATTCCCGCGCCTTCATTCAGCCCGGACGATGCGACAGCGCCCAGCGTCTCAGGCAAGTTCGTCGCTCGCGTGCCAAAGTCTATCCACGCCAAGCTGGCTTCCCGCGCGAAGACCGAGGGCGTATCTCTCAATACGCTGGTGTTGACCTTTATCGCCGAAGGGCTGGGGCGGCAGCATCACGTATAGCAATAGCTTGCGTTGCTTCATTAGCCCAGCAATCCATTAGTTCTACTGTGTCATAAGTGCGGAAGCTACATTCCCTCCCCCTTGCAGGGGGAGGGCTAGG
>CAZHIC010000058.1:0-1954 GCA_964532405.1 uncultured Gallionellaceae bacterium | reverse complement strand
ATACCAGTCCGCCCGGGGTGGGTGGGTGGGGTGTGGGGGGGCGCTCGACATGTTGAATTTCCACGACCCTACCCCATCCTCACCTCTACGCCTTTCAATCTCTCTTCCACTCCGCAGCAAGCGGCTCCATCCAATCCGCATCAATAGCTGCGAATACTCGGATAGTTGGCACAATTGCGCCATCAATTTATTTGGAAATAAAAAGAGCGACATTCATGTCCGCGCGCGTCTTGGTCTGTCGCACACCGCGAGTAGATTGCATACGCATCGAGGGGGTGAAAGCTCTGTCAGGTTTTATTCCCGCGACAACCCACAATCAAAAAGGAAAATGACATGAATAAATTACTCGGCGTGATGCTAATGATGTTTGCCACCCAAGCCTTTGCTGAATCGGCAGCAGAAGAAAGCAATCGCACTCTTGCAGAGCAACAACGTGCATGTTCTAGCAGTAGCGGTTCTGGATGCTATCAGGCGATGCAGGCCAATGACGCAGCATCAAAGAAACTGATGAAAGAGGTTTTCGTGTATCAGCCAGAAGCAAGGCGTCAGCATGAGAAAGAAGTCATTCAAGATGAACAACTGCGGCAACGTGTTCGTCAGCGGGGATACTAAAATGAAGGCCATCATAAAGTCGTTGGTGCTTGTTTGCGCCTTGCTGTGCAACCCGGTTTTTGCGGATCAACGCCAAACGTCGCAGGCAGATCAGCAACAACGGTATCAACAGCAACAAGAACAAATCCAGCAGATGCAACAACGACAGGCCTACCAACAACAGCAGAGAGACATTCAGCGTCGGCAGTTTCAATCGCAGCAACAGATTCGCAACGCCGTATGTCCGCCAAATGATTACCGTTGCAGACTGTGATAACCCCGCCGTCATTGATGAAACAACTAGCCAATCCACTAAGCCAGCAAGCTGGCAAGTGGCTGGTTATCAGGCGAAGGCCGGAATCCAGTTGATTAACAATCATCCGCGACAGCGGGGCAACATCTTGGTTTTGCCTACTACGCAGGATTTTTTCTTGCTGGATTCCGGCCTGCGCCGAATGAAGTGTCTGTGATAACGCAAAGAAGCCCAGGCCGCCAACAGTGTTTGTTAATGGCAACCGACAGGTCTATAGTGGCGCGGGATTTGTGCGCGACTCAATCGCCAAACAAAGGAGAAATCATGTTCTCTGAGTTACGTTTTTACATCGTGCCTTTAGTGTTTCTGGCGATACCGTACTCACCATTTCCATCCGACTCAGTTCTTGCAAAAATTGATATTTGGGGCGGGTGGATCGTACTGGCGGTAATTTTATTCGCGAGCTTTATCGCCTCAGTAAAAAGAAAAAATCAGAAGCCGGACACGCCAACAAGCAACACAAGGCTGACCAATTGGAGGCGAAAATGGAAATGATCAAAGCGGTTTTGATGTGGTCGTTATCAATGGCGCTAGCCTTGGTGATAACCCCGTGGACAATCGTCATGGCGATTAAACTTGCCCTCTGGCCGCAGCTATTAAACGACTACGAACAATCGCTCATCGTAACCATGCAAAGTGAAATAGACGAAGAGTTTGTGGCCGTTAAAACGGTGCGAGATATTTTGGCGGTCGGCGCATTATCCCTGATCGTTCCTCCTTGGATGGCGCTGTGGCTCTGGATCGCACTGGTCATGTCTTTCGTGTTTATGTTGGAGATCAAAGTGCTGACCATGACGGATACGGTGGGATAATTCAGCGCGTCAGAGAATTATGAACCTTGCTCAATTATTAAACTTCGTCACTGAGCAAGTATTACGCAACTTGAGTTTATCTATAAGCGGCTAATGTACGATTTGAAAGTAAATCAAAAAGGTATTGCTGCCTTGTCAAATTTGGAAGGAGTTAATAAATGCTTTCGTCAGAACTCGAACGTTTTATGGGCATCTCTAAAAATCACCCTAAATAAATTATCGAACAGGTCATCGAGAA
>CAZHIC010000057.1:0-9890 GCA_964532405.1 uncultured Gallionellaceae bacterium | reverse complement strand
ACATCTCACAACCCTCTTCGCTCAGGCTCATCTCTGGATTGGAAAATACTGAGTGCTCACGCTCTACACCACTTGAAACCGATGACGCCGCCCCCACGTAAGCGCAAGTCCTAATTTACCAACACGGAGAAAATAATGAGCAACACTGCCACCAATAACCGCGAAACCTTGGGCTTTCAGGCCGAAGTGAAGCAGCTTCTGCAATTGATGATTCATTCGCTGTATTCGAACCGCGAGATTTTTCTACGCGAACTGATTTCCAACGCGGCGGATGCCAGCGACAAGCTGCGCTTCGAGGCGCTGCACAACGCCAGCCTGTTCGAGAACGATTCCGCACTGAACATCCGCATCGGCTACGACAAGGCTGCGCGCACGCTGACCATCACTGACAACGGCATCGGCATGAGCCGCGACGAGGTCATCAACCACCTCGGCACCATCGCCAAATCCGGCACGCGCGAATTTTTCTCGCGCCTTTCCGGCGATCAGCAGAAGGATGCCAACCTGATCGGGCAGTTCGGCGTGGGCTTCTATTCCGCTTTCATCGTCGCCGAAAAAGTAACCGTGACAACGCGGCGTGCGGGCGAGAAATCCGATCAAGGCGTGCGCTGGGAATCCGACGGCGGCGGCGAATTCGCCATCGAGATGCTGGATAAAACTTCGCGCGGCACGGAAATCGTCCTGCATCTGCGCGAAGGGCAGGACGATCTGCTCGACGGACAAAAGCTGCGCTCCATCATTCGCAAGTATTCCGACCACATCGTTCAACCGATTCTAATGAAGAAAGAAGAATGGAAGGACGGCGCACAGCAGGTGCTGGATGAAGATGAGACGGTCAACCAGGCTTTCGCCCTTTGGGCGCGCGCCAAGAACGAGATCAAAGACGAAGAATACAAGGAGTTCTACAAGCATGTCGGCCATGACTTCGAAGACCCGCTGGCATGGACTCACGCGCGCGTCGAAGGCCATCAGGAATACACGCAGTTGCTTTACATCCCAAGCCGTGCACCGTTCGACATGTGGGAGCGCGATGCGATTCACGGCGTGAAGCTGTACGTGCGCCGTGTATTCATCATGGACGATGCCGAGCAATTGATGCCGCGCTATATGCGCTTCGTGCGCGGGGTGGTTGATTCCAGCGACTTGCCGCTGAACGTGTCGCGCGAGATTTTGCAGGAATCGAAAGACATCGAGGCGATCCGTTCCGGTTGCACGAAAAAAGTGCTCGGCCTGCTGGAAGACCTAGCCAAAAACGATACGGAAAAGTACGCCAAATTCTGGGGCGAGTTTGGCCGCGTGCTGAAGGAAGGCATCGGCGAGGATCACGCCAACAAGGACAAGATCGCCGGATTACTGCGCTTGGCCTCAACCCACGCCGACACGAACGAGGAAGCCGCCTCGCTGGCAGACTACGTGGGGCGCATGAAAGAAGGGCAGGAGAAGATTTACCACGTCACCGCCGACACCTTCGCCGCGGCGAAGAACAGCCCGCACCTGGAAGTGTTCCGCAAGAAAGGCATCGAAGTGTTATTGCTGTCCGATCGCGTGGACGAATGGGTGGTGAGCAATCTGTTCGAGTTCGATGGCAAGCCGCTGGTGTCCGTTGCCAAAGGCGGGCTCGATCTCGGCAAGCTGGAAGACGAGGCGGAGAAAAAAGAACAGGAAAACGTCGCCAACGCACTCAAAGACCTGACCGGCAAGATCAGCGCCAGCCTCGGCGAGCGCGTCAAGGAGGTGCGCGTGACCCATCGCCTGACCGACTCGCCCGCCTGCCTGGTGGCCGACGAACACGACATGAGCGCGAATCTGGCGCGCCTGCTGAAGTCCGCCGGACAGAAGGCGCCAACATCAAAGCCTATCCTTGAGATCAACCCCAAGCATCCGGTGGTGCTGCGCCTGAAGACCGAAGAGAAGCGATTCGACGATTGGGTCTCGGTACTGTTCGACCAAGCCTTGCTGGCCGAAGGCGGCCAACTCGACGACCCGGCCAGCTTCGTCAAGCGCGTGAATCAGTTAATGCTGGAGATGAGCGGCAACTAAGGCCTGAGCACATCCGAAGAGTAACAGCCTGCAAAATAGAAACGGCGGCGCAGTGAACACTGCCCGCCGTTTTTTCTTTACCTAAGCGATCTGTTTGAATCGATCTACCGTTTCACCTTCGTGCTCCACCTTCTCGAAGAACACCTCACGCGGACGCGCCCAAGCCGTGCCCTCCTGAGAGCGATAGATGACCAGCGTCACCGCCGGATCAGACTCCAACTTTGCCTCGCACACCCACTCGTAAATTCCGCCTTTGTAGTGCCGATATTGCATCAATTTTTTCTACCGGTAAGGGCGCGCTTACAACGCGTTGCGATCTCCTTGCACAAGCGCGCCGACTTTATCGGACAGCTCGCTTGCGCGCTGCGCAACACCCGGCGCAGATCATCTTCCCCGGCACTGATGCCGATATGCCGAAAAATGAATTGTTTGAACGCCTCGTCACGCACCATCAACTCGTCAAGCGTATCAATCTCAGGCCAACGCGTAGCCAACACGCCGACCACCAGATTGGTATAGCCATCGGCATAGAGTCCATCGTCTTGACAGGCAGGCAGATTACGTTTGAACACAGCATGGACATCAGCCCAGTCGCTGGATGAAGTGATCTGATGCAAAAACTCTTTATCGCTGACAGGACACCCCTCCAGCGCGTTTGCCGATTGCACGGCAAAAAAGAGAAACACGCTAAAAGCTGACGTCAAGAACGGTTTCATTAGGCGAATCAGCACGTGATCAGCCAATCAGCAGCGCGATTTAGCCATGGCAAACAGCCTAGCCTCAAGCGCGTCCATATCCGCCTCTTGGTCGAGAGACTCTTGATCGGGAAGGTGGCTCACATGTTGTTGAGCGGAATCCTCAGAACTCTTCTCGTGATGCAACGAACCGTGATGGTTCATTTGCGACTTATCCTTGTCCATTACGCTTCTCCTAAAAAGTGTGAACCTTTTACAACTGTTGAAGCTTAGTCCCTATGCCTGGAACTTTAGTTCAACAGCGGCGAATTATGGCACGACAGAAAACAAATAATCAACGAGACTTATCACCCTCGACTCACGGCTCGAGCAAGCCTTAAGTTAGCTTAATTTACTCGATCATGACCCGATTAAGCGGCAAAATTACATAGCATAAAATTACTCCGCCACCATCATGCGCTCGACATAACGCGCGATCAGGTCGATTTCAAGATTCACTTGTGTGCCTGAAGATAATTGATTGAGTGTAGTGACTGCCAAAGTATGCGGAATGAGGTTCACCTCAAATTCAGAACCGGCAACATGGTTCACCGTGAGGCTCACTCCATTGATGGTAATAGAGCCTTTCACCGCGATATATTTTGCCAGAGCATGGGGCGCGCGCACGATCAAACGCCAACTTTCGCCGATGTCATTAAAGGCCACTACATCACCTACACCGTCCACATGGCCGCTGACCAAGTGGCCGCCCAATCGATCGGAAAGCCGCAACGCTTTTTCCAGATTGACCAACGCGCCTTGTTTGCCCAGCCCGATGGTGCAATCCAAGGTTTCGCGCGACACATCCACGGTGAACACCTTGCCGTCTATCCTTACCACGGTGAGGCATACGCCATTCACTGCGATGCTGTCGCCTAGTTGAACATCATCCATGCCGAGATTTTCGGTGGTGACGCTCAAACGCAAACCGCCCCCCCTGCCCTGTGCCGTTTGAATCAGTCCGACATCCGCCACAATTCCACTAAACATTTCTCACCCTCGTGTCATCAGGGGCTCGTTGTTTTATATGCTCTAAAAATTCTTTCCATTGGTGCTTTGCTTGAGCGATTAAATCATTCCACGACATCGCATATCTATCTTGATTTTTCATTGATGTTAACTTTGGTTTCATGCCTGCTGGCTTTAACAATTCATCTGCCACCAAGTAACCTGTTATGTGATCAAAGCCCAATGCCGTGCTTGCATCAATATTTTCCTGAATGATGTCCAGATACTGGTTGAATCTATCCAGATGATCCCTATCAATCTTTAGACCTGGACGCATGAACTCCAGCAACAGCAATTGCTTTCCGCTAGACAACACCAAATCAACACGACCTTTAAATGCCTCATCGCTCAAAGCAGCCTTGCTTGCACCGACGCAGATGTTCGTTAATCGTTTTTCAACAGCAAAAGTTTCCCATTGAGGGGAAATCAACCAAGGATTTTTTGCAATGTAGTCACGCACCGCATTCTCTAACTGCTTGTCTTTGATTCTCTGTTCAAGTCCATCAATAGCAGTTAATTTTGATTTAACTGTTTCCGCCGTGTGCAACGCAGTAATGGCATTCGCCTCGATAAGCAACTCCACCAAACACGCTTCATCCATTGATGGCGCATTCGCCAAATCGTTAATTAACTCTCGCAACCGACCACCTTCCCAAGCTAATAAAACAGCATTGCCCATTTCAACAAATTGCTCTTCCGTCAACTTTTCAAGCTGTGCCAATTTTTCTAGCGCACTCTTTACTACTTTTCTCTCACCACCTAGATGATTAAGGCGATCAGAAAAAGCACCGATCTTTTCTTCGAGTCGCTGCATTTTTTTGGCAGTTCTTTTGCTCTTCCACACCCCCATCAAGCGTCTGATTAGTTGCTCACCCCACTGCTGAAACTCATCCAGTTCCGCATGGTTCCAATTAAGCCTCTGACGTTCAGTTGAAATAACATCCTCACCAAGTTCATCCACCCAATCCGCGACCACTTGCCCAGACATATACTCAGGCCCAGCTTGGCTTGCCAGCCCGCCAGTCACGTTAAACATGAATGGTCTTTGTGCTAATTTTTTGTGCGCAAAAATAGTAATGCCAGCCATCTCTTCATTCTTCACAAGCTCTTTGTAGAACTGGATTTTCCATTTAACCAACTGCCCGCTTGGTAAAGACTCTTCACCCCAACCATCGTCACCCACTATCACATTGCGTTCGCTTTTTTGTTCAGGTGAAAAATCTCTTGGAAATGACATTTCAACATTAGATAAATCTGCCCCGTCTGACATGAGCTCGCCATTCAGAAGAATTTTAAAATTGTCAGCAGTCACATTGATTGCAAATCTTCGCGCGAGAGATTCAGCAAATAGTGGTATAGAAATACGTTTATTTATTGAAAGGTCTCGCAAAACAATTTGCGTACCATGAGAGGTCACTATTTGTGAGATAGCATGCTGAGGAACATCAATTTGCAAGGGAGCGGTATCAACATAACTATCACCTCGCCTAATACTTTGCAGATCTAACTCAAACTCTGTTAACTCAGTGGTTAACTTATCCACCGTACAAATTTTGATAAATCTTGCAATACCAAAACCTGCAAATTTACCGATTCCTTTTCGCCCCATCACAGGACGGTTTTTACCAGTTCGCTCAGTTGGGCCCGCCTTATCTCTGCGGTTATAACCCACGCTTAAATAGCGTTTTTGGCAATCATCAAATGACATTCCAACACCATTATCTTGAATAGTTATCGTCCATCCAGACTTGTTTTCACTATCAAAATTAAAATCTATGCGCACCTCTTCTGCATCAGCATCCCATGCATTGGAAACTATCTCCGCAATTGCAGCGGTTGGACTTTGATACATCTGGATACCCAAATGATCAATAATGCGACCATGAAATCCTAACGTAAGCTTCTTACTCATATAGCCTCCTTTGTCAGAGCTGAAGCAATTGCAACAGCATGTCTGCGAATAAACTCGGGCGGCAAAGCATTGCCAATCATCAGTGCGATCGCAGTGCGTCCGCCCTTGCTAGAGAACCAATAATTTTTTGGAAAGGTCTGCAAAATCGCTGCTTCACGCAGACTAATGGCACGATTTTCTTCTGGATGCAAAAAACGCCCCTTTGATGGATTACCACATCCACCAGTCATAGTAGGAGCAACATCATCCCATTTCATACGTCCATACACATCCTTGAAACCAGCAGGATTATTTTTGTGACAATTCAAGGTCAGGCTACTTGGCAAAGAATCCCGCCCACCACCGTCTTTCGGAATTGCCTTGATAATGTCCATTACCCTTATTCCGTGTTTCGACTGATTGTCATGCAGAACATCACCCGACTTACCGACTGGTTTAAGCTCAGCTTTCTCCAAAGCCATACGTACTGTTGTTTTTCCAGTTGGAAAAACAGTAGGTAATATTTCTTGTTTCGTTACCTGCATAATCATTCTTTTGCGCCGCTGAGGCACACCATAATTAGCGGCATTTTCAATTCTCACAGAATCATCGTTAATTAAATAACCGAACTCCTCTAGTTTGCTTAAAAAAACCGTCATGCGCCCATCTAGTTTTAATGCGGGGACATTCTCCATCATCAATGCTTTCGGACGAAACACATTAACAAATCGTAAATACTCAAAAAGTAACTCGTTTCGACTGTCACTAACTGAGTGCGATTTTTTTCGTGTGCGCAATGTTGAAAACCCCTGACAAGGCGGGCAACCAGCCAACAACGACAATTCACCTGTTTTCAATCCTAAACTTACCATCAACTCCGCAGGACAAATTGTACGAATATCACTTTCAAGACAAATAACTTCTGGGTGATTTTTTCGATATGTTTCGGCTGCAGTTGAAGCAAGCTCGACGCCAACTAGAACCTTAAATCCAGCCTGTTTCAATCCGAGCGTCAGACCACCTGCACCACAAAATAAGTCAAGTGCAGTTAGTGGCTCAATCTGTTTTAGAAGTTTATTTACTCTCATAAGCCCCCCTTACTTGGATTACACAAACTTACCAACACACGCAAATCCTTGCCCACATGACGCACGTCTTGCCACTCCACTTCCACGCGCTCATCAAGACTGCACAACTCACCCAATTGCGCCATGCCGCGCGCCATGTCGCCCAATAACTGCGGGGCAAAATACAACACCAGCTCATCCGCCAGCCCCGCCTTCAACAACGCGCCATTTAAAGTGCCCCCCGCCTCCACCAACACTTCGTTGCAACCGATAGATGCCAAGTGACGCAAGGTGGCAAGCAAATCGACACGACCGCTTTCATCCGCGAACACCACGACCTTTGCGCCGACCTCCTCCAAAGCACGGGCCTTTTCCGTATTCACAGTTGCCGCCACGACCAGCACCTGACCGCCTTGAAATAACTTTGCATCTGGCGAAATGCGCAGATGGCTATCCAGCACCACGCGCAACGGCTGGCGTGCAGTAGCGACATAACGCACGGAAAGTTGCGCATCGTCTTCCAGCACGGTGTCGATACCCGTCATCACGGCGCAGGAACGTGCGCGCCATACATGCACATCGCGCCGCGCCGCTTCGCCGGTGATCCATTGGCTCACGCCGTTGGTAAGCGCGGTGCGCCCATCCAGACTCATGGCGATCTTGCTGCGCACCCACGGCAAGCCGTGCGTCATGCGCGTAACGAAGCCGATGTTGAGCGCACGGGCTTCGATTTCCATCAAACCGCATTCCACTTCGATGCCCGCCGCGCGCAGCTTGGCGATACCTTGCCCGGCCACGAGAGGATTAGGATCTTGCATGGCAACGACGACACGCGCCACGCCCGCCGCGACAAGCGCATCGGCACAGGGCGGCGTGCGTCCGAAATGAGCGCAGGGCTCCAGCGTGACGTAAGCGGTCGCAGCGCGAGCCTTGTCTCCCGCCGCACGCAAGGCCAGAGGCTCGGCATGGGGATTACCCGCCCGCTCGTGCCAGCCTTCGCCGACGACAACACCATCCTTTACCAGCACGCAACCCACGCGCGGATTAGGCGTCGTCGTGAATAAGCCACGCTCGGCAAGATGCAGCGCTTGTGCCATCCATACGCTGTCGGTTGCTTTCATGGTGAAACGGGCTTGCGGCGCTTGGCGGGAGGCTTGGTCACGGCATTGATGGCATCGGAGAAATCGCCCACATCCTGAAAACTTTTGTAGACAGAAGCGAAACGGATATAAGCCACCTTATCCAGCTTGAGCAGCTCTTTCATCACCATTTCGCCGATCTGGCGCGAACCGATCTCGCGCTCGCCCAGAGCGAACACTTTTTGCGTGACGTGATCGACGGCCGCATCCACCAACTCGGTGGAGACCGGGCGCTTGTGCAACGCGCGCGAAAAGCTGGTGCGCAACTTCTCTGCGTCGAATTCGCTGCGCATGCCGTTCTGCTTGACCACCTGCGGCATACGCAACTCCACCGTTTCATGGGTCGTAAAACGCTTATCACATGCCAGACAACGCCGCCGACGGCGAACGTTATCGCCCTCGTCATTTTCGCGCGTGTCCACCACTTGAGTGTCGGGATGTTTACAGAAAGGACACCTCATCGAGAGAAATGTGAAAAGTAAAACGTGAAAGGTGAAATGAAAAACCGTTTCTTCGTTTCACATTTCACAGGGTCATCTTCACGTTTCACAGCTTCAGGCTCCATACACCGGAAATTGCGTCGTCAATTTCTTCACTTCGCCTACAACGCGCGCGATCACCGCCTCGTCGTTCGGCGCATCCAGTACGTCGGCAATCAAGTGTGCCAGTTTTTCGGCTTCCAGCTCTTTGAAGCCGCGTGTGGTCATCGCAGGTGAACCGATACGGATGCCTGAAGTGACGAACGGCTTCTCCGGGTCGTTGGGGATAGCATTCTTGTTCACGGTAATATGCGCCTTGCCCAATGCCGCCTCCGCATCCTTGCCGGTCAACTTCTTGGCGCGCAGATCCACCAGGAACAGATGGCTGTCGGTGTGGCCGGAAACGATGCGCAGACCGCGCTCTTGCAGCACCCTGGTCATCACGCGCGCATTGTCGATCACCTGCTTTTGATATTGCTTGAACTCTTTGCTTGCCGCCTCTTTAAACGCCACCGCTTTGGCCGCGATCACATGCATCAACGGGCCGCCTTGCAGCGCCGGGAAGATGGCGGAATTGAGCGCCTTCTCATGTTCAGCTTTTGCCAAAATCAAGCCGCCGCGCGGGCCGCGCAAAGTCTTGTGCGTAGTGGTCGTCACGAAGTCGGCGATGCCGACCGGATTCGGGTAATAGCCCGCCGCGATCAGACCGGCATAGTGCGCCATGTCCACGAACAGATATGCGCCCACGCTGTCGGCGATGGCGCGGAAGCGTTTCCAGTCGATGACCAGCGCGTAGGCGGAGGCACCCGCCACGATCATTTTCGGCTTATGCTGGGTTGCCAAAGCCTGCACCTGATCGTAGTCGATTTCTTCTTTGTCATTCAAACCGTACTGGATGGCGTTGTACAACTTGCCGCTGATATTCACCGACGCGCCGTGAGTAAGATGGCCGCCGTGCGCCAAGGACATGCCCAGAATCGTATCGCCCGGTTTGAGCACGGAAACGTACACAGCTTGATTCGCTTGCGAGCCGGAGTGCGGCTGTACGTTAGCGTACTCTGCACCGAACAGCGCCTTCGCGCGGTCGATAGCGAGCTGTTCTGCCACATCCACATACTCGCAACCGCCGTAGTAACGCTTGCCCGGATAACCTTCCGCATATTTGTTGGTAAGTTGACTGCCCTGCGCCTCCATCACCGCCGGGCTGGTGTAGTTTTCCGACGCAATCAGTTCGATATGCTCTTCCTGACGGCGGTTTTCTTTCTGGATTACATCCCACAGATCGGGATCAACGACGGCGAGGGTGTTTTTGCGCGAGAACATGACAGCCTTTCAAATTTAAAGATAGAAAACGGGAAGTCCCGCATTTTATCATGCCGCTTCGAATACTCCATATTGACTAAATTGAGATGGCTTTCGTTCCGCTGCCGGAAAGCAACATGCCCTAAAACGACAGCTCCTTCATCCCAAAACGACCATAGGGCACCTCTAAAAATTGATTATTTGCACTTCGTAAACTTGCCCCTGTAATT
>CAZHIC010000056.1:0-10367 GCA_964532405.1 uncultured Gallionellaceae bacterium | reverse complement strand
CTACGGCATCCATGGGAATCCCCATTGGGCGGGTTGGATGTTCGCATCTTATGGAACGGTCGTTCTTGCGTCAATGGCGCACTGTAGCACCAGCGATCAGGCCTACAAATGAAGAGCCCCGCATTTGCGGGGCTCTTGATCTACGACTGAAACCTTTGCAGGTTAAAGTTCGATTACATCATGCCGCCCATACCGCCCATATCGCCACCACCCATACCACCGGCTGGTTTGTCTTCGGGCAATTCGGCAACCATACAAGCCGTTGTCAGCATCAGGCCGGCAATGGAAGCCGCGTTCTGCAATGCGACGCGCGTTACTTTGGTTGGATCAACTACGCCCATCGCCAACATGTCGCCGTACTCGCTGGTCGCTGCGTTGTAACCGAAGCTACCCTTGCCTTCCAGTACCTTGTTCACCACAACGCTGGGCTCGTCGCCCGCGTTGGACACGATGGCGCGCAACGGGGATTCCATGGCACGCAACACGATAGTGATGCCCGCGTCTTGGTCATGGTTGTCGCCCTTGAGTCCGGCAACCGCAGCCTTGGCACGCAGCAATGCAACGCCGCCTCCAGGAACAATGCCTTCTTCAACGGCGGCACGGGTTGCGTGCAATGCATCTTCCACGCGCGCCTTCTTCTCTTTCATTTCAACTTCGGTTGCCGCGCCGACTTTGATTACTGCAACACCGCCAGCCAGCTTGGCTTTGCGTTCTTGCAGTTTCTCTTTGTCGTAGTCGCTGGTGGACTCTTCGGCTTGTTTGTTGATTTGGCCGATACGCGCCTTGATGGCTTCTTCCTTGCCTGCGCCGTCGATAATGATGGTGTTGTCTTTACCCACTTCGATACGCTTGGCTTGACCCAGTTCGGCCAGCGTTGCTTTTTCCAGTGACAGACCCACTTCTTCAGCGATCACAGTGCCACCAGTCAAGGTAGCGATGTCTTCCAGCATGGCCTTGCGACGGTCGCCGAAGCCCGGGGCCTTAACGGCAACAGTCTTCAAGATACCGCGAATGTTGTTCACCACCAGTGTAGCCAGTGCCTCGCCATCAACATCTTCGGCGATGATCAGCAACGGACGGCCGGACTTGGCGATTTGCTCTAGGATAGGCAGCAGATCGCGAATGTTGGAAACTTTTTTGTCGTGCAACAGGATGTATGGATTTTCCATCAAAGCCAACTGACGATCCTGGTTGTTGATGAAGTACGGTGACAGGTAGCCGCGGTCGAACTGCATACCTTCCACGATGTCCAGCTCATCTTCTAGGCCTGTGCCATCTTCAATGGTGATGACGCCTTCTTTGCCGACTTTTTCCATCGCAGCAGCGATCTTCTCGCCGATCACGGTGTCAGAGTTGGCAGAAATGCTGCCTACCTGTGCGATTTCTTTGCTGGTAGTGCAAGGCTTGGAAATTTTCTTTAGCTCGGCAACCGCAGCGATAACCGCCTTGTCGATACCGCGCTTCAAGTCCATCGGGTTCATGCCAGCGGCGACGAACTTCATGCCTTCCTGAACGATGGATTGCGCCAATACGGTCGCGGTAGTCGTACCGTCACCAGCCACATCAGAAGTCTTGGAAGCAACTTCCTTGACCATCTGTGCGCCCATGTTCTCGAACTTGTCTTTCAGCTCGATCTCTTTGGCCACGGACACGCCGTCTTTGGTGATGGTTGGCGCGCCGTAGGAACGATCCAATACCACGTTACGACCCTTGGGGCCCAGCGTTACTTTGACTGCATCGGCCAAAATATTGACGCCGATAACCATTTTGGCGCGAGCTACATCGTGAAACTTTACGTCTTTTGCTGCCATGTTTTTATCTCCTGTATTTCATGTAGGGCGGGGAATTGTGAGCCCGCCGTGTATATTGTCGGGTTACGGCCTGCGGCCTGACCCAACCTACGCTTCAACCACGCCGATGATGTCATCTTCGCGCATGGTCATGTATTCCTGATTGTCCATCTTGAAGGTCTGTCCAGCGTATTTGCCGAACAACACTTTGTCGCCAACCTTGACGCTCATAGCGCGCAGCTTGCCGTCGTCGCCGACTTTTCCGTTGCCCACAGCAATGATTTCGCCTTGATCCGGCTTCTCGGTTGCCGCATCGGGAATCAAAATGCCGGATGCAGTCTTACGCTCTTCTTCCAAACGCTTTACGATGACGCGATCGCTTAAGGGACGAACTTTCATGCTTTATTCTCCTAATACAAACAGTTAACTAAAAAATGGCGGCATCGGTTAGCACTCGATGCCAGCGACTGCTAATAATAAGGGCGAGAGTGGCATATTTCAAGTGCATGGCGAAAATTTATCCTTTATCTTCGGCGATATTTGCCGCGCACCCGCCATCAACATAGAATCGCGTCCGTCCCGAAACTCGTTTCCCCCATGCCCAACACTGATCTGCTCACTCGTTCTCGCTCTGCCGTATGGCATCCCTGCACGCAGATGAAACGGCACGAGACCTTGCCATTGCTACCTATCCAGCGCGGTAGCGGCATCTGGCTCTACGATTTCGATGGCAAGCGCTATCTGGATGCGGTGAGTTCGTGGTGGGTAAATTTATTCGGCCACTGCAACCCGCGCATCAACTCCGCCATCATCGAACAACTCGGCCAACTGGAGCATGTCATGCTGGCCGGCTTCACCCATGAGCCGGTGGTGCAGCTTTCAGAGCGCTTGGCGGATATGGCACCCGCCGGTTTGGGGCATTGCTTCTACGCTTCCGATGGGGCCTCCGCGACCGAGATCGCATTGAAGATGAGCGCACATTTTTGGCGCAACACCGGCAAACCCGGCAAGACAAGCTTTGTCAGCCTGCAAAACAGTTATCACGGCGAGACGCTGGGTGCGCTATCGGTGACTGACGTGGCGCTGTTCAAAGACGCCTACGGCTCGTTGATCCATGAAAATGCCACCGTGGTTAGCCCGGACAGCCGCAATGCGGATGCAGGCGAAGACGCGGAAAATTTTGCGTTGCGTTGCGCCGCTCAACTCGAAGCGCATTTGCAACAACATCATGCGCATCTCGCGGCATTCATCATCGAGCCTCTCGTCCAGGGTGCTGCGGGTATGGCGATGTATCACCCGATCTATCTGACGCGGGCGCGCGAGTTATGCGACCGATATCAGGTGCTTCTCATTGCGGATGAGATCGCCGTCGGCATGGGCCGAACCGGAACGCTGTTTGCCTGCGAACAGGCTCATGTCACACCGGATTTTCTGCTGCTATCCAAAGGCATCACCGGCGGGTATCTGCCGCTGTCGGTGGTGATGACGACAGATACCATTTATCAGGCATTTTATGCAGACGAGGTGACGCGCGGTTTCTTGCATTCGCACTCTTACACCGGCAACCCGCTGGCATGTCGTGCCGCCTTGGCCACATTGGACATCTTCGCCGCCGATGATGTGCTGAGCAGCAACCGCAACAAGGCCGCTTATCTCAACCGCATCGCTACGCCGCTGCGCGAACATCCCAAAGTCTGGGACTTCCGCAACACGGGCATGATCTGGGCCTTTGAAGTTGCTTCGCCGCATAAGGATTTCGCCCAGCGTTGTTTTAGTCTCGCTCTTGAACATGAATTATTATTGCGCCCGATGGGGAACACGGTATATTTCATGCCGCCTTACATCATCAGTGAACATGAGATCGACTTGCTTGTCGAACGAACACTGAAAATCATCGATAGCCTTTGCTGAGCCACTTATGAAATATATTTTCCTGCCTTTGTTTTGCCTTAGCTTTATTTCCAATGCTCACGCCATCGCATTGCCTAACGAGGTGCGCGTTGCGCTCAAGCAAGCGAATATCCCGCAGTCCAGCGTCAGCATCGAAGTGCGCGAAATCAACTCGCGCGTGCCCCTGATCAGCGTCAATGCAAAACAAGCGATGAACCCGGCTTCGACCATGAAGCTGCTCACCACTTACGCCGGTCTGGAATTGCTGGGCCCGAGCTACACTTGGAAGACCGAAGCCTATCTGGATGGCAAGCTGGAAAAAGGTGTGCTGCAAGGCGATTTGATCCTGAAGGGATACGGCGATCCGAAATTCAACGTCGAACAATTCTGGTTGTGGCTGAGCGAACTGCGCGCGCGCGGCCTGCGTGAAATACAGGGAGACCTGGTGCTGGATCGCAGCTTCTTCAAGCTTTCCGAACACGACCCCGCCGAATTCGACAACGATCCCATGCGTGCTTACAACGTCGGACCGGACGCGCTTCTGCTGAACTTCAACACGCTGCGCATACGTTACCTGCCGGATGGCAACCGCCTGAAAGTCATCAGCGAACCCGCTTTGGGCGGGATGCAGTTGGACAACCAGCTTGCCCCCCAGTCCGCCCCTAACTGCGAGAATTGGGATGATGCCATCCGCATCCAACCGCGCGGCGACAGCGTGGTATTGCAAGGCGGTTATCCGAGCGAATGCGGCGAACGCGAGCAAAACCTCAACGTCATGCCGCACACCCGCTATGTCGCCGCAGTGTTCAACGCGATCTGGCAGGAACTCGGCGGCACGCTGAAAGGAAACACGCGCGAAGGCACGGTCACCGGCACCGCACAACTCTTCGCCACGCACTATTCCGCCCCGCTTTCCGAGATCATTCGCGACATCAATAAATTCAGCAACAATGTCATGGCGCGCCAACTGTTCCTGACACTGGGCACGCAAACGACCACGCCCGCAACCATCCCTTTGAGCATACAGGCCATGAAGGATTGGCTCGCACAGAAGAAATTGAACTTTCCCGAACTGGTATTGGAAAATGGAGCCGGCTTATCGCGTCACGAGCGCGTCAGCGCACAACATCTGGCGCAACTTTTACAAAGTGCGGCAAATAGCCCGCTGAACGCTGAGTTCACCGCCTCGTTGCCCATACTCGGCGTGGATGGGTCGGTTAAGAAGCGTCTCAAGGAGAGCGCTGCGGCCAGTCACGCGCATCTGAAGACCGGCACATTGGAAGGGGTCAAAACCATCGCCGGTTATGTGCGCTCGAAGAGCGGCAAAGAATGGGTCATAGTGTTTCTCATCAACCACCCGAACGCGAAATTCGGCAGTCCTGCTCAGGATGTATTGATCGAGTGGCTGCAAAAGCGATAGGCTTCATCGAATTCGTCGAGATGAACTGACCGCATAAAGCCGGAATCATCCCGGCTTATTTATAATCCCAACTCGTCCCACATCGCATCCACTTTGGCTTTCACCGCCGCATCCATGACGATGGGCGTACCCCATTCGCGCTGCGTTTCGCCCGGCCATTTGTTGGTGGCATCCAGCCCCATCTTGCCGCCCAATCCTGACACCGGGCTGGCGAAGTCGAGGTAGTCGATAGGCGTGTTCTCCACCAGCAACGTGTCGCGTACCGGATCCATGCGCGTGGTGATCGCCCACATGACTTCTTTCCAATCGCGCACATCGATGTCGTCATCCACCACGATGATGAATTTGGTGTACATGAACTGGCGCAGGTAGGACCAGATGCCGAACATCACGCGCTTGGCGTGTCCGGCGTATTGCTTCTTGATGCTCACCACCGCCATGCGATACGAGCAGCCTTCCGGCGGCAGATAGAAATCCACAATCTCGGGAAACTGTTTTTGCAGCAGCGGCACAAACACTTCGTTCAGCGCCACACCCAGCATGGCCGGTTCGTCGGGCGGTTTGCCAGTGTAGGTGGAATGGTAGATCGGGTTAGAGCGCAGGGTGATGCGCTCGATGGTGAATACCGGAAATTTGTCCTGCTCGTTGTAGTAGCCGGTGTGGTCGCCGTAAGGGCCTTCCAGCGCCATTTCATTGGGGTGGATCACCCCTTCCAGCACGATCTCGGCGGATGCGGGTACTTGCAGGTCGCTGCCCAGACACTTCACCAACTCGGTCTTCGCGCCGCGCAGCAACCCGGCGAATTGATATTCGGATAAGGAATCCGGCACCGGCGTCACTGCACCAAGGATAGTCGCCGGATCAGCACCGATCACCACCGCGATAGGAAATGGCTGCCCCGGATTTTTTACACAGTGATCGCGAAAATCCAGCGCGCCGCCGCGATGCGCCAACCAACGCATGATGACCTTGTTCGGCGCGATCACCTGCTGGCGATAGATGCCGAGATTCTGGCGCGCCTTGTTCGGGCCGCGCGTAACCACCAGCCCCCAAGTGATGAGCGGCGCCACATCGCCCGGCCAGCAATGCTGTATCGGCAACTTGGATAAGTCCACGTCCTTGCCTTCCCACACGATCTCCTGACACGGCGCTGAAGACAGTACCTTGGGCGACATGGTGAGCACCTGCTTCAGCACCGGCCATTTGTCCCACGCATCTTTCAATCCTTTGGGCGGCTCGGGCTCTTTCAGGTAGGCGAGCAGTTTGCCCACTTCGCGCAGTGCGCTGACGTTCTCTTCGCCCATGCCCAGCGCCACGCGGCGCGGCGTGCCGAACAGGTTGGCGAGCACCGGCATCGTATGTCCGACAGGATTCTCGAACAGCACCGCAGGGCCTTGCGCGCGCAACACGCGGTCACATATCTCCGTCATCTCAAGATGCGTGGAGACGGGGGCGGAAACCCGCTTGAGTTCGCCCATCTTTTCCAGCTGGGCGATGAAATCGCGTAAGTCGTGATATTTCATATGGTTAACAAATTAGCTAATTACTCCGGATAAAAACTTGCTTCACCGTCGGGTCGAGTCTTAAAACGTTTGTGCAACCAGAAATACTGTTCCGGCATTTCCAGTACGCGCTGCTCGATAAATTCGTTCATACGGCGCGCATCGGCGATTTCATCGCCGCTGGGATAATTTTCCCATGCGGGATAAAAGGTCAGCACATAACCTGCGCCGCCGGGCAACAGACGCGTGATGCCGGGCACGATCTTCGCGCCAGTCATCTGCGCGATGCGCGGCACCGAGGTCATGGTGGCGGCAGGTACGCCAAAAAAGGGAATGAACGCGCCGTCTTTGATGCCCTGATCCTGATCCGGCGGGTAGATGAACGGCATGCCTTCACGCATCCCCTTTAAGATGGGACGCAGCCCTTGAAAACGCGAATACAGACGCTGGTTACCGAAGCGGGCGCGCTTTCGCAGGAGCAGATCAGTCAGATAGAGGTTTTTCTGATTCGCATACATACACACGGTATCGGTGTGTTGCGCGACCCACTGACCACCGACATCCATGCCGACGAAGTGCGGCGTGAGCAAGATGGAGGGCTTATTTTTGATCGCTTCAAAATGTTCGGTGCCCTCCACGCGGATCAAGCTGCTGATGCGCTCGGCGCTAGACCACCACAGGATGCTGCGCTCGATGAGGCCGCGACCGAACATTTTGAAGTGCTCGCGCACGAGTTTTTTGCGTGCGTCTTCGTTCATATCGGGAAAGCATAGCGTGAGGTTGACGGTCGCTACAAAACGGCGCTCTGTCGCCATCATGTAGAACAACAAACCCAAAGCATTGCCAATCTCCACCAACACGCGGAACGGTAGAAAGTGCATCAACCAAAATATAAATACTGCAAAGCGCACTATCATGCCTGCTCCTTGACTGCGTCCGGCGGCGCCACGCCGCGCGGGACTTTGTAGCGGTTGTAACTCCACAGATATTGCTCCGGGCATGAACACACCACGGCTTCCAGGGCGGCATTCATCTGGGGGGATATAGGTGCTGTGGTGTCGAACGACAGCGGGGCAAAACGCATGATGTAACCTTTGCCGTGCGGCAAACGCTCGGCGTGACACATCACCACCGCTGCACCGCTGGATTGTATCAAGCGTCCGATCAGCGTCATGGTGTAGGCGGGACGCCCAAAAAACGGCACCCACTCGCCTTCGCCATTGCCCGGCACTTGGTCCGGCAAAATACCGATGATCTCGCCACGTTTGAGCGCCTTGAGCAACAGACGCACACCGCCCAGATCGGCTGGAGCCAGTTTCATTTGTCCGCGTTCGCGGCCTTCATGCATCAAGGTATCCAAAAACTGCCAGCGCGGGCGGCGATACAAGCAGGTCATCGGCAGGCGTGCCGCCACATAAAGGCCGATCAACTCGAAACAACCGAAGTGCGGCGTCAAAACGATCACGCCTTTGTCTTGTGCGCGTGCTGCTTCAACAAATTCCCATCCGTGGCATTGCACAACGTTGGCTACCACCTCACCCAATGGACGCCGCCATACCCACGGCAATTCCATTACGCTCTTGCCGGCCTCGCTTATGTTAGCGCGCAGTACCTTTTGAAACTGTTCCTTCCCCCATGCAGGGGGAGAGGACGAAAATTGCAACCCGTGGCGCAGATTTTCACGCAGACGCCCGGCATACCGCTCAGAGCTCCAATAGGTGACCCAGCCGAAAGCTATGCCAAGGCGATGCAACACCGACAAAGGCAAGCACGCTAACTGGTTAAAGAACCACACCATCAAGAGAAAGAATCCATAAAGCTACCAAATCCGAAGTTTTTGCTATAATCCGCGCCCTGTTAATTTTTCCAGAGTGGTTAAATCCTCATGAGCGAATATTTTTTTACATCTGAATCTGTTTCCGAAGGCCACCCAGATAAGGTTGCCGATCAAATTTCCGACGCCATTCTGGACGCTATTCTAGCCCAAGACCCTTATGCGCGTGTAGCTGCCGAGACATTGGTCACCACCGGCTTGACTGTGTTGGCCGGCGAAATCACTACCAGCGCTAATGTAAATTACGCCAAGGTCGCGCGCGACACCATCCGCCGCATCGGCTATGACGACCCGAACCTGCGCTTCGACGCGGACGGTTGCTCGGTGCATGTGTGCTACGGCACGCAAAGCCCGAACATCGCTCAAGGCGTGGATCGCGCTTCCGACGATTACTTGAATCAAGGCGCGGGCGACCAAGGCCTGATGTTCGGCTATGCCTGCAACGAAACCGACACTTTGATGCCGCTGCCGATCTACCTGTCGCACCGCATCGTTGAACGTCAAGCGCTGCTGCGCAAAGACGGTCGTTTGCCTTGGCTGCGCCCGGATGCCAAGAGTCAGGTCACCGTTAAATACATGCACGGCAAGCCGCACAGTATCGACACCGTCGTGCTGTCCACCCAGCATTCCCCGGAATTTTCTCCGCCGGAAAAGCAAAAAGCACTGCATGAAGCAATCATCGAAGACATCATCAAGCCGATGCTGCCTAAAGAACTGATCAAGGGCGAGATCAAATATCTGGTCAACCCGACTGGCTGTTTTGAAATCGGCGGCCCGCACGGCGATGCCGGCTTGACCGGCCGCAAGATCATTGTTGACACCTACGGCGGTGCAGCGCCTCACGGCGGCGGCGCATTCTCCGGTAAAGACCCTTCCAAAGTTGACCGCTCGGCGGCCTATGCCGGACGTTATGTGGCAAAGAACATTGTTGCCGCAGGTTTGGCCGACAAGTGCCTGGTGCAAATCAGTTACGCCATCGGCGTGGCGCAACCGACCAGCATCATGGTCACCACTTACGGCACAGGAAAAATCTCCGACGAGAAGATCACCGAGTTGGTCAAGACGCATTTCGACCTGCGTCCGAAAGGCATCGTGCAAATGCTCAACCTGCTGCGTCCGATCTACCAGAACACCGCGGCTTACGGTCACTTCGGTCGCGAGGAGCCGGACTTCACTTGGGAAGCGACCGACAAGGCGGCTATCTTGAAGGCTGACGCAGGACTGTAATTCGTATCACCCATCCCACCGAGGGGCGCTGCAGCAGTTACCGCGAGGTGAATCTGTCAGGCTTGGTGGAGATGGTTCAACTGTAGCAACGGCGCCCATTCACTAACCTGAATGGAGTGCTTTATGTCAACTAAAGACTATGTCGTTGCCGACATCAACTTGGCCGCTTGGGGCCGCAAAGAACTGGCTATCGCCGAAATCGAAATGCCCGGCCTGATGGCCATCCGCAAGGAATTTACCACTAGCCAACCACTCAAGGGCGCGCGCATCACCGGCTCGCTGCACATGACCATCCAAACCGGCGTGCTGATCGAGACGCTGAACGCATTGGGCGCGCAAGTGCGTTGGGCTTCCTGCAACATCTATTCCACGCAAGATCACGCTGCCGCTGCGATTGCTGCCGGCGGCACACCAGTGTTCGCGGTCAAAGGCGAATCATTGGTTGAATATTGGGACTACACGCACCGCATTTTTGAATGGGCGGATGGTGGCTATTCCAACATGATTCTGGATGACGGCGGCGATGCCACCCTGTTGCTGCATCTGGGTGCGCGTGCTGAAAAAGACGCTTCCCTGCTGAACAACCCGAGCTCGGAAGAAGAAATCTGTTTGTTCAACTCCATCAAAGCCAAGCTGGCTGTGGATAAGACTTGGTACTCCGTGCGTCTGGCTGCCGTAAAGGGCGTGACCGAGGAAACCACCAC
>CAZHIC010000055.1:0-10945 GCA_964532405.1 uncultured Gallionellaceae bacterium | reverse complement strand
TCACGCTGGAAATACACCCTTTCGTTCAGGCTCATGTGTCATTGGACAAGGCTCACTCTGTTTTGATGCACGCGGGCAGCTATAATGCGCGGTCAGTTTTCCCTGTAGACCGTTATGCGCCCATCACATTCTCACTCTTCCTCAAGCCCTGCCTCCGCAACGCGTGCCGACTGGCACACGGTGCGCACTTTGCTGCCTTATCTGCTGGAGTTTAAGTGGCGCGTAACTTTTGTCGTCATCCTGCTGGTGCTGGCAAAGTTGACCAGCGTCGCGGTTCCGTTGATGTTGAAAGAGATCGTGGATGCGATGGACAAACCCAAGGCGATGCTGGCGGTGCCGGTGATCCTGGTGGTCGGTTATGGTCTGCTGCGTTTGTTCAGTACCTTGTTCGGCGAATTGCGTGATGCCGCGTTTGCCAAGGTGACGCAGCGCGCGATACGGCGTGTGGCGATCAAAGTTTTTGCGCACCTGCATGACCTCAGTCTGCGTTTCCATCTGGAGCGCCAGACTGGTGGCATGTCGCGCGATATCGAACGCGGCACACGCGGTATCAGTTTCCTGCTGACCTTTCTGCTGTTCAATATTCTGCCGACCTTGCTGGAGATCGGTCTGGTTGCGGCAATTTTGTTCGTCAAATACAGCCCGTGGTTTGCCATCATCACTTTTGCGACGCTGGTGGTCTATATCGTATTTACCTTGTTTATCACCGAGTGGCGCATGGTCTATCGCCGCACCATGAACGACATGGACTCCAAGGCCAATACGCGCGCTATCGATAGCTTGATCAATTACGAAACGGTGAAGTATTTCGGCAACGAGCAATTCGAGGCGAACCGCTACGATGAGCACATGAGCAAATGGGAAGTGTCAGCGGTACAGAACCAGACCTCGCTGGCGGCACTCAACGCGGGGCAGAGCACGATCATCGCGGTGGGTGTCACGCTGCTCATGCTGTTGGCGGCAGACGAAGTGGTGCAGGGCAAGATGACATTGGGCGATCTGGTGTTGGTCAACGTGTTCATGTTGCAGCTCTACATGCCGCTGCATTTCTTGGGCTTCGTTTATCGCGAAATCAAAAATGCGCTGGCCGATATGGAGCGCATGTTCACGTTGCTCAACGAGCATCGCGAAGTGGAAGATGCGCCCAATGCGCCGCCGCTCAAGCTGGTTAACGGGCGAGTCGAGTTCAAGAGTGTGGCGTTCAGTTACGACCCGGATCGGCAGATATTGTCCGACGTTAGTTTCGAGATTCCACCGGGTAATACCGTGGCTGTAGTGGGGGCGAGCGGGGCGGGTAAATCCACGCTGTCGCGCCTGTTGTTCCGCTTTTATGATGTGGGTTCCGGCAGTATTTTCATCGACGGGCAGGATATCCGTACGGTGACGCAAGCCAGTCTGCGTGCCTGCATCGGTATCGTGCCGCAGGATACCGTGCTGTTCAATGACAGCATCTATTACAACATCGCTTATGGACGCCCGGACGCATCGCGTGAGGAGGTGTTGCAGGCGGCGCAATCGGCGCATATCCATGCTTTTATCGAATCGTTGCCGCAGGGATACAACACGATGGTCGGTGAGCGCGGTTTGAAACTTTCCGGCGGGGAAAAGCAGCGCGTGGCGATCGCGCGGGCGATCTTAAAGCGCCCCGCAATCCTGATCTTCGATGAGGCGACCTCGGCGCTCGATTCCAAGTCGGAGAAGGCGATTCAGGACGAGTTGCGCATTGTTGCGCGCAACCGCACCACGCTGGTCATCGCGCACCGGCTGTCCACAGTGGTGGATGCGCAACAGATTCTGGTGATGGACAAAGGACGCATCATCGAGCGCGGCTCGCATCGCGAATTGCTCGCTCAGCAAGGGGTGTATGCACAGATGTGGGCGTTGCAACAGCAAGAAGAATAAAAAGAACATTAACACTGACAGATTGGGTATTGATTTATTGAGGTTTTAGGGTATGCTTCACGCCCTGCACTTACTCCTCAGGGGAGCCATGAAAAAAAATATTATCGTTTTGTTGTTGTCATTGAGTGTGGGGCTGTCGGCGTGTTCCAAAGGCCTCAATGTCGCAACAGCGCCGAGAACCGAGGTTGCGGCCACATCGAAAATCGATATCGCAGCCACGCTGCAAACCGATGTTCCGGCTATTCCAAAACAACAACCGGCCATTCCAAAACAACAAGATGAAGAGCTCACCAGTGCGGTCTTCAAGCTTACCTCCGCCCCGAAGTTGCAATCGGCTATCGTGTTGATCTACGACGAGCAGGGAATGCGCCCGCTGTACACCAAGAATGCAGAGAATGTCGCCCCTATCGCTTCCATCACCAAGTTGATGACGGCGATGGTGGTGTTGGATGCGAGGTTACCGATGGATGAAAAGATCACCATCAGTGCGGGTGATGCCGATCACCGCAAGGGTACGCATTCGCGTATGCGTACAGGTTCGACGCTGACGCGCGGCGAGTTGCTCAAGCTTGCGCTGATGGCTTCTGAAAATAGAGCCGCAGCAGCGCTGGCGCGCACTTATCCCGGCGGTACAGCGGCTGCCCTGGAAAAGATGAATGCCAAGGCCAGAGAGCTCGGGATGCGTTCCACGCGTTTCTTCGATCCTACCGGTTTGAATAGCAACAATGTCTCGACTGCGCAGGACTTGGTGCTGATGGTGCGTGCGGCGCAACACTACGAGCCGATCCACCGCTTTACGACATCCACTTCGCATACGGTGCAGTTCGCGAAGCATCGTCCGTTGCGCTTCAACAACACCAACCCGTTGGTGAGAAATGCTTCATGGGACATCGGCCTCAGCAAGACTGGCTACATCAGCGAGGCAGGGCGTTGTCTGGTGATGCAAGCCACGATTTCGAAGCGTCCGGTGATCATCGTGCTCCTGGATTCCTGGGGTAAACGCACCCGGGTGGGGGATGCCAACCGTATTAAGAAATGGATGGAAAGCTCGTCGGCTAAGGCTGCCCGCAGCAGTAATAGACGCAGTTGATCGAACGAAATGTTGTTAACGAAAGGGGGCAGAGTGCCCCCTCTTTGTATTTGAGTATCCAGAAAGCTTGACGGGGCAGGGAATATCGCTATAATCCGCGCTCCCTAAAACCTTGCTCTACCGTTTACGCATGACGGAGGGCCTTAACCATAAGGAGATTTGATGCGACATTACGAAATCGTATTTATCGTGCATCCCGATCAAAGCGAGCAAGTGCCCGCGATGGTCGAGCGTTATCGCACGTTGGTGACCAGCAAAAATGGTCACATCCACCGTCTGGAAGACTGGGGCCGCCGTCAGATGGCTTACCCGATCCAGAAAATCCACAAGGCACATTATGTGCTGATGAACATCGAAGTCGATCAAGAGACTTTGGATGAGCTGGAACACGCATTTAAATTTAATGATGCGGTGTTGCGCCATTTGATCATCAAAGTGAAGGCTGCTGTGATAATGCCTTCCGCGATGATGAAAGAAGAAAAGTCGCGTTCGTTTAGCAACGATGCTCCAGCGGCAGCAGTGGCGGTTCCAGCGGCAGCTTGATCGGGTTGAGTAGCAACCATTGCATCATCGAAGGTGAATTGCTTGAGTTGGACGATTTGCGTTACACCCCTGCAGGTATTCCGCGAATCGGATTAAAGATACGCCACGTTTCAACGCAACAAGAAGCAGGTGTTTCGCGACAGTTACAGTGCGACATTCCTGCGGTGGCTCTAGGTGAGGCGGCACAGCAAGTAGGCCGTTTGCAAATAGGGCAGAGTGTGCGGGTGGAGGGTTTCTTGGCTCAGCGCAGTTTGCGCATCGCGCAATTGGTGCTACACATTGATAACGTAAAATTGAAATAAGGGGCACAACATGGCTCGTGTATTTAAGAAAAAAGATGACAAGAAGAACAACTCTTCGCGTCAATTGTTTAAGCGTCGTAAGTTCTGCCGCTTCACTGCCGAGAAAATCGCTGAAGTGGACTACAAGGACGTCAATATCCTCAAGGAATTCGTTTCCGAGAACGGAAAACTGATTCCGGCGCGTATCACCGGTACTAAATCCCGTTATCAACGTCAATTGAGCGTTGCGGTCAAGCGCGCAC
Organism: uncultured Gallionellaceae bacterium; assembly: GCA_964532405.1. Lineage (GTDB taxonomy): Bacteria > Pseudomonadota > Gammaproteobacteria > Burkholderiales > Gallionellaceae > PALSA-1006. Next base: position 6,866 of record CAZHIC010000055.1, on the reverse strand, counting down.
GTTTCTTGGCGCTGTTACCTTACACTGATTTGCATTAAGGAGTCGCCATGCAAGTAATTCTGATGGAAAAAATGGTTAACCTCGGCCAGTTGGGCGATGTGGTTAAAGTTAAAAACGGTTTCGGGCGCAATTTTCTGATCCCTCAAGGCAAAGCCAAGCGCGCTACAGAAAGCAACGTAGCTGAGTTCGTAGCACGCCGTGTGGAATTGGAAGCGGCTGAACAAGCCAAGTTGGCCGATGCACAGGCACGCGCTGAGAAGCTCAGCGGTCTGACCGTACAGATCATGCAGAAGGCAGGCGTGGACGGTAAGTTGTTCGGATCTGTTACCAATGCTGACATCGCTATCGCGCTGGAAGCTCAGGGTTTCAAGATCGACAAGTCGCAAGTGCGTATGGTGGAAGGTCACCTTAAGCATGTCGGCGATCATCCTGTAGGCATCGCTTTACACACTGATGTGATTTCCAATATCACGGTTTCTGTGTCGGGCGCATAAGGCTTAGAATGGGTTGTTGCAGTAACAAAAAGGACTGGAGACAGTCCTTTTTGTTTTGCCGATTTTGCCGGAGCATTCGGTGTAAAATCCTCCCCCTTAAAAATATTTACACGCCATGCAAAACTTTTCTGCTCCGACATTCGACCCCCAGCTTGAGGCTATCAAGTTGCCGCCCCATTCGGTGGAGGCGGAGCAGTCCGTGTTGGGCGGGATTTTGCTGGATACCAGTGCATGGGACAAGATCGCCGACCTGATCACCGAACGGGATTTCTACCGCAATGAACATCGTCTTATTTATCGCCACATAGCGCGCCTGACCGAACATTTTAAGCCGGTGGATGTGATCACCGTGGCGGAGTCGCTGGAAAGCAACGCCGAGCTGGAGAAGGCGGGGGGCTTGTCCTATCTGGGATCGCTTGCCGCCAATGTTCCGACAGCCGCCAATATCCGCCGTTATGCCGAGATTGTGCGTGAGCGCTCCATCATGCGCAAGCTGGTGGAGGTCGGTAGCGATATCGCCACGAGTGCCTATAACCCCGGCGGGCGTTCAGCGGGGCAGTTGTTGGACGAAGCGGAAAGCCGTGTGCTGGAAATCAATGAGGAGGGTGAGCGGGGTAACCAGGGTTTCGTCGCTATTCCGTCTTTGTTGACGCAGGTGGTCGAGCGCATCGAGACTTTGTACGGGCGCGATAACGATAGCGATGTAACCGGTATCGCGACGGGCTTTGTCGATTTGGACAAAATGACGTCCGGTTTGCAGCCCGGCGATCTGGTGATCGTCGCGGGGCGTCCCAGTATGGGTAAGACCGCCTTTTCCATCAATATCGCGGAGCATGTGGCGTTGGAGGGTAACAAGCCCGTGGCCATTTTCAGTATGGAAATGGGCGGCACACAGTTGGCGATGCGCATGATCGGTTCGGTCGGTCGCCTCAATCAGCACACCTTGCGTACCGGAAAGCTGGAAGACGAAGATTGGTCGCGCATGACACACGCCTTGGGGCGATTGAACGATGCGCCTATCTTTATCGATGAAACGGCCGCGCTCAACTCCTTGGAGTTGCGTTCACGCGCGCGGCGTTTGCATCGCCAAAACGACGGGCTGGGTCTGATCGTGATCGACTATTTGCAATTGATGTCCTCTCCGGCGAGCGGCAAGGGCGGCGAGAATCGGGCAACCGAGATTTCGGAGATTTCGCGCTCGCTGAAGGCGTTGGCCAAGGAGCTGCATGTGCCTGTGATCGCGCTGTCGCAGTTAAATCGCAGTCTGGAGCAGCGTCCCAACAAGCGTCCTATCATGTCCGATCTGCGCGAATCCGGCGCTATCGAGCAGGACGCCGACTTGATTTTGTTCATCTATCGGGACGAGGTCTACAACCCCGATTCTCAGGACAAGGGCAAGGCAGAAATCATTATCGGCAAGCAGCGTAACGGCCCGATCGGTTCATTGGCACTGGCGTTTAGAGGCGAATACACGCGTTTCGAAAATCTGGCACATGAAAGTTACTAACGCGGCAGCTGGAATTATTCGGGAATGAAGTATCGATTCAAGCTCAAACTCACGAAGCTTGTCCTGAGCTTGTTGAGGCTTTGCTACTTTGCCGGGCTTGGCTTGGGCTTGCGGCAGCGCTATCAGACAAAAGAAGGGGGATGAGTAGCTTGCGCATCTTGTGTAACTCCCGTTCAGTGTGTATCCATTAAACCCCAATAGCCTAGTAGCGCCGAACAGTTCCTCCCCCTAGGGGGAAGGGCTTTTAAATCGCTTTGATCTCGATACGCTGGCTTGGTTTGTCGCCCGCTTCACGCTTGGCATATTTGCGCGCCACATACTCATCCACAATCTGCGTAAACTCTGCCGCGATATTATCGCCGCGCAGGGTGACGGTTTTCTCGCCGTCCACATACACCGGCGCGGCGGGGTTCTCTCCCGTGCCGGGCAGGCTGATGCCAATGTTGGCGAGCTTGCTTTCGCCGGGGCCGTTGACGATGCAGCCCATGACGGCGACGGTCATCTCTTCCACGCCGCTGTATTGCTCGCGCCACACCGGCATTTGCACGCGCAGGTAGGATTGGATGTCCTGCGCCAACTCCTGAAATACGGTGCTGGTGGTGCGTCCGCAACCGGGGCACGCTATGACCATCGGTGCGAATGCGCGCAGCCCCATGGTCTGCAATATCTCCTGCGCCACCACCACTTCTTGCGTGCGGTCTCCGCCCGGTTCCGGCGTGAGCGAAATGCGGATGGTGTCGCCGATGCCTTGTTGCAACAGTACGGCCAGTGCCGCAGTGGAGGCGACGATACCTTTGGATCCCATACCCGCTTCGGTGAGGCCGAGGTGCAAAGGATAATCGCTGCGTGTAGTCAGCTCGCGATACACCGCGATCAGGTCTTGCACTTCACTCACTTTGCACGACAGCACGATGCGGTCATGCGCCAAGCCCAATTCTTCAGCGCGTTTTGCGGCGTCCAGAGCCGACACGATCAGCGCTTCACGCGTGACCTCCGCCGCTTCTTTCGGCTGCGCCAGCTTGGCGTTCTCATCCATCATGCGCACGATCAGGTCGGCATCTAGACTCCCCCAATTCACCCCGATGCGTACCGGTTTATTATAGCGTTTGGCGACGGCGATCATCATGGCGAACTGGTCTTCGCCTTTGCGGTTTTTGCCTACGTTGCCGGGATTGATGCGGTATTTCGCCAGCGCTTGCGCGCACTCGGGAAAATCGGTGAGCAAACGGTGGCCGTTGTAGTGGAAATCGCCGATCAGCGGCACGTCGCAGCCCATGTCGTCCAGCATCTTGCGGATGCGCGGCACTTGGGCGGCAGCTTCGGAAGTATTGACGGTGATGCGCACCAGCTCGGAACCGGCTTGCGCCAGCTCGAACACCTGACGCGCCGTGCCTTCCGCATCGACGGTATCGGTGTTGGTCATGGATTGAACAACGATGGGGGCGCCGCCGCCGATGATGATTTCGCCGACTTGTACGCGTTGCGTGGTGCGGCGCTGGATAGGCGAATGGCTCATGTCTTACTCCAAAATTAAGCGCGCGACTTCGACATCAGTGAACTCGTCCAAGTCGATCTCTTCGCCTTCATAATACAAACGCACACTGCTTGCGTTGCCGATCACCAAAGAAAATGGAGGATGTCCATTGACCCACTGTTCGCTCTTGGGCGGATTGACCTGCTTGAATAGGGTCTTGCCGGATTTATCTTTTACATCGACCCAGGATTCTTCCTCGAACACCAGATGGATAGGCCCTTGAGCCACCCCTTGATTAGCCACGACCTCCTTAGGCGTCGCAACCTCTTTAGGTGTCATGACTTCAGCTACCGTCACTTCTTTTTTCACCATGGCATCCTTGATTGCTGAGGCTGTGGCAGGAACGGCAGAAGCAGCAAGCGATGGCGATGCAACGACTGCGCTGGCAACCACAACAGCGCTTGCCGCCAGCTCTGCGGGGACAACGGCAACCGGGCTTTCCGCTGCTTTTTTAGCCTCGGGCTTGTCCTGAGACAGCCAGACCCCTATCCCCAAAAACACGGCCAGCGCCAATGCGGCAAAGAGCCAAGTCATGTTGATACGGCGAGTCGATTGTGATGTCGAAAAAGGCACGCCTGCCAATTCGTCCTGAAAGGAAGTCAGTTGTTGATGCGCGCGCGGCAGGGAGTTAAGCAGGGGTATCTCGTCTATGTGCAGCAATCTGGCATAGCTGCGCACGAAACCGCGCACAAAAGCCAACTCGGGCAGATGACTGTAGTCATCGGCTTCGAGTGCCTCCACTTGGCGTGGTGCGAACTTGATGCTGCTGGCCACATCCGCAACATTCAATCCCTGGCTGATGCGCGCCTCCCTCAATATCTTGCCGACACTCAAAGGTGGCAAGGTGTCCGCGCCACTCTCAACTGCGACAGCTTCCGAATCTGAATTTGTGTCCATCATTCACCTTTCAGTAATAACTGGGTTTCGCGTGCATCCGGGAAACGTTTACGCAATTGCAGCGAGTAGCTTTCTTCCGAATTCCGGTCGCCGACTTTACGTTCAATACGCACCGCCAACCACAAGTTCTCAGCCGACAATTCGGTTGATCTCTGCAAGAAACGCAAAAAATAGGATTTTGCCCCAGCGAAATCGTGCGTGGCAAAACTCACATCTGCCAGACCAAAAAACGCCCCGGGATAATTCGGCTGCCGGATCAATGCGCGCTGCAAATATTCTTCCGCTTCTTTTAGTTTGCCTATTTTTTTGGAACACATTCCCGCATTGACGTAGGCCGTTTCCGGCGTGGCATAAAGCGGATTCTCCACGGCCTCCAGAAATTGAGCGACGGCCTCGTTCTCGCGCCCGCGCTGGCACAGGAACCAGCCATAGTTATTGTGCGCATTGGAATCGCTGCCATCCAATTGCAGACTGCGGCGAAAATCGTCATCGGCCTGTTTATCTTCACGCAGCGCCATACGGATGAGCCCGCGCACATTGAAGGCTGGGGCGTAATTCGATTCCGATTGCAATGCTACTTCGATTTCCTGCAAGGCGATCCCGTATTGAGCGCGTTCAAAATAAGATGCGGCCAATTCAGTATGTATCTTGGCGATAGCCTGAGCGCGCGTAGTCGTCTGAACCGGCGTTCCGGCGGAACCGCCGCCTTGGGATGCGCATCCCCCCAAGCTTAAAACGATCAACAAAATTCCAAGCAGCTTCACCGCGCCACCTCCAACAATCGTTGTGTTCTTTTTGTTTTGTCCTGCACCTGCCCCGCCAACTGACCGCAAGCCGCAGCGATGTCGTCGCCGCGCACCTTGCGGATGGTGGTCACGATGTCGGCCTGCATCAACACATCGCGGAAACGCAACACCGTCTGCATATCGGAACGCTGATAGGGTGCCTGCGGGAACGGATTGAACGGAATCAGATTGAATTTGCACGGCACATCGCGCACCAGATCGATCAGCTCGCGCGCATGCTGCACACTATCGTTTATCTCCGCCAGCATCACATATTCGAAGGTGACAAAATCGCGCGGCGCTTTTTCCAGATAACGCCGACATGCCGCCATCAACTCGCGCAGCGGATATTTTTGATTCACCGGAACCAACTCGTTGCGCAACGCATCGTTCGGCGCATGCAGCGACACCGCCAATGCCACCGGACATTCGTCGCGCAACCTGTCCATCGCGGGCACGATGCCGGAGGTGGACACCGTCACACGGCGACGCGACAGGCCGTAAGCATTATCATCTAACATCAAACGCAAGGCGCTTACCGTACTGTCAAAATTCAACAGTGGTTCGCCCATGCCCATCATCACCACATTGGTGATCGGCCAGTTGCCTTGAGCCTGCCCTGAGCCGGACGAAGGGGCTGTTTTACCGAGCTCGTGGTTCGCCCACCACACCTGCCCGATGATCTCCGCCGTCGAAAGATTGCGGTTAAAGCCCTGTTTGCCGGTGGAACAGAATGCGCAATCCAGCGCGCACCCGGCTTGAGTGGATACGCACAAAGTGCCGCGCGATTCCTCGGGAATAAACACCGTTTCCACCGCATTGCCCGTACCCATATCCAGCAACCATTTGCGCGTACCGTCGGAGGCGGTCTCTTCGCGCATCACCTTGGGCGCTTGCACACAGGCGATCTGTTTTAGTTTTTCACGGAGCGATATTGCAAGATCGCTCATCGCATCGAAATCGGACTCCCCGGCTTTGTATATCCAGCGCAACACCTGCTTGGCGCGGAATGGCTTTTCGCCATGCTCCGCAAACCAGGCAGTCAGTTGTTGCGCATCAAAGTCGAGGAGGTTTTGCTTCATCAGGCGTTCTTAGCGCGAGTAGACGTTCATCGCAGGGAAGAAATAAGCGATTTCCACTGCCGCTGTTTCAGCCGCGTCGGAACCATGCACTGCGTTGGCGTCGATGCTGTCGGCGAAGTCAGCGCGAATAGTGCCCTTGTCGGCCTTCTTCGGATCGGTCGCGCCCATCAAGTCACGGTTCTTCAGAATCGCGCCCTCGCCTTCCAGCGCTTGAATCATCACCGGGCCGGAGATCATGAAATTCACGAGGTCATTGAAGAAAGGACGTGCGCGGTGTACGGCGTAGAAACCTTCCGCTTCAGCGCGCGACAACTGCACCATGCGTGCAGCGATGACTTTCAGGCCAGCGTTTTCAAAGCGGGTGTAAATTTGACCAATGACGTTCTTCGCCACTGCATCGGGTTTGATGATTGATAGGGTACGTTCGACGGCCACATTTCTCTCCACAAATTGAGTAATTCAGAAAATTCTGAGGGTGCTATTCTAACAGGCTTTGCTTACGCTGTCGCAGTCTAGCCTTGTCCAATGACACATGAGCCTGAACGAAAGGGTGTATTTCCAGCGTGA
>CAZHIC010000054.1:0-11818 GCA_964532405.1 uncultured Gallionellaceae bacterium | reverse complement strand
GCTGGAAATACACCCTTTCGTTCAGGCTCATGTGTCATTGGACAAGGCTCACTCTTGTTTAAACCCGATTTGTCCTTTAGGATGCTGCTCGCGGGAGGTTAAAAGCCTTGGAAGATATAGATACGTTCACGTATTGCCAGCAAGGAATTTTTCTATGACAATGCAGTCTCGCTTTATTAACCCTTAACATACGGAGTATATGAACTCATGAACAGAAAAGAACTTGTCGACGCATTGTCCGCTAAAACTGATTCCACTAAAGCTGACGCTGAGCGCAATATCGCTGCACTGATCGAAATCATTACCGCCACTCTGAAAAAGGGAGACTCTCTTTCACTGGTGGGCTTCGGCTCTTTTGAGGTGCGCAAGCGCGCTGCACGTATCGGTCGCAACCCCAAGACCGGTGCCGAGCTGAAGATCAAAGCTTCCAAAGTTCCAGCGTTCAAGGCTGGCGCAACACTGAAGGCAGCAGTGAATGGTGTTAAGAAGTAATTTAGCGCGCTGAGATGTTCCCCAAGCCCCTTGCTTAAGTGTCAAGGGGCTTTGTTTTTTCTGCATTGCGGGATTTGGCTGCGTTGTGTACCATTTGCGCCGCGCTGGCGTCATTCCGCATTCTTCAGGGTCAGCATGCGCACTTGCGCATAATTTTCTCATGCAGGAGATCGAGCCGGTGTCAATAAATTCGTTAATAAGGAGTTAATTATGTTTTTGAGTCGTATTCTTGCCGTTTCGTTGTTGGTTCTCAGTTCCGCAGCCTTTGCGGATTCTATTGATGTCAATTTGAATAACAATGCTGCCGCATTCAGATTCAATTCTTCGGCGAGCGATTTCATTGAAGGAAATTCTGAACTCAGTGCCGGCCTTCTCTATAACGATGCAAATAACCAATTCCTTGACGCAGGGCTTATTGTGAAGGGAGGGAGTGTAGAGGAGGGCGCGCCGGGATTGAGCGTTGGGGTGGGGGTAAAGGGCGTATTCGGTATGAATAATCGAATAGTGACACCAGCGACAGCAGCGACAGCAGCGGTAACAACAAAAGACACCTTGTCGGCCATCGCGGTGGGTGGGGCAGCCGTGTTTGGGCTTCCCACAGCCATCCCGGTTGCTTTCGTTGTTGAATATTACGCCAGTCCGAAAATCATATCGTTCGCCGACTCTGATCGCTTTAATCAATTTGGTTTGCGTCTGGAAGTGGGCATCTCGCCGCAAGCGAGGGTATATCTGGGGTATCGAGAAATCGGTTTTGGCATTAAGTCGGTGGGCAGCGCGGAAATCGACAAAAGCTCTTTTGTGGGCGTGATGGCTTCCTTCTAATAGCGAGCCAGATAGGCTTTTCTAAGCGGCGTATCTGGCTCCTCTGTTGATTATCGGGAATGTGATGTTAAAAATTCAGATTTTGGTTTTGATTTTTTTTAGCGCGTTTATTTCTATCGCTGAAGCCAGAGACGTTTCCGCCCAGCAGGCTGGGGTGGAATATGCGCGGCAAGAAGTCGAAAAAACCGATGCGCAAAATAAATCCGATTTGAAAGATGTGGCAGATGCCGAGAAATTATTGGAGCAGCGCAAGCAGGCGTGTGAGCGGCAAACCAAGCAGTTGGCGGATGACCGAAAGAAAGCGGAGTTGTCGAAGAAGCGCTTGCAGGAAGCGAATGTGAAATACGGCAAGGCACAGGCGACCCTCGATCAGGCATGGAAAGAATAAAACCAAGAGGCGTTCGCCTCTTATCCTTGGCGTAGGCCTTTATCGAGGAATGCCTGAGCCGCAAGCAACAAGTCGTTTTCATCCAATGTAGCCAAGTGTAACTGTCGTGCATCCTTCAGGCGCGGGAAGTTGTTTGCGGTGGAGCGTTGATAGGCGGGGTCGTAGTGGCGCACCAACAGATCCGCGACCAATGCACTCCACTCACCTTGCTGTGCCATTTCATACCAATGTTCGATGACCTTGTGTCCGTGCAATTCCAGCAACGGAGCCAATGCTCGTTTAAGCAATTCGGGGTCGTTCAAGAAATGCGCATAATCTTCCATGAGCAACTGCACGCGAGCCGGCATGGCCGCTTCGATGGCGATGCACTCGGACAGCCGTATGTGTTCGAGCAACAGGGAGGGGATGGCCAGATTGCCGATTTTGCGGCTCTCCGCTTCGGCGAAAACCGGACGCTGTGTATCAAAGCCGCGTAGCGCATCCCATAACCGACTTTCGAACATCTTTTGCGCAGGTTGAGTTTGGCCGGGCAGGTTGCCGAGCAATGAGCCACGATGTTGCGCGAGTTTTTCCAGATCTAGCACTTGGTCGCCTTGAGCGTGCAGGGCTTGTAGCAGCCGGCTTTTGCCGGAGCCGGTTGCGCCGCACACGACGCGAAACTGGAAGCGGGCCGACAGCGTTTCTAGTTCGTTGATGACATGGCGCCGATAGGTTTTATAACCACCTTGCAGTTGCCCCACGCGCCAACCGACTTGCGCCATGATGTGCGCCATCGCGCCGCTGCGCTGGCCGCCGCGCCAGCAATAGATGAGCGGTTTCCACTCGCGCGGATGATCGTGGAACAGGGTGTCCAGATGCTGTGCGATGTTGCGCGCGATCAGCGCCGCACCTTGGCGCTGTGCCTCGAAGGGCGAGACTTGTTTGTATAAAGCACCGATGCGCGCCCGCTCTTCGTTGTTTAAAACAGGCGCGCTGATTGCGCCCCGAATATGATCCTCCGCGAATTCCGCAGGCGAGCGCACATCAATGATGTCGTCGTAATCGGAGAGTTGTGATACGTTCGCTAACTGAATTTTACGCATAGGAATTTTTCAAAAATGGCATCGCCAATCAAACTGACGCAATATTCTCATGGTGGCGGCTGCGGCTGCAAAATCGCGCCCGCCGTGTTGGCGCAAATGCTCGCGGCCATGCCGCGCCCGCCATTTTACCCTAACCTCATGGTGGGTACGGAAAGCAGCGACGATGCGGCGGTGTACCGCTTGAACGATCAGCAGGCTGTGGTGGTTACCACCGATTTTTTTATGCCCATCGTGGACGATGCGCGCGACTTCGGCCGCATCGCCGCCACCAATGCGCTTTCCGACGTGTATGCCATGGGAGCCACGCCTATCCTGGCTTTGGCGATAGTGGGCATGCCGATTGACAAGCTGCCGTTGGATACGATACGTGACATTCTCGCGGGTGGCGTCGCTGTGTGCGAGTCGGCGGGCATTCCTCTTGCGGGCGGGCACTCCATTGATGCCCCGGAACCGATTTACGGTCTCGTCGCCGTGGGCATTGCACATCCCGACCACATCAAGCGTAATGACCGCGCACAAACGGGCGATGTGCTGATTCTGGGCAAGCCGCTGGGCGTGGGTATTCTCAGTGCCGCGATGAAAAAAGGCGAGCTCAGTGAGGTCGGTTATCGCGAGATGTTGGATACCGCCACACAACTCAATCGCGTCGGTGCAAAGCTGGGTGGGATGACGAAAGTACATGCGATGACCGATGTGACTGGTTTTGCACTGCTCGGTCATCTGCTGGAGATGTGCCGTGGTTCGAAATTGGGTGCGCTCATTCGTTATGCCGATCTGCCCATTCTGCCTACCGCATTGCAACTGGCGCAGCAAGGCTATGCCACGGGCGCGGCAGAGCGTAATTGGGCGAGCTACGGCGCAGAAGTGGATTTGCCGGATGACTTTCCCGAGTGGCAAAGAAAATTGTTATGCGACCCGCAAACCAGCGGCGGATTGCTGGTGGCCTGCGCGCCAGCGGCGGTGGATGAAGTGCTGGCCGCGTTTCATGCGGATGGTTTCGCGGCGGCGTGCGTGATCGGGCAGATGGAAGCGGGCGATGCTCGGATCAGTGTTGCAGGCTAGTACCCCAGCGCCCTTGCGCCTTGATAGAACACAAAGCTCACCGCCCAAGCCAGTGCCAACGACCAGCCCAGCGATAGCAGCATAAAACCGTTGTTCTTGGATTCGCTGCGCAAGGTGGCGATGGTGGACAGGCAGGGGGTGTAGATCAGGGTGAACAGCATGAAGCTGTAGGCCTGCACCCAGTCCAGTTGTAATGCCAGTGCGCCGCTTAATGCGTGGCCGCTCAAGCCGTAGATCACCGCGAGCGAGCCGATGACGATCTCTTTGGCCACGAAGCCGAAGATCAGCGCGATAGTGAGTTCCGCCGTGATGCCGATGGGTTCAAACACGGGGCGCAGCCAAGCGCCGATGTGTCCCGCCCAGGTGTCGGGGCCTGCGGGCACGGCAGAAGTCGGCAGATGGGTGAGCAACCAAACGAGCACCACGCCGATGATGATGAATTTGCTGGCGCGATGAATGAAGTAGTACACCTCGTGCCAGCCGCGCAGCACCATCTGGCGTAGCGTGGGAAAGCGGTAGGGCGGCAGTTCCAGCACGAAGGGTTCGCTGTTGGGAAAGTGGCGTTTGAACAGCAGCGCGGTGAGGATGGCGGCGGCGAAGCTGAACAGGTACAGGCTGAACACCACCAGCGCGGCGGACTTCGGCGCGAACAGCGCGGCGGTGATGAACACGAAAACTTGCAAGCGCGCCGAGCACAGCGAGAACGGGATCACCAGCATACTGAGCAGGCGTAATGGGCGCGAACGCATCACCCGCGTGCCCATCAGCGCGGGCACGTTGCAGCCGAACCCCATCAGCAGCATGACAAAGCTGCGCCCGTCCAATCCCAATTTGGCCATCAGCGCATCCATCAAAAAAGCGGCACGCGACAGGTAGCCGGTGTCTTCTACGATGGCCATGAACAGGAAGAACAGCACGATGATGGGGACGAAAGCGGCGACGGTGGCCACGCCGTTGTAGATGCCGTCCAGCAACAAGCCTTGCAGCAGCGCAGGCAGGCTGGCGAGCAACGGTGCCACGGCTGCCTCGCGCAACCAGTTGAGCAGATTGCCCACGCCTGTTTGCAGCGGTTGCCCGAGAAAGAAAATACCCTGAAACAGCAGATACATGATGCCGAAGAAGATCGGCAAGCCCAGCCACGGATGCAGCATCAGGTGATCGAGTTGTGTGGTGAGGTTGTCCGGCAGGCGGGCGGGTACTTGCACCGCATGCTGCAACACGCGCGCCATTTCGCTTTCGATATGCGCATCCTGTTCGAGCTGTGAGCGCAACTCTTCCGCCATGCCCGGCGTGTTGTAGCGCAAGGCCTTGGTGACGGCGTGCAGCGCTTCCTGATAGCCGTTGCCGTACTTCGCACTGAGCAGAAAGATCGGGATGCCGAGCGCGGCGGACATCTTTTTCGTGTCGATAGTGATGCCGAATTTCTTCGCTTCGTCGGCCATGTTGAGCAACACCACCATGTTCAGATCGTATTGCTTGAGTTGCAGCAACAGGCTGAGCTGGCGCTCAATCTGGGTAGCGTTGAGCACGATGAGGGCGAGGTCGGGCACGTTGTCATGCAAAAAGTGGCGCACCACTTGTTCGTCTTCGGAAAAGCCGTGGATGTCGTAGATTCCCGGCAAGTCGATGAGCTCTACCATATCGCCGCCGAGCAAAATCTTGCCGCTGAGTAGCTCTACGGTAATGCCGGGCCAATTGCCTACCCGCGCCGCGCCGCCTGTCATACGGTTGAACAATGTCGATTTGCCCGTGTTGGGCATGCCTAGCAACGCGACCCGCTTCATGTTCTTTCAACCGCGATTTTGGACGCCTCATTCCTGCGTAACAGGATGTCTGTCGTGCCGATGCGCACTTGCAGCGGGCCGGAAAAGCTTGCCTTGCGGATGAGATCGACACGCTTGCCGACGCGGAAGCCCAGCGCCAATAAACGTTGGCGCAGAGCCTCGTCGGTCTGAATGGCAACGATAGTCGCGCTTTCTCCGGGGGCAAGGCTGGTTAATACTTCAGAGGGAATGATCGTTTGCACAGTGGCCGGATTATTTCATAGCTGCCGCATCTTTGTGGGAGACTTTAAGTTTGAGTGCAGAAAAATTTGAGAAATTCATGGGCGTAGGTATAATCGCGCCGCTTTCGGGGAACGTGTATCAGCGTCAGCCTTGGAGATATGAAATTACTGACAAATTAGCGTCAGCTAATCATCGCCGATTTAGCTCAGTTGGTAGAGCAACCGCCTTGTAAGCGGTAGGTCATCAGTTCGAATCCGATAATCGGCACCAATTTAAAATGGCCATTGCATACGCAGCGGCCATTTTTATTTTTATAGCTGTGATCTCAGCGAGCCTTCGTTTATGCTGCCGCATAAGCAGTGCCATGTTGTAGAATTCGCGTATTACACTAGTTGATACGTTCTCTATGCAAACAATCCTTATTACAGGCGGGGCCGGATTCATCGGTTCTGCGGTCGTGCGTCAATTCATCAACGAAACCGATAGCAAAACTGTCAATGTCGACAAGCTGACTTACGCGGGTAATCTGCAATCGCTGGCCTCTGTTTCTGATGATCCGCGCTATCGTTTCGAGCGTGTCGATATTTGCGATGCCGCAGAAGTGGCGCGGGTGTTTCGCGAACATCAGCCGGATGCGGTGATGCATCTGGCGGCGGAGTCGCATGTGGATCGCTCCATCTCAGGGCCGGCGGATTTTATTCAAACCAATATTGTCGGCACGTACACCTTGCTGGAAGCCGCGCGCAACTACTGGAACGGATTGGATGCGCAACGCAAAGCGGCGTTCCGTTTTCATCATATTTCCACCGATGAGGTGTACGGCAGTCTGGGTGAATCCGGTTTCTTTACCGAGGAAACGACCTACGAGCCGAACTCGCCTTACTCTGCCAGCAAAGCCTCTTCCGACCATCTGGTGCGCGCATGGCATCACACGTATGGGCTGCCTGTGGTCACCACCAATTGCTCGAACAACTACGGACCCTGTCACTTCCCCGAGAAGCTCATTCCTCTGGTGATATTGAATGCAGTGAACGGCAAGCCTTTGCCCATTTACGGCAAGGGCGACAACATCCGCGACTGGCTGTATGTCGACGACCACGCGCGTGCGCTGCGCTTGGTGTTGGCACGCGGCAAGCTGGGCGAGACCTACAACATAGGCGGCTGGAACGAAAAGACCAATCTGCAAGTGGTGCAGTCTATCTGCGCCATACTCGACGAATTGCATCCGCAAGGCGCACCGCATAATAAGCTCATCACTTATGTGCAAGATCGTCCGGGACATGACCGCCGCTATGCCATCGACGCCAGCAAGATCGCGCACGACTTGGGATGGAAGCCGCAGGAGACTTTTGAGACGGGGCTGCGCAAGACGGTTGAATGGTATCTGGCGAACACCGCCTGGGTGCAGGGTGTGACGAGCGGCGACTACCAGCACTGGGTGGAAAAAAATTACTCGAACAGGAGCGCAGCATGAAAGGCATCATTCTCGCCGGAGGTTCCGGCACCCGTTTGTATCCGGTCACGCAGGCGATCTCCAAGCAGCTATTGCCGGTGTACGACAAGCCGATGGTCTACCATCCGCTGACCACATTGATGTTGGCGGGGATACGCGATGTGCTGATCATCTCCACTCCGCAGGACACGCCGCTGTTCCAGCTATTGCTTGGAGATGGAGCCAAGTGGGGGATGAATTTCTCCTATGCGGTACAGCCCTCGCCGGACGGCTTGGCGCAGGCTTTCATCATTGGCGAGTCGTTCATCGGCAATGACGGCTGCTCGCTGGTGTTGGGCGACAATATTTTTTACGGGCATGGGTTCGATCAGTTGCTCAATGCCGCTGCGACAAAAACCCAAGGCGGCACGGTGTTCGCCTATCACGTACAAGATCCCGAGCGTTATGGCGTGGTCGATTTTGATACGACAGGCCGTGCGTTGAGCATCGAAGAGAAACCGCGCCAGCCCAAATCGAACTATGCGGTGACTGGCTTGTATTTCTACGACAACGATGTGGTGGAGATCGCCAAGACCATCAAGCCATCGGCGCGCGGCGAATTGGAGATCACCACGGTCAATCAGATTTATCTGGAGCGCGGCGATTTGGAGGTGCAGGTGATGGGGCGCGGGTATGCGTGGCTGGATACCGGCACGCATGAATCGCTGCTGGAAGCGGGTTCTTTTGTGCAGACGCTGGAAAAACGCCAAGGGCTGAAGATCGCCTGTCCCGAAGAGATCGCTTTTCGTAAAGGCTATATCTCTGCGGAACAAGTGGCACAACTTGCCCAGCCGCTGGCGAAGAATGCTTACGGACGTTATTTGCTAGGCCTGCTTTCCGATAAGGCGTTTTGAACATGAAAGTCGTTCCCACCGCTATTCCCGATCTGCTCATTATTGAACCCAAAGTGTTCGGGGATGAGCGCGGATTTTTTTTCGAGAGCTTTAATAAACGCCGCTTCGCGGAGCTGACGGGAATCAATGCGGAGTTTGTGCAGGACAATCATTCAAAATCCGCCCGCCATGTGTTGCGCGGCCTGCATTATCAGATACAACATGCGCAGGGAAAGTTGGTGCGCGCCGTGGCGGGCGAAGTGTTTGATGTGGCGGTGGACATACGCAAAAACTCGCCTACATTTGGACTATCGGTCGGCGTGAATCTGTCCGCCGAGAATAAACGCATGTTGTGGATACCGCCGGGTTTCGCCCATGGCTTCGTTGTGCTGAGCGAGACGGCTGAGTTTCTCTATAAGACCACTGATTATTGGGCGCCGGAATTCGAACGCTGCATTGTTTGGAACGATGCCGAGTTGGCTATCGACTGGAAACTGGGCGGAGCAGTGCCCTTGTTGTCGGCCAAAGACCAGGCGGGCGCGCCGTTGCGAGAAGCTGAGGTTTTTGTATGAAAAAAATATTGCTCACCGGCAAGAACGGGCAAGTCGGCTGGGAGTTGCAGCGTAGCTTGGCACCATTGGGGCAGGTGATCGCGCTGGATTCGGCTGCACTCGATCTTGCCGATGCTGATGCTATCCGCCGCAAAGTGCGCGAAATACAGCCGCACATCATCGTCAATCCCGCCGCGTATACGGCGGTGGACAAAGCTGAAACTGAGCCCGATCTCGCCGCAGCGATCAACGGCATCGCGCCGGGAATTTTTGCGGAAGAAGCGAAAAAATTAAATGCGCTGTTTGTGCATTATTCCACCGACTATGTTTTCGATGGCAGCAAGCCGGGAGCGTATGTGGAAGACGATGCGCTCAACCCGCTGGGCGTTTATGGCAAGACCAAGCTGGCGGGGGAGCAGGCCATCCGTGCGGTAGGCGGCAATCACCTGATTTTGCGAACCAGCTGGGTGTACGGCGCGCGCGGTAGAAATTTTCTGCTGACCATGTTGCGCTTGGCGCGTGAACGTAGCGAGCTGCGCATCGTGGACGATCAGATCGGTGCGCCGACTTGGTGCCGTTCTTTGGGCGAAGTGACTGCGCAGATATTGGCGCAACTCTATGCGCCGGGTGCGAGCAAAGAAGAGCTGGCGCGCGTGTCGGGCACATATCATCTGACCTCGTCGGGCAGCGTTTCATGGCATGGCTTTGCTGCCGAGATTATCCGTTCGGCGGAAATTCAACCGGCACCGAACCTTGTGGCGATCCCGTCGCATGAGTATCCGACTCCGGCGGCACGCCCGATGAATTCTGTGCTGTCGAACGACAAGCTCCTCCGAACCTTCGGTCTACAGGCCGGAAGTTGGCAGGATAATTTGCAGCTGTGTATGCAGGAAAAAAGTGAAGGGTGAAGGGTGAAGGGGGCTGGTGGAGCGTGCGCGGTTTCCCCTTATCCCTTCCCCCTTTAACTCTTCCCCGTTTTTAAAAAGGTCAATATGAAAATCCACGAATATCAGGGCAAAGAAATTCTGCGCGAGTTCGGCGTGCCGACTCCGCGCGGCGTTGCCTGTTTCAGTGTTGAAGAAGCGGTTGCTGCCGCGCAGCAATTGGGCGGCAAGGTCTGGGTGGTGAAGGCGCAGATACATGCGGGCGGTCGCGGCAAAGGCGGCGGCGTTAAGGTGGCGAAGTCGCCGGACGAAGTGCGCCAGTACGCCGGACAGATACTCGGTATGCACCTCGTCACGCACCAGACCGGCCCTGAAGGGCAGGTGGTGCGCTGCCTGCTGATCGAGGAGGGCGCGCAGATCGCCCAAGAGTTCTACGTCGGCATGGTGGTGGATAGAGGTTCGCAGCGCGTAGCCTTGCTGGCTTCCAGCGAAGGCGGTGTGGAGATCGAAGAGGTCGCCAAACATGCGCCGGAGAAAATTCTCACGGTGCGTATCGATCCTGCGAATGGGTTGACCGCAGACGAGGCGGCGCAAACGGCGCGTGCTATAGGCATCCCCGATGCGGCGAATGCCGAAGCGGTGAAGGTGTTGCAAGGTCTGTATCGCGCCTTCGTCGAGAAGGATGCGATGCTGGCGGAGATCAATCCGCTGGTGCTCACGGCGGATAACCGCGTGATTGCTCTGGATGCGAAATTCAATTTCGATTCCAACGCGTTGTACCGCCGTCCCGAAATCGTGGCGTATCGCGATCTGGACGAAGAAGACCCGGCGGAAATCGAAGCCTCGAAATTCGACTTGAGCTATATCCAGCTCGACGGCGATATCGGCTGTCTGGTGAACGGCGCGGGCTTGGCGATGGCGACCATGGATATTATCAAATTGTACGGCGGCAGTCCGGCGAATTTCCTCGATGTCGGCGGCGGTGCGAGCAAGGAGAAAGTGACCGAGGCGTTCAAGCTGATGTTAAAGAACCCGCATCTCAAAGCGATTCTGGTCAACATCTTCGGCGGCATCATGAAGTGCGATGTGATTGCCGAAGGCGTGGTCGCGGCGGCGCGCGAAGTGCACCTCACCGTGCCGCTGGTGGTGCGGCTGGAAGGCACCAACGTCGAATTGGGCAAGAAAATTTTGGCCGATTCCGGCTTGCCCATTATTTCCGGCAACGATATGGCGGACGCGGCGCAGAAGGTTGTCGCCGCTGCGAAGGGAAAAAAATGAGCATTCTCATCAACAAAGACACTCTGGTGATTACCCAAGGCATGACCGGCAAAGTCGGACAGTTTCACACCTTCCACTGCAAGCAGTATGCGAACGGCGCGAACTGTTTCGTCGCCGGGGTGAATCCGAAAAAAGCGGGCGAAGATTTTGAAGGTATCCCGGTGTATGCCTCGGTGCGTGATGCGAAAGCAGCGACAGGCGCGACGGTGTCGGTGATCTATGTGCCGCCGTCGGGTGCGGCAGCGGCTATCGACGAGGCAGTAGAAGCCGATCTGGATTTGGTGATCTGTATCACCGAAGGCATCCCGGTGCATGACATGCTGAAGACGCGCTACAAGATGCAAGGTAAACGCACGCTGTTGATCGGGCCGAACTGCCCCGGCCTGATTACACCGGACGAAATTAAGATCGGCATCATGCCCGGCCACATCCACAAGAAAGGCCGCATCGGTGTGGTGTCGCGCTCCGGCACGCTGACCTATGAAGCCGTCGGGCAACTTTCCGCGCTGGGCTACGGGCAGTCGTCCTGTGTGGGCATTGGCGGCGACCCGATTAACGGTATGAAGCATATCGATGTGATGCGTTTGTTTAACGACGATCCCGAGACCGATGCGGTGGTCATGGTCGGCGAGATCGGCGGCAGCGACGAGGAAGAATGCGCGCGCTGGATCAAGGCAAACATGAAAAAGCCAGTGGTCGGATTCATTGCGGGAGTCACCGCGCCGGAAGGCAAGCGCATGGGTCATGCCGGGGCGATCATTTCCGGCGGACAAGGCGGCGCCAACGAAAAGCTGGCCGTGATGGAAGAGTGCGGCATCCATATCACGCGCAATCCGGCGGAGATGGGACGGACAATGGAGAAAGTATTGAAAGGGTGAAGGGTGAAGGGTGAAGGGTGTAGGGTGAAGGGTGAAGGGTGAAGGGTGAA
>CAZHIC010000053.1:0-11835 GCA_964532405.1 uncultured Gallionellaceae bacterium | reverse complement strand
GACATACATCTCACAACCCTCTTCGCTCAGGCTCATCTCTGGATTGGAAAATACTTTGCATGGAACAAGCTTGAGTTCGCTATCCGGAAAGTCTTTGTGTAGCGCAGCGATTTGCGAAGACACGGCACCCTCCAGATGATTCAGCGCAAACACCGTATATTTTAGTTTGCTGGCGCGCTCGCCCAGCGTGGCAGTCTTCACCCCCTGCGCACGCAATTTGCCCAGAAATTTCTTTGCTGCTTCTTCAGTTTTGAATACGCCCAGAGAAATTGCATATTGCCAAGGCCCCGCTTCTTGTATGACGAAATAGTCTGCGACTCCGCGCTCTTTGAGTTGGGCGATCTTCTGTTCCACTTGGGTGTGGGCCTTCATCGGGGGGATGTAAACCCAGTAGCCGTTTACATACTCGATCAAGTGTTGTTTCAGTCTGTTTCCCAGTTGCATCGGCGCGAGCGCTTTTTCGGCACGCAGCAGGTCTGTCCCGGAGAATTCGCCCCACTCCATGCAGCTCAGTTTGCCCGACGGGGCGCTCGTCGCTACGGTCTGCGCAACAGGAATGGCCACAACCGCCGGTGTGGATGCGGAAACTGAAGATGTAGGTGCGGAGGCCGGCGCGGAGGACGCTGCAGAGGCTGCGCTCATATCGAGCAGTTTTATCTTGTCGGCATTGAGTGCCGCTTGCACCGGAGGATTGATGGCATCCACGGTCAACGCGCCGCCCCAATGCATCACGGCAAAAAATATGACGTTCACCAATAGCAACAGAGCCAATATCCATTTCATCATGCGCTTGCTTCCCCAATGATTTGCAATCCTTCCAGCACCAGATTATCTACACGTAGCACCGGCATGCCAAGATGCGGCTGAATTTGATCCGCCGCGCCGCCGCTCAATACGCAGCCTCCGGCCCCTTCCAGCAAAGCATATTGCTGTTGGATTGCTCCCAGCGTCGCGCGCATCACGCCGCTGTAAATCGCATCCGCCGTGTTGCGCGGAAAATCTTGCAGACGACCTTCCGCATCCGCCAACTGCGCCGCACTGTGCAGCAGGCCTTGCTGCATCAGTGTGACTCCGGGCAGGATCAATCCGCCGAGGAATTCGCCGGTGTCCGCCAGCGCATCCACCGTGGTTGCAGTCCCGCAATTCACCACCAGACAAGCTCGTCGCATTCTCCGCCATGCCGCGATGAGCGCAGCCCAGCGGTCGCTGCCCAGGTTTGCCGGATTGTCATAGGCATTGCTCACGCCGCACTGCTCGTTGCGCGCGGCTATAAATTCCGGCATCGTCGAGTATCCGGTGCAGAGGGTGCGCAAACGTTGCTCCATCTCTGCGCCCGCCACATTGGAAACGATGATGCGCGCAGGGTCTGGCAATGCGGCGAAGTCATGCTGCAGTGCCATGCACTCGGTATTGTCGGCCACGCCCTGATGCGTCCACATGCCATTCTCGACATACGCCCATTTACAACGACTATTTCCAACATCGAGCAATAGCACTATGCCTCCCGCAAACTGATCTCGCCCGCATTGAAAACTTGCATGCCCTGTTGTGTTTCAACACGCAACGCGCCTTCGTTCGTTACGCCGCGCACGATGCCTGCGACCTGCGCCCCATCGGGCAGCAGCATCCTGACTGAACGATCCTGATATACATGATAACTTTCCCACTCGGCACGTAGCGGCGCGAAACCCTGCGCCGCGAATGTCTTCAGCATCTCTGCCAACTCCTGCAATAGTAGCGCAAGCAAGCGGTTCCGTTCCGGCAACTCTGCCACGACTTGCGCCAGCGCGCTCACCGGCTGGTCGATACGCTGCGACACGGAAGGTGGTAGCCTCAAATTCAACCCGATGCCGATCACCACCACGCTGGGGCCCAACATATCGCCCTGCGCCTCGATCAATATGCCCGCCAATTTACCTTGGTCATTTAAAGGAAAACTCGCACAGCGATTTGTTTGCTCCCTCGCCCGCAGGAAATAACGATTGCCTTTCTCGTTTGCCTCCTCGCCCGCTTGCGGGAGAGGATTGAGGTGAGGGCAATCCCGGGAGAGGGTTGGGGAGAGGGAAACGGGCATGCCCGTCAGCACATCGTTCGGCCATTTCAAGCCGACACTTTCCGTCCCCAATTTGCGCAGCGCACGCATCAGCGCGACCCCGACTCCCAAACTCAGACCGGCCAATGCGGACAGGCCGGATTCAAACCGCCACAACACAGAGAAAGTCAGCGCATTGCCCAA
The DNA here is from genome assembly GCA_964532405.1 of uncultured Gallionellaceae bacterium. Lineage (GTDB taxonomy): Bacteria > Pseudomonadota > Gammaproteobacteria > Burkholderiales > Gallionellaceae > PALSA-1006. The sequence goes on along the minus strand of CAZHIC010000053.1, from coordinate 9,599 downwards.
GCCGGAATGCCATGTCCTTCCCATGCGCCCGCGTCCGGCGCTTTGCCATTCCGCCGCCAGCACACTGCCACTGGGCAAGCCTTGCGCCGCACGCCGCAACAACATGGTGTTGCTGGACGCTGCGCTCTCTACTATTTCGATACGGAAAATTTCCGGTGTTTTGAGTGCGGCGCGCACAAGTCCGGCATCCAACCATTGCGGCGGCTCAATCAGGCGATAACCGCGGCCGCGCACGCCAAACAGGGTCAGACCATATTGTTCGACGCCCCGCAACGCGGTGTTGACGCTGGCACGCGACACCCCAAGTTGTCGCGCTAGCACCTCGCCGGAATGAAACTCTCCGTCCGCCATCAAACGCAGCAAAGAAAACGTCAGCGGTTTTGGAGAGGCGATGACGGACTCACTCATTGCGGCAAGTTATCATCGGGCTTGCGCGGATCCAGATTCAGGAAAGCCATGATTTCTTCCTTGTGCTGTATGGCATCCTTGTATCCCAAATCGATCAACGCACGGCAATAGGTTTTATCGAATAAAAGATAACTGACCAAATTGGCCCCGCGACGGCGCATCACGCCGACCGCGCGCAACAGGATACGAATCGTCCACGGCAAGCCGTTCAAATGGCGCTCGGCGATTTTCTCTAGCGGCTGGCTGGGCGAGATGACCAATACATCCACATGGCGCAAATTGATGACGGAACGCATCTCCTCGGGGATCAGGCTGACGGTGTGGTTGATGCGCCGCAAACGCTCCAGATCCACCTCCATGCTGTCTAGAAAAATGCTATCGAGAGCATGGCCGGCAATCTGCGCCAGCGAGGGATATTCGTCGATTTTGCTGCGCTTCGATTCGTCATCGTCGTCACCGCCGTGTCCCATGCCCACCACAAGCACGCGGTCTGCGCCCAGATGCAAAGCCGAGCTGATCGGCGCGAGTTGGCGCATCGAGCCATCGCCGAAATGCTCGCGATGGATATGCACCGCCGGAAAAATAAACGGGATAGCGGCCGATGCGAGCAAATGCTGGATCTCGATTTGTGTCGGCACGCCCATGCGGCGCGCGCGTTTCCACGGTTCGATCCCTTCCACGCCCTGATAAAAAGTAACCGAGTGCCCCGACCCGTATCCGGAAGCCGTGATGCTCAAGGCGTGCAACACACCGCTGTCGATGCTCTCCTGAATCTTTTCGCAGGGCAGAGTCTGCTCCAGCAACTCTACCAGCGGTGCATTGTCCAGCAGGGAAACATGATTTAATTTATCTACGCCGAAGCTGCTCAGGATTAAACCCGCCAACCAGCGCGCAGTGTTGCTCACTACTCCGACGAAGTCCGAGCGATATACTTCTGCGACATGGAAATTCTTCCAGACATTGAGCAGATATTTGACGCCCTTGCGGAAATGCCGGGCATTGATCGCCAGTGTCGCCGCATTCAGCGCGCCCGCCGATGTGCCGCAGATGATGGCGAAAGGACTGTGCGAGGCGCGCGGCAAGAATTCCGCAATCGCCTTTAACACCCCCACTTGATAAGCGGCGCGCGAGCCGCCGCCCGTCAGAATCAGCCCGATCTTTTGCGGACGCATAGTGCTAGAGAAGGGGGACGGGAGAAGGGTTTAAGGGGGGAGAGGCGCGCAACGCCGTGGCCCTGCCGGAGATCATGGGAATGGTCGTGGTTTTACCCTTTTCCCTTCTTCCTTTGTTCTTCTCCATTTTTTCCTCCCTAGACATTGGCCGCAACGAGCGCATGAACCGCATCGAGCGCATCCTTGAGGGTTTCTTCGGGCAGGCCGTTAACGAATCGCGATAGCAAATCCGCCGCTTCTGCTGCCTCCGGTGGGAGGTCGTTGGCATTGGTATTTGCCACCAGCACCGCAGCGGCCCCCACCACGTTTAGCAAGTCGGCGCGCTCCACCATCAGCATTTCCAATTCCTCGCGCAGCAAATCAACTTCCTGTTTGTTCATTTTCATCTCCATTAACGTAAAATTCGCACCGCGCCTCGTTCGTCTCCTCGCCCGCTTGCGGGATAACCAGCCACTTGCCAGCTTAGTGGATTGGCTAGTTGTCCTCTCAGAGGATTGAGGAGAGGGAGCGGGCTTGCTTGATTCATATTAGAGTGGTGCTCGCCATGCCCGCTAGTGTGTTTTAACCCCTGCAACCGCCAGTGCGCTCATATTCACGATGCGGCGCACCGTGGCGGTCGAGGTCAGTATATGTGCCGATTTGTTCGCGCCCAACAAGATCGAGCCTATCGTCAAGCCTTCGCCTGCCGTGATTTTGAGCAGATTGTAGGCGATGTTGGCCGCATCCAGATTGGGCATGATGAGCAAATTGGCCTCGCCTTTCAAACGCGATGCTGGAAATATCTGCGCGCGCAGACTCTCCGAGAGTGCCGCATCGCCGTGCATTTCTCCTTCTACTTCCAGTTCGGGGGCAAGCTGTTCCAGCAATTCGCGCGCATGACTCATCTTGCGTGCCGAGGCATTCTCATGGCTGCCAAAATTGGAATGCGACAACAGGGCGACCTTGGGCGTCAGCCCGAAGCGGCGTACCTCTTCGGCTGCCAGCAAGGCCATCTCTGCGATCTGCTCCGCAGTCGGGTCGAGGTTCACATGCGTATCGCAGATGAACAAGGTGTGGTTGGGCAGCAGCAAAATATTCATCGCCGCATACACATTCGCCCCCGGGCGCTGGCCGATTACCTCGTCGATATAACGCAGATGGCGCAGCGGTTGCGACACCGTTCCGCACAACATCGCATCCGCGGCATCCATGCGCACCAGCATCGCCGCGATCAGCGTATTGCGCCGGCGCATTTCGCGCTTGGACGCATCCGGCGTCACGCCCCGGCGCTGCACCAGGCGATGATATTCGGTGCAATATTCGCGATAGCGGTGGTCGCTTTCCGGATTCACCAGTTCGAAATGCTCACCTGCGCGAATGCGCAAACCCAGCTTGGCGATACGCTGCTCGACCACCGCCGGACGACCGACCAAGATCGGATAGGCGATGCCTTCGTCCACCACAGTTTGTGCCGCATGCAGCACGCGCTCGTCCTCACCCTCGGCATACACTAGGCGTTTCGGGCTCTTCTTTGCCATGTCGAACACCGGCTTCATCAACATGCTAGATTGGTAAATGAAATGCGACAACTGCTCGCCGTAAGCGGCCATGTCGGCGATGGGGCGCGTCGCCACACCGCTATCCATCGCAGCCTGCGCCACGGCAGGCGCGATGCGTGTGATGAGGCGCGGATCGAACGGCTTGGGGATGAGGTAGTGGGCACCGAAGCTCAAGCTCTCTTCGCCATACACCGCCGCCACCGCATCGGACTGCTCGGCTTCCGCCAGTGCGGCGATGGCATGCACCGCCGCACGCTTCATTTCCTCATTGATAGTGGTCGCGCCCACATCCAGCGCACCCCGGAACATATAGGGGAAGCACAGCGCGTTGTTGACCTGATTGGGGTAATCGGAACGCCCCGTCGCCAAGATCGCATCCGGGCGCGCGGCCAGCGCTTCAGCCGGCATTATTTCCGGCGTCGGGTTGGCCAGCGCGAAAATGAGTGGCCTCTGCGCCATCTGCTTGATCATCTCCGGCTTCAGCACCCCGCCTGCCGACAGACCCAGAAACACATCCGCGCCAGCGATTACTTCGCTCAATACGCGTGCGGAAGTCTGTACCGCATAGCGCACTTTGTTGTCGTCCATCTCTTCCTTGCGGCCTTGATAGACCACGCCTTTGATGTCGGTGACGACGATGTTTTCCATCTTCACGCCGAGCCCCACCAGCATATCCAGACAAGCTAACGCTGCCGCACCTGCACCGGAAGCCACCAATTTGATCTCGCCGATTTTCTTGTCTACCACTTTCAAACCGTTCAGGAGCGCCGCTCCAACGATGATGGAAGTGCCGTGCTGGTCGTCATGGAATACCGGAATTTTCATGCGCTCGCGCAACTTGCGCTCGATGTAAAAACATTCCGGCGCCTTGATGTCTTCCAGATTGATGCCGCCGAAAGTCGGCTCCAGCGACGCGATGATGTCCACCAGCTTGTCGGGGTCGTTTTCGGCGATCTCGATGTCGAACACGTCAATGCCGGCGAATTTCTTGAACAGCATCCCCTTGCCCTCCATCACCGGCTTAGCGGCCAACGGCCCGATGTTGCCCAAGCCCAGCACCGCCGTGCCGTTGGAAATCACGGCCACCAGATTGCCGCGTGCCGTCAGATTGCGCGCCTCGGACGGATCGCGCACGATCTCCTCGCATGCCGCCGCCACGCCGGGCGAATAGGCCAGGGCTAAATCGCGCTGGGTGAGCATCGGCTTACTGGGTACGACGGAAATTTTTCCTGCCGGGGATGTGCGGTGATATTGCAGCGCCGCCTCGCGCAATTGCTTGTCCATTACTTCCTCTGGGTTTTCGAATAACTTGCATGCGGATTATAGCGCAGCCAGCCGCCTCTCTATTCGCTACTGTTCTCGTGCCGAGGCCAGCTTGCTCAGTTCAAATACACCAAGGTATAAAGGATATATAGGCCATTTGGCATATATGCCATCTCCCCATTAAGCGGTAGTATTGGTCTTTCTCATATATTGTGAAGATTGCAAATGGAAGAAACCCCACCGTTTAGCGTGCAATCCATGCTTGTCCGGCAGATACAAGTCGCCGAGGGCAATACGCCTTGTTTTGCTACTGCCTCAAGTTATGAGTGCTCCAATAAGCAATGCTGCTGGCGTCACGATTGTTTCGACGAAGCTCTCGATATTCTCTTGCGGAAAAATTCTGCTTGATGTGTGCACGAGAGGGCCAGATTAGGAAAATTTTGGGCCTTCTTGCTCTTTTCCCGATAACAAATCAGCAGAAATATGGGAGAGTGTAGTCAGGACTGGCCTGGATGCGATAGCATTGAAAATGCTCGCGAATTGAAGTGTCGGACGTCAGTTATTCACGCGGGGGGCATGTTAATGAGTAAAATTCTTATCGTCTCTTTGTTGGTTTTCAGTCAGGCAGCTTTTGCGGGTGGCGCCGATATCAACCTGAAAAACGATGCGGCTCAATTTCAATTCAGCTCTTCAGCGAGCGACTTCATTGAAGGAAATTCCGAGCTTCACGCCGGTCTGCTCTATAACGATTTAAAAAACATATTTGTCGATGCGGGGCTTACAGTGAGGGGAGGAGGAGAGGAGGCGGTCGCTTCCGGGCCGATTGCCGCTGCGGGAATAAAGGGGGTGTTTGGCTCGATTCATCGCGTAGCATCGACAACAATAGACGTCGGGTCGGCCATCGCTGTCGGTGGGGAGTTCGGTTATGTGCTCCCGACTGTGGCTCCGGTCGCCATCGTCGCTGAGTATTTTTTCTCCACAAAAATCCTGACATTTGCAGATGCGGAGCGTTTTAACCAATTTGGCTTGCGTTTGGAGCTGATGGGTTCGCCGCAGGCGAAAGTCTATTTTGGGTATCGCGAAATCGGTTTCGGCATCAAGTCGGGAGGGAGTGTGACGCTCGACAGCGGCACGGTTTTGGGTGTGAACGCCAAGTTTTAATCCAGAGGTGGTTGCCCCGCAGAAGGCGCGAAACTAAGCAAGCCTCCTGCATGCTTTACCCGGCCTGCAACTGGCGTTCAAAGTACGGACAGCATCTTCTCCAGTCTCTTCACCGACACGATCACCGGCGTCTTCAACTCCTGCGCGTACAACGACACGCGCAGCTCTTGCATCATCCAGCCGAAATCTTCCGCACGCGCATCGACCTCGCCTTGCAGTGCCGACAACTTACGCTGCCACGTCTGCTGTAAAGGCTGCATCTGCGTCATGTTCTGTGCATCGCGCGCGGGATTGGCGCGCAGTTTTTCCAGGCGCACATTGATCGCTTTCAGGTAACGCGGCAGGTGCTGCAAGCGTTCATACGGTGTGCGTCCCACCCACTCTTTGCCCAGCATCCAGTCGCACTGGTTGCGAATGTCCTGTTGTACCTGGCTGTGCGCCTTAAATCCGGGCAGCGCTTTTTGCAACACTTGGTAATCAGCCAGCACTGCGCCGACCAAACGTGCTATCTCCTGTGCCACCAGATTCAAACGCGCCTTCGCGTCCTTGCAGCGTGCCGCGAATGCTTTTTCGTCTTCCGGCCAAGGGTCGTTCAGGCTGCAACGATCGAAGGTCACCGCAAGGATCTGGCGTTGCAAGTCCTGCTGCGAACCGAAGGGCAGAAATTGCATCGCCATCGCTTGCAGGCCGGGCAGGTTTTTCTCCAGATATTTCACCTGTTCTTTCAGTGCCAGCATGAACAGGCGCCGCAGTCCCAAACGGTGTGCAGACCGCGCCTCGTCGCGCGTATCGAAGCTCTGCAACGTCACTGCGTCGCCCTCATCCACCAGCGCGTTGAACACGGTGATGGTCTGCCCGGCGCGGCTCTCTTCGCGCGTCGGTTTGAAATCGCCGAAGTCCCACGCGATATGACGGGGTTCCTGCTTCTGTAGGAGCGGGCCTTGCCCGCGATTCGTTATCTGGTCGCGGGCAAGGCCCGCTCCTACAGGCAACAATGAAACCGCCCATTCGCCGCGCAACTGCGCAAAGTTACGCGACAAGCCGAGCTGTCGTCCATGCTCATCCACCACGCGGAAGTTCATCAACAGATGGGAAGGCAACTGCTCCAAGCGGAACGCATCCAACGGCACATCGAGTTGTTTCTGCTCGCGGATATAGCGCGCCAGTGCCTGCAGCAACGGCGTATCGGAAGGCGGTACCGCCGCGCAGAATGCCGCCGCGAATTCCGGCACCGGCACACAGTTGCGGCGGATTTTTTGCGGCAAGGATTTCACCAATTGCACGATCTTCTCTGCCAGTATCCCCGGCACCAGATATTCGCAACGTGCCGCCGACACCTGATTCAGCAAGGCTTGCGGCACGGTGAGCGTCACGCCATCATCCGTCTTGCCGGGGGCAAAGTTATAACTCAGCGCATAGCTCACGTTGTTCATCAGCAGCTGCGGGGGGAACTGGTCGGTGGTGATGCCTGCCGCCTCGTGACGCATCAGGTCGTCTTTTTTCAGGTACAGCAGCTTGGGTTGCTCGCGCTCCGCTTCCTTGCGCCAATGCTCGAATGCCGCGCCGTTGTGAATGCCGGTCGGGATGCGCGCATCGTAGAAGGCGAAGATCAACTCGTCGTCCACCAGCACGTCGGGGCGGCGCGCCTTGTGTTCCAGTGCCTCGATATCGGCGATCAACTTTTGATTGTGCGCGAAGAACGGCGCCTGCGTATTGAACTCGCCCGTCACCAATGCCTCGCGGATAAATATTTCGCGCGATTCGGCTGGGTTCATCGGTCCGTAATGCACGCGCTTTTTGGGGTTGATGACTAGGCCATGCAACGTGCTGCGTTCCCACGCGGCGACCTGCGCCGCCCTTTTCTCCCAATGCGCGTCGTAATAATGGCGCTTGATAAGATGTGTGCCGACCTCTTCCAGCCAATCCGGTTCGATGCGCGCCATACAGCGTGCGAACAGCTTGGTCGTCTCCACGATCTCCGCCGCTACCACCCACTTGGCTCCCTTTTTCGCCAGCACCGAATTCGACGCGATGAAGAATTTAATCTCGCGCGGGCCGAGGTAGTACGGTTCGCGATCCACGCCTTTGCAGCCGATATTACCCAGCAACCCCGCCAGCAGCGCTTTATGGATTTGTTCGAACGAAGCGGGCTGCTCGTTGAAACGCATGCCCATCTCCGACACCTGCGCATGTAGCTGCTGATGCAACTCATGCCACTCGCGCAAACGAATCGGCGACAAAAATTTATCGCGGCATTCCGCCGCCCACAGCTTGTTGGTCTTCTTGTGCTTCACCGCCTCCTGGAACCAGGCCCACAATTTAACGTAGGCAAGAAAGTCCGAGCGCTCGTCGTTGAAGCGCTGATGCGCGGCATCAGCCGCCTCGCGCCGTTCTGCGGGGCGGTCGCGCGGGTCTTGCAGAGACAGCGCGCTGGCGATGATGAGTATCTCGTTCAAACATTGATACTGCCGTCCCGCCAGCAGCAGGCGCGCGATCTTGGGGTCGAGCGGCAGCTTGGCCAGTTCGTGGCCCAGCTGCGTGAGCTGGCGCTTGTCGTCGATGGCATTCAACTCCTGCAACAGCTGATAGCCATCCGTAATGGCGCGCGAACCGGGCGGCTCGATAAAAGGAAATTCTTCCACCTCGCCCAAGCCCAATGCGCTCATGCGCAGAATGACGGTGGCGAGCGACACGCGGAATATCTCGGCATCGGCGAATTCGGGACGCTGCAAGAAATCCGCCTCGTCGTACAGACGCACGCACACGCCGCTCATCACCCGCCCGCAACGTCCCGCGCGCTGGTTGGATGCGGCGCGTGAAATGTTCTCGATGCGCAACTGATCCACCTTCTGCCGCACGCTGTAGCGATTGACGCGCGCCAGCCCGCTGTCGATCACATAGCCGATGTTGGGCACGGTGAGCGAGGTCTCCGCCACGTTGGTCGCCAGCACTACGCGGCGCATACCGGAGGCAGGTTTGAACACGCGATCCTGCTCGGCGACGGACAAGCGCGAGAACAACGGCAATATCTCAATACCCTTGTGCTGGTGCTTGCGCAAGGCTTCAGCGGCCTCGCGTATCTCGCGCTCGCCCGGCAGAAATACCAGCACATCGCCGCGCAGCCCGCCGATGCTCAGCTCATCCAGTGCGCTGCAAATGGCTTGGGGAATATCTTGCATGTCGCCTTCCGCGTTCTGCTGCGGCGGGCGATAGCGCACTTCGACCGGATAGGTGCGTCCGGTGACCTGTAACACCGGCGCGCCGGAGAAGTGCTTGGAGAAGCGCTCCGCATCCAGCGTGGCCGAGGTGATGATGAGTTTCAAATCGGGGCGGCGCGGCAACATTTGTTTGAGGTAGCCCAACAGAAAGTCGATATTGAGCGAGCGCTCATGCGCCTCGTCGATGATGATGGTGTCGTAATTTCTCAGCAGCGGATCATGGTGTATCTCGGCCAGCAAAATACCGTCGGTCATCAGCTTGACGCAGGTATCGGGCGACACCTTGTCGTTGAAGCGCACTTTGTAGCCGACCAGTCCGCCCAGTTCGCTTTTTAATTCATGCGCGATGCGCGCCGCCACCGAACGCGCCGCCACCCTTCGCGGTTGGGTATGTCCGATACAGCCCAGCACCCCGCGCCCCAGACTCAAACAGATTTTGGGCAGTTGCGTGGTCTTACCCGACCCCGTCTCGCCGCATACGATAATCACCTGATGCTTGTCGATAGCCTCAGCCAACTCCTCGCGCCGCGCCACCACAGGTAGGTCGGCGGGGTATTCGATGGAAGAGAGTTGCTGGATGCGCGCCAGACGGCGCAGCGCGGAAGGGGAGAGGGCAGAATTCATGGCGCGCGATTTTAACGCATCGCGCGAATATTTCTCCGGCAATCCTGTTTATTTAAATCCAGACAACTACCTGAGGGTAGTGCGCTCGGATAGCAAAACGGCGACTTGTCGCGTAAATGCTAAACTGCTAAAAACGGGGCTGATGAAATATGGAAAAAGTTTTTACTCACCAGTCAGAAATAAAGTCTACAATTATTGAACTAAATGCCATCACG
>CAZHIC010000052.1:0-12397 GCA_964532405.1 uncultured Gallionellaceae bacterium | reverse complement strand
CTAGGAGGAATCCTGTGCTGGATTGCGAAGTCGAACCAGTTATTAAAGATACAGCAAGATTATTCTTATACGAAGAGAAAGCTGTTGTTGTCGAGGTGGAATGCAACCCAGCTTTGCCATATAACTTACCAGAACCTAACGGAATCGCGCCCAAAACGGCGCCATAAACAATAGACGCAGAATATGCATAGCTTCCGAAATAATTTTGCGTAGTAGTGCTGGCTGAAAATAAACCATCAACGCTGCCATACACGCCATAGCCGACCTCCCAGCCAAGCCGCTCACTTAACCATTGCCCGCCATGAAAATCGTAAGCTACGGGTGAAACTCTTTCTGTGGCAGATGCCGAAGTCCAGCCATTGGCAGTTAGCCCACTAACAATGGTGCCTGTCGAGTTAGGGTAGCCGGACAGGGCTCCGATGTCGACGCCAATAAAAGTTGTTTTACCAGACGCCGATGGAGCAGTGCTGGCAGGTGCACTGGAGGTAGTATTTTCCTCAGCGAATGCTGGTGTGGTAATAATGGAAGACAGTGAAGACAGTAGTGCGAGAACAAAAATATTTTTCATTTACATTTCCCTTGTTTAATGTTGGAAGTAGAAAATATCTACTATGTGAAATGCTATCAAGTAAACAACCCCGCAGCAAGCTGCTGCGGGGTATCTCAAAACAGCGCGCTCTGATGGTTCGAGTGTAACTTGTGATATTCATTGTTTTGATTTTTGACATATTTGTCTATCATGGCTTCATCGCCATGCTTTCCAACCGTGCTTGCGAAAACACCATCCGTCCAAAATTCGCCGCCCCACAACCATTTCTTGACTTGCGGGCAACGCCTGAATATCTCTCGCGCCGCCACGCTCTTCAACATCCTCACAATCTTCGTCACACTGTATGTCGGTACCGATTGAACTAGCCAGTAGATACAAGGGTGGATATCGCTACAATCCACCCAACCTACAAAACCTTGCGGCGGTTAGTTAAAAAGTTTGGCTTCAAATTCCCTTGCTGAAAGGATGAACAGTGATGACGAAAAAATCTTTTCCCCTATCCCGAGTTTATCGTCTGCTGGAACCGGGGCCGGTCATGCTGGTAACAACCTCTCACAAAGGCAACGCGAACATCATGACCCAGTCGTGGCACACAATGATGGAGTTCGATTGGTTTCTTCTATGACCGTGACGACGGTGAGTGCTACGTAGCGCCGCGTTATCACGCCCCCTATCCCCTGACGGCTCCTGTACGGCACTGAAACCGGCTTCAACAACACATAAATATTGACAACTGGTTTTCAATGATGGAAACTGGTTGTCGTTATGTAAGCCGTGCAGCCTTCAAACAGGCGGCTGCGAAATTCAAAAGGAATCCACTGTGACAAACGAGCTCGAATCCAAGGCCGCCATCTTGACCGACATTATGCTCACGGTCTTCCGCGTGAATGGCCGCCTGCTGGAGAAAGGCGACCAACTGGTCGAGCCCCTCAATCTCACCAGTGCCCGCTGGCAAGTGCTGGGCGCCGTGGCGCTAGCCGGAAACCCCCTCTCCGCGCCCCAGATTGCCGAAGCGATGGGCATCACCCGGCAGGGGGCGCAGAAACAGCTCAATAAGCTGGAGGAGGACGGCTTCTTCGAACAGAGTCCCAACCCACGCCACCAGCGCTCGTCCCTCTACGCCCTGACTGGGCTGGGGAAGCGCGCTTTTACCAAGGCGATGAACCTGGAGGCGGCCTGGGCCAACGGTCTCGTTGCGAGCCTTCCCCCGCAAGACCTTAAGAAGACCCTGCAAACCTTAAACGCCATCTATGAACGGCTCGATTCCCCCGTTCCGAAGAAAGGAGTCCGATCATGAAACCCATTGTTCACGCTATCGCGGGCACCACAGCGATGCTCATCATCGCTGGCTTCTGGACATCAACCCTGGTCTCGGAGGTATTTCTGGACTATGCGGCTGTGGACGCAGTCAAACACGCCATCGTTTACGGCCTCTTTCTGCTAGCGCCGTTTATGGCAATCATCGGTGCCAACGGCTTGCTGGTGATGATTCCAGCGGCGATCTTTCTCAACGGCAAGGCTGCTGCCGGTGAGTTCGATGCATTGTTCTATGCTGTGCAGGGAGTGGAACTGATCGTCGGCGTCGTGCAGCTCACCCTCATGGGCATGAACTTCCGCGACGGGCTCAAGCTGGCCGGCGAGCTGCGCCCGCGAGCAAATTAGTAGTTGAGTTTTAAATTAGGAGGAACTTGTGAAAAAGACCACAAAATTGCTGCATCTCATTGGCCTCGTCATGTTTTTGGGAGGCATCTTGTCGTCTATCGTTATGAACTCAGTCGTTGGGGTAAGCACCGACGCGCTGCTTATCTATCATCAGCGGCTGTTTGTGTCGGCGTTTACTTGGGCACTGACGATTCCCGGCATGTGGATTCTAATCGTTGCAGGTAGCCTGACGGCTCTCGCCGGGAAGTGCCGCCTTGTTGAACACCGCTGGCTCATCGCCAAACTCGTGCTGGGCACCTTGATCCTCATAAACGGCACTTTCATCCTCGCTCCGTTGGTCAGTCAAGTGACTAGCATTGCCGAGGAAAGCGCAGCACGGGGTCAGCTTCTGCCGACCTACATGCCGTTCAAGGCGAAAGAGGATATGTATGGGATAGCCAACTTTCTAATGCTGGTGATCGCTTTTCTTCTCGCCGTATACAAGCCGGGTTTCAGGCGCGCCCAACAGGGCGCTCCAGTGGGGTGCGCCGCAAGCGGCGCACCCCTGATCTAGCACGGATAGACACCGCCCAGAAAAATCCGCGCACGCTGCATCATCAAGGCAAAGGCGTGTTCATGGTGGCGGGCGATACGATCAAGTTGCCTTCAAAGATGGCTTGAATGTACGCAGAACTCAAGCACTGAATCTGTGCGGAGAGTTCTAGGCTAAGGACGCGATTCAGGCCTTGCCGTCTTTTTTAGATTTTTCCCCAAGTGCTTCGCTTTGGTTTTTCCATGCAGAGTAGCAATCGAGCCCGCAGAAATGAGCGACATAGTCCTCCGCTTCAAAGTTCTTGGCTTCGGATAGAGGCACTTCTTTCAAGCAGACTTCGCAGGAAACGTGCTCGGGCAGGGATGGGGGACGGGGTTGAGAAGTCATGGCACACCTCCTTTAATATTTTGACACGGCATTAGGCTCTTCAGGATACATGTAATGCATTTTGATACGGTCGAATATTTTCGTTGGGTATCGCTATGGCCGCAAAAAATCGCTCTGTGACGTTCTTCATCGCTGCCGTTTTCTCAATAGTTGAGACTGGATTCTCTGGCATCAGGCAGGTGTGAGATGCTGACCGATGTGCCATGGTTGACGACGCTGGGCTGTGCGATGCTGGTGTACGAGAGCGGTGTGCGCAGTGTCATCGGATAGGTGAGTGCCTGGTCGCTCCATCCCATCCACAGATATTCCGGCAGGTAACGCACGAAACGGTAGCGCTCGCTCGGGTCTAATTTCTGCGAGAGTTCGCTGGTGCTTTCTTCATACCCCCGCCGCGATATCTCCCAGCCTTCTTTGAGGCTGGCACCGACGATAGCCAGACCGGCAGCGATCATGTCGCCGGAATTACCTTGCGCTCCGACATACATCACGGCCGCCCCCAAGGCCGTGCCGCCCACGCCTATCCCCAAGCCGAGACTGGTGGACGCCGTTATCTTGGCGGTGGCGACGGCGCCGCTGATCGCGGCATTTCCGCCATAGGCGGAATCGAGTATCACTTCATGCAATTCGCTCTCGCGCGCCACGTGGCGCTCATACCACTTGCTGGCATCGGGGGAGAGGTGGTTCGGGATCAAAAGCCCGGTGCGGTCATTGAGGGTGAGCGTGTTTTTTTGTCCGCGCAGCTTGAAGCTCACTTTGCGTTCGGAACGCAGCGGGTTAAGGGTGAGTTCGGGAGACCATATCGCTTCGGGGCCGGGCCCGCCCAGCATCACGAACAGATGCGCCGGCGGCTGCTCGCGGCTTGCCAGTTCTTTCGCCCACACGAGGCTGTTGTCCATCACCCATGCAGAACGCAGATCGACCTGCGCTTCGCGCCAGTCGCCGCACATCGTCCACAGACTCGCCAGAAAAAGTCGCAGGGTCGGGTCATCGAAATGGCCGGACGGACTCCACGGCAGCGATAACAGGCTACCCGAGATGCGTGCCTCGACACAGGCATTTTCGAATTGGCCTTTGAGCGAATAGCCCCAGCTCAGTAGCATGTGCAGCCAAATCACCTCGTGCTCGGAGGCGTAGTAGTCCTCCGGCGTCTGCAAGTAGAAGAAGGTTTTGGCTTCGCGTGAGACGTGGTAACGCACGCGATTTTCCAATGCTTGCGCTTGCTGTTGCAGCGGCTTGATTTTGGCTTTGCCCTGGATCAGATTCAGGTAGCCGCTCTCCATGGCGTTGATGAAGGTGCCTTGCTCCGCGCGTCCGGGCAGGTCCAGCAGCGCTTCGTTCGCATCGCCCCGGACGAAGTTATGCTGACTCTTTTCGTAATCGTGCTTGGTGAGCAGGCTGTTCTGGCTACAGCCCGTTGCTATGAACAGAAACGTCAGTGCCAGCAGGGATGAGAAAAGTCGCATGGGTACGCAGATGAGCAAAGATGAGGGGATGGTTTTACGCGATAGCTTTGGTGGTCGTCAAGGTGTGCGGTTAAGGACTTCGCGCCGAGGCATGAGACACGCAGCCACAGGCACGGAGATTCCATTACAATTCGCCCATGTCTGAATTCTATGCAATCGTCCCCGCCGCCGGCTCCGGTTCCCGTATGGGAAGCGACTTGCCCAAGCAATATCTCGAACTGGCGGGACATCCATTGATCTACCACGCGCTCACCACTTTGTGCGCCTGTCCGCATATCAGTACGGTGTTCGTCGTGCTTGCGCCGGACGATGAATTCTTCAAACGCTACGACTGGTCGCATTGCGCGGACAAGCTGGAGCCGCTGTATTGCGGCGGGGCGACGCGCGCCGAGAGCGTGTCCAACGGGCTGCTGGCCTCCGAACTGGAGGCGGACGATTGGGTGCTGGTGCACGACGCGGCGCGCCCTTGTTTAACGCAGGCGCATTTGAGCAAACTGATTAACGAATTGCGCGATGATGCGGTGGGTGGCATCCTCGCCGTTCCGGTGGCGGATACGCTGAAACGCGCCGATGCGCGGCAGCGCATCGCCTGCACCGAGAGCCGTGAAGGCTTGTGGCAGGCGCAGACGCCGCAGATGTTCCGCGCCGGGTTGCTGGCGCAGGCCTTGCTGCAATGCAGGACGGTTACCGATGAAGCTTCGGCGGTCGAGGCGCTGGGGCTGCAACCCAAGCTGGTGGCGGGCGATTCGACGAATTTTAAAGTGACCTATCCGCAGGACATCAGGTTGGCGGAGTTGTTGTTACAAGCGGGAAAATAGGAAAATCATGCCCACCATTTTGCGATTATTGAATTGGCGTTTCCACTTCTATTCCGATGAAGGAACCGAACCGTCGCATATCCATGTGGATACGGGAGAAGGGGAATGCAAGTATTGGCTGGAACCGGTGCGTTTGGCTAAGAGTCGCAACATCTCCGCCACCGAGTTACGTCGCATTGAGGTCGCTGTTTTTGAACATCAGCAATTATTCAAGGAGAAATGGCATGAATTTTTCGAACATTGAACTGGAGCATTGCGCTACCCGTGTTTGGGTGTCCGGTCGAATTGTATTTATTGAACTCACCGACGGTCGTCAAATTGGTTTTCCTAGCGGACGCTTCAAACTGCTGCGCGATGCAAGTGAACAACAACTTGAGCAAGTCACCTTGCGCGCAAACGGCACGGCACTGCGATGGGAAGAATTGGACGAAGATATTTCGGTCAGCGGCATTGTTCAGGGCTGCTTCCAGTTGCCCTTGCCGATGGCAGCCTAACGGAGTTTGCAAAATGCGTTGGGTGCGTTTTACGCACCCTGCGATGAAATAATTTTGGGACTGACGAAGGAAATAATAATGCACATTCAAACCTGGTTGCGCCACCTCCTGCAAGCCGCCACCCTGCTGCTGTGCAGCTTCAACCTCGCCCACGCCGGCGAACCCCCCGCCGAACCCATCCTCCGCTTCGACCTCGGCGAACACACGGCGACGACTTGGAGCATCGCCAGCGACGACGCGGGGTGCTATGTGGTGACGGCCTCGCAAGACAAAACCGCACGGGTGTGGCGGGTGGCGGACGGACAGCTGCTGACCACCTTGCGCATCCCCATCGGCAGCGGCAACGAGGGCAAGCTGTTTGCGGTGGCGCTGTCGCCGGACGGGCAGACGGTGGCGCTGGGGGGATGGGCGAAAGTGGGTGATAGCAGCCATTCCATTTTCCTCTTCGACCGCGCCAGTGGCCGATTGCTGCGCCGCCTCACCGGCTTGCCCAATGCGATTGGCCATCTCGCCTTCAGCCTCGATGGCCGCAGCCTGGCGGCGACCTTGGGCGACGACGGCCTGCGCCTGTTCTCCGTCGCCGACGGTCGCTTGCTGGCGCAAGACACGGACTACGCTGCGCAGAGTTATTCGGTGCAGTTCAGCCCGCGACCCGGCAAGACCCAGGAACAACGCTTAGTCACCACCAGTTATGACGGCGCTCTGCGCCTGTATCGCTGGGAGAACAAGCAACTCACCCTG
This sequence comes from uncultured Gallionellaceae bacterium, assembly GCA_964532405.1. Classification (GTDB taxonomy): domain Bacteria; phylum Pseudomonadota; class Gammaproteobacteria; order Burkholderiales; family Gallionellaceae; genus PALSA-1006. The sequence goes on along the minus strand of CAZHIC010000052.1, from coordinate 5,750 downwards.
CTGGCCAAACGCAGCGCACCCGGTGGTTCCCGACCTTTTGCCGCGCGCTTTTCGCCCGATGGCACGCAGATCGCGGTGGGATTTGCCGATACCCCCGCCGCTTTCGACAGCCAGCACCGTGCGTTTGTGGCGGAGCAGGCGTTGAATGCCCCCATTCTCACTGCCCCCGGCCTGAACGTCAGCGACTGGTTCAACACCGCTGTCCCCAAACTCAACGGTTTGCCGCTCAAGCTGAAGACCAATGAAATGTCGCGCAGCCTTGCCCTGCTACCCGACGGCAGCGGCTTTGCGCTGGGCACAGAATGGAGGTTGCGCCTATGCAACCGCAACGGCACGCAACGCTGGCAACAAGCCATACCTGATGTCGTGTGGGCAGTGAATGTGTCGCAAGACGGGGACTGGGTGGTGGCGGCTTACGGCGACGGCAGCCTCCGCTGGCATCGCGCCTCCGATGGCGCAGAGCAACTCGCCTTTTTCCCCATGCGGATAAGAAACGCTGGGTGCTGTGGACGCCTTCCGGCTACTACGATGCCTCGCCCGGTGCGGAAAATATGATCGGTTGGCATGTGAACAACGGCAAAGACCAAGCCGCCGATTTCTTCCCCGCTTCGCGTTTCCGCGAGCGCTTCAACCGCCCGGATGTGTTGGCGCAAATACTCAACACGCAAGACGAAGCGGAAGCGGTGCGCCTGGCCAATGCCGAATCGGGTCGCCGCGCGCAAACGGTTTCGATCGCGCAAGTGTTGCCGCCGGTGGTGGAGATTTTATCGCCGGCATCGGACAGTGCCGTGAGCGGCACAAAAATCAAAATTCGTTACCAGGTGCGCTCGCCAGCCGATGCGCCGCTGCAAGCGGTGCGGGTGCGGGTCAATGGTCAGCCAGTGAGTGCCGGGCGGGCACTGAAGCTGACAAAACCCGACAATGAAGCCCTGGAAATGGAAATCGAAATTCCTTCTCAAGACAGCGAAGTTCAACTGTTTGCGGTGAATAAAAACGGTGTTTCCACACCGGCGGTATTGCGCCTAAGCTGGGCGGGCAAGGCGGCGGTGGAAGACGTGTTGTTTAAGCCCAAGTTATATGTGCTGGCGGTGGGCGTGTCGAAATACAAAAACCCGGACTACAACTTGGGGCTGGAGGCGAAAGATGCGACCGATTTTGCGGCGGTGTTTAAAAAGCAAAAAGGCAAGTTGTACGGCGACGTGGTGGTGAAGTTGCTCACCGATGACAAGGCGAGCAAAGATGATGTATTGGACGGTTTGGAATGGCTCAAGCAACAAGTGACATCGCGCGATGTGGGGGTGATGTTCCTGGCCGGGCACGGCATGAACGACAACACCGGCAGTTATTACTTTCTGCCGTACAACGCCGACCCGGATAAGTTGCTGCGTACCGGCGTGGCGCAGAACAACATCAAAATGACGCTCAATTCCTTGGCGGGCAAAGCGATGTTCTTTGTGGATAGCTGCCATTCCGGCAATGCCCTGGGCACCTCGAAAACGCGCGCCATCAGCGGCACGACGGATGCGTTGGTGAATGAATTGTCCTCGGCGGAAAACGGCGTGATCGTGTTCTCATCTTCCACCGGCAAACAACTCTCGCAGGAGAATCCGGCTTGGGGCAACGGCGCGTTCACCAAGGCGGTGGTGGAAGGCTTGAGCGGCAAAGCGGATTACTCCAAAAACAAAAGCGGCAAGATCACGCACAAGGGCTTGGATTACTACGTCACCGAGCGCGTGAAAGAACTAACCCACGGGCAGCAGTCGCCGGTGAGCATCTCGCCCAGCGGCGTGACGGATTTCCCGATTGCGGTGGTGGGGCGGTAGGGTTTCTCCCCTCTCCCTAGCCCTCTCCCGTAAACGGGCGAGGGGACTGCTGAACTTCGTGGCTAATCAGGGCGGTAGTTTGTAGGGTGGGCACGCTGTTGTGCCCACGCGGTAATTGAAAAGGTGGGCAATTTTGCCCACCCTACGTAGAGGGAAAAATATGCGTATCGGACAAGGTTTTGATGTTCATCAGCTAGTGGCAGGGCGCAAGCTCATCATCGGCGGCGTGGATATTCCGTATGACAAAGGCTTGCTCGGACATTCCGATGCCGACGTGCTGCTGCATGCCATTTGCGATGCGCTGCTGGGCGCGGCGGCGTTGGGCGACATCGGCAAACATTTTGCCGACACGGATGCGAAATTCAAGGGCATCGACAGCCGCATCTTGTTGCGCGACGTGGTGAGCAAGATCAATGCGGCGGGCTATCGCATTGCAAACGTGGACGCGACCATCATCGCCCAAGCACCCAAAATGGCGCAGTACATCCCGCAGATGGTCGCTAATATCGCCGCCGATATGGGTATCGCTGCCAACGCGGTGAACGTGAAAGCGACCACCACCGAACACCTTGGCTATGCGGGACGCGGCGAAGGTATCGGAGCGCAGGCGGTAGCGTTGTTGCTGGTCTGATGAAGATACTCGCACTCGAAACTTCCACCGAATATTGTTCGGTCGCGCTGTGGCATGACGGCGCGGTGAGCGAGCGTTGCGAACGGGTCGGGCAGAAGCATTCCGAAGTGTTGCTGGCGATGCTGGATGCCTTGCTCAAGGATTCGGGATTCGGGATCAAGGATATGGATGGCATCGCGTTCGGCAAAGGCCCCGGTTCCTTTACAGGCGTGCGCATTGCCTGCGGGGTGGCACAGGGCTTGGCATTCGGTGCGGATTTGAAGGTGGTGGGCGTGTGTACCCTGCAAGCCTTGGCGCAAGCAGCCAATCACGACAAGGTGATTGCGGCGCTGGATGCGCGCATGGGCGAGTTGTATCTGGCGGCTTATGAGAAACGCGATGGCGGGTGGGCGACGGTAAGCGAGCCATGCTTGTGCAAGGCGGAGAGTGCCCCGTTGTTGACGGGCGAAGGTTGGTATGGGGTGGGTAGCGGATTTTCCTTCAACGGAGATGCGCTGCAAGCGCGTTACGGTGAGCAACTCAGTGCTGTGGATGCGCAGCCTGTGCCGCAAGCGAGCGCGGTTGCTCAACTCGCCGCTATCGAATTCGCTAGGGGCAATGCGGTGGATGCGGCGCTGGCGCTGCCGCTGTATTTGCGCGACAAGGTTGCGTTAAAAACGAGCGAACGATGAATCAAAATAACTCATTAGACTCAACATCCCCTCCCCCTTGCAGGGGGAGGGTTAGGGAGGGGGTAGAAACGTTGCATCTTCGCCGGGTCAACCCCCATCCGAGCGTGTGTTGTTGGGGCGCATGCCCCGTACAACCACGGCCTACTCCTTGCGGGTGTAGTCTTCCCCCTGCATGGGGGAAGGAACGGTTCAAATGAGCATGATGCTGCGCGATATGATTGCGAGCGACATCGACGATGTGCTACGCATCGAGCAGCAAGTGCACGCGCATCCGTGGACGTGCGGTAATTTCAGCGATGCGTTGGCAAGCGACTATGTTTGCAAACTTGCTGAACTGGATGGGCAGGCGATGGGATATGCAGTACTGATGCAGGGCGTGGACGATGCCGAGTTGCTAGACATCGGCATCGCCGCGCAACATCAGCGTCGTGGTTTTGGCCGTGTCGTGCTGGAAGCGATGCTGGCGTTGGCGCGGGAGTTGGGCAAGCAACGTGTGGTATTGGAAGTGCGTGCATCCAATGTTGCGGCGATTAGCCTGTATCGTGCGCTGGGATTTGCCGAAATAGGACTGCGCCGCGATTATTATGCGGCGACAAATGGGCGCGAGGATGCGCTGCTGATGGAACGGAAACTGTGAATATTCGAGACGAAAATGTGCTGCGTGAACTTAATCTTTATCCGTTGTGGGTACGGCGCGATATGCCTGCGATAGTGAAAGAAATTTTGCCGACTGCACAAGCTGTGGATGTTCCTCAGTCCCTTCCCCCTTCTAGGGGGAAGGTTAGGATGGGAGTGGAGCCGGGAGAGCACCAAATTTATACCCCCTCCCCAGCCCTCCCCCTGCATGGGGGAGGGGGGCGTCAGATTGTTGAGTTTGATTGGTCCGCGCTCAAACAACAAGTCCTCAATTGCACCGCATGTGTGCTGCGCGCGGGATGCAATCAAACGGTGTTCGGGGGGGGGGACGAAAAGGCCGAGTGGCTGTTTGTCGGCGAAGGACCGGGCGAGGACGAAGATGCGCAAGGCGAGCCGTTCGTGGGGCAGGCGGGCAGGCTGCTGGACAACATGCTCGCGGCGATCAAATTAAAGCGCGGCAGCAACGTGTATATCGCCAATGTTATTAAATGCCATCCCCCGGAAAATCGCACGCCGCATGTGGATGAGATCGCGCAGTGCTTGCCGTATTTGCAACGCCAGATCGCGCTGATAAAACCCAAGCTCATTGTTGCGCTGGGCAAGACTGCGGCCACGGCACTATTGGGCAAAGAGGCGACGTTGGGGAGCTTGCGCGGCACAGCGCACGATTACCACGGCGTTCCCCTGATAATCACTTATCATCCGGCTTATTTGTTGCGTATGCCTGCGGAGAAGGCGCACGCATGGGACGATCTGTGCTTGGCGGCGGATACGATGCAAAAATTATCCGACTAATTATAGCGAATTCGATTTAAGGGTAGAAATGAAAAACACGTCGCATGGCCTCAGTGTGCTGGTAGTGGAAGACAGTAAAGTCACCATGAAAGTGTTGTGCAATTACTTGGGGCGCATGGGGATTGTGCCATTGACGGCGGAGACGGGCTCGGCGGCGATCGAGGTCTATTTGCGTGAGCAGCCGGACATTATTTTGCTCGATGCGCAACTTCCCGATATAGACGGTTTTGATGTGGCGCTAAAGATACGCGCAATGGAAAAGCCGGAAGATTGGACGGCGATCATTTTTCTGACCAGCATGGCCAAGGACGAAGATCTGGCGCGCGGCATCGAAGTGGGCGGCGACGATTATCTGATGAAGCCGATTAGCGAGGTGGTGCTAAAAGCCAAGGTGCGCGCGATGCGGCGCCTGGTGGAGATGCAGCGCTCGCTGGTCAAGGTGACGCAGCAATTGAACGAGGCGAACATCAAGCTGCAAAAGCTTTCCGCGACGGACGGGCTGACGGGCATCGCTAACCGGCGCATGTATGACGAGTTGGCGATGCGTGAATGGCGGCGCTGCGAGCGTATGAAAAAGCCCTTCGCGCTGGTGATGATCGATGTCGACAATTTCAAATTGTTCAACGATAAATACGGCCATCCAACCGGAGACGAATGCCTGAAAAAAGTGGCCGAACAGGTGGGGCGCGCGGCACCGCGGGCCACCGACCTGGCGGCGCGTTACGGCGGGGAAGAGTTCGTGCTGGTGCTGGGCGAGACCGATACCGACGGCGCGAAGTGGATCGCCAACCGACTGCGCCAGCAAGTTTCCGATTTAAATATTCCGCACTACGCCACCGAATCGCGCCATGTCACCATCAGTTGCGGGGTGGCCTCCGTCGTGCCCGGCGAAAAAGTCTCGCTGGAGACGTTGCTTAAATCCGCCGACCACGCCCTGTATCAAGCGAAGAGGGAGGGGAGAGATCAGGTGGGGGCAGGCGTGTACGGAGAGATTGAATAGCTGGTTTTGGCAACCCGTTTTCTGGCGCACTCATTCTAATCGTTCGCCACAATGACGAATGATTGTCCAGGACGGGGAACGGATGCCACCACATTAAGAAACACCGTTTACACACAATTCAGACCCCCCCATGAGCCCATTTACTCACCAGTCAGAAATAAAGTCTACAATTATTGAACTAAATGCCATCACGC
>CAZHIC010000051.1:0-12741 GCA_964532405.1 uncultured Gallionellaceae bacterium | reverse complement strand
TATTTAGGGTGATTTTTAGAGATGCCCTTAGGGTGATTTTTAGAGATGCCCTTAACATTGGTCGGCAGTTAGACTTGCTCAACTTTGAAAGGAAATGACATGGGCATTACCTACGCAGATTTAAGATTAGCCAATCAATCTCGACCAAACTTGGAAGAAATCAGTGCGTCAGCTTTGGTAGACACAGAAGCCCTGCATCTGTGCATTCCTGAGCATGTAGCCATGCAATTACAGCTTGAGCCATTAAAAAAACGTGAAGTGCAAACCGCCGACGGTAAATCTCACTTGATCGATTATGTGGGGCCTATCAAAATTTCATTACTGGGCAGAGAATGCTTTACAGGTGCTCTTGTAATGGGAAATCAAGTATTGCTGGGTGAGATACCGATGGAAGACATGGATTTAATTGTTGGACTGGCACGTATGCGGGTAGGTGTGAATCCGTTGAGTCCAAATATTCCAATGTCATTGGCCAAAGGTATGAAATAATTTTCTTCTGACCAGAGCAACAGCAAGCCCCCTAGTGGGCTTTTTTGTTGCCCACATTTTCCATGTATAACCCGGCCAGCGGGCAGAGGCGTGATTCTAGTCGCATCGGGTAGAATAGCGACATGCTACGACTCACTGAAATCAAGCTTCCGCTAGCCCATCCAGCACACGCCATCCACGACGCGATCATCCAGCGTCTCGGCATCCGTGTGGATGAATTGCACAGGTTTAACATCTTCCGGCGCGGCTTCGATGCGCGCAAGCCCTCTGCAATCATGCTCATCTACACGCTGGACGTTGAGGTGGCACACGAGGAGAAAGTGCTGCACCGTTTTAAGAACGATGTGCATGTAAAACTTGCACCGGACACCCGTTACCACTTTGTCGCGCAAGCACCAGAAAATTTATCCGAGCGTCCCGTCGTCATCGGCACCGGGCCGTGCGGTTTATTTGCCGGGCTGATCCTCGCGCAAATGGGGTTCCGCCCCATCATTCTGGAGCGCGGCAAAGAGGTGCGCGAGCGCACCAAAGACACCTGGGGCTTGTGGCGCAAGCATGAGTTGAATCCCGAGTCGAACGTGCAGTTCGGCGAAGGCGGTGCGGGGACATTTTCCGACGGCAAATTATACAGTCAGGTGAAAGACCCCAAACACTACAGCCGCAAGGTGCTGCATGAATTTATCAAGGCGGGCGCACCGCCGGAAATCGAATACGTGAGCAAGCCGCACATCGGCACGTTCCGCTTGGTCGGCATGGTGGAGGTGATGCGCGCGACCATCACCGAACTCGGTGGCGAGGTGCGTTTTCAGAGCCGCGTGAACGATATCGAGATCGACAACGGGCAAGTGCGCGGCGTGACGTTGGCGAGCGGCGAACGCATCGCCACACAACATGTGGTGCTCGCCATCGGCCACAGTGCGCGCGACACGTTCGAGATGCTGCACCAGCGCGGCGTATACCTAGAGGCCAAGCCGTTCTCCATCGGCTTCCGCATCGAACATCCGCAATCGCTCATCGACAGTGCGCGCTTCGGCCCCAACGCGGGCAACCCCTTGCTCGGCGCGGCGGATTACAAGCTGGTGCATCACGCCAGCAACGGGCGCTCGGTGTATAGCTTCTGCATGTGCCCCGGCGGCACGGTGGTCGCCGCCACCTCGGAAGCGGGTCGCGTAGTAACCAACGGCATGAGCCAGTATTCGCGCAACGAGCGCAACGCCAACAGCGGCATCGTGGTCGGCATCACACCGGAAGATTTTCCCGGCGATGCGCTGGCGGGCATCGAGTTTCAACGCAAATGGGAAAGCCGCGCCTACGAATTGGGCGGCGGCAACTACAACGCGCCGGGGCAACTGGTCGGCGACTTCATCGCGCAACGCCCTTCCACCAAACTGGGCAAGGTTCTGCCCTCCTACACCCCCGGCGTCACGCTTGGCGACCTCTCCACCGCACTACCGGATTACGTGATCGCCGCCGTGCGCGAAGCTCTGCCCGAGTTCGAGAAAACTATCAAAGGTTTTTCCATGCACGATGCCGTGCTCACCGGCGTGGAGACGCGCACCTCGTCCCCCGTGCGCATCAAGCGCGACGAAAGCTACCAGAGCCTGAACACCAAGGGTTTGTACCCGGCGGGTGAAGGCGCGGGTTATGCGGGAGGCATCATGTCTGCGGCGATAGACGGGATTGAGGTGGCGGAGGCGGTGGCGCTGAATATGGTGCAAAGCCACAAGCCCACGGTATAAGGGCACCTCTAAAAATCCAAATTTCGTCGCAATACGGCGTTGCTCACAAAAAATTACTCCTTACATATCCGACATATGCTGCGTCGCAATTTTTTGCTCGCGCCTTGTCTTGCTTAGAACTTTGGATTTTTAGAGGCGCCCTTAAGCTATTTGATAACGGCAGCAGCACCATTTGGGGCGGGCAGATGAAGCCAATCCTCGACCTGTTGCGCTACCCATCCGCCAGCGTCTAATGGCAAATCATGGCCTGCGGTTGGATGCAGGCGGATGGCGCAATTCCAATGTCGGGCCAACGCGAGCGAGCATTTCACATTGACCAATTGATCTTGTTGTCCGGCCAGTAATAACACCGGAGCAGAGGGTTTAGCCGGCGCAGCACGAAAACACATCGCGGCTCGCAGCTGGCGCAGGATATTAGCGCGGGTGATGGGGCATTCCTGCGCATAGGAAATCCATTGTTCCAATATTTTTTGCCGGTGTTCGGTACCGGTTTGTGAGCTGGTGAGCCGCAGTATCAGGCTTTCGCGCTGAACTGCCGAGCCATAGAGAATAAAGCGGATCAAGGCGGGATAGTTGGCCGGGCGCAGCCTGTGATAAAAGGGATTAAAGGGCGCCAAGCTGGTATTGATCAATACCATTTTTTCGATTTCGACCGGATGCCGCTCGCCCCATGCCACTGCCACCATCGCCCCCAAAGACAAGGCCAGCACACGGTAAGGTGGTTGGTAGCCGAACTGCTTAAGTTGCGCGCGGCTGTAATCCGCCATTGCCGCCACGCTGCTTGCACTCGACTGCGTATGCAAGCTGCCATTGCCGGGAAAATCCAAGATCACTACATGTTGTGCGCCCACGACACTCTGAAACAACTCGGAAAAATCCCCCCAGTGGCGCGCCTCGCGCATCAAACCACGCAACAGCACCCATGTAATCATGATGACCTATACCAGCGCGCTACGGCGCGTTCCTGCAAGCGAAGACGGCGGGGGCCTTTAGCTAGCCAATTGTCATAACCACTTGCGGCACGCATCAAAAAATCTAACCAGACGGTATGCCTGCGCAAAACCCGGTGCAAACGATGCTCAACTGAAGGATTAAACAAGCCGTGACGAGAAAATAATTGGCGGGGATTTTTCTTTACCCATAACCAAGAGCCCATTTCCAGCGTCAGCGGCAAGAAAGTTTTATTCGCGCTTTGCTGAGCTTGCAGATAAAGATAATCCCACATGTCTCCATGTGTGCGGTAATGCAAGCTTTGCGGTTCAAATAGATAGCGGTTACTAGGATGGGTTTGCTGAAACAGCTCTTCCAGCGCCATGATGTCAGCCAAGTGTGTGATCGGATGCACACTATGCGCATGGGGAAACCATACGCGATCACGCAAACCAAAGCCGGAATGACAATCCACGGCAATGCTAAATGGATGCGTCAGCAATTCCTCTTGCACGGTACGAAACAGCGCCATATTTTCGCTCTCCATTTCGGCACCTGCGACCCCGCGATACCAGGGCAAGTGAGGGCTGATCCGGTGTCCGCCCAACAGAAATGGAACACTGCCCGCCGCCTCTATCGGTGCGTTGCGCATCAGATCCACCCCCTGTGGGTTGCAGCGCGTTGACTGCCACATGCCACCGGGATTAATTAACGGCATGAATACCAGCCGCACGTCCTGTAGCAAATGATGCAGGCTTTTGTCCCACGCCAAACGAGTGATCAAGCCGCGCAAAAAATACAGCAATACATGCGTGCCGATGCGCTCCAAGCCGTGGATGCCGCCAAAAAATCCGATTGCGGGCAGCTTGGGATCGGGATTACCCAAGGTTAGCTGATAGACTGGAAAACGTTTATTGCCCACGCTAACTTCACACGCAACACGCGACTCCAGATGACCACGTCCAAGTTCGAGTATGCGTTCCAATTCATTTAACTCGTGCAGGGATGGCATGGTCAAGATATTGAAAATAAGTTTATGGTGCGGGATTGAAATACTTCATGTGTAGCGCTTCTATCCCCTTAAGCACTTCGGCATCCAATTCAACGCGCTGCAAATTTTCCTGAAGCTGCGGCATCGTGGTTGCGCCGATGATGGTGCTGGTAACAAAAGGACGACTGCGTACAAAAGCCAATGCCATCACTGCGGGAGACAAGCCGTGTGCTTGCGCAAGCCGTGCATACTCCGCCACTGCCGCCACTACATTCGGCTTTTGGTAGCGCTGGCCGAATGCGGGGAACAACGTCATTCTGCCGGACGCTTGCGAGTCGTTAATGTAAAACTCGCGCAGCGATTCGTTCGCCCCCTCTCCCCCCGGGAGATAACCAGCGACTTGCCCGCTGGCGGGCTTAGTCGATTGGCTAGTTGCTCCATCAGGGTTGGGGAGAGGGAAACGGGCTTGCCCGTTTGAATATTTTCCAGACAACAGGCCGAAAGCCAATGGACTGTAGGCGAGCAGACTGACCTGCTCGCGATAACACATCTCGTGCAGACCCGTTTCAAAAGCGCGATTGATGAGGTTGTACGGGTTCTGGATCGTGACGATGCGCTGCAAACCGAGGTGTTCCGACACCTTCAAGAACTCGGCCACACCCCATGCGGTCTCGTTGCTGATGCCGATGTGGCGCACTTTGCCGCTGCGCACCAACTCCGTGAGCACAGTGAGTTGCTCTTCGATGGAAACGGTGGATTTTTCCAATTTTGGATCGTAGTCGATTTTGCCGAACATCGGCACGTTGCGATCCGGCCAATGCAATTGGTACAGGTCGATGTAGTCGGTGTGCAGGCGCTTGAGGCTGGTGTCGATGGCCGCGCTGATATTGGCGCGATCCAACGCGGTCTGACCGCCGCGTATCCAATTAAAACCACGTGAAGGTCCCGTCACCTTGGTGGCCACGATGATCTTGTCGCGGGGTTGCTTCTTGAGCCAGTGTCCGACGTATTCTTCGGTGCGCCCTTGCGTCTCCGCCTTGCCCGGCACGGGGTACATCTCGGCGGTGTCGATGAAGTTGACGCCTTGCGCCACTGCATAATCGAGCTGCGCACATGCGTCGGCTAATGTGTTCTGTTCGCCGAAGGTCATCGTTCCGAGCGCGAATTCGGAAACTTTCAGGTCGCTCTTTCCAAGGGAGTTGTATTTCATATCGAGGGCTTTATCAGTGCCGCGTTTCGTTGCTGGAAATCGATAACGTATCGGCGAATACCGCTTCGGCATCGACTGCATCGAACACATAACGCTGGTTGCAGAATTCGCAAAACACTTCGATGTCGTCGCGCTCGGTGAATATATCGTCCACCTCTTCGCGTCCAAGCATCTTCAACATGCGCGCCACGTTGTCGCGCGAGCAGGAGCAATTGAATGTCACGCCCTGCGCATCGAACAGGCGTATGTCTTCTTCGTGATACAGACGATGGATCAGCTCCGCCGCAGGCAAGGACAACAACTCTTCGCGCTTGAGCGTGGCGGCGAGTTGGCTGGCACGCTCCCACGCATCGTCATCCTGACCTTTTTGTTCGGGCAGCTTTTGCAACAGCATCCCTGCCGCATGTTGACCATCTGCCGCCAGCCACAAGCGTGTATCCAGTTGTTCTGAGCGCGTCATGTAATTTTGCAGAATATCCGCGACGCTGTCGCCTTCCAGCGCGACGATACCTTGATAAGCCTGATTACCATTCTTGGGATCGAGCGTGATGACGAAACGCCCGTCACCCACCAACTCTTTCAGCGTGCCGTGAGCCAGCTCGCCTTCCCATTTCGCCGTAGCACGCAATTCCAGGTTGCCGGAGCATTCCACCACCAACAGCTTTACCGCCCCTTTGCCGTGTATCTGCAACACCAGCGAGCCATGCAGCTTGAGCGTGGCGGCCAGCAACACTGCGGCAGCGACAAGTTCACCCATCAAATCACGCAGCACTTCCGGGTAGTCGTGGCGCTCGATGACGCTCTGCCATGTTTGATCGAGATGCACGATCTCGCCGCGTATCGGTGCATGTTCAAATAGAAATTTTTGTAGGGTGTCGCCGGGATTTTTCATATTGGTTTAATGGTAGCACGCGATGGAACAATCGCTCGCTTGCGGGCGAAGTAAAAAAACCAAATGACCCGAACATCAACAATCACTCGGGTCATTCATGGCGCTAATTGAGACGTCCAAATAACGGCCATTCATCCACGAAGTGGGTTAAGCAGGGATGGGCGTCTGTTGCCCAACTCGCAAAAATACGAAAGGCACGAAATAAAACAACAGGTTTGGTTTGTTCGTGCTTTTGCGAGCTTTCGCCTTGCGGCGAAATGCCTGCTTACCCCGTTTCGTGACTTTCGTGGACAAATGCTTTTCTAAAATCAGTCTTCCCAATCGGGATAGTTCGGTATCTTCACCGTATCCGCATCGAACACGCCTTTGGCGACCCGTACGTGACAGGCATCGCAATAACTCAATGAGTTTGCATCATTTTTTAATTTCATGTTCATGCCTCCCCTATTACCACGTCAATTTGATCGCGACGATCATGCCGACGGCGCCCAATTCGGCCATGGCGGCGTGGTTGACCGTCCCCATACTCTGGCTTGCGGATTTCTCAATCGCGTATGCCATTAGAGCCGCGCCGGTGGCAGCCAACAGCACATGCAAATTGTCCGGGTCGGACCAGCCGTCCTCCAGATTAAAATCATCCCAGTGGGCATACAAACCCGTTGCCACAGTAGCAAGCGCCATCACCGCCGTCGCCTTACCCAATTGCGCATGCGTACCGCTCACATCGCGCGGCCCGTTCGGATCCGCCGGATGGATGTGCGTCGCAAAAGCCAGCCCCGCCAGCGCGACCGTGCCTATGCCAAGGTATTGGTGAATTTTGCTCCCGGATAACAACTTGGGCTCGAACTCTGCTGACGGTGTCGCCTGTACCGTTTCAGCCTTGGTTTTGGCGACATCGGTATCATTCGCTGCCAGCATAAAAGACGCTGTGTCTTGGGTGTAAAAATGGCTCGCTGGCAACGTGAGGTCGAGCGTGCTTTCCGCCGCATACCCCGTGCCCGCCAAGGCCGCCAAACAAACACCGGCGGCAAGCTGTCTCAGTCTAAAATCAACCGCCATTCTTCTCTCCTTGGTTTTCATCTGCATTACATTTCAGTGGCCAAAACGGGCGTCATGATAACAGAACAGTGTTGTTTGAAAACTTGACACTCCACGCCTTCTAAAGTAACCGGTCGAGCTTCTAAAATGCAGCAGCCATCTCCGGCACCGAGCCATATTTTAAGTTCCCAAACACCGCCATCAGTCAGGCAATATCAAGCACATGAACAACCCGAATTTCGCGTAAAATCGGAACCCTGTTTTTTTGCGGCATTCAACGCCCCCCCCTACCCTGCTGCCTTAGATCGCTACCCTTTGCTCACATCCGAACAAATCTCAGCCCTGTTTGCCCCCGATGGCGCGCTTTCCGCACACATCGAAAATTTTCGCGCGCGTCCGCAACAGGTGGAGCTGGCGCAGGCCATCGCCGAAGCGATCAACGCCAATGGTCAATTGATCGCCGAAGCGGGTACAGGCACGGGCAAGACCTTCGCTTATCTCGCGCCCGCCTTGCTGGCAGGCGGCAAGGTGGTCATTTCGACCGGAACGAAGAACCTGCAAGATCAGCTTTTTCAACGCGACCTGCCCACCGTGCGCGATGCGCTGAAGGTTCCGGTGTCCATCGCCCTGCTCAAGGGTCGCTCCAATTATGTGTGCCATTACCATCTGGAGCGCGCGCAAACCGAGGGCACATTTAAAACGCGCGATGACATCCGCCATCTGGGCAAGATCGCGAAATATGCCAAGGTGACGCAATCAGGCGACAAGAGCGGGCTGGCCGATGTACCGGAGAATGCGCCGATCTGGATGCAGGTGACTTCCACGCGCGAAAATTGTCTGGGGCAAGAATGCCCGCAGCACAAAGAGTGTTTCGTCTTGAAAGCGCGCAAAGAAGCGATGGAAGCCGATGTGGTGGTGGTGAACCATCACCTGTTCTTTGCCGATGTGATGCTGCGCGACGAAGGCGTGGCCGAGCTGCTGCCCGCCTGCAACACGGTCATATTCGACGAAGCGCACCAGTTGCCGGAAACCGCCAGCCTGTTTTTCGGCGAAAACATTTCCACCTCGCAACTGCTCGACCTCGCCCGCGATAGCCAACTGGAAGCGCTGACCAGCGCGAAAGATTTTGCGCCGTTGCCCGTGGCCTGCGATGCGCTGGAAAAAGCGGCGCGCGATTTGCGTCTGGTGTTCAAAAAGAACGAAGGGCGCATGCCCGCCAATGCCACGCTGGAATTGCCCGGTTGGACGGAGGCACTCACCACATTGAACACGCAACTTAAGGCACTGACTGATCTGTTAGAAAAGCAAGCCGAACGCAGCGAAGGGCTGGAAAACTGCTGGCAACGCGGGCAGGCGCTGGGGCAACAACTCAAGCAGTGGCAGGACGGCGACGTAGTGGACAAGGTGCGCTGGCTGGAAGTGTTCCACCATGCCGTGGTACTCAACACCACCCCGTTGTCCATCGCGGAAATTTTTGCCAAACAGATCAGCGGCCATCCGCGCGCCTGGATATTCACTTCCGCCACGCTCGCGGTGAAGCAGAATTTTTCTCACTACCAAGCCGAGATGGGCTTGCTGGAAGCGCGCACCGCCTGCTGGGACAGCCCGTTCAATTATCAGGAACAAGCGCTGCTGTATGTGCCGCAAGACATGCCGGAACCGAACAGCCCCGGCTACACCGAGGCGGTGGTACAGGCGGCGCTGCCCTTGATCGAGGCCAGCAAAGGGCGCGCGTTTTTGCTGTTCACCAGCTTGCGCGCCATGCAGCGCGCCTATGAAATTTTGCAGGCCGAATTCGACCGCAAAAATCTGAAGTATCCGCTGATGATCCAAGGCGAAGGTTCACGCAACGAATTGTTAAGCAAATTCCGCGACCACGGCAACGCGGTACTGCTGGGCAGCCAATCGTTCTGGGAAGGCGTCGATGTGCGCGGCGAAGCGCTGTCGCTGGTGGTCATCGACAAACTGCCGTTCGCCCCGCCGGATGATCCGGTACTGGCGGCGCGCATCGCGCAGATCACCAAGCAGGGGCGCAACGCGTTCATGGAATACCAGTTGCCGCGCACGGTGATCAACCTCAAGCAGGGGGCGGGACGCTTGATCCGCGACGAGAGCGATCGCGGCGTGCTGATGATCTGCGACCCGCGCCTCATCGCCAAACATTACGGCAAGCGCATCTGGCAGAGCCTGCCACCGTTCAAGCGCACGCGCGATGTGGTAGAAGCTGTAAACTTTTTTTCGCAAAAAAATTAATTGGTTGATGATGGGCTGCCCCAACCGCCTATTCCCATAAACCCGGATTCATTAGCCGTTGGGGCATCACAAAATCAAGGTCTGGTTTTAACCCGACCTACGCTCTAATGGATTATTTTGGATAAAAAAACTATTGCGATGCTGACCTTGAGAGGTCTTCTGGGTGGTCTTGCTTTGCTTAACTATCCATAGGTTCGTGATCAATCTCATAAGCCTCGATCAAATCACCGACGACAGCGACAAGTGAATAAAGCGGATGATTTGTATCGTCACGGACTAGATCAAGAAGACTGTTAAGTAAAACAGTCGCCTGCTCATAGCTGGCCTCAGATTCAATGTGTGAAACTGGCGCTACTGATTGGAGGTTTTGCCAAGCAGGTAGCAGCCGCTGAAAATCTATCACAGTATTCATTTTTTCCTCCAATCATTACGGTCATACTCTGCATGAGTCATTACCTGGCGAATATACATCCGTTGCTTATCGTAGTGAATAACCGCCGCAATACGGTAACGGTTTCCCCCCACATCGAACAATGTAAACCCATCCACATAATCTGCCGAACCAAACGTCTCACGCAATGCAGGAAAAGAACTCGCTGCTATGTGACCCGCCTTTCTAAACCATTCATTCAGCATGGGCTTGGATTCTGGATGAAGCTGCCAAAACTCCCTGAGCGGTCTTTTTGAAATTATTCGCATGCGCATATTCTACGCGAGTTTTTCTATTTCAAAGTTCGCAAAAAACCACCCCTCGACCTGCGTGAAGCATCGGAGATATTTGGGGGAGAGGTCAATGCGTTCTCACGCTACGAAAACGGAAAAACCAATCCCTCTCTCGCGTTGGTCAAACTGCTCAAGGTGCTGGATCGCCATCCCGACCTGCTGAATGAAGTCGGAGCGGCGTAAGGGAAGCTCATGTTGAGCTAACTCGACTGCCTCTCTTCACGCAAACTGAACAACCAAAACGACAACCCAGTAGCAAACACAGAGCAAAGCGCACCGACGTAGGGATCACCAGAGATCAAAGCAAACACCATCGCCCAGAATAAGAAAACTGCCACGAGGATGAAAAACATAATCATCGCTATCCAGTAGGCAATGAAGCCTGCAATTACCAAACCAACGATAGCGAGGCTGACTATAAGTCCGATGATGAATCCCATTGTGATAGTTACGCCAAGGCTTTCAGCTTCTCCACGCCGCTGTTGAATAGCTCATCGCTTAATCCAAACGACTTGCATAAAAGTGGGCGGTTGTCTTCCAGTATACCGAGGACATCAGCAACTGATTCGCACGATTCAAGCTTGCTCTTAATCCCCAGCATCTTGGGCAAGTCAAAAAGTCCCGGCGTTTTACTTCCACTTTTAAGCGTGGCTTCAATGATGTCTTTAACTTCAGCTTTGTTCATGCAGCTCTCCATTTTTAACGATTCTTGAATAATTTCTCAGGCCACGTTCCATGCCTGCTTGGAATTCATCTTCACTCAGATTGGCGCTTTGCTGAACTGATCCAGTTGCCAGCGATTGAACATCAGCAACGCACTCATCAAAAGCAGAATCATCCACTCCGAACGAATTACATATCAGGCTGCGGTTGGCTTCAAGAATCTCAACGACTTCGTCAATTGAAGCGCATAACTCCAGCTCGGACTGAACCTGCTCAATCAGTTTTTGATTTTCTATGCTTGGCAATTTCCCGCCAAACCTAATTGCAGATTCGATAATGCAATGGACTCCCGCCTTGTCCATGACATCACCCCCTTTTGCAATCCGGCCAAACCCCAACAAAGATATTTGCCAATGCCGCATTTCAGACGCCATTCTCCCGCGATCCAAAGCTTTCTCCTCAGCCGTCCGGCGTTTACGGATTGTCTCGCCATGAAGCTCCTTCAAAATATTTTGTACGCCGTCAAGCGCGGCAAGCTCAAGCCCTTCAGCTTCGCCTCTACCTCGCTCATAACCTTTTGCTTCAGCGATGCGCACTTTTTCAGCACACTCTTTTTGCAGAGCCACCAAAATAGGTCGATGTATTTCACGGAGCCTATCTCGTTTCATTTGGCATAAATCTGAAATCTGATTGAGGGTAGATTCAACAATCCTGCTTGCTTCAACGCCATCCATGATTTATTCCTTTCTGTAGCAATCAGCTAAACGCTGAACACCTTCCGCAATCTGCCGCCGTAACTGAACTGGCTTAACCACCTCCACTGCATCGCCAAATCCTTGCAGCCACCAGCGCAATTGCAGCGTCTCCTGCACTGTTGCCGCAAGCTGAATTCGCCCATCAGGCAGCTCCGTCATCGTTTGATCTTCCGACAAAGGCGTTTCATAAAGATGCGCGGCCACTTCGGCGCTGAAGTTGGCTTTAAGACGAATAGACTCTTTGGGAAACCAACCCAGCGCGCCGGATGCGATGTAAGCGTCCAGATCAAAATCGGCAGGCGGAGAAATAGACTCATCCAACAACTCAGCCGCCAAAATGCGATGCAGCGCAAGAATGCGAATCTGCGGATAAGATTTGATGGTGCAAACCAGATACAGCACTTGGCCCCGCTGCACCAATCCCAACGCATGAACCGGATAGCTTTCCGCTTCGCTCGCTTCACGTTTTAGATACGTGATAGTGCATTGCCGCGCATTCAACAGAGCTTCGTACAAGGTGGCCTGTACCGCCTCGTCTATCTTGGGCGCAAGTAATGGTTGCGACGCTGGTATCACCCGCACCTTGCGCTGCCATCCGGCGATGCCTGAATGCTGCTCTAGCGCAGACAGCTTTTGTTCGGCGAGGGCAAAATAGGGTTGTAATTGGGCGATGGTGGAAGCGGGCAACAGGTTGCGCAAATGTTCACGCGACAACAACAAGGTAATCGCCTCGCTATTGGATATACCCGGCAGATCAAAGGCGGGCGCATCTTTTTGCCAGCTCCATCCGAACGGCCTGCTCCGCTCATCCGACACCAGAGGAAAAATACTGGCTAACGATTGCAGATCGCGCTCCACCGTTCGCTTGCCCACTGCAAAACCATCCGCATTCAAACTTGCACAAAGCACGGCAGCCGTAATCTTGCGAGGGTGACGAGGAATCATCCGCAGGGTTTGCCATTGACGCAATAAGGTTTCGGGGGTGAAGGACATGATAGATTTTCTATAGGGCACCTCTAAAAATTGATTATTTGCACTTCGTAAACTTGCCCCTGTAA
>CAZHIC010000050.1:0-13728 GCA_964532405.1 uncultured Gallionellaceae bacterium | reverse complement strand
TTTACGGCAGGCTACCATCTTAAATTACTGTCTGATTTTTGGGGTCCACTATACACTTCAAGTCTTACGTGATGTCGGCGGTGCTGGCGTATAACTTCAAGCTGTTTGCGCGCCTGTCACGACAAGCCGTATAGCGTTATCGAAGTGTGTGGTGCGTTTTAAAATGCCTATCATGGTGCGGGAGGACTCGCACCAAAATGGCTGAAAAACAGGATAGACGAATCACGCTTGCGAATCCGTCTGCCTATAACGGAAAAAATGCTCGATTTACAGCGCCCGACCAAAAATGGTCATCGGTCAGTGCTGAAAGTTCGGGTGTTTATGGATGAGAACTAGTTAAAGCGGAATTGCTGTATGGCGCGAAGCGCAGCCAACGGGTGGTAGCCAATCTGCAACTGCTCAAAGCCTTTTTCGCCCCACTACAAAGCCTCGCTTTTGATGATGAATGCGCCGAGCACTACGGGCAAATCCACGCCGACCTGTTGACACAGGGCACACCCATCGGCCCGAATGACACCCTCATCGCCGCCGTTGCCCGCGCCCACAACGCCACCCTCATCTCGCACAACACCAGTGAATTCAAGCGCGTGACAGGATTGCGAATAGCCGATTGGGAATTACCCTTAGCCTGAAGCTTGGTATCTCGCGGGCTGTCGGGATAGTCGGGCGAACTGCGGTAGTGCTCATCGCCATCTCCTTGCTCAATTTTTGCCAAGTATGGCGCAGCGCCCCATATCATTCCGAATCCTAAACGATGACCTCTTGTACGCGGATATTCGCCGCCCCTACAACAACTTTGCCGCGCAATAAGGGCACACCTTCGGTTTGTACGCGATAGCAAAGCTGATTTCACTGGGCGTGCCGTCGTCTTTGGTAGGCACAACCACTTTTTCGCACACGGGACAACGGTAGTAGCGTTTCGCCGCGGTCACGAACACCATACCGCTGGTAAAGATCAAGACGTTTGCGAGCAGGATATACAGATTGTTATGCTGCGGTATCGCCCATGACATCAAGACGCAGCCGAGCAAGATGATCAACAACATCGGCAATATCCCGCGCAGAACGAATACTGTTTTGCGCCGCTTGAATTCTTCTACGGATGACGAATCGGTTTGCATGTTCTAGCTCCTTAAATGGTCACGAGAGATTAGCATTTTTTCGGGCACGAAAAACACATCCGTTATGAAAATCGCACCTAACCCATAGCAAATTCAGGGTTACTCTACGCTCCATGATCTCCGTCTCCCTCCTGTTTGTGCTCGGCGTGTGGCTCTTGCAACAGCAGGCAGCTCTACCCAACCCCGACCTTGCATGGTGGCTCATCACTCTTCTGCCCGTACTCTTCATGCCACGTCATGCGTTCTGGCAACGCATCACGCATCGTGCGCTGCTCCTCGTTATCGCATTGACGGGCGGATTCTTTTACGCAAGCTGGATGGCGCAACATCGCCTTGCCGACGCATTACCCGCCGCATGGCAAGGTCGCGACATCGCGCTGATCGGCGTCGTGGCGGAGATGCCCAGACAACACGAGCGCGGCCTGAGTTTTATGCTCGATGTCGAAAGCGTCGGCACGCCTGACGCCCGTGTTCCGCAACACATTCTGCTTTCCACTTATCGCGACGACAAACACGAGCCGCTAGACCTGCATGCCGGAGAACGCTGGCAATTGACGGTGCGCCTGAAGCAACCGCACGGCACCAGCAATCCGTACAACTTCGATTTCGAGGCATGGGCGCTGGAACGCGATATACGTGCCGTGGGTTACGTGCACAGTAAAGGCGACAACCGGCGCATCGAGGTGTCCGTTTTTTCGCCCGCCTACACCATCGAACGCATACGCGAAGCGGTGCGCGCGCGTTTTCAAAAAACGCTAGCCGACGCACCTTATACCGGCGTATTGAGCGCTCTCGCCATCGGCGATCAGGGCAGCATCTCGCCGGCGCAATGGCAGGTTTTCACGCGCACTGGGGTGAACCATCTCATGAGCATTTCTGGATTGCATATCACTATGCTGGCCGGACTGGCCTTCGCGCTGACGTACTGGTTATGGCGGCGCAGTGCCCGCCTCACGCTACGCCTCCCCGCGCGCAAAGCGGCAGCGGTGATCGGCTTCACGGTCGCGCTCGGCTACGCCCTGCTGGCCGGATACGGCGTCCCCGCGCAACGCACGGTTTACATGCTGGCAACGGTTGCCGTGGCGTTGTGGTCGTCGCGCAACATCGCGCCTTCGCAGTTGCTCGCGGCAGCGCTGTTCATCGTAACGCTGCTCGACCCGTGGGCGGTGCTGTCTCCCGGCTTCTGGCTATCGTTCGGCGCAGTCGCGCTGATATTTTTCATCACCGCCAACCGCTTGGGAACTCACCATTGGCTGGTCGAATATGGCCGCGTGCAATGGGCCATGAGCATCGGCCTGATTCCGCTGCTGCTCGCGCTGTTCCAGCAAGTGTCGCTGGTATCGCCTCTCGCCAACGCCTTCGCCATTCCCTTGGTGAGCTTCGTCGTCGTGCCCCTCACCCTGCTCGGCGCGCTGCTGCCCTTCGACTGGCTGCTGCAACTCGCACATCAAAGCATGAGTGTGTGTATGACGGCCTTGGTATGGCTGAACAGCCTGCCCGATGCGGTGTGGACGCAACATGCGCCGCCTGCCTGGAGCATCGTCGTCGGCATGTTCGGCATCTTCTGGATACTGTTACCAAGCGGCTTTCCCGCGCGCTGGCTGGGCGGCCTGATGCTGCTGCCGATGTTCATGGTCGCCCCGCAAGCCCCTCCCTACGGCGCTTTACGCCTATTCATATTCGACGTGGGGCAAGGTCTGGCGGTCGCCGCACAGACACAAAATCACGCCCTGCTCTACGACACCGGGCCGGATTACAACGGCGAAGCCGACAGCGGCAAGCGCATTCTGGTGCCCGCCCTGCGCGGCCTCGGCATCGCGCAACTGGACAGCCTGATACTCACCCACAACGACATCGACCACACGGGCGGCGCAACGTCCGTGCTACAGGCGCTAGCGACGAGCCGGGTTTATTCTTCGCTGCCCCCCGATCACGACATCCTGCGTCCCGTACGCGATAGCCGCCGTTGCGCCGCAGGGCAATCATGGGAATGGGACGGCGTGCACTTCGAAATACTGCATCCATCGCTGGCGAGCTATACGCAAGAAAATATCCGCGACAACGAACGCGGCTGCGTGCTGCGCATCAGCAGCGGAACCCATAGCGTGCTGCTCGCCAGCGACATCGAAAAAACCAGCGAAGCGCGCTTGCTGAAGACCTACGCCAATAAACTTCCCGCCACCCTGCTGGTCGTGCCGCATCACGGCAGCAAAACCTCGTCCTCGCCCGCCTTCGTGCAAGCCGTGCATCCGCGCTATGCCGTGTTCACCGTGGGTTACCGCAACCGCTTCCATCATCCCAATGCAGAGGTGTACGCGCGTTACCGCGATGCGGGAAGCGAGCTGTTACGCTCCGACGCAGACGGCGCGATCATCGTCAAAATGGATGCGGGGGAATTTACTGTCGAGTGCTATCGCAAGAGCCATGTGCGATATTGGCAACAAGCTGAATAATTTTTGATTTCGAAGGACTGGCATTTTTTTACATTTACGCAGCGGATACTCTCCGCCGCAGTTAAAATGGCAGACTAATTTTTCACCGCAAGGCGTATTTGCACATGAAAGACCTGCTCGGCGACTCCCCCGCAATTTCAGAGAAAGACATGGACTCCAACCATCGCCGGGTCATGCTCGCTATGGCTTTGCTGTGGTCTCCGCACCCGCGCACCACCGTCTACAGCATGCTGCGCAGGCTCGATTTCAGACACAGCAGCGGGCGCATGATCACGTCCGACGAAGTAAGGCACAGCATGCAGCAATTGGCCGCACAAAAACTGGTCGTCGAATCGACGCAGCGCGCCGGATATTTCCGTCTGGCAGACTTGCAGCGCAGCGCGCTGTACGAGGAATTACTCGACACCGTGGAAGCGCATCAACTGCGGCGCGCCCTGTACGACATCGAGGGATTCAACACGCAGCACGCGCTGTATGCCTGGCCGCTCTACGACCGCGAAGCCACGGTTGCCATCGTGCGTCTGGCACTGCTGACCCGCTCGCCCAAAGTGGAAATAGATCGCATGGCACAGATGATCGGCCGCTCGATGGACTGGCACAGCATTTTGAATGCGGCGCTGTTGCACGATTTCAGCGAGAGCACTTTCGCCCGTGTCGATCCCGCATTGCGCTGGGATCTCGCCTATACCGCGGTGCTGGAGTTCAGCGGCAACTGGGATACAGATCTATTGCCTTTGGTCGATTGGACACTGGCACAGGTGGAGAACAGTCGCGCGCAGATGTCCTCCTCCTTGCGCATCGCCATTGCGGAGCTGATGCTGCACCGGGGCGAACGGGCAGCGGCACGCCAAATACTCGACGGCTTGAATGAGGGCGCGGCGGATGCGCTGCAAGCCTATGCGCTGGCGCAGGAAGGCCAGTGGGTAGCAGCGCAGACACTATTTGAAGTCGCGCTGAAAAAACGCCAACTCGAAATCGGTGCGAAAAAACGCGTCTTCCCGTTCAGCATCGCATGGATCTACCCGCTGACGCTGCTGGCACAGCAAACCCCCAAGCATCTGGAACTGGCGCGCAAATTTTGCATCTCAGAATCCGGCAAACGCGACCCCGACACCACCTCCGGCTGGGGGCAATGGGTGCACGCCATTGACATAAGGCGCGGCGATGCGGAGCCCGATCCGGCACTGTACAAGGCGGCGGAATACTACGCGCGTCACGTCAGCCTCGATCATTTGTGGCGCGTGATATTGGCTTCATGGCTGGGCATGGGCGCGATGCGCGGCGCGAGCGAGCCTTACCGCAATGCGCTCTCCGCCATGTGCAACAATCAAATCGACCAGCTCAAACAATGCGGCTTCCATTGGCTGGCGAGCATGGCGGAAGGGGCAAAATGTCTCATCGATGGCACAGAGCCTCCCGCCGGATATTTCGTGGCGGGCAAAGCCGAACACTGGCGCGAACTGCTCTCCGCCTTGCAAACATTGGGCAACGATGCGCCTGCCAGCGCCGAGAGCGGCGCAGCCAGCCGTTTTATCTGGATGCTTGACATCGGCAAGGATGGCGCACTGCTCGACATTCAGCCGCTGGAACAAAAGCACGGCGCGCGCGGCTGGAGCAAAGCCAAAGCCGTCACCCTGTCCAAGATCGCCGGCAACCCGCACCTCTCGCCCTGGGATGCGAAAGCTGCCAACTGCGCGCACGCAGAAAAATCCGGACGCCGCAGTACCCAGCTGGATCTGCCCAATGCCATACAAGCTCTGGTCGGCCACCCTTGCGTGGCGCTGAACAGCAGACCGGAGCAGTTCGTCGAACTCAGCGAAGGCACGCCGGAAATCGAAGTCATCCATAGCGGCGACCAGATCACGCTGAAGGTCACGCCGCCGTTGCGCGACAGTGTTCCCGCCAACAAATATTATTACGATGCCGACGAAAAACGCGAAGCCGAAGCCTTGCGCCTGATCACGCTGGTGCAGGACTCGGCCCAGCGCGTGCGCCTGATCCGCTTCTCCGCATCGCAACGCCGCGCCGCGCAATTGCTCGCGGACAAAGTGACCATCCCCGCCAGCGCGCAAAAAGAATTGCAGACCGCGATGGAGGCATTGACCAGCCACTTCCAGTTGCAGGCCGACCATCTGCAAGCCTCGCGCGAAGTGGCGGCGGAATCGCTGTTGCGCGCCGAACTGTCGCCGCTGAACGACGGCCTGTTGCTGCGTCTGGTATCCACACCACTGGGCGCAGCCGGACCGCGCCTAGTGCCGGGCAACGGCCGTGCGCGCTTGATGGCACTGGTGGGCGGAGAGAGCGTCGGCACCACGCGGCAGCTGGATGTCGAGCGCGCGCATCTGAATACCGTGCTGGACGCCCTGCCCTTTCTGGAAAAATGCGCCGGAGATCACGAGCAGTGCGAATGGGATGTGGCTGAGCCGGAAGACGCGCTGGCGCTGGTCGAAGTGCTGCCCGCGCTGCCCGCCGTCGCCGCACTGGATTGGCCCAAAGGCAAGGCGGTGAAAGTCATCTCCGTCGATATGTCGCAGCTCTCCGTGCAAGTCAAAAGCGAGCGCGACTGGTTCAAGATTGAAGGCGAAGCCCGTGTGGATGAAGGGCTGGTGTTTACCTTCGAAGCGTTGCTGGCCGCCTCGCGCAGCAACAGCCGCTTCATCGCGATGGGCAACGGCGTGTATGCGGCACTCACGCGCAGACTGAAAGATCGCCTGTCCGATCTGGCTTCCGTCACCGAAACCGACAAACACGGCGCGCGTATTCCGCGTCTGGCGGCGGCATGGATGGACGATGCGCTGGAGGGAATCGACACCAAAGCCGACAAGGAGTTTCGCAACGCCATCGAAAAACTGCGCGACACGCAAGAGCAAGCAATCCCGCTGCCCACTACGCTGCAAGCCGAGTTGCGCCCGTATCAGGAAGACGGTTACGTGTGGGCCTCGCGCCTCGCGCAATCGGGATTCGGCGCCTGTCTCGCCGACGACATGGGCTTGGGCAAAACGCTGCAATCGCTGGCGCTGCTGCTGGCGCGCGCCGAAGGCGGGCCCGCGCTCATCATCGCCCCCACTTCGGTGTGCGGCAACTGGATCGCCGAAGCCGCGCGTTTTGCGCCCAGCCTCAACTTTCATCTGTTCAGCGAAGTGGATCGCGAGGCTGTGGTCGAAGCCGCCGCCGCATTCGATGTGGTCGTCGTGTCCTACACACTGGTGCAACAAGCGGACGAACAGTTTGCCAAAAAACATTGGCATACCCTCATCGCCGACGAAGCGCAGTTCATCAAAAACGCCACCACCAAACGCACCCAAGCCGTGTTTGAACTGGATGCGGATTTCCGCCTCGCGCTGTCCGGCACCCCGGTGGAAAACCGTCTGAGCGAACTGTGGTCGATCATGCGCTTCGCCAACCCCGGCTTGCTCGGCAGCCTCGCGCGCTTCAACGAACGCTTTGCCGTGCCCATCGAGCGCGACAAAGACCGCGACGCGCAGCACACCCTGCGCCGCCTGATCGCCCCCTTCCTGTTGCGCCGCACCAAGACCCAAGTGCTGCAAGAGTTGCCCGCGCGTACCGAGCTGGTGATCAAGATCGCACCGAGCAAAGAAGAAGCTGCGCATTACGAAGCGCTGCGCCGCGAAGCCATCGCCGAAGCGGATGCCGCACTTGCCAATGGCAAAGCGGGACAGGCGCGCATGAACATCCTCGCCCAGCTCACGCGCCTGCGCCGCGCCGCCTGCGATCCGCGCATCGTCACACCGGCCTTTCCCGCCATCGGCAGCAAGGTGCAGACCTTTACCACGCTCGCGCTGGAGCTGGTCGCCAACGGCCACAAAGCGCTGGTGTTCAGCCAGTTCGTGGACTTCCTCACCCTGCTGCGCGAGGCGCTGGACGCTGCCGGAATCGCCTATCAATATCTGGATGGCGCCACGCCCGCCACCGAACGCACCAAACGCGTCAACGCATTTCAAGCGGGCAAGAGCGATCTGTTTTTGATCAGCCTGAAAGCGGGCGGCTTCGGTTTGAATCTCACCGCCGCCGACTACGTGGTCATCACCGACCCGTGGTGGAACCCCGCCGCCGAAGACCAGGCCATGGGACGCGCGCACCGCATGGGTCAACTGCGCCCGGTCACCGTGTACCGCCTGGTCACGCAGGGCACCGTGGAAGAGCACATCGTCGGCCTGCACAACGACAAACGCGCGCTGGCGGAAAGCATCTTGGGCGAAGGCGATGCGGTGAATATTCCATCCACCGACGAATTGATTTCCCTGATCAGGGGCGATTGACGCCTCGCCATCCGGGCGTTACTTTGGTAATACTTTTGCAAAGAGACCGTCATGGTAGCCACCACCACACTAAAACTACCCGAAGAATTGAAAGCGCGTATCGCATCCGCCGCGCGAGCCTCTGGCAGAACGCCACACGCCTTCATGGTTGAATCGCTGGAGAAACAAACCCGCCTAGCCGAAATGCGCCAGTCGTTCATCAATGACGCAGTCGCCTCTGCCGCCGAAGTGGATGCCGGAGGTACGCTTTGCGCCATAGAAGATGTACAGGCATACATCCTTGCACGCTGATCGCCATACCCAAGGTACAATTCCTCGCCATCCGTCACCAGCGCGAATGCGGCTTCATCGACTGAGCGCGTGCGACCATGCCTCCGATAGAAATTGCCCCATGAAAAAAATCCTAAGCTGCTGCGTCCTATTCCTTCTCCCGTTGCCATGGGCCAGCACAGCAAACGCCGCCGAGGAAAAGCTCAACTGGCAAACCTGTGTCGAGATGCAGAACAAAGAATCCGCCGACACCGAACTCAATTGCTACCGGCAAGCAGCACAAAAATCCGAGCCCGTAGCGACCAAACAAAAATCGCTCGTCCCTTTTCGTGCGCGGGGGCTTACCCAAGAGTGGGCGCCCAGCAATGACCCGCTGAATGTATACAAACAAAACTATGTGCTGGTATATGCGCGCTCGTCGCAACCAAACGACACCCCCACCAGCCCCAACCCGCAGAACCAAGTGCCTGCCTCATACGCACTGGACAACAGAGACCTGAAATTCCAGTTCAGCATGAAACACGACTTGGCCGATTTTGATCGCTATGGCTCCTTGTGGTTCGGCTACACGCAACTCTCGTTCTGGCAGGTTTATGATGCAGCCAACTCGCGTCCGTTCCGCGAAAACAATTACGAACCCGAATTCATCTACTCGGTTCGCCCCAACGACTTGCTGACGAAACTCGACATCAATCCGAGCATCCTCAATTTCGGGTTGGTGCATCAATCGAACGGACAGTCCAACCCGAGATCGCGCAGCTGGAACAGAGCCTATATACAGCCGGGGATAGAGCGCACATTCGGCGGCGACAGAACAGTGGTGTTGCTGCTGCGCTGGTGGCAAAGAATAAGCGAAGATCCCGCGACTGACGACAACCCGGACATCACCGACTACCTGGGTCACGGCGATATCGAACTGCGCTACTCGCAAAACAATTTATGGGAAGCAACCCTGATCGCAAGGTCGCGCTCGGTTCAACTAGACCTCTCCGCACCTTGGACAGCATGGCGCTTGCTCACCCTAGCCTCGCCCGGCGAACACAACACCAACATCCACCTGCAATACTTCAGCGGCTACGGCGAAAGCCTCATCGACTACAACCAGAAACACGAGACTTGGGGTGTCGGCCTGTCTTTCCCGTTCGATTAGCCGTAACAATATTAACGTTGACAGCCCCCGGCAAACTCCCCTAGAGTTCACCCCACTTGCAAGTCCGCCACACGCACATCGCACCGCAAGCACGGTGCAAGGCACGTAGCGGAACCCCCAGAACAGGAGGCTGGCGCAAGAATAATTTCCCGCCAAACGGGAAGCATCGCCAGCAGAACAACTTGTTCTCAAAGGGGAAACGCATGGTCGCCTGCCTTACTGCTGTATCCGCTCGCCGCTCCGGCGCATCCCCCTCTCCCGCAACAAAACTCATTTGTTAACCTGATACAGGAGGCACTATGGCTGACTTCGCATCCGCATTTATTGCAACCATGAAAGCCGAGGGCGGGTATGTAAACGACCCGCAAGACCCCGGTGGCGAAACCTACAAAGGCATCGCCCGCAAGATGAATTCCAAATGGGACGGCTGGATCACCATCGACATGGCAAAAAAGGACAAGAACTTTCCCGCCAATCTCGACGGCAATACCCCGCTGCAAGACAAGATCAAAACCTTTTACGAGATCAACTACTGGGACAAAATGCGCGGCGACGAAATCGCCGACCAGCACATCGCCGAATGTATCTTTGATTTCGCCGTCAACGCCGGCCCCATCACCAGCGCCAAACTCGCGCAAATCACCATCGGCGCGAAACCGGACGGCACCATCGGCCCCGTCAGCCTGAGCAAGATCAACGCGGAAGACCCGCGCGTCTTCATCGCCCTGTTCTCCCTGCACAAGATCGCGCGCTACGTACACATCTGCGAAAAACAGCAGGACAGCAAAAAATTCTTCTACGGTTGGGTCAAACGCACATTGGAGGCCATCTAATCATGAACTTCTTCACCGATATATTCAGTAGCGGCGCAAGCTCTCTCGTCACCGCAGTAGGCGACGCCATCGACAAAAACCTCACCTCCGACGAAGAGCGCAAAGAACTCGACAACGAGATCGGCAAGGCCACCATGCAATACGAACTGCAAATGGCCACGCTCGGATTGCAAGAGACGCAAGCCTATCTGGGCGACACCGCCAGCGCGCGCGACAACCAGAGCCGCGTGCAGGAATCTGAGCACGCGAGCTGGCTGGCGAAGAACATCCATCCCGTGCTCGCCTTCGCAATCATCGGGCTGACCTTCTTCATGTACTGGTACATCGTATTCAGCGATGCAAGTGCCAGCAAAATAATGGCGCCAAATTCGCCGATGAAAGACATTGTCATCTACATCCTCGGCGCACTCACCACCGTCGCCACGCAAGTCGTGTCCTACTTCTTCGGCTCCAGCTCGGGCAGCGCGGACAAGAGCAAGGCACTCAATGCACTGGCGAAAAAAGTCTAGCAAGGAGAATAACCATGGAAACATTTTTTGACATGCTGACAAGCTGGGTGGCAATCGCGTTTGCGTCGAGCACATGGGAGACAACAGGGAATTTATTCTCCTTGCTGCTCATGGCGACGCTAGTCATCCTGTTCTGGAAAGCGCACCGCGACCCGAATAGCCCACTGAATCTCAGCGACCTGTTGACCGACTCTACGGGCAAGATCGGCGGCAGCCAGATGCGGCTGAATCTCGCCTTCCTGCTGGTATCGTGGGTCGTGGTGTATTCGACGATAAAGGGCAACCTGAACGAGTGGCTGTTCGGCGCTTACCTTGCCGCCTTTGTCTTCGACCGCATGAACGCACGCAAATCCGAAATGGAAACTGCCGTTGTGGAAGAGCACAAATAAACGAACCATCCTGGGTAGCCACAATAAGTCGTGGCTAACCCATGAGCGATTCTGATCGCCAAAGCTCACGTAAACCAAGCGCACGAAAGGACACACCATGAACCCACTCAAACAACGCAAACATAAGCCCGCAAAGAACGTCGAAGAGAAATTTGGCTATGCGCTTAAAGAAACCTTCCTGCGTTTTTTTGGCGACCTGAAATTTTTCGGCGAGCAGCCGCGTCTTTTTGTCCTGCCCCATCTGCTGATAACCACCTCCATCGGCGGCGCACTGCTATATGACCCGCGCTCTTATCAGGTCAAAGGCAGCGACATGCGCAAAGCCATGGCGGACATTCAGCCCGGCGATATTCTGGTGCGCGGCTTCGATAACTATGTAGACGGGAATTTCATCCCCGGCTTTTTCAGCCATGTCGGGCTGTATCTGGGCAAAGTGGATGAAGAAACCATACGCCAGCATTGGAGTAGCGCTTTTTCGGGCAGCACAATATCCGAAACAGATTACGCGCCTCTCGAAGAGGTATTGGAAAAAGCCGTGAGCGGCGAGCAGATGGTCATCCACTCCATGAAGGACGGCATCTTCATGGAAGACTTGCTCAACTTCTGCCGCTGCGACTACATGGTGGCGATCCGCTTCCCGCAATCCGTCGCCCGTGCCGATTTTGTGCAACAGCCCTATTCCGAAAATTCAGTTATCAAAACAGTATTCACCGGTGAAGAACTCGCAATCGCCGGGCACCTGCAGAACGGAGCGCCCGTGCCGTTTGCGGACACATTCCCGGTCATCTTCAAACTTGCGCTCTCGCAACTCGGCAAGAAATACGACTTCGGCCTAGACTTCTCCAGCTTCAAAAAAATGTCCTGCACGGAATTCGTTTACTACTGCACCAAATCGCTCGAATGGTGTTCCGGCGTACACCCGGTTATCGAAAGCGTAGTCGGCATTAAAGCCCCCGGAATCTCGCCCGACAGCTTTGTCGGCCCACCCAAACTGGAAATTTCATTCGCCAGCCAATCCGTTCTGGACATGGACATCATCCGAAAAATAAAAGACCGTTATCCAGGCCCTTATGGCGGCTCTTTCCGATGAAGCCATAGCCGCGAAACCGCCACTCGCTTTGCATGACCACAGACCGGAATCCATAAAGCTGCCATGACCCAAAAAGTAAAAATCGCATTCACCTCCTGCGCCCGTTACGAAGCCTACCCGTATCAGCCACAGTGGGCTGACATCGAAAACGAAAACCCCGACTACCTGTTCCTGCTGGGCGACCAGATATACATGGACTTCGGAATTTGCCTGTTCAGCAAGGAATACAACGGCAAACCCAAACATTATTCGGCAGACGAATTCGGCAGAATGATGAACGGAAAATATTCCCGGCAATGGAACGAGCCGCATTTCAAGTGCCTGTTCGAGAAGATGAAAAAGAAGAGTGCCGTCTATGGCGTTTGGGATGACCACGATTTCGCATGGAACAATGCGCATGGCAGCGACGTGCCTCCCGAGATCAAAAAAATATCGCGCGACTGTTTCCACAAGTGGATGGACTGCTCCACCAACCGGCCTGAAGTCTATTGCCACATCGACATGCCGGGCGCGCGGGTGATCTTCCTGGACAACCGCTATTACGCGAGCGACACGACTTTACTCGGCGACGAACAATTCGAATTTCTGGCCGAAAAATTGAACCACACGCAAAAATACACTTTCATCTGCGCGGGTCTGACGCTCACACAGGGTTCAGAAAACTGGGCACAATATGAAAGCGACTACAAAAAACTCTGCGCCCTGATCGCAAAAAAGGAACATGTCATCTTCCTGTCCGGCGACATACATCGGAACGAATTCTCGCCGCCTGCGGCAGATCGAAACTGCTATGAAATCGTATCTTCCGGCCTTGCCGTCAAGTATTTCGGCTTGCCTTTCAAATTCGATGACCGGCATAACTGGAGCCTGATCGAATTCGACGAAGACGAAATCCTGATTAGACAGGTAAACAAAAACGGCTGCAAAAATTACCGCATCGACGGACGTACTTGGCAACACGTCAAGCTATAGAGTAACGCTGGGCGTCGTTCCCGTGTGCTGTGAGTTCGATCCGCGCGCTGGCGCCCAGAAATTGCTCGATCTGTTCAATCGTACAAAACCGTGTTTCGTTCATGTTGATCACCATCCTTCTGATGATCAACCCACCTCTCAAATTCGGCCTCAGATTGTTCGCTTCAGGCTCATACCTCGTTGGAAATATAGCCCTCGTTCAGGCTCATACCGCTCAAGGAGTATTTTCCAATCCCTAAATGAGTCTGAACGAAGGATTTTGAATCTGGGTAAAAGAACTTTGTTCTGATTCGGTCTGGTTGATAGGAGCTTCTTCGTTTTGCCTTGCCGTTTTGATTTCTCAAGCCCGCTTTTTGATTGAAGCAGAGATGTCTCTGAACAGTTTTTTTCTTGCAGTGTTCATTGCCAAGGCAGCGTCATTGTCGCTCATCTTTGCCGCTTGCACATTGAGTTGTTCAAAGGTGATGCCGGGCTTGAGATAGTCACTGGCGTTTGGCAGCGATTTGAACTTCTCATACGGCGTTTTCATTTCCTCATAGCGATAGCACTTGCGCTCCCTCCCCTTGGCATCTGTGATCGTCTCCGGGAAGAAGCACGGACGGTGGAAGAGTATTTTCCAATCCAGAGATGAGCCTGAGCGAAGAGGGTTGTGAGATGTATG
>CAZHIC010000049.1:0-13815 GCA_964532405.1 uncultured Gallionellaceae bacterium | reverse complement strand
GCCTCCATACCTCAAAGTTAATTTTTTGAGGCGACAACTAGTCTGACACCGGGGGCTGTGCTAACGCGAAGGCTTTCGCCCATCTTTCTGGTGTTCAGACGAGTGGAAGGCGCGGCGATAAGCCTGCAAGGTTTTTTGAGCGTGCCCCAGCACGCTGTTGCGCGGGAAGATGCCTGTCGCGTTGGCAATGCCTGCGGGTACTCCGGTGAGCAGTTCGATACCTTCGCTCACATGATTGGCAGTGTAGATATGGAACACCCCCTGTGCAACCGCATCGACGACCTTGCGCTCCAGCATCAGGTGGCGGCGGTTGCGGTGCGGGATCAGCACGCCCTGACTGCCGTCCAATCCGGCGCTTTCGCAGACGCGGAAATAACCCTCGATTTTTTCGTTGAGGCCGCCTATCGGCAATACTTCGCCGTGCTGGTTGAGCGCACCGGTCACAGCGATGCCCTGTTTGAGCGGCAAACCGGACAACGCTGATAGCAATGCGTAAAATTCGGCACAGGAAGCGGAGTCGCCTTCCACCCCGTTGTATTCCTGTTCGAACACGATAGAGGCGTTGAGCGCGAGCGGCGCATTATGGGCGAATAGCGCGGAAAGATAGTTATGCAGAATGAATACGCCCTTGTCGTGGATCGGCCCGGACATTTCCACTTCGCGTTCGATGTTGAGCAAACCGTCCTCACCTGCAAATGTGCGCGCCGTAAGTTGTGTCGGAAAACCGAAACGATAGTCCCCATAATCTACTTGGCTCAGCCCGTTGAGTTGCCCCACTTTCTCGCCATGCACGGTAATCAGCAAGTCGCCCTCGGCGATGGCTTCCTGCAGGCGCTGATCGGGGTAGTCGTGGCGCAGGACGCGCGCGCGCAGTGCCGCATCGACATCCTGCAACTCGACCAGACGGGCGGCGCGCGCGCGACATAACGCGGCGCTTTCCATCACCAACGCTTCGGTGCGGGCGAAGATCGCACTCTGGCGCGACTGGTCGTCCACCTCGCGGTGGCTATCTTCCAGCAGGCGCGCGACGGCGGCGGCGGAGAAATGCGGCAGCCCCAGATTGCGACACGTATGCGCGACAAAGATCGCTGAAGCACGACGGGTTTCTGCACCGGATAAAAAGCTTTCGACGAAGTCCACCTTTACGCGAAAGCGGCGCGCGAACTCCGGGTCTTCTTCCTGCAACTCGTAATACTGTTCGCGCGAACCGATCAGGATGATCTTGACATCGACATCCACCGCCTCGGGTTCGAGCGAAACCGCCGCAATCGGCGCGAAGGCCGTGCCCGGCTCTTCGATCTGCAATCTGCCGCTGCGCAGGAAGCGCCGCAGCTTCTCCCGCACCAGGCCGTCGGCGAACAAATCGCGCAGGTGCAGCATGAGAAAGCCGCCGTGCGCCTTGAGCAGGCTGCCCGCGCGGATGCGGGTGAAGTCGGTCACCAGCACGTCGTTCTCCGACTGGTATTCGATGCTGCCGAACAGCGAGCGGAACAGGGGATTGTCTTCGACGATCACCGGCGCACCTTTTGCGCCCTCGTTGTCCACGATCAGATTGACCCGGTAGCGAGTGAGCACAACGGTCAGTGCTTCCTGCCGCAGCTCTTCGTCGCTGTCGGATACTTTGAACAGTTCCAGATGTTCGAGCACGTCGTGCTGCACATGCTCCAGATAGGCATTGAGCTTGGCGGCATCCTTGATTTGTTTCTTCAAACCGTTGCGAATCTCCTGCAATTCGCGCTCCAGTAACGGCTTCACCACCTGACGCCGCAACGCCGCCAGCGCTTCGTTCATCAGCCGCTCCAACGGGCGGGTCTTCTCGAAATAGCGGGTGATCTCGGTGCGCAGTTCCTGCTCGGCCCGCTCGATTTCGGCACGGCGTTCCTTGGGCAGGATGACGACTTCATCTTCGGTCAGCGTGTGGCCTTTTTTACCCAGCAGCGTGAAGACCAGACGTCCGGCATCGCGGCGCAACGCGAAGTGGCGGGCTTCGCTAAAGGCTTCGAGTTCGGCATAGTTTTTGGTTTCTTCGGTCTTGTAGGTTTTTTCAATGCGTTCGCTTTCGGCCTTGAAATCCTGTCCTTCCAGCCGCTGCGGTATTTCGGTTTGCAACGACTTAACCATCTGCATCATCAGCTCGCGCAGCAGGCGTCCTTGTCCGGCCGGCAGGCGCAGTGCCTGCGGCCTTTCCGGCGTGGCGAAGTTGTGCAGGTAGCACAAGTCGGGGGGCACTATCCGATTGGCGGCAGCCGCCTGCATCGCCTGCTTGAGCAGCGAAGAGCGCCCGCTACCGACTTCACCCAGCACGAACAGGTTGTAATCCGCCTGATCCATGCCGAGGCCGAAACGCGCGGCCATTTCAGCGCGCTCCTGCCCGATCCACGGCAGCACCTGTTCGACCAGTTCGGACGTGTCGGAGAAACCGAGGGTGTCGTGCGCGATGGTGAGGCGAAGTTCGGCGGGAGTCAGGTTGGTGATCGGCATTTTAAAATCCGGGCGGCACGAAGAGTATTTGAATTGTAACCATTAACGCGAGTTTATGATCCTTGCAATACATCAGGGTGTGCTGAGAGTTTAGCTTCCGCCGACGAGGGGTACAAAGCTCACCGGCAGCACACGCCGAATGGCGAGGCGTCCATCGGGATGTTTCGTTGCCAGCACCAAGTCCTGATAGCCGTAAGCCGACCCCAACGGGATGACGATCTTGCCTCCGGGTTTGAGTTGTTGCACCAGCTCCGGCGGAATCTCATCCGGTGCGGCAGTGACGATAACGGCATCGTAGGGGGCATGTTCCGGCCATCCATCCCGGCCATCGCCGATCTTCACCGAAACATTCCGGTAGCCCATCCTCGCAAGTTTTTCGCGTGCCTGCACGCCGAGCGCTTCGACTATTTCGACGGAGTAAACATGCTCCACCAGTTCGGATAACACCGCAGCCTGATAACCCGACCCGGTGCCTATTTCCAGCACGCGATCCGTTGTATGAAGATCGAGCAGGTCGGTCATAAGCGCAACGATGTAGGGTTGAGAAATCGTCTGGCCGTGGCCGATAGGTAGCGGGTGATTTTCATAAGCGAAAACGATTTGATCGTCGGGTACAAAATTGCGGCGGTCCACCTTGCCCAGCGCCGCCATGACTTTATCGGAGACGACGCTGCGCCCCGTGTCGATTGATGTCATGGCCGCATCTTCCGCAATCACGGACAGCAGATGGCGGCGCTGCCGCTCAAGATTTTTGTTACTGAAACCAGATTGGAAAATAGTCATCATGATCGTGCTAACGGTTTAGTTTTTCGCCGTTCATTATGGCATTGAAATCATCATTCGCCGGGATAGTTAATCGGCAGGAAAAATCCGATTCCCTCTAAGGAGAATCTGATTTTATACACAGGTACTTTCGCTATTCATAATGCGTTTTCCCGTGCTACTGTATACCCAAAACCCGCGATTGAAATTGAAGCAGCATCCCTGCGAAATCCAAGTTGTTGCAGGGCGCTACGCCAAAACGCATGGCAGAGTTGAATGCCGAAACGGCTTGGGCGCGCGAAGGTGATGCGATAGGGAACCAAATCGCATGATACGCCGCCATATTCCACAGCAAGGCGATGTCTATTGGGTGAACCCCAATCTGGTTGCAGGGCAGGAAATGAAAGATCGGCATCGTTTCGTCGTCATCACTCCGAAAGAGATCAACGCTCTCGGCGTTGCCATGCTGGTTCCCGTCACCAGCGGCGGCGCGGCGATGCGCGAGATGGGGCTAACCGTTGCCATCTCCGGGCATGATACCCATGGCGTGGCGGTGTGCAATCAAGTGCGCACATTTGATCTGAATGCCAGCACACGCGCAGGAACAGCGGAGTTTATTGAAACGCTGGATGAGGTAACGGTAAGTGAAATTGTTGCGCGGGTAGTGAGTGTGATTGATCCGGCACGGGATTGACCAGCTTGTACGGTGCAACGTGCTTCTTTTAATTGATGCCTCACGCCTTACGTGAGTTACACCGTACCGATCAGGTCGGTAGCG
This sequence comes from uncultured Gallionellaceae bacterium, assembly GCA_964532405.1. Lineage (GTDB taxonomy): Bacteria > Pseudomonadota > Gammaproteobacteria > Burkholderiales > Gallionellaceae > PALSA-1006. The sequence goes on along the minus strand of CAZHIC010000049.1, from coordinate 9,794 downwards.
TAGGCATATAACGATTTGCGCTTCTTTTCAGATAAAGCCGAATAGGTCAGCATGATTTCCGCAAGCCTGTCATCGCCGCAATAAAAATAAGCTGCGGGAATTCCCAAGGCATCAGCCATTTTCTCGACCCACACAAAAGCCGGTTCATGCACACCGTTTTCATAGCGGCTCATGCGTGCGCTACTACTCCCCTCGTCCAACCCAATCATCACGCCCAGCTTGTCTTGAGCGATTCCCGCGCGTAACCGTGCCTCGCGCAAGCGACGGCCAAACAACGACTTTGCAGGAGGAGAGGCTTTGCCCATGTCTCCGATATTCGTAGATTGGCTTTGTTTATGTTCTACGAAAAACGTAGAATTGCGGAATAACAAAAGCTAAATCGAGGGGATGGGCAGATGCAAAACCTACTGAATGACCTGACGCTCCTGCTGGAGCAAGACAACCGATTGGTTGTAGAAGGCAAGTTGCTGAAAAATAAAGTCGTGGAATTGGCGCTGGCGCTTGATCCTGGCCTCATCAAGCAATTGCTGAAACACGATGCCATCAGGAAGCATTTTTTCGTTGAAGTCGAAGATGTGCTGGTGTTCGACAAAATCAAGTTCCAGCGATTCGTCAGCAACAAGCAGTTTCTGCCCGACAGCTACACCGCCTTCAAAAACAAAATCGGCTTGACCGCTAATGGTGAATATCTTACCGAGAGCAAGGAGGTTGTTCTGTCTTGGCCTTATAAGGATTGCGTGCTGGAAGGCGGGCAGGACAAGGAAGATGCCAGGCGCAACGAGGTATTCTGGAACGAGACGCTTGCGCCGGATCAGATTGACCGCTTGCTATCACCCAAGGTATTGACTGGTTTCAAGCGTTACGACAAAACCGGTGAACATTCCGTCGCCGAGTTGTCACTAAACGATAATCTCATTATCAAGGGCAACAATCTACTGGCGTTGCATACGCTCAGAAAGGTGTACGCGGGGAAGGTGAAGCTGATTTACATCGACCCGCCGTATAACACAGGTGGAGATAGCTTCAAATACAACGATAGTTTTAATCACTCTACATGGTTGACGTTTATGCGTAATCGTATCGAAGTGGCGAAAAATATCTTGCGTAGTGATGGCATCATCATGGTCAATTTAGATGATGTTGAATTTGCGTATCAAAAGGTAATGTGTGACCAAATATTTGGACGAGAAAATTTTATATGCACCTTTTTGTGGAAGAAAAAATCTACTTCAACAAATGTCGAAGGTGTACAAGTAAGCTCTCTGTGCGATTACGTTTTAACTTATGCGAGAACAACGTCTGGGCGAGTTAAGCAGCGGGTTCGTCTGAAAGAAACAAGAAGCTATCCATGTTCTGATGCTTTGGGGAATTACAGAACTACAATTATTGAGAAAAAAGATGCAGGTGGCTATAAGCGCGAAACAATGAAGTTCGAAATTCTCGGACAGAAGCCTAGGGATGGCAAAAGATGGCAAATTGGTAAAACGCTTGCTGAAGAACTTGAGAAAACTAATCGCTTTTTAATTGACGAAGGCGTTATCAAATTAAAGATATACGATTTCGATGATAAGGATACCTATTCGGCAAATCCTAGCTTGTTAGAAAATCACGGTAGTAGTGATAGCGCATCAAAGCACGTCAACATCGAGTTATTTAACACCCCAGAATTATTTTCTAATCCCAAGCCAGAAGAGCTTCTTTCATATTTGATAGAAGCCACTACTGAGGAGTTCGACATTGTTCTCGACTTTCATCTTGGTAGTGGCACAACCGCTGCCGTCGCACACAAAATGAATCGCCGTTACATTGGCGTGGAGCAGATGGATTACATTCAAACCATCACGCTGGAACGTCTTAAAAAAGTCATTGCGGGTGAGCAGGGCGGCATTTCTAAAGCAGTTAATTGGCAAGGCGGTGGCAGCTTTGTGTATTGCGAATTGAGCCAGGCGAATCAAGAATTCATCGACCAGATACAAGCAGCAAAGAGTGGCGAAGACCTGCAAGCAATATGGCAAGTCATGCAGGAGCGCGCTTTCTTTTCCTACAAACTCAATCCGAAAATAATAGATGCGAATACGAGCGAGTTTGAACGGCTTGCCTTTGCAGATCAGCAACGCTTTCTGGTCGAGGTGTTGGACAAGAACTTGCTATACGTGCCGTACAGCGAAATTGACGATGCCAGCTATGCCATATCGGAAGTAGACAAGAAACTAAACCGGCAGTTTTTTAATCTGTGAGGGGGTAAGCCATGAGCGAGGTAAAGCCCCTTTATGAGTTGCTACAACTGGAGCTTGGGAAAAAGAATATCGAAAAAACAGAATTGCCTAATTGCATTACTGGCAATCTGAATCCAACCTTTCCTATGCGCCCGTATCAGCAAAAAGCTTTCCAATTTTTCCTGAATTACTGGCAAGAAGCGTTCGACGGAAAACCGCGCCAGAACTACCAGTTGCTATTCCATATGGCGACGGGTAGCGGCAAGACGTTGATGATGGCTGGCTTGATCTTGTATTTGTATGAGAAGGGCTTCCGCAATTTTTTGTTTTTCGTGAACAGCACGAACATCATCAACAAGACGCGCGATAATTTCCTGAATGCGCAATCGGGCAAGTATTTGTTTGCTGAGAGCGTGGGTTTTGGCGACAAGCGCGTGACGGTGCGCGAGGTGGAAAATTTTCAGGCGGCGAATCAGGACGACATCAATATCGTGTTCTCGACCATTCAAGGCTTGCACATGAGCCTGAACATGCCGCGCGAAAATGGCCTGACATACGATGATTTTGAGGATCAGAAAATCGTGTTGATTTCAGACGAGGCGCACCACATCAACGCGGATACCAAGAAGGGGCAGCCGACACAGGATGAGATGTTTGAGGTGATGAGCTGGGAAGGTACGGTAGAACGCATTTTTAGGGCACATGAAGATAACGTGTTGCTGGAATTTACCGCCACCGTGGATTTGACGGATGAAAATCTGGCGGCGAAATACAAGTCCAAGCTGATATTCGATTACCCGTTGAAAGAGTTTCGCAAGGATGGCTATTCAAAAGAAGTAAAGGTATTGCAGGCAGACTTGCAACCATTTGATCGTGCAATGCAGGCAGTGCTTTTGAGCCAGTATCGGCGCAAAATTTTCGAGAAGAACAAGAAGCACATCAAGCCGGTGATGTTGTTCAAGTCCAAGACCATCAAAGAGAGCCAAGCCTTCTTTGAGGAATTCAGGGATGGTATTCAGGGCTTGCAGGCCAGTACGCTTGATGCGATTCGTTCCAAGACGACCGACACAACGCTTGAAAGGATGTTCGCTTACTTCGCTGCGCAGAGCATCACGATGGAAAACCTTGTCATCGAATTGAAAGAGGATTTTTCAGAAGACAAGCTCATCTCGGTGAACAGCAAGGAGGAGAGCGAGGCCAAGCAGCTTGCCGTCAATTCGTTGGAGGATGAGCGGAACGAATACCGTGCCGTATTTGCCGTGGACAAGCTCAATGAGGGCTGGGACGTGCTTAACCTGTTTGACATCGTGCGTTTGTATGACAGGCGCGACAGCAAGGCGGGTAAGGTCGGCAAGACGACCATGAGCGAGGCGCAATTGATAGGACGTGGCGCGCGCTACTGCCCATTCCAGCTGTCCGACGACCAGCCGTTGCATGGGCGCAAGTTTGACGCGGACTTGGATAACGAACTGCGCGTGTGCGAAGAGCTTTATTACCATAGTGCCTATAACCCAAAATACATTCAGGAGCTGAACACGGCATTGCAGGAGCTGGGCATCAAGGCGAAGGAAACGCGGGAGCGAAAAATCAGGCTAAAGGAAACCTTCAAGGCCACGCCGCTCTACAAGGCAGGGCACATTTTTCTGAATGGACGGCAGAAATATGATCGTGCGGACATAGACGGGCTGGATGGTAGTTTGATTAACCAGCGGCATAAGGTACAGCTACGCACGGGCTATACCAAGTCAACGGTGGCGTTCGAGGCGGGTGTTGTGGACAAGGCTGGTGCAGAGCGAAAAGTGAAAGACTATGATCTGTTGAGTTTCGGTATTCCCATCGTGCGCAAGGCGACACAGCGTCTGGATTTCTACGAGTTCGACAATCTGAAACTGCATTTGCCGCAGCTTCGTTCGATGACGGAATTTATTACCGCCGAGCGCTATCTTGGCAAAATAAAACTTGAAGTGTCAGGCTTACCGGAACAGATTGAAAATCTCACGCCAGACGAAAAGCTGGATGCTGCGACTCAGATACTGGAGGTCATCGCAGAGGTGATTGCATCCGACAAGGTGGAATTCAAGGGGACGAAATTATTCAAGCCCTACATGCTCAAGGATACGTTCACCGACAAGACCTTGAACTTCATGCTGGATGATGGGGGCGACAAGGAGTTTGGCAGGTCAATGAATGATGCGGGAGGAACGGCTTACCACCTCGATTTGAGCAAGCGCGATTGGTACGTGTTCGATGATTGTTTCGGAACATCAGAAGAAAAGCTGCTCATCAAGTTTATTGATAAGCGGCATGACGACCTAAAAAAGAAATATTCGGATGCTTACCTGATACGAAACGAAAAACATTTCAAGCTGTACAGCTTTGATGATGGTCGGGCGCTGGAGCCAGATTTTGTTTTGTATTTGGTTGGAAAAGAGCCACGCGACACGATGCACTATCAGGTGTTCATTGAGCCTAAGGGTTTACACTTACTCAAAGCTGACGAGTGGAAAGAGCAATTTTTGGTCAGCATTAAAGAGCATTTTGAGATTGAACAGCTAATGACTAACAAGAAATACGCTGTATGGGGTTTGCCGTTTTATAACAGCGTGTCGCGGGATGTGGAATTTACCGGAGCGTTTGAAACATTACTTGATTGAGCTAACGGTATGGCGTATTTGTTAGTCACGAGCCACTATAGCAGGACGATACTGGGGGCGACTCAGTCGCCACCCAGTCAACTTGACCTTGTTAACCGAAGAACTCTTTGACTTTACCCATCCATGATTTCGCACGCGGACTGTGGCGGGCACTGTCTTGCTCGCTGATGCTCTCGAACTCGCGCAGTAATTCTTTTTGTCGATCAGTCAGGTTGGCAGGCGTCTCAACTATAACGTGACAATTCAAATCGCCGTGCGAGTTGGTGCGCATGCCTTTGATGCCTTTGCCGCGCAGACGGAAGATTTTTCCGCTTTGAGTTTCGGCGGGAATCTTGATGCTCGCTTTGCCGTCTAAGGTGGGTATCTCGATTTCGCCACCCAATGCGGCCGTGCTGAAGCTGATCGGCATTTCGCAATGCAGATCGTCGCCTTCGCGCTGGAACACGCTGTGCGGACGGATGTGAATTTCCACATAAAGATCGCCGCTCGGCGCGCCGTGGCTGCCCGCTTCGCCGTGGCCGCTGTGACGCAGACGCATGCCGGTGTCGATACCCGCTGGAATCTTGATTTCCAGTGTCTTGTGTTTTTTGACTTTACCTGCGCCGTGGCATGATGTGCAAGGCGAGCTGATCTGTTTGCCGCTGCCGTGGCAACGCGGACACGTTTGCTGGATGGAGAAAAAGCCCTGTTGCATGCGCACTTGTCCGTGTCCTGCACAGGTCTGACAGGTGGTCGCGCTGGTGCCCGGTTTTGCGCCGGAGCCTTTGCAGGTTTCGCACTCATCCATGGTGGGGATGCGTATCTGCTTTTGCGCGCCGCGTGCCGCTTCTTCCAGCGTGATTTCCAAGTTGTAGCGCAGGTCGGAGCCGCGATGCGGACTGTTGCGGCCATTGCCGCCACGGGCTCCGCCGAAAATGTCGCCGAAAACGTCGCCGAAATCGAAGCCGCCTGCGCCCGCGCCACCTGCACCGAACGGGCTACCGCCGCCCATGCCGCCCGCCTCGAACGCGGCATGACCATACTGGTCGTAAGCCGCGCGCTTCTGTCCGTCGGAGAGCGTCTCGTAGGCTTCTTTTGCTTCTTTGAAGTGATCTTCCGCTTTCGGATTGTCCGGATTGCGGTCAGGATGGTGCTTCATCGCCAGTTTGCGATAAGCCTTTTTAATCTCTTCCTCGGACGCATCTTTGTTGATCCCGAGGACTTCGTAGTAATCTTTTTTCGACATCTGTTCTCACCACAGAGACACATAACCAGCGACTTGGCTGGCGTTCTTGCCAGCCTTAGTCGAATGGCTAGTAGTTTTATCCAGAGGCACAGAGAACAACAGAGAATTGAAACCGTTTTCAGGTTTTCTCTGTGTCTCTGTGCCTCTGTGGTTAATTATTACTTCTTGTCTTTTACTTCAGTGAATTCGGCATCCACCACGTTGTCGTCATGTGGAGCGCTACCGGCGGACTGTTGCGCACCACCTTCAGCACCAGCAGCTTGCGCCTTGGCTTGTTCTGCGGCGTACATCTTCTCGCCCAATTTCTGTGCGGCGGTGGACAACGCTTCGGTCTTGGCAGTGATGGCGTCTTTGTCATTCTCCTTCACCACTTCTTCCGCTTCTTTCAACGCAGCCTCGATAGCGGCTTTCTCTTCTGCACTCAATTGCTCGCCGTATTCTTTCATCGACTTGTTGGTGGAGTGGATCAGCGCGTCCAGTTGGTTGCGTGCAGTGACCAGTTCAATCGCTTTCTTGTCTTCGTCGGCGTGGGCTTCTGCATCGTCCACCATGCGTTGAATTTCAGCTTCGGACAAACCGGAGCTGGCCTGAATCTTGATCTTGTTCTCTTTGCCGGTGGCTTTGTCTTTCGCCGATACGTGCAAGATGCCGTTGGCGTCGATGTCGAAAGTTACTTCGATCTGCGGCATACCGCGCGGTGATGGAGGAATGTCGGATAGATTGAATTGCCCCAAGCTCTTGTTGCCGGAAGCGATTTCGCGCTCGCCTTGCAGCACATGGATGGTTACGGCGTTTTGGTTGTCTTCGGCGGTAGAGAACACCTGCGATGCCTTGGTAGGAATGGTGGTGTTCTTCTTGATGAGCTTGGTCATCACGCTGCCCATGGTCTCGATACCCAAGGACAACGGGGTCACATCCAGCAACAACACGTCTTTCACTTCGCCTTGCAGCACGCCGCCCTGGATGGAAGCGCCCACAGCCACGGCTTCGTCCGGGTTCACGTCCTTGCGCGGTTCTTTGCCGAAGAACTCTTTAACTTTTTCCTGCACCTTGGGCATACGCGTTTGACCGCCGACCAGAATCACATCGGCGATGTCGGAATTGCTCACTCCCGCATCCTTCATGGCGATCTTGCACGGCTCGATGGTACGCGCGATCAGGTCTTCCACGATGCTTTCCAACTTGGCGCGGGTGATCTTCACGGCCAAGTGTTTCGGGCCGGAGGCGTCTGCCGTGATGTAAGGCAGGTTCACTTCGGTTTGCTGTGCGGAAGACAATTCGATTTTGGCTTTTTCCGCCGCGTCTTTCAGGCGTTGCAATGCCAGCATGTCCTTCTTCAGGTCGATGCCGCTTTCTTTCTTGAACTCTTCCACCAGATGCTCGATCACGCGCATGTCGAAGTCTTCGCCGCCGAGGAAGGTATCGCCGTTGGTGGACAACACTTCAAATTGGTGTTCGCCGTCGATCTCGGAAATGTCGATGATGGAAATGTCGAACGTACCGCCGCCCAAGTCATACACCGCGATCTTGCGGTCGCCTTCCTGCTTGTCCATGCCGAACGCCAATGCGGCAGCAGTCGGCTCGTTGATGATGCGTTTCACGTCCAGACCGGCAATGCGACCCGCGTCTTTAGTGGCTTGGCGCTGGCTGTCGTTGAAGTAAGCGGGAACGGTGATGACGGCCTCGGTGACTTCTTCACCCAGATAGTCTTCGGCGGTCTTCTTCATCTTGATGAGCACTTGCGCGGAAATTTCCGGTGCGGAAATATCTTTGTCGCGCACTTTGATCCAAGCGTCGCCGTTCTTGGCTTTGACGATGGTGTAGGGAACCATGCCGATGTCTTTTTGTACCATCGGCTCTTCAAAACGGCGACCGATCAGGCGCTTCACGCCGTACAAAGTGTTCTTCGGGTTAGTCACGGCCTGACGCTTGGCGGCTGCGCCGACCAGCACTTCGCCGTCTTCCATGTAAGCGATGATAGATGGCGTAGTGCGAGCGCCTTCGGCGTTCTCGATCACTTTAGGCTTGCCGTTTTCCATAACGGATACGCAAGAATTGGTCGTGCCCAAGTCAATACCGATAATCTTTCCCATGATGCTTTCCTTTCAGTTGAATGCTTAAAGTTTGAATGCGATTGCTGCCTTGCTGCCCAACATTAGGGCGGCGGCGGATATTTCAAGTGAGTCCGCAACGTTATCTGTAGGAGCCTAGCTTGCAGTTCCTTCCCCTTGAAGGGGGAAGGCTAGGATGGGGGTGAAATAGTTGCATCCCAAGAAGCGTCATTGTGTGCCGCGTTACTACCCCCACCCTAGCCCTCCCCCTGCATGGGGGAGGGGATATGTCAGTCCTTACCCTTCGCCACCATCACCAGTGCCGGACGCAGCACGCGTTCGTTCAACGTATAGCCGCGCTGCATCACCGTCACCACGGTATTGGCATCCTGCTCACTATCAATCATGCCGATGGCCTGATGCTTGTGCGCATCAAATTTTTCGCCCACCGGGTTGACTTCCTTAATGTGGAATTTCTCGAATACGCTGGAAAGCTGCTTCAGCGTCAGCTCCATACCGCTCTTGAAGCTTTCCACACTGGCCGTTTCCACGGACAGTCCGGCTTGCAGGCTATCCATCACCGCCAGCATCTCGTTGGAAAAACGCTCTACGGCAAATTTTTGCGCCTTGCTGATGTCCTCTTGCGCGCGGCGGCGAATGTTCTCGCCCTCAGCCTTGGCGCGCAGCCAGGCGTCGTGATGCTCTAGCGCGTTCAACTCGGCTTGCTTGAGCATCTCTTCCATGCTGGGCATGACCTCCGGGGCGGCGTGCTCCGCTGCATAGCCCGGCTGTTGCTCGTTTTGTGCGGCGTTTTCTTTCTGATCCATGCTGCTCTCCTGTTATCGACTTTCGCCTAATGGGGGCGAGGTTTGGGATTTCAAGAGTTAATGCGAAAAAACGCATACACATTTTTTGATGCGCCACTTATCGTTGACCCTTAGATAATAATTTATTGCATCTACGAATAATGCTTGAGTCTCAAAATTAACGCATATACAATTATTCACATGGAAACCAAGCTTATCTGGGATGAAACCAAGCGCCGCGAGAATCTGCGCAAGCACGGTTTTGATTTCGCCGATGCCAGCGAAGTGCTGGACTCGCATTACCGGATGGATGTTTTGGTTGCGCGCGGCGGTGAAGTCCGTGTGCAATCGTTTTCCTATGTGATGAACCGGCTGGCGGTACTGACAGTGGTACATCTTGGTCGAGAGGATGCCACTCGCATCATCAGTTTTCGAGCGGCCAGCAATAAAGAATCGGAGGCTTACTATGACTGGATCAACAAAGAAGATGACTGAACGCGAAGCCATTATTGAGGCGATGAAAATACCGCCGCCCGGTGGCTATTTCGTCTGGGATGGCAAAGATGAAGACGACCGCCCCGCCACGGAGGAAGAATTAAATGCCGCGATGGAGTCGTATCGCGCCAAACGCGGACGTCCGGCGGGTTCTGGCAATAAAGAACAAGTCGCGATCCGCCTTGATAAAGATGTGCTGGCAGCCTTTCGCGCTTCCGGTGCGGGCTGGCAAACGCGTATGAATGCGGCACTGCGAGATTGGCTCAAAACACATTCATCTGTGTAAGGAGTTACATAAGGGCACCTCTAAAAATTGATTATTTGCACTTCGTAAACTTGCCCCTGTA
>CAZHIC010000048.1:5672-14503 GCA_964532405.1 uncultured Gallionellaceae bacterium | reverse complement strand
TTTACGGCAGGCTACCATCTTAAATTACTGTCTGATTTTTGGGGTCCACTATACATGGCGGAGTTTCATTGCACTTGCCAATGGCTACCGCAGTTCGTGCCAATGGCGCAAAGGGTGGCCGTCCAAAGAAGAGTGAAACTACTACACGGAAAGCTGCTTGATTGTTGTATTGCTAGTCACAAAAACACATTGAAAGGAAATTAAATGGCTTCAAGTCTGGGTAAATTCAAAAGTCTGGGAGTAGTTCTGTTTTGTATTTCAGTTTTTATGGGAAATGCTAACGCCACACCTACCGATGATTTGGTAGCCGCTGTGAGCAAGGCCGACTTGGAGGGGATGCAAAAAACTTTGCAACAAGGCGGAGATCCTAATGTGTTGGTCTGTGCCAATTGGTACGAGGGATACATCTATCCTGCGAATCATGAGAAGTGTGCGAGAGTAGAATTGAGTTACCCGTTAATTTGGGGCGTTGAACGGTATTTTCGCTTTTCACCAGAGGTGGCACTTTCGATGGAAGAGCTTCTTGCTAAAGCGGGTGCTAAATCTACAGTTTATTCGGTAAATCAGGTGACGGGGGTAACGGTAAATGCCTCGGATGAAGAAAGATTGCTCGAAAATATCTTCTTTATGAGCACGAAGGGAGATGAAAAGAAAGTAAGACAAGTTAAAGCGGAGCGTGCTATGGCTTTTGTAAGGGCTGGATTTATACCGTCCGAGAATCAACTAAAAAATGTATTGAGTCGGATGCAGTTAGAAATACATATGGGGAGAGAGGGGGGCTCAATATGTGAAGGCGCAAGAAATTTTCTAGCGGCAATCGAAGCCACTGATTTCAGTAGCGAGCGTTGTAAGATTACCTTTCAGAAGGCTGCAACAATTGAGGGATTTCAAAAGTTCATCGACAAATTCCAAGCAAATGATTCTTGCAATCTTGTTCCTCAAGCAAAAGAAAAATTGGCCGTATTAGCCGCACAGGAAAAACAACGCAAAATTCAAGAAGAAAAAGAGCGTGCTGCAAAAGCAAAGACTGATGCGGCGGCTGAAGTTGAACGTTTGAGATTAGAGGCTATTCGAGAAAAAGCTGAAGCCGCTGCCGAAAAAAATAGAATCAAAGCAGAGGCTGTGCAGCAAGCGAAAGAGCGTAAGCAAATTGCTGCTTTCAGAAAATCTGTTGCAGAAGGTGATGAAACTAACTGCGGCCTAGCAATCGAAGTAAAAGGCAAGTTAGTGAAAATAGCTTTCGCAGTTGCCAACTATGGTAACGAACATTGGATTCGCCGTGATCAAATATTTCCGTCCGGTTATGGTTGTCGCTTTATGAACGGGCAATATCAAATGCCTGAGTAGTGCTTTCCACTTGTGTTTGGCACGATCTGATTTAGGTGGGCAAATTAGGAGTAATTTATGTCTCAACAAACCGAATTGAAAGCTTGCGCGCACTGCATAGGAACGGGGACTTGTCGCACTGGCAAGGAGGAGGCTTCATGCGCAAACTGTGCAAATCGCTGGTGGTTTTATAAATATGAACCAGCACATGGACTAGTGTGCTCTATTTGCAAAGGCAAAGGCTACAACGAACCAATAGCTTTTCGACTTATACATCGTACAGGACCAATATTGGCAATCTGTGTTGTGGTAACGGCGCTTTTTTACATTGTGTGGCTTGGACGAGAAAATCACTTCAGTGAGGTGCTTGCTTTTCTTGGCCCTTTAACTGGCGCGGTGACAGGATTTTATTTTGGCAGTGACAAAAAGTAACTTGGCTAGAAGAGCCACGCGCCCCATATGACTTTTAAATCTCAAATCTCTCGACGCGCAGAGTTGCAATTGCCGAAAAATGTTTAACATTGCCGGTAAGCAAGGGAAGCTGATGTTCTAGCGCCGTGGCGGCGATTAGCGCATCAGCCATTTGCAATCCGTCCGATAACACCATGCCTTCCATTAAGGATGTTGCTCTTTCGGTAATCGCGGGGGTGAGTGGTAAGCGTTGCGTGTGACGCATCGCCAAGCTTTGCTGCAAGGCTTTCATTTCTGTTTTGCTGCGCAATCCCTGCAACAATTCCATGTAAGTAACGGCTGAAATTATCAACGTAGGAAAACTGTCCAATTTTTGCGTGGCTTGCTGGTAGCCGCGTAAATGCCAAATGAGTACATCGGTATCAACCAGCATTGCGTATCCTAATCCTGACGTGAGCCATCAGGCGCGTAGCGTGGAGCGCGCAGTTGCCGCACGAAAGCGGATACATCTGCCATGTCTTCACGATCACGCCACATGCCAAAAGCGGGATCATTAGTTACAAACGTTTCTGGCGTGGGGGTAGGTTGAGCGGCCTCTGTTTCAATACGCACCGTTACGGTTTGCTCGGGCCGCACCTTTAAGCGTTGAGCCCATTGCTGGGGTAACTCACTGACTTTGCAATGTTCGATCACCAAGGTGGACATGACCATACTCCTTTAACGCCTGCATTACTCATATTTGACGAGGGCAGTTTAATACACTTCCAAATATTTTCTGCAAACATTTTGCCGGATTCATTTTTGGGATTTATATGCGGATGCCCTATGCCTTCTTTACTGCACGCACCTTCGCCAAGAAAATCGCATCCCCTTTGTTGTTTCCCCATTGCGCTTCAAGCATTCTGTCGCGCCGGTTTTCCGGCAGGCGCAGCATGGCAGGGCAGTCTTTGCGATGCAGGGTGATGCCCCGGTCGCGGGTGACGTAGCCGACGATGATATCGGGCGGCTGGGGATGGCAACATTGCGCGGTTTTGGTGAGCAGGTTGCCGACGCCTTCTACCAGTACCCCCTTGGGTGCGGCCTGCGTTGTGGCAGTGCGTATGACCGCAGGCTTGGCTTCCTCGATCTTGCCCGGTATTTCTTCCTGGATCGCGACTACGATCTGATGTTGTGTGACTTCGCTACGACCGATGGCCGCTAATAAGTCTTCCAGTTTATTGAAGTGCAAACGCTGCGCGATCTTGTCCTGATTGACGGAGGTGACGCCGAGCCGATGCAATTCTTTATCCAGTTGCGCTCTGCCTTGCGCGACGTTCTCGTCGAAATTTTGCATCTTGAACCACTGCCGCACTTTGGCGCGGGCACGGGCGCTTTGCAAATAACCGAGACTCGGGTTGATCCAATCGCGGCTGGGCGAGCCGATCTTGGTCGTCAGAATTTCCACGCGTTGCCCGTTTTGCAATTTGTAATTCAGCGGCACGATACTGCCGTTTACTTTGGCACCGCGCGTGCGGTGTCCCAGATCGGTGTGCAGGCTGTAGGAAAAATCCACCGGGGTCGCGCCTTTGGGCAGATCGATCACCTTGCCCTGCGGTGTGAGCACATAGACGTGATCCTGAAACAGCTCGCTCTTGAATTGTTCCAGCATGTCGCCGCTATCCGCGACATCTTCTTTCCACTCCAGTATCTGGCGCAGCCAGGCGATTTTCTCGTCGAACTTGGTGTCGGATTTGCCGCCTTCTTTGTAGCGCCAGTGCGCGGCGACACCGAATTCGGAATGCTGGTGCATATCGGCTGTGCGTATCTGCACTTCGATCGCCAAGTCGCGCGGGCCGATCACCGCCGTGTGCAAGGAGCGATAGCCGTTGCTCTTGGGGTGCGCGATGTAGTCGTCGAATTCGCCGGGGATGGGTTGCCACAGGTTGTGCACCAAGCCCAGCGCGGTATAACAATCGCGCAGATCCTCCACCAGAATACGCACTGCGCGCACATCGTACAACTCGCTGAACTCCACCTGCTTGCGCTTCATTTTGTTGATGATGCTGTAGATGTGCTTGGGGCGACCCGTTACGTCGGCTTGGATGTTTGCCTGCCCCAATTCCTGTTTTAATAATTTCAGCACATCGGCGATGTACTGTTCGCGATCTGCGCGGCGTTCGTCCAGCAGGCTGGCGACTTGCTTATAGAGTTGTGGCTCCAGATAGCGCAGCGACAGGTCTTCCAGTTCCCATTTGATCTGCCACACGCCGAGACGGTTTGCCAGCGGCGCAAAGATGCCCTGCGTTTCGCGCGCGATAAGTTTCTGTTGATCCGCGCTGGCCTTGGCGAGGTGACGCATGGTCTGCGTGCGCTCGGCGAGTTTGATGAGCACCACGCGAATGTCCTGCACCATCGCCAGCAACATCTTGCGCAGTGTTTCGATCTGCTGGGTCTGGTCGCCATTTTTTGTTTCGTGAGTGTGCAAATTGCTCATCTCGCTGAACTGCCGAATCTGCTCCATGCGCGAGATACCTGCCACCAGTTCGCTCACGTCGCTGCCGAAATCCGTGTGGATTTTTTCCTGCCAGTCTTTCAAGTATTCGGGTAACGCGTGCAGGATGACGGCGGTGATCGACGCGCAATCCATGTTCATCTTGGCGAGTATCGCTGCCGCACCCAGCGCGTGCTGCAACAGCGGTGTATTCGTCAGTTCGACTTTGCCCGCGTAAAACGGCTCGACCAATGCGCAAGCGTGCCGGATCGACGCGATTTCTTCCGGGGAAAAATTCTTCGGCAACCCGTCGAGCAAAGTCTGAAGGCCAGTGTTGTTTTTGCCCGATGCGGGCGTTACGTGAATAGGGGCGACCATCTCGCCGCCTCAGAAGCCGCCGCCGCGCAGACGCTTTTCCGCATCCGCTAGGGCTACGGGCTCACCGAGCAACATCAGCACGTCCCCTGGACGCAACACCATGTCTCCGGCGGGTTGGCTGCCTTCGACGTTGTGGCGGCGCACGGAATTGACCTCGATGTTCAACTCGGCAAGGTTGATCTCATCCAGCGTTTTGCCGACAGCCGTATCGCCCTTGTTGAGCAGCAAGCTGTTGAAGCGCGGTTGCTGATTATCTGTTGCTTCACCGACGGGTTCGGGCGAGGCGCGGAAGAAGCCGCTAAATACGCTGTAGCGGCGGGCGCGAGCCTCTTGGATGCGGCGTATGACGCGATTGAGCGGCACGCCGGAAAGCAGCAACGCCTGCGAGGCGAGCATGACGCTGCCTTCCAGCACTTCGGCGACGACCTCGGCTGCACCCGCGCGTTTGAGGGCTTCCACATGGGTATCGTCGGCAGTGCGCACTACGACGGGCAAGCCGGGGCGCGCGTGTTTGACGTGGTGCAATATCTTCAGCGCGGAAGGTGCATCGTCGTAGGTGATCACCAGTGCTTTGGCGCGCATCAATCCTGCTGCCTGTAACACTTCGCGTTTGGTGGCATCGCCATAGACGACTTTTTCTCCGGCGGCGATGGCATCGCGCACGCAACGCGGGTCGAGTTCGAGTGCCACGAACTTAATGTTTTCTTTGGTGAGAAAACCGCCGAGAGCTTTGCCGCTGCGCCCGTAGCCGCACACGATGATGTGCGCGTCGGAGGCCATGCTTTGCACCGCGATATGGTGGACTTGCATGGCCTGGTTCATCCATTCCGCCGGAGACAAACGGCGCACGATGGCTTCGGCGTGCTGGATCAGGAAGGGCGCGATCAGCATGGAGATGAGCATGGCGGCGAGCACGTTTTGCATGATCTCGGGGGGGAGCAGGTTGACGTTTCCTGCCAGCGTCAACAGAACAAAACCGAATTCCCCCGCTTGCGCCAAACCCAATCCGGTGCGTATGCCCACGCCCCAGTCTTTTGCGAACCAGCGCACCAGTAGCGTGACCACCACAGCTTTGAACGGCAGCAGAATGAGCAACACCAGCAGCACCCAGCCGGAGCCGGAAATGACGCTGGTCATGTTCAGCATCATGCCGATGGTGACGAAAAACAAGCCCAGCAATACGTCGCGGAAGGGCTTGATGTCTTCTTCCACCTGATAACGGTATTCCGTTTCGGAGATGAGCATGCCCGCCACGAATGCGCCCAGCGCCATCGACAGTCCGCTCAGCTCGGTGAGATAGGCCAAGCCCAGCGTGAACAACAACACATTGAGCATGAACAGCTCGGAAGATTTTTGCTGTGCGACCAGATCGAACCACGGGCGCAGCAAGCGCTGTCCGAATATCAACAGGACGGAGAGCAACAAAACCGCCTTGAGCGTGGCGTAGACGATGGTCGTCGTCAGGTCGCCGGAGCCGCTGCCCAGCGCGGGAATGATGATGATGAGCGGTACCACCGCCAGATCCTGGAACAGCAACACGCCCATGATCTTGTGTCCGTGCGCGGAACTCAATTCGGCGCGTTCGACCAGCATCTTGCTCACGATTGCGGTGGACGACATCGCCAGCACCCCGCCCAAAGCAAGACCTTGCCGCCAGTCCAAATCAAAGAACAACGACGAGAGCATGACCAGCAGCATCGTGAGCGCTACTTGCGCCGCACCCAAGCCGAACACGATGCGCTGCATGGAGCGCAGGCGCGCAAGGCTGAATTCCAGGCCGATGCTGAACATCAGGAACACCACGCCGAATTCGGCCAGATGGCGCGTTTCGGGGGCGTCCGGTATCCAGCCGAGCGCGTGCGGGCCGATCAGGATGCCGACGATGAGGTAGCCCAGCATGGCGGGCAAACGCAAAATACGGCACAGCACCACCACGCCGACAGCGACGGCAAGAAGGATCAAAACGAGTTGCAGAGAATTATTCATCGGGCTTAATTTGAAATTCGCGTAGTGATTGTTCGTCTCCTCGCCCGCTTGCGGGCGAGGGTTGAGGAGAGGGGAACGGGCTTAGCCAGTTTTATAATCATAAATGGTGAATTGTCACGCCCGTTAGGTACGGTGCTTTATATGTCGGCAGGAAAGTGATTTGCTATTCAGTCATTCCCCTCCCTCGATAATGCCTGAAGTTCGAAGTGTTTTCAAAAATTCGATGGCACATCTCGATGTCATCAACCCGCAAATGACGGGTTAAATCAGAGTCGACCTCCTAGTGGCCAGTGGCACCAGTTTGCTCGGCTTTCTGAAAAGTTCGCTGCCATCCAGCGCATTTTCAATGCGCGTGAAGATGGCATCGGCCAGTCGGGTGAATTCGCTTTCAGTCATTGATGTTGCCTTTCCATGTATAATCCTGCGTTATTCATTTCTGTAAGGTCGCAATGATGCGTATTTCAAATCTCGTTCTGGCCAGCATTATGTTGCTGGTGGTGCTCGCGCTGCAAGGCTGCGGGCGTAAAGGTGCGTTATACATGCCGAAAAATCCCGCTCCACCCGCTCAATCCGAACAGAAGAATTAATATGACTCCCTATTTTCATTATCAACAAGACCAGTTGTTTGCCGAGAATGTCGCACTGGCCGACATTGCCGAAAAATTCGGTACGCCTTGTTATGTGTATTCGCGCGCCGCGCTGACCGATGCGTATCGTCAATTTGCGGATGCGCTTAGCGCGCGCGAACACCTGATCTGCTTTGCCGTGAAGTCCAATTCGAATCTGGCGATCCTCAACCTGTTTGCGCGCTTGGGGGCAGGCTTCGATATCGTTTCCGGCGGCGAGTTGCAGCGCGTGCTGGCGGCAGGCGGAACGGCAAACAAGGTGGTGTTCTCCGGCGTGGGCAAGACGGAAGCGGAGATGCGACTCGCGCTCGATGCGGAAATATTGTGTTTCAACGTGGAGTCTGTGGCAGAGCTAGATCGTCTCAACGCGGTGGCTGGCAAGATGGGAAAAATTGCGCCGGTCAGCCTGCGCGTGAACCCCGATGTGGATGCTAAGACGCATCCCTATATTTCCACAGGATTGAAGCAGAATAAATTCGGCGTCTCTTACACCGACGCGGTGACGTTGTATCGCAAGGCGGCGGGTATGCAGTATTTGCGCGTGACGGGCATGGATTGTCATATCGGTTCGCAACTCACCGAGATCAGCCCATTCATCGCGGCGGCAGAGAAGGTATTGCTGTTAGTCGACCAGTTAGCGCGAGAAGGTATCAAGCTGGAGCACCTCGATCTCGGCGGCGGGCTGGGGATTTGCTACGACGATGAAACGCCGCCGTCCATCGCCGAGTATGCGCAAGCTTTGTTGGGCGTGCTGCAAGGGCGCAGCGAAAAGCTCATCGTCGAGCCGGGGCGTGTGCTGGTGGGCAACGCGGGGGTGTTGCTGACCCGCGTGGAATACCTGAAGCCCGGCGAAGAAAAACATTTTGCCATCGTCGATGCGGCGATGAATGATCTGATGCGCCCGGCATTATATGATGCGTATCACGCGATTCTTCCGGTGTCGCGAGAGCCCTCTTCTCAATCCTCCCCCGCGAGCGGGGGAGGAGGCAAACGAGAAAATCCATCTTCAATTTACGAGGTGGTCGGGCCGATTTGCGAGACCGGAGATTTTCTGGGGCATGCACGCAAACTGGCTCTGGAGCAGGGCTCTCTGCTCGTTTTGATGTCGGCGGGCGCTTATGGGATGAGCATGAGTTCGAATTACAACACGCGTCCGCGCGCTGCCGAAGTGATGGTGGATGGGTCGTCGGTGCACCTCATCCGCGAACGCGAAACCGTGCAGCAGTTGTTCGCGGGAGAAAAAATCATTGCGTGATTTTTGTGGGAAAGTATGCACAAATAGGTTGCGTATTATTTTTAATCGCGCATAGAATGCGGCCACCAAGCGCGTTAGGGGTTTTCAGGGAGCAAAAAAGTGTTTGGGAGTGCAGCGGGTTGCACGCAACGTAGTGCAAATTTTTAGTCAAATTAATTTTTATAAGGAATGAAAATGGCTGCAACAACTACCAAAGCAAAGAGCACATCCGCAAAGAAACCAGCAGCAAAAAAAGTAGCAACGAAAAAACCGGCAGCTAAGCCAGCAGCGAAGAAAGCCGTCGCCAAAAAGCCAGCCGCTAAAAAAGTCGTAGCGAAAAAAGCAGCAGCTAAGCCAGCAGCGAAGAAAGCCGTCGCCAAAAAGCCAGCCGCTAAAAAAG
>CAZHIC010000048.1:0-5572 GCA_964532405.1 uncultured Gallionellaceae bacterium | reverse complement strand
TCGTAGCGAAAAAAGCAGCGGCTAAGCCAGCAGCGAAGAAAGTCGTCGCCAAAAAGCCAGCCGCTAAAAAAATAGTTGCAAAGAAAGCAGCAGCGATACCTGCTGTCAAGAAGGGCATTCTCGGCGCCTGACCTCGTAGATTGGGGCGGGCGCCGGGTTTTTGCGTTTCGCCCTTTCTACGGGTTTCTTGCCATTCTAATGTGGCAAGCCTCTTTTTTCGTTTGCTAAAACTCTCTCGGCAAATGCTATGTTCATCTCGCCCATTTATTTGGGCGCTGGTGCTTCATTCACACGCTCAATATATATTCGATGGTCGGGCTGGTATTGCTGATCAACCTCACCAATCAACGTCGCGCAAGCGGAATGCAAATCGACGAAGCCTGGCTCAACGCCTGCCCGATACGCCTGCGTCCGGTGCTGATGACCTCGGCGACCATCATTCTGGCACTTTTCCCTGCCGCGCTCGGTCTTGGGGCGGGCGCTGAAACGAACGGGCCTCTGGCGGTCGCGGTGATCGGCGACATGATCTCCTCCACATTGCTGACGCTGGCGGTAGTACCTGTCGTGTATTCACTGGTTGAGGGTGGTTCGCAGCGCTGGCAATTACGGCGTGCCGCCAAAGCGGAGGTCTGAGCCTGCACACCTCTTCCGGGCAGCGTGCCTGATGCCCGGAATTGAGGGGTATTTTTCCCTCTATTTGAAACAACACTTTTTTTCTCTGCCGCTATAGTGAAGTCTGGCGATATCGCCTTAATTCTCTCATTTAAATATTTTTGGAGAACATCATGTCCACAGTTAGCGGAGTTTCCAATATGCGCGATGCGGCTATGCCTCAGGCCAAGCCGGCTGCAAGCAAGCCAATATCGCCCCAGCAGAAGTTATCCAATCTGTTTCAGCAGATCGATACTGCGGGAACGGGACGTATCAGCAAGGCGCAGTTCGAGCAGGCTTTCACTAAAATAAATCCACCGCCAGCGGTTAAAGCTATTGGTGTCGAGGCCGCTTTCAGCAAGCTCGATCCCAGCGGCACTGGCAGCGTGTCGAAGCAGGATTTCATCAAGGGTATGGAGTCTTTGATGGCGCAGGCACAGGCTAAGGCAGGCGCAGCCAAAACAGCTGTTGCACCGGCTCCAAACGCTCAGGTGAGCAGCGCTGCGCCGAATCCACCGAAGCCTAGCCAGGCAGCGCCGACCCCGGCAGCCATGCCTGTTCCGGCTCCCGGCGGCGCGATTGGAAATACGATCAACATATCGGCCTGAACGATCCGGTGTCGAATAATTGAGTGGCGGTTTGCTATCTTCTCGATTGTCAGCGAACCAGAAAAATGGTCGCCAATCCCAGGAAGATGAAGAAGCCCCCGCTATCTGTAATCGCGGTCAACAACACGCTGGAGCCGATTGCCGGATCGCGGCCTAATTTTTGCAGCGTCAGCGGGATCAGCATGCCGACCAATGCGCCGAGCATCAGGTTGAGCAGCATTGCGCCAGTCATCACCAAGCCAAGCGGCACACTTTCGTAGAGCAGGTAGGCAAAGCCGCCAGCGATGCCGCCCCACACCAGTCCGTTCAACAAACTGATTGCCAGCTCTTTGGCTAATAGCTGGCGCGCATTGCCCGGATTGATTTGCCCTAGTGCCAAGGAACGAATGATGGTGGTGATAGTTTGATTGCCGGAGTTGCCGGCGATTCCGGCCACGATGGGCATCAAGGCGGCAAGGGCGACAAATTTTTCAATCGAATATTCAAAGACACCGATCACTCTTGAAGCGAAGAAAGCGGCGCACAGGTTAAGAGCCAGCCACAGCCAACGGTTCTTTGCCGATTTCCAGACCGAAGCGAAAATATCCTCCCTTGCGCGCAAACCGACAAGATTCAACACCTCGCTTTCCGATTCGGCGCGGATGAAGTCCATCACCGCATTCACCGGCACGCGTCCAAGCAGTTTCCCATCTTCATCCACCACCGGGGCGGAAACTAGGCCGTAGCGTTCAAACGCCTGTGCGGCCTGTCTCGCCTTGCCGTCGGGATGCAGCGTGAGGGTGTCGGTGACCATCAGCGCGGCAATCTCGACCTCCGGTTCGTTGACCAATAGTTTATTCAACGGCAGCGCACCTTTGAACAGGTCGTCGCGGTCTATCACGAACAATTGGTCGGTGTGATCGGGGAGGTCGTCGAAGCGGCGCAGGAGGCGCAACACTGCTTCCACTGTCGCATTCTCGCGGACGGTCAGCATATCGAAGTCCATCAATGCGCCGACGCTATCCTGCGGATAAGACATGGCGGCGCGCAACTGTTCGCGTTCTTCGATGGAGAGCGACTTGAATAGGTCGCGCATTACGGATTGCGGCAGATCGGGGGCCAAGTCGGCTATCTCATCGGTGTCGAGCCGTTCGGCGGCCTCGCGCAGCTCATCGAAGCTCATGGCGGCGATCAGCGATTCGCGCACGGCGTCCGAAACTTCGATCAGGATCTCGCCATTCCGATCCGCCTTGACCCTATTCCACACCAGTAAACGTTGTTCTATCGGCAACGCCTCCAATATAAAGGCGATATCGGCTGGGTGCAATTTGTCGAGCAGGTCTTGCAGTTCGCTCAGGTGGTGTTTCTGGAGTAATAGCTCTGCCAGCTCATGCTGTTCCGCGCCGGGAATCGCTCGTGGATGCGCTTCTGCCGGCAAAGCATGCTTTCCCACCAAGCGTTGCGCCTGTTGCAGTTGTTCCAGTACGTTCTCTGTGTAATGCGGCTCTTTGCTGATATCTGTCATCACGTCAATCCCTTGTTGATACGGGTATTGTAAAGAGTTTGGAGGAAGGGCGGGGGTAAATAGAGCCGTACGTTATGCTATATGCGCTATCGATGAGCACCTGGTAAAAATGAGAATTAAGCGGAAAAAGCCCCGCTTATTGAAGTTTTGATTATTTAAAACTAGGTTAAATTGCAACCATTGCTAATTTTCGTAGGCGAGGCGACTTGATTGGATTGGTCGCATCACAGATCGGAAGCGTGGCAGAAGTAAACTGAGAAGGGCATTTTTTTAAATGCTCTGATAACTGGGTCAACGGCAGACGATCTGCCTTGTAACCAAAGTCAACCTGGAAGCAATGGCGATAGTGTCGAATCAACAGAATCAAAGTTAAAGGAGAAATAAAATGCCTTCATATATCAATACCAACATTGCGTCCTTAAACGCACAGCGCAATTTGAACGGGTCTCAAGCGGCTTTGCATACTTCTTTGCAGCGACTGTCTTCCGGCCTGCGCGTGAACAGTGCCAAAGATGATGCGGCCGGTATGGCGATCGCTTCGCGTATGGAAGGCCAGATTCGCGGGCTGAACCAGGCAGTACGCAACGCGAGCGACGGTATCTCCCTGGCGCAAACTGCTGAAGGTGCTTTGGGCGCGATTCAAAACAACATGGCGCGCATGCGTGAATTGGCGATACAGGCTGCCAACGCCACGTCGAATGGCGATATTGCGGCGATCGATGCGGAATTCACCCAGCTCAATGCTGAAAACATGCGGGTGGTTCAGGCAACATCATTTAACAACATCCCCCTGCTTTCCGAGGCGGTGAATCAAACCTTTCAAGTTGGCGCCAACAGCGTTGCGGGGGTTGATGACATCACCATTACGACGAGTGCTGCATTGTTGCCGACCTCGACTACGCTGGGTGACTCGTCAGTGACAGCCCAGGCGGAAATTGCCAAGCTGGATGTGGATATCGCGGCGGTGGCATCGTTGCGCGCCACGTTCGGTTCGGTTCAGTCGCGCTTTGAGTCGGTCATTTCCAACTTGCAGATCGCCGCTGAAAACCAGACCGCTTCCCGCAGCCGTATCATGGATGCAGACTATGCTTCGGAAACCGCCGCATTGACCCGTGCCCAAATTCTGCAACAAGCTGGTACGGCGATGTTGGCACAGGCAAACCAATCGCCCAATACGGTTCTGACGCTGCTACGATAAGGTGCAGGTTAAAGTGCAACGTCTGGCTTGGAAACGAATTGCTATTAAACTAAAATTCTCAGGCGGCAGTTTTCGTTGCAGCATTATAAATTCACTAAAATGAAGGTAAAAAAATCATGCATCTCAAAAACGTGTTATCTTTTTTATTAATTGCAGCGACTGCTGCTGGCGTTTGTTTGCCAGCCTTCGCAAGTGACAATTCAAGTAGCACAGGCAGAAGCCCTGAATTCCAAAGGCGAATAGACAGGGAACAGAGTGCCGAGGATTTGCGGGATCGAAACAGCCGAATTCAGGAACAGCAAAATAAAGAAGAGCGCGAGTTGAAAAGGTTGCGCGCAGAACGAGCAACGCAAAGAAATGATCGGCGTAAGGCTGATGCTGAAGCCGAAGCACAGCGTCAGGCTGAAGCTCGGAACAAGTAATTCTGGAAGGTAACTTTCAGTGCTTGCTGTGTACTAAAACAGTGCAAATATGTCACAGTCTGGCAACGCCAGTCTGTGACAACGTCCTCGCAAGTGCGCAGCATTGGTGGCTGTTCGTTAAGTAAATGGATTTTTGACGGTGATGCCGTCAATCTTCATTCCGTTCGGCATGTCTTCGGACAACATCACTTTTGCGCCAGACAAGATAGCCGTCGCGCAAACATGTGAGTCGTAAATCGAAAGTTGATAGCGTTTGCAAATCTGAACTGCTTTTTCGTGCGATTCCAGTGTGAGCGGAACGACATCGCACGCGGCTTTAACAGCCAGCAATACGGCATCAATTTCTTCCCACGTCATTTCGAGTTTACGCAGACAAACCGATGTCACTTCGTTGAGCACCTGCACGCTGATGATGCCACCTTTATCGAGTATGGCTTCGGCACGGTCAGCTTTGGCAGAGTCGCCGGACAGCAAATATAAGATCACATTGCTATCAATAAAAACTGCGCTCACTTAACCCGCCCCTGCTCGTTCGCTTCAAGACGATCAAAGTGAAAGTCGGCAGGCAGACGTCCGCGAAATTGACGCAGACGCGCCAGCAATTCTTTCACCTCTTTTTTCTTGGAAACCTCAAAGGTTCTGGCATCGACGACATGAAGAGAGATTTCTTCTCCCTCTTTCAAGTCAAGCGCCTGTACCAGCACGGCGGGTAGTCTGACAGCCAGTGAATTTCCCCATTTCGCAACTTGCATGATTCGCCCCTCGTGGATATACGTTGAGTAAAAGTGTATCACGCCATGATTGGATAAGCGACCATGACCTGCCGGAAGCGCAACGCATCTGGTTGAGTTCGCGTTCTGTTGCGTCGGCAATAAAAGAAGTGATTGACCGCACGAATAGCGTAATCAGATTCGGACACGAGGGCGGCGGCTTCTTTATCTTTCCCGATGAGTCCGGCTTCTGGTTCTCAGTGCATCCCGGTCAAGGCTCACCCCCACCGTTTTAAACCCCTAGACATACAAGCAAGACGCATCGCTCAGAAAACTGGGGGTGTCCCGAATTTTGTGTAAACGGAATTTCAAAACTGCTGCGGCATCCGGTCTTCAAACTGGATATTAAACCGGTTTAGCGCCGCCTAAAGTGGCCCCCTCTGTCCAGACAATAATGTATCGAGTTTAAGAGGGTAACC
>CAZHIC010000047.1:0-15456 GCA_964532405.1 uncultured Gallionellaceae bacterium | reverse complement strand
CAATTGTGCCCACGTTGACGTGCGGCTTCGTTCGTTCAAATTTGCTCTTTGCCATTTTTCAGCTCTCCAGTATCTTTAAATATCAATCGGAAATTATTTCTAACTCGGATTTATTTTTTGCTCATGATGGCTTCAGCCACGTTCTTCGGTGCCTCAGAGTAATGCTTGAATTCCATCGTATAGGTTGCACGACCCTGAGTCGCGGAACGCAACGCGGTGGAATAACCGAACATTTCTGCCAGAGGCACTTCGGCCTTCACCACTTTGCCGCCACCGGTCATGTCATCCATGCCCTGCACCATGCCGCGACGGGAAGACAAGTCACCCATCACCGTGCCGGTGTAGTCTTCAGGCGTTTCCACCTCAACAGACATCATCGGCTCCAACAACACTGGGTTCGCCTTACGCATACCATCCTTGAAGCCCATCGATGCCGCCATCTTAAAGGCGTTTTCGTTGGAGTCCACATCATGGTAAGAACCGTCGAACAGAGTGACCTTCACGTCTACCACAGGGAAGCCAGCGAGCACACCATTTGGCAAGGTATCTTCCAAGCCCTTTTTAACTGCGGGAATAAATTCGCGAGGTACTGAACCACCCTTGGTAGCATCCACGAACTCGAAGCCTTTGCCGGTTTCATTCGGCTCGACTTTCAACCATACGTGACCGTATTGGCCGCGACCACCGGATTGCTTGACGAATTTACCTTCGACTTCAACCGACTTGCGAATCGCTTCACGGTAAGCCACTTGCGGCGCACCCACGTTAGCCTCTACGCCGAACTCACGCTTCATGCGCTCAACCAAAACTTCCAGATGCAACTCGCCCATACCGGAAATAATAGTCTGTCCCGATTCCTCATCGGAACGCACACGGAAAGACGGGTCTTCCTGCGCCAAACGATTCAGCGCCATACCCATCTTTTCCTGGTCCACCTTGGTCTTCGGTTCTACTGCAACGTGAATTACAGGCTCAGGGAAAATCATACGTTCCAGCGTAATTACCTTGGACGGATCGCACAACGTATCACCCGTAGTCGCATCTTTCAGACCAACCGCAGCAGCGATATCACCAGCGAATACTTCCTTGATTTCTTCCCGCTCGTTTGCGTGCATCAGCAAAATACGGCCGATACGCTCCTTCTTGCCTTTAATCGGGTTATAAATCGTATCGCCCGATTTAAGCATGCCCGAATACACGCGGAAGAAAATCAATTGCCCCACGAACGGGTCCGTCATAATTTTGAACGCCAACGCCGAGAACGGCTCATCGTCGCTCGCCTTGCGCTCACCGATTGTTTCGTTCTCCAACTCACCCTTAACCGGAGGGATGTCGGTCGGGGCAGGCAGATAGTCAATTACCGCATCCAACATGGCCTGCACGCCCTTGTTCTTAAAGGCGGAGCCGCACAACATCGGCACAATTTCACTGGCAATAGTACGGGTACGCAAGCCAAGCTTGATATCCTCTTCGGACAAGTCGCCATTTTCGAGATACTTATTCATCATCTCTTCGTTGGCTTCGGCGGCGCTTTCCACCATCTTTTCGCGCCATTCTTTCGACGTTTCCAGCAAATCCGCAGGAATATCGCGCAATTCAAACTTCATGCCTTGCGTAGAGTCATCCCAGTAAATCGCCTTCATGCGCACCAGATCAATCACGCCCTCGAACTTCTCTTCGGCGCCGATTGGCACTTGAATAGGAATCACGTTAGCGCGCAAACGCGCCTTCATCTGGTCGTAAACCTTGTAGAAATTCGCACCAGAACGATCCATCTTGTTGACGAATGCCAAGCGCGGCACGCCGTACTTGTTGGCCTGACGCCATACAGTTTCCGATTGAGGCTGCACACCGCCGACCGCGCAATACACCATGCAAGCGCCATCCAGCACGCGCATGGAACGCTCGACTTCAATAGTGAAGTCAACGTGCCCCGGCGTGTCGATGATGTTGATGCGGTGCTCGGGATAGTTCTTGTCCATCCCCTTCCAGTAACAGGTCGTCGCGGCAGAAGTAATGGTAATACCACGCTCCTGCTCCTGCTCCATCCAATCCATCACAGCGGCGCCATCATGCACCTCGCCGATTTTATGGGACACACCGGTATAGAACAAAACGCGTTCTGTGGTCGTGGTTTTGCCCGCATCGATATGCGCGCTGATGCCGATGTTGCGGTACCGCTCAATTGGTGTTTTACGTGCCACGATAGCTACCTAACTTAAAGACTTTAAAGAAACAGCTTAGAAACGGAAATGCGAAAACGCCTTGTTGGCTTCAGCCATACGATGCACTTCTTCACGCTTCTTAACCGCACCGCCGCGACCTTCGGACGCATCGATCAACTCACCGGCAAGGCGCAATCCCATCGACTTTTCGCCACGCTTGCGCGCAAAATCCTTCAACCAGCGCATCGCCAATGCCATACGACGGGAAGGACGCACCTCAACAGGCACCTGATAGTTCGCACCACCGACACGACGGCTCTTCACTTCAACCTGAGGCTTCGCGTTGTTCAGCGCCAGATTAAACACTTCGATCGGATCTTTGCCGCTCTTCTTGGCAACTTGCTCCATCGCACCGTAAAGAATGCGCTCAGCCACGGATTTTTTACCCGCCGTCATCAGCACGTTAACGAACTTGGACAAATCCTGATTGCCGTACTTTGGATCCGGCAGGACTTCGCGTTTGGGTACTTCTCTACGTCTTGGCATATCTAAACCTCTTAATTATTCAGGCTAATTAAATTACTGGTAAAACGTGAAAGGTGAAATGTGAAATGTGCGAACAACCCCATTTCACCTTTCACTTTTCACCTGCATTTAAGCCTTCTTAGGACGCTTCGCACCATACTTGGAACGGGACTGCTTACGATCTTTAACACCCGCCGTATCCAGGCTACCGCGCACCATGTGGTAACGCACACCCGGCAAATCCTTGACACGACCACCGCGCAACAACACAACCGAGTGCTCCTGCAAGTTATGGCCCTCACCGCCGATATAGGAAATCACTTCAAAGCCGTTGGTCAAACGCACCTTGGCGACCTTACGCAAAGCCGAGTTCGGCTTCTTCGGAGTGGTTGTATAAACACGGGTGCAAACACCACGTTTCTGAGGGCTACCTGCAAGCGCAGGCACCTTGCTTTTGGTGATTTCAGCAGAACGAGGCTTGCGTATTAACTGGTTGATCGTTGGCATTGTTATGGTTCCTAAAAACTCTATTTAATCAATAATATGCAAAAGCATTTGTCATGAAAAAGCAAAAACTCGCCTTGCCATGACGGCTAAAAAGACCGCGCATTCTATTGACGAACACGCGGACTGTCAAGCTAACTAGACACTTCCTTGTTCTTCCACAGGTGCTTCCGCATCAAGCAGTCTGGAGCCGGCCGCCATATCGATACCCAGACGCTGCTTGCGACGGGCAGTGTGGAACGCCAAGCCTGTTCCCGCAGGAATGAGACGACCCACGATGACGTTCTCCTTCAAGCCGCGCAAATCGTCTTTCTTGCCCATGATTGCCGCTTCCGTCAACACGCGCGTCGTCTCCTGGAAAGAGGCAGCGGAGATAAACGAATCGGTGGACAACGAAGCCTTGGTGATCCCCAGCAACATATACTGGAAGGTCGCCTCTTGTTTGCCGGCGGCCTCCATGCGCTCGTTCTCTTGCAGCAAATCGGCACGCTCGACCTGTTCCTTCGGTATGAAACGGCTATCGCCCTCGTCCAAAATCTGCACGCGACGCAGCATTTGACGCACGATCACTTCGATATGCTTGTCGTTGATCTTCACACCCTGCAAGCGATACACGTCCTGCACTTCGTCGGTAATGTAACGCGCCAGCGCCTCGATACCCAGCAGACGCAGGATGTCGTGCGGATCGGCAGGTCCGTCCACAATCATTTCGCCCTGATTCACCACTTGACCATCGTGCACCAATACGTGCTTTTCCTTTGGAATCAAGAATTCATTCTGCACGCCGTCAACATCGGTGATAACCAAACGTTGCTTACCTTTGGTTTCCTTACCGAACGAAGCCGTACCGGTGACTTCGGCCAACATGCCGGCGTCTTTGGGTGAACGCGCTTCAAACAACTCGGCCACACGCGGCAGACCGCCGGTAATGTCGCGAGTCTTCGAGCTTTCTTGCGGGATACGCGCCAGCACGTCACCCACACCGACTTGCTGACCGTCTTCCACCGTGATAATAGAGCCGACCTGGAAGGTCACGGAAATTGCGGTATCCGTTCCGGCAATCTTGATCTCGTTGCCGGCATCGTCCAGCAAGCGCACCAGCGGACGCACGCCCTTGGCCTGAGTCTTACTTTGCGTCGCGCTGCGCTTCGGGTCGATAACCACCAGTGTAGACAAGCCAGTCACTTCGTCGATCTGCTTGGCGACAGTGGAGCCTTCTTCCACGTTCTCAAAACGTGCCTGACCTGCGTATTCGGTGATAATTGGACGGGTATGCGGATCCCACGTCGCCAGCACATCGCCCGCACGCACGGCAACACCTTCACGCACCGTCAACATCGCGCCGTATGGCACTTTATGACGCTCGCGCTCGCGGCCATGCTCATCAGTCACCATCACTTCGCCGCTTCGCGCCACCACCACCAG
Source organism: uncultured Gallionellaceae bacterium (assembly GCA_964532405.1). Taxonomy (GTDB): domain Bacteria; phylum Pseudomonadota; class Gammaproteobacteria; order Burkholderiales; family Gallionellaceae; genus PALSA-1006. The sequence goes on along the minus strand of CAZHIC010000047.1, from coordinate 10,837 downwards.
CTCGTTACGCGCGCTGGTCACGGTGCGCATGTTCGGGCTGTACTTGATGATGCCGTTCGATTTACCTTCGACCTGGCTCGCCACCACGGTACGCGAAGCCGCGCCACCGATGTGGAAAGTACGCATGGTCAGCTGTGTGCCGGGTTCGCCGATGGACTGGGCGGCAATCACGCCGACCGCTTCGCCCACGTTCACCTGACCGCCACGGCCCAAATCGCGACCGTAGCACTTGGCACACAGACCGTAGCGAGTCTCGCAGGTCAACGGTGTGCGTACACGCACCTCGTCAATACCGAGCGCCTCGATGTGATCCACCATGTCTTCATCCAGCAGCGTGTTCGCCTCGTACAGCGTTTCGCTAGTCTCGGGGTTGACGATGTCGGATGCGGCCACACGCCCTAGAATACGCTCGCGTAGCGCCTCGATGACTTCACCGCCTTCAACCAAGGCCTTCATCGAACGGCCATTTTCAGTACCGCAATCATCTTCGATAATGACCAAGTCTTGCGTCACATCGACCAGACGGCGTGTCAGGTAACCGGAGTTCGCCGTCTTCAACGCCGTATCCGCCAAGCCCTTACGTGCGCCGTGCGTGGAGATGAAGTACTGCAACATGTTCAGACCTTCGCGGAAGTTCGCGGTGATCGGCGTTTCGATGATGGAGCCGTCCGGCTTCGCCATCAAACCGCGCATACCGGACAGCTGACGAATCTGCGCCGCAGAACCGCGCGCACCGGAGTCGGCCATCATGTAGATGGAGTTGAATGACTCTTGTGTCACCACTTTGCCCTTCTTGTCGGTAACAACTTCGCCAGTCAGACGATCAAGCACAGGCTCGCTACCGAGCTGCTCCATCATCGCCTTGGCAACTTGGTCACCGGTGCGACCCCAGATGTCCACTACCTTGTTGTAGCGTTCGCCTTGAGTCACCAGACCGGAGGTGTATTGCGTATGAATTTCGTGCACTTCTTTTTCAGCAGCAACGATCAAATCGTTCTTTTGCTTAGGCACCAACATATCGTCGACACAAATCGAAATACCAGCGCGAGTCGCATAAGTAAAACCGGTGTACATCAACTTGTCCGCCATGATGACCGTGTCGCGCAAACCGCAACGACGGAAACTGGCGTTAATCAAGCGCGAGATTTCCTTCTTCTTCAGCGTCTTGTTCACCGCACTGAACGGCAGATTGGGCGGCAATAGCTCGGACAAAATGGCACGACCAACCGTTGTTTCGTAGCGGGTCAGCGTCTCTTGTTTCTCACCATTCGCGTCGATAGTCGACTCTTGGATACGCACAAGCACCTTGGCTTGCAGATCGGCGTGACCGGAACGGTAAGCACGCAACGCTTCGGACACGTCGGCAAAGAAGGAACCTTCGCCCAACGCACCGATCTTCTCGCGCGTCATGTAATACAGGCCCAACACGATGTCTTGTGACGGAACAATAATCGGCTCACCGTTGGCGGGAGACAGTACGTTATTGGAAGCCAGCATCAGCGTGCGGCATTCCATCTGCGCTTCCAGCGACAGCGGAACGTGAACAGCCATTTGGTCACCGTCGAAGTCGGCGTTGAACGCCGTACACACCAGCGGATGCAATTGGATCGCTTTACCTTCGATCAGGATCGGCTCAAATGCCTGGATACCCAAACGGTGCAACGTTGGTGCGCGGTTCAACATCACCGGATGTTCGCGAATGACTTCTTCGAGGATGTCCCACACGATAGGTTCTTCCGCCTCAACCATACGCTTACCAGCCTTGATGGTGGTTGCCAAACCCATCTTTTCCAGACGCTCGAAAATAAACGGCTTGAACAATTCCAGCGCCATCTTCTTGGGCAGACCGCACTGATGCAATTTCAGTTGCGGGCCTACCACGATCACGGAACGACCGGAGTAGTCCACGCGCTTGCCCAACAAGTTCTGACGGAAACGACCGCCCTTACCCTTGATCATATCGGCCAGCGATTTCAGCGGACGCTTGTTGGCGCCGGTCATCGCCTTGCCGCGACGACCGTTGTCGAGCAGGGAGTCAACGGACTCTTGCAGCATACGCTTCTCGTTGCGCACGATGATTTCCGGTGCTTTGAGTTCGAGCAAACGTTTCAAACGGTTGTTACGGTTAATGACGCGACGATACAGATCGTTCAGGTCGGAAGTGGCGAAACGGCCACCGTCCAACGGCACCAGCGGACGCAGTTCCGGCGGCAACACCGGCAACACCTCCATGACCATCCATTCCGGCTTAATGCCGGACTTCACGAATGCTTCCAGCACCTTCAGGCGTTTGGCGTATTTCTTGATCTTGGTCTCGGAGCTAGTTGCTTCCAGCTCTGCGCGCAGCTTTTCCACTTCGGCCGGCACATCCAATGCACGCAACAAAGCGCGCACGCCCTCGGCACCCATCACCGCTGTAAATTCATCGCCGTACTCTTCGATCTTGGCGATGTAATCATCCTCGGACAGCAACTGCGCACGATTCAAAGGCGTCATGCCCGGCTCGGTCACTACATAGGCTTCAAAGTACAACACGCGCTCGATGTCGCGCAGCGTCATGTCCAGCACCATACCCAAACGCGATGGCAGCGATTTCAGGAACCAGATGTGCGCAACAGGAGAAGCCAGCTCGATGTGACCCATACGCTCGCGGCGCACTTTGGATAACGTGACTTCAACGCCGCACTTCTCGCAGATCACACCGCGATGTTTGAGACGCTTGTATTTACCGCACAAGCATTCGTAGTCCTTCACCGGGCCGAATATCTTGGCGCAGAACAAGCCGTCGCGCTCTGGCTTGAAGGTACGGTAGTTGATGGTTTCCGGCTTCTTTACTTCGCCGTAGGACCACGAACGAATCTTCTCGGGAGAAGCCAGACCGATCTTGATCGTGTCGAACTCTTCCTTTTGTGTTACCTGCTTGAACAAATCCAGCAATGCTTTCATGTGTAGCTCCTAAATCTGATGAGTGGAGAGCAGGTAGTTGCCAGTTAGTGCAGCGACAAACCAACTAACGACTACCTACTTACGACTAGCGACTAATGACGTTCCAGATCAATATCAATACCCAAGGAGCGAATTTCCTTGGTCAACACGTTGAACGACTCCGGCATACCGGCATCGATCTTGTGGTCGCCCTTGACGATGTTTTCATAGACCTTGGTACGGCCATTCACGTCATCGGACTTCACTGTCAGCATTTCCTGCAATGTGTAAGCCGCGCCGTAGGCTTCCAGCGCCCAGACTTCCATCTCACCGAAACGCTGGCCACCAAACTGCGCCTTACCACCCAGCGGTTGCTGGGTAACCAGACTGTACGGGCCAGTCGAGCGGGCGTGCATCTTGTCATCCACCAAGTGGTGCAGCTTGAGCACATGCATGTAACCCACGGTAACCTTACGGTCGAATGCATCACCGGTACGCCCATCGTGCAGCTGTATCTGACCGGAACGCGGCAGATCCGCCAACTCCAGCATGTCCTTGATCTCTTCTTCGCTGGCGCCATCGAATACCGGCGTCGCGAACGGCACACCTTTCTTCAGATTGCGGCACAGCTCGGTGACTTCTTCGTCGGTGAAAGATGCAATTTCTGCCGCCTGATCGCCGCTGTATATCTTGCCCAGGAACTTGCGCACATCCGCAATCTTGGCTTGCGCATCCAGCATCAGGCCGATCTTTTTGCCCAGCCCTTTCGCCGCCCAGCCCAGATGTACTTCCAGCACCTGTCCGATGTTCATACGAGAAGGAACGCCCAACGGGTTCAGCACGATGTCAACCGGCGTGCCATCCGCCATGTGCGGCATATCTTCAACCGGAACGATGCGCGACACCACACCCTTGTTACCGTGACGACCCGCCATCTTATCGCCGGGCTGCAGGCGGCGTTTAACCGCCACATACACCTTGACCATTTTCTGTACGCCGGCTTGCAGCTCGTCGCCCTGTGTCAGTTTTTTCTTTTTCAGCTCGAACGCGGCATCGAATTCAACGCGTTTCTGCGCCAAACCCTCTTTGACCTGTTCCATCTGCGTAGCCACTTCATCGTCAGCAACACGGATGTCGAACCAATGATGATGTTCGATGCTGTGCAGGTACTCTTTGTTTAACTTAGTTCCCTTAACCAGCTTTTTCGGACCGCCGTTGGCAACCTTGTTATGCAGCAGCTTTTCCAAACGGACAAACACGTCAGCCTCGACGATACGCATCTGGTCAGCCAAGTCTTTCTTGTAACGTGACAGTTCGTCGTCGATGATCTGTTGCGCGCGTTTGTCGCGTTGCAGACCTTCACGAGTAAACACTTGCACGTCGATCACCGTACCGGAGATACCGGCCTTCACGCGCAAAGAAGTGTCCTTCACGTCTGAAGCTTTCTCGCCGAAGATCGCGCGCAGCAGCTTCTCTTCCGGAGTCAGTTGCGTCTCGCCCTTGGGAGTGACCTTGCCGACCAACACGTCGCCCACACCAACATCCGCGCCGATATGCACGATACCGCATTCGTCCAAACGCCCCATCTGCGCTTCGGACAAATTGGGAATATCGCGGGTGATTTCTTCCGTACCCAGCTTGGTATCGCGCGCCATCACGGTCAGCTCTTCGATATGAATCGAAGTGAAACGATCCTCGGCAACCACGCGCTCGGAGATCAAAATCGAGTCTTCGTAGTTGTAGCCGTTCCACGGCATAAACGCGACCAGCATGTTCTGCCCTAAGGCCAATTCGCCCATGTCGGTGGATGCACCGTCCGCGACCACGTCGCCGCGCGCGATCACATCGCCCACTTTGACCAGCGGACGCTGGTTGATGTTGGTGTTCTGGTTGGAACGGGTGTACTTGGTCAGGTTGTAGATATCCACACCGACTTCGCCTGCCGTCGTCTCGTCGTCGTTAACGCGCACCACAATACGGGCGGAATCCACGTAATCCACGCGACCACCGCGCCAAGCTTGCACCGCCGTACCGGAGTCAACCGCCACGGTGCGCTCAATACCGGTACCGACCAACGCCTTCTCGGCACGCAACACAGGCACTGCCTGACGCTGCATGTTAGCGCCCATCAAGGCGCGGTTCGCATCGTCATGCTCCAAGAACGGAATCAGGGAAGCCGCCACCGACACGACCTGCGACGGAGCAACGTCCATGTATTCGATGTTCTCGGGCGTCGCCAGAACGAACTCGTTGTGCTGACGCGAAGACACGATGTCGTTGGTGAACTTGCCCTTGTTATCCAGATCGGCATTCGCCTGAGCGATAGTGAATTTACCTTCTTCGATCGCAGACAGGTATTCAACCTCATCCGTAGCACGTCCCTTGCTCACTTTGCGATACGGCGTTTCGATGAAACCGTATTCGTTAGTGCGCGCATACAGCGCCAGCGAATTGATCAGGCCGATGTTCGGACCCTCCGGTGTCTCGATCGGGCACACGCGGCCATAGTGAGTCGGATGCACGTCGCGCACTTCAAAACCTGCGCGTTCGCGGGTCAGACCACCGGGCCCCAACGCGGAGATACGACGCTTGTGCGTCACTTCCGCCAGCGGGTTGGTCTGGTCCATAAACTGTGACAACTGCGAAGAACCGAAAAACTCTTTCACCGCCGCCGAAATCGGCTTGGCGTTGATCAAGTCATGCGGCATCAGGTTATCGGTTTCAGCTTGTCCCAAGCGCTCCTTCACAGCACGCTCGACACGCGCCAAGCCGGTACGGAATTGGTTCTCGGCCAATTCGCCCACAGCGCGCACGCGACGGTTACCCAAGTGGTCGATGTCGTCGATCTCGCCGCGACCGTTGCGCAACTCGACCAGAATTTTGATCACAGAAATGATGTCGTCATTGGACAGCGTCACTGCGCCTGTCAGCTCATCGCGACCGACACGGCGGTTGAACTTCATACGGCCGACGGTGGACAGGTCATAGCGCTCGTCGGAGAAGAACAAGCCCTTGAACATCGCCTCGACCGCATCTTCTGTCGGCGGCTCGCCGGGACGCATCATGCGATAGATCGCCACGCGCGCAGTCCATTGATCGGTCGTTTCGTCGGTGCGCAGAGTTTGCGAAATAAACCCGCCCTGATCCAGATCGTTGATATACAGAGTCTGGATCTTGGTGATGCCCGCCGCTTGTAGCTTGCCCAGCAAAGTCTCGGTGATTTCGTCGTTGGCGTTGGCGATAATCTCGCCGCTATCCTTGTCAACGATGTTGTGAGCCAGCACGCGATCGAGCAAAAACTCTTCACTCACTGCCAACTTATCGATACCCGCTTCTTGTATCTCGCGGACATGGCGCACGGTGATGCGCTTGTCTTTGGCCACGATGAGCTTGCCTGCCTTGTTTTCGATATCGAAACGCGCGATTTCACCGCGCAGACGCTCGGGCACAACCTCGAACTGGATGCCTTTCTTGCCAAAATGAAAAGTGTCGAATTCAAAAAATGCCTTGATGATTTCTTCCGGCGTGTAACCCAGCGACTTCAGCAAAATAGTGACGGGCATCTTGCGGCGACGGTCGATACGGAAGTAAACGTAATCTTTGGCATCGAATTCAAAATCCAACCAAGAGCCACGGTAAGGAATCACGCGTGCCGAGAACAACAACTTGCCGGAGCTATGCGTTTTGCCGCGATCATGCTCGAAGAACACGCCGGGCGAACGGTGCAGCTGCGACACGATAACGCGCTCGGTACCGTTGATGACAAAAGAGCCGGTATGGGTCATCAGGGGTATCTCGCCCATGTAAACTTCTTGCTCCTTCACTTCCTTGACGGTCGGCTTGGAGGCTTCTTTGTCAAAAATGGTTAAGCGTACACGGGCGCGCAGAGGCGACGCATAAGTCAAACCGCGCTGTTGGCATTCGCGCACATCGAACGGTGGCGTACCCAAGGTATAGCTGACGAAATCCAGCCGCGCGAATTTGTTGTGGCTTTCGATCGGAAAAATCGAATTAAACGCGGCCTGCAAGCCCTCTGTTTTGCGCTGGTCGGGAGCGATCCAAGCCTGCAAAAAATCGCTATAAGACTCCAATTGCGTGGAAAGCAGAAAAGGCACCGGCAACGCGCCGACACGTTTTGCAAAACTTTTACGAATACGTTTTTTTTCAGTAAAAGAATAACTCATGACATCTCCACAACATGAAAAGACAAAGGACAAAAAGCGCGGTATACGCTCACTAACCATTGGCTTCTACACCAACACGAGCTGCCCGATTTGCGGCAGCTTTTAGAAGCGGCAAAAGGCTGACGGCGCGCCGTCAGCCTTCATTCACTAGCGATGCTTACTTAACTTCAGCTGTTGCGCCCGCTTCGATCAACTGTTTAGCGATTGCATCTGCGTCAGCCTTGGATACGCCTTCCTTAACAGCCTTAGGTGCGCCATCAACCAAATCCTTAGCTTCTTTCAAGCCCAGACCGGTAATTGCACGAACGACTTTAATCACGTTAACCTTGGCGTCGCCAACAGACTTCAGGGTCACGGTGAATTCAGTCTGTTCGGCTGCAACAGCAGCAACAGCACCGCCAGCGGCAGGGCCCGCCATAGCAGCAGCGGAAACGCCGAATTTTTCTTCAACTGCTTTTACCAGTTCATTGAGTTCCAACACGGACATGCCATCCAGTGCTGTCAAAAATGCGTCTTTATCAAATGCCATTTTGTTCTTCCTAAATTAAGAGTTTGAAATAGTTCAAGCTGTCGCAATTTTAATTAAACGGAAACCGTTTTCTTTTCCGCCACAGCGCCGAGCACGCGAGCCAAGCTCGATACCGGAGATTGGAGCAGACCCAACAGTTGTGCCAACAGCACTTCTTTGCTTGGTACAGTCGCCAGCGCATTTACCGCCGCCGTATCCATTACCTTGCCGTTGTACAGACCCGCTTTGATCACCAACTTATCGTTCGTTTTGGCAAATTCGTACACAACTTTCGCGGCGGCGACAGGATCTGGACTGATGCTGTACATCAGCGGTCCGACCATTTTGTCTGACAACGCTTCGAAAGAAGTGCCCTGAACCGCACGACGCGCCAACGTGTTTTTCAACACGCGGAGATACACACCGGCATTACGTGCAGACGCACGCAACTTGGTGATGTCGCTGACGGCGATACCACGGTACTCTGCCACAACGATAGTTTGAGCCTGAGCCACTTGTGCGCTCACCTCGGCTACCACTGCTTGTTTTTCTTGCAGATTAAGACCCAAAGCCTACCTCCATCTTCAATCGGGATCCATTCAGGCATCCCCTCATTAACAACCGCGTCCTCAAGACAAGGAGGAGAGAACAATATTGTTCGAACACTCCTGCTCGCGGGCACACCATCTGCGTGGGTCAACGAATCGCTTCGTCAATTAAATCATTGGCCAACAACGCCTCCGATACCTACGGTCTTGGATAATCTGCCTATATTGCCAGCAGTCCAATGTTCCTATCGGCACAGCGCTCGCACGCCATACCGAAAGAATTCTTTATGCAACCAAACTAGCCTGCTCGACGCGAATACCGACACCCATGGTGCTGGAGATCGCGATCTTTTTCAGATATACGCCCTTGGAAGCGGCTGGCTTGGCTTTGTTCAAAGCATCGACCAATGCCAGCAGATTCTCACGCAATGCCTCCGGCGCGAACGAAGCGCGACCGATGGTGCACTGCACGATACCGTTCTTGTCGGTACGGTACTGAACCTGACCCGCCTTGGCATTACGCACTGCGCCTGCCACATCGGCAGACACCGTACCCACCTTCGGGTTAGGCATCAAACCGCGCGGGCCGAGAATTTGACCGAGCTGGCCGACGATACGCATCGCATCAGGAGAGGCGATGACCACATCGAAATCCATCTTGCCGGACTTGATGCTTTCAGCCAAATCTTCAAAACCCACGATGTCCGCACCGGCAGCTTTAGCTTCTTCAGCCTTGGGGCCTTGAGCGAACACGGCAACGCGCACTGTCTTGCCGGTACCTTTGGGCAACACAACAGAGCCGCGCACCAATTGATCGGACTTCTTTGCATCGATGCCGAGATTGATAGCAACATCAATAGACTCGTCGAATTTTGCCTTGGCTGTTTCTTTAACCAATTGCAACGCTGCATCAACCGCGTACAGCTTGTTGCGGTCTACCTTGGCAACCAGTGCCTTATAACGCTTAGATACTTGTGCCATGTTATACACCCTCCACAGTGATGCCCATGCTGCGCGCGCTACCGGCGATGGTGCGCACCGCTGCATCCAAGTCACCTGCCGTCAGGTCGGGCTGCTTGGCCTTGGCGATGTCTTCCGCTTGCTTGCGAGTCAGCTTACCAACCTTGTCGGTATGCGGAGTCTTGCTACCCTTTTGAATACCTGCCGCCTTCTTGATCAGAATAGTCGCCGGAGGAGTCTTCATCACGAAGGTGAAACTCTTGTCTGCAAATGCGGTGATCACAACGGGAATCGGCAGACCAGGCTCCATGCCTTGAGTCTGCGCGTTGAACGCCTTACAGAATTCCATGATATTCAGTCCGCGCTGACCGAGCGCAGGGCCGATTGGAGGACTAGGATTTGCTTTGCCCGCAGGCACTTGCAGCTTGATAAAGCCGATGATTTTCTTTGCCACGTTACTGCTCCTTTTCAGTGGGTTAAACGCATACCGCAACTACACCGGCACGCTCCCCGTTCAAAACAATGTGAAAGGTGAAACGTGAAAGATGAAAAAAATGCACCACCCACATTTCACTTTTCACGGTTCACGCCTTTTCTACTTGCCCGAAACTCAATTCCACCGGCGTCGAACGACCGAATATGGTCACCGCAACGCGCAGCTTGCTCTTATCGTAATTAACATCCTCAACCGATCCGTGAAAGTCGGTGAACGGACCTTCTTTAACCCGCACTGCCTCACCCACCTCGAACAACACTTTAGGACGCGGCTTCTCAACACCTGCCTGCATCTGCTGCATGATGTTGTCGACTTCCTTTTGCGTGATAGGCGTCGGCTTCATCGCCGAGCCACCTAGGAATCCGGTGACCTTGGGCGTATTCTTCACCAAGTGCCAGCTCTCGTCGGTCATGTCCATCTCAACCAACACATAACCCGGAAAGAATTTGCGTTCGCTGATACTTTTTTGACCCGACTTCAATTCAACCACTTCTTCTATCGGCACCAGAATTTGGCCAAATAGATCGGTCATGCCTTCACGCGCAATGCGCTCTACCAGCGCACGCTGCACACTCTTTTCAAACTGGGAGTACGTATGCACAACATACCAACGCTTGGACATCATTCACCCCGCCCCATCAGTTTATTAACAGCAAGCAACAGACTCGCATCCACCGCCCACAAGAATAGCGCCATCACCACGGCGAACAGCACCACAACGCCGGTCGTCTGCAAAGTCTCCTTGCGCGTCGGCCAAACTACACGCTTCGCCTCCGCCACCGAATCCCGAGCAAAGCCAAATAGGCGCTTACCGGATTCCGTTGTCCAGAACACACCTACCGCCGACAACACACCCGCCAACACCGACATGATACGCAGCACTGCGGCACTATCTTTCAGCGCATAAAAGCCGACCACACCCGCCACAATGAGCAGAAATGCAAGCACTAATTTGATCTTGTCAGCCATGTGCAAACTGTCCGTTTCTACTTTACTAACTGGCAGGCCAGGAGGGTTTCGAACCCCCAACCCTCGGTTTTGGAGACCGATACTCTACCAATTGAGCTACTGGCCTATAAACAGTGAAAGGTGAAACGTGAATTGTGAAACGCGCAACCTTCGGCTCGTTTCACTTTTCACTTTTCACATTTCACAAACTCTTTACTCAACGATCTTAGCAACCACACCCGCACCGACAGTACGGCCGCCTTCGCGA
>CAZHIC010000046.1:0-15656 GCA_964532405.1 uncultured Gallionellaceae bacterium | reverse complement strand
GTGGATGGCGTGTTTCAGCCTGCGGCGAAGATTGGCGATACCGCCGACAACGCTGACCGGGACGAGATGCTGAACTGGGAGCACGGCGGCGGTTTTTCCTTGGATGCCTCGGTGCGTATCGAGGGCACAGACCGCGCAGGGCTCGAACGGTTGCTGCGCTACTGCGCCCGTCCGCCACGCTGAACACTACCCTCATTAAGTGGATCACCGACTACAACGCGCCGGGTGCTAAGCCGCCTACGGTATGGCGCAAGATTGTTGAGCCGGAAGATATCAAGGTGCGTGCCGAGCGCGACAAGATTCTGTTCGATATGGGAATGCGGCCGGATGCGGAGTATCAGGCGGAGAATTATCCGGGATGGACGATGCAGGCTACCGCGCGGGGTAATGCCCTTGTAAGCGCGGCTGGATTTTCAGCTAAACCGCTTATTGATGCGCAGTTTTCCGAAGCTGTGGCTGCAAAGCCTATTTTTCCCGGCGATGCACTGGCCTCACGCCTCGCCATCGAGGCCGCACCGCATTGGGATGCGATGTTGGAGCAGCTGCGCGGCATCGTGAACAAGGCAGCAAGTCTGGAATCCCATGCGCGATGATTTAATCGCCAGCTTCGGCGATCTGCCCACGGATGAATTGGTCAAGGTGATGGCAACCGGATTCGCGGTGGCCGAGATGGCGGGTATGGCGGACGTGAGTGATGATCACTAATACTTTTAATAGCCCGTTCACCGAACAGGTCGCGTTCTTCCGTAAGAAGATCAACCTGCCCAGCGAGCGCTGGGATGACATCAAGAAATCCGCGCATGATCGCGGCTTCATTGTGGCGGGCGCGACTGGCGCACCACGATCACGTATCAAACGAACATGAGCACCAGTTATGCGACGGGGCGCTGGACGCAGTTGCATGACCCCGACCTCGTTAAATTTCGCCCCTATTTAACGTACCACCACGCCGACGGGGTGCGCCATCCACGCCAGTATCATTTGAGCTGGAACGGTTTTACCGCGCCGCGCGAGCATCCTTTCTTTCAAACCCACTTTGCGCCCAACGGCTGGCGCTGTCACTGTTATATCTCGGCGGCATCAAATTCCGATTACGCCGAGGCCAAAGCCGCAGGGCGGCACAAACCACCCGATGGATGGGACAAGATCGACCCGAAGACTGGTGAGCAAGTGGGCATTGATAAGGGGTTCGGCTATGCGCCGGGGGCGAATGCCAACCGGCCCATGAAGGATTTTATCGACCAGAAGCTAATCAAACTCGATGCACCGATTGGCGCGGCGATGATGCATGCGCTGGAACCGACGCTGGCGATGGAGCGGCAATTGGCTTGGACGGAGAAGCTGGATAGGTGGGTCGCCGATGGACAGCATCGCGGAGATCACGCCATATTGGGCGCGCTGAAACTGCCAACGCTGGAATGGTTGGCCGCGAACGGAAAGCCGCAGCCGTCGGGTGCCGAGATAGCGATGTTCGATAACCTGCCACTCGGAGCCAAGCAGGTGCGACACGAGTTACAACAGAATGCGCTGACGATTGCGGAATATCGCGAGATACCGGCTTTGCTACGCAAGGGCGATATTTATTTCGACACACATTCCGAACATTTGATATTTGTCGGCGACGGGATCGGTCAGACTAAAATTGCGGTTAAGTTCGAGCCGCTAAAAACCAGAAAGCACGGGGGATTGAATCGTATCGTCACCACGTTCAGGGTGAGCGATGTGGATGTGGCGGGAATGGTTAAAGGGAAATTATGGTTGCCAGTGAATTAGCGCAGCCGGATCGGGGTCGAACCGATATAAGCGGTGAATAACCGCCCTGTTCCCATGTCCAGGCACCGACTGCTTGCACACAGTATAAGGCAAATGAAATGATCGAAGTCAAAATAGACAGCAAGGCGGTGCTGGCCGCGATGGGTCGACTTTCCAAGGCGGCAGCTGATCCACGTCCGGCCTTATTGGCGATTGGCGAAAGCTTGGTCGTCTCCACCAAGAAGCGTTTTGAAACGAGCACCGCACCCGACGGGATTCGCTGGGCCCGAATAAACCATCCACTCTAAAAAGAAAAAAGGCAACAAGCCTCTGATCGGTAAAACCGGCATACTGGCTGGCAATATTAATTACGCGGTGGACGGCAGCGGATTGCAGGTAGGTTCGCCGATAAAGGCGTATGCCGCCATGCAACAATTCGGCGGCAATAAAAGCAAATTCCCCAACCTGTGGGGCGATATTCCCGCCCGTCCATTCTTGGGTATCTCAGATGCGGATGAGAAAATGATTGTGAGTACGGTGAATGAATATTTGCGTAGTGTGATTGGATAACGAAAGGAAGTAATCATGCCAAGAAGGTCACTTATTACCAATCTCCCAAAGGACGTGCGTCTGCAATTACATCAGCGTTTAATTGATTCAAACTTTAGTGACTATGTTGAACATTCCGATTGGCTGTTGTCGCTGGGTTATGAAATATCGAAATCTTCAATTAATCGCTATTGCCTAGAAAATGCAGACCAGATTCGGCTTTCTGTTTCTGTATCTGAAAAATCATCCAAAGAAATCCGGCTACGCTGTCTGGAATTGGCTGAGCGTCTGATCGGCGAAAGTAGTAATGATTTGTTGTTCAAGAAAGCTGATGAGTTGCTAAATTGGGTAGTCGAAAACTGATATTCTTAATTTTTACCTGTTAAAAATTATTGTTAATTCCCTGCACGACATCCCAGAACCCAGCAGGTTATCCCACCATTTATCTCGTATTTCTCCGTGTATTTATCTCACTCCCCTTCATTCTACGGCGCCTTTAGTCCGGGCTCGGGCGGACAAAGCACCAAGATAACAACGGTAGCCGACACGCCGAGCACCAGCTTTACCTACACCCCGCCAGCCTTGTTTGCGTCTTATCCCGGCAATTCCGGCATCTTTGACGTAAAAGCAGTGAAGATAACTGGCTCTAGTTGCGACATCAAGCCGTCAGGTTCTTGGCCGAGAACCAGTATCACCGTTAACAACACCTGCGCTACGGCGCTTAGCATGGCGACCATTCCGACGCAGTCTGTACTAGGCTAGGTCTCTCCCTCGGCTGCGACCAGCGTGACCTATACGCCAAGCGGCGCGCTGACCACCGGCGGCAGTGGTGTGATCACTTATTCATCCACGATTCTGACGACCGGAGCAAGTATCGGTTCATTGACGCTTGACACCGCAACGGGTGGCTTCAATTTTGCACCGGCCGATAGTTGGAACGGCAATTATCAATTCACCTTAAAAGCGGATAGCGGCACCTGCCATGCGGAACAAACCGTGACGGTTGCCGTACAAAACTCGGCGGTTTGTGCCGCCCCTACGCTGTCTACCTCTTCTATTACGGCGGTACTAAACACGGCTTACAGTGGCACATCCGCCGCCAGCGGCAGAATAACACCCTACAGCTACACACTCGTTACGCCGCCCATACACGGCACGGTAACAGGCTTGAATGCCACCACCGGTGCTTACACCTACACCCCCACAGCGGGATATACGGGAGCGGATAGCTTCGCCTTAAATGTGGCATCCAGTTGCGGTGCGAATCCGGGTGCATCGGCTTCGGGCACGGCAACCATGAGCAGCAATTCGATGGCAGGGGTGTATGGTGCGTCCGGCACGATTGCAGCAAACGGTGCGATCATCATCGACAACACACCCAATCCCGGCACCGCAGGGATTGTCACCAACATGGGGACGAATGTCGGCGGCAAGAACTTTGGCGTGAACAACTCTTTCAGTATTGACGGCATTCAGGTGATGCAGCGGGATGTCACGTTCAGCCCGCACCGTCTGGTGGATGAAGCCGGTGTAACCAATGCCGCCTCGACCAGCTATAACAACTATGGCACGACTAAACAAACCACTTACTTTGCCAATGGCCAGCACTTGTTCGATCTGGATAGACTGCGTCGTGCCGCCAACTGGATGCGCGTGCCGAGCGGAACAATAGGTGTGACCGCATCCGCCACGATTCCCGACGCGACTACCGGCAATGCCGCGAATCTGATGTCTGCCTCGATTCCGGTCAATCAAATTGCAACAACAGCCGCTGCATCATGTACCGGCCAGGGGCTGCGCACAGCGGGCATGGGCACGCCGATTGGTACGCCGATTGGTTCATGCCACCCATTGGGCACTTATGGTGTCATTACCTGGCGCGAGTTTTTGGACAACATCAGGCTTGCGCGCACCATGTACGGTGTGGTGCGGATCTTGGTGCCACTGCAAGTAAAATCGACGGCAGGCAGTGAAAACAACGCGCTGAATGCGACGGTTCTTTCAACCACCATTTACGGGTTCTGCACAGGCGCAACGGAATGGTGCGCCGATTCGCCGACCTCCAGTACGAACATCAAGGGCGGAGCGGCGGTTGCCGGCCATACCACCGCTGTGATTACCATGCCCGCCGTCTCTACCACAGGCGCGCAGTTAAGGGTACGCGGCACGTTGATGTTCGACTTCGTAAACGGCACGACCGATACAATACTGGGCGCGCCGGGGCATCCTGTTCCGTTGGCGAATTTGCCGTTCGATCCGCGCGCCATTTATTTCAAAGTGTCTGTACCCATAACGTGAATGCGGGAAATGATGTAACCGGCGATGGCGTGCTGGACAACATCGCCTATATTAGCGGCCTGACCAGTGTCATTACCTGCGCCACCTTTCCTTGTAGCACCACCATTCCGGCGGCTACGGTGATTAGCAGCACTCAAGTGCCGGATGAAGTGGTTCAAATTTACAACTTCCAATATGGCACGGCTTACACAAGCCATACAGACGCGGCTTTTGTTACCCTGTGGAATACACTGAACCTGCCCAATAAGTATCACATGCTGATGGCGTCGGGTTATGTGGACGGTTGGTATGACGCTTTTCAGGAACTGAATATCACCGCTCAAAAATAGCAGGACATAGGTTTTACCGTGCCGCCTAGCACAACCATGTCCAGCCCGCTGACGGTAGCAAATATCCGCTCCTCTTCCTTTGAAGATTTGCCGACCTATCTGTACACCGGCGGGCTGGTGGACATGCACCATCACATGAACGTATCAGGCTTGATCTATGTGCCGCAGTCCGCTGAAATCGAGCAAAAGTTTTCCGGCATCACGATGTACATGAACGGTGGTTTAGTTGTGCGTGATGGTTTCTTTCTTGAAGGTAGAGCAGGCGGCATCACCTTGATTTCCAGTGACCCGCAAAGCTTTTCCAGCATCAAGGTGAACGTGGCATCAATTTCAAATGCGGTGTTGACTGCCGCGTATAGCACTTTGCACAGCGACAGCAATGCAGCGCCTACACTGACGGGGGTCGGTATGGGAGGAGGGGCCACTTCTACCGTCACTCCTGCGAATCCCGCCGAAGCCTGTATCGGATGTAGCGGTAGTGATGCCTCAAGCAGGCGCAGGGAGTGGATTGAAATACGTCCGCGCTAATCGCGCATCGCGCAACAAACGCTTCATCTCATCCTTGCATATTGAAAGGTAGTATTTCAATATGCAAGGATGATCCGAGGCTTTAGACTAACCGCTGTTTCTCAGCCCCGCCGCGATGCCGTTGATAGTCAAGTGGATCGCGCGCTTCACCTTTTCGTTATCGTCACCGGCGCGATGGCGATGCAGCAGCGCCACTTGCAGGTGGTTGAGCGGGTCGATGTAGGGCGTGCGCGTGGTGAGGCTACGCGCGAGCGTCGGGTTATCTTCCAGCAGCGTCGATGCGCCGGTGATAGCGAATAACATATCGACAGTGCGTTGCCATTCGGCCTCGATTTCGCCAAATATCTTGTTGCGCAAAACTTCGTCCTGCACCAGTTCGGCGTAGCGCGAGGCGATGCCCATGTCGGTCTTGGACAGCACCATGTCCATGTTGGAGAGCAGGCCGCGGAAGAACGCCCAGTTCTTGTTCATCGCTTGCAGTTGTTTGAGTCCGGCTTCGCCTTCGCGCTCGATGAACTGCTGTGCCGCGCTGCCGAAACCGTACCAGCCGGGCAGGATGGCGCGATTCAGGCTCCAGCTGAACACCCAGGGTATCGCGCGCAGGTCTTCGATATTGTCCGTTGCCTTGCGCGATGAAGGACGGCTGCCGATGTTGAGTTCGGCGATCTCGCGGATCGGCGTGGCGGCAAAGAAATACTCGGTGAATCCCGGAGTCTCGTACACCAGTTTGCGGTACGCGGAGAACGCGTTGCCGCTCAGGTCTTCCATGATGCGGTGAAATTCCGGCATGCTGGAATCCTCGCCGTGATGGTGCACCAGCGTGGCTTCCAAGGTCGCCGCGATGAGTATCTCCAGATTGCGTCGCCCGATCTCCGGGTCGGAGTATTTGCTGGAAATGACTTCGCCTTGTTCGGTGATGCGTATCTGCGCGTTCACGCTGCCCGGCGGTTGCGCAAGGATGGCCTGATAGCTGGGGCCGCCGCCGCGCCCGACGGTGCCGCCGCGACCGTGGAACAGGCGCAGCTCGATGCCGTGTTTCTCGAACACTTTCACCAGCTCGACTTCGGCCTTGTACAGCTCCCAGTTAGCGGTGAGATAGCCGCCGTCCTTGTTGCTGTCGGAATAACCCAGCATCACTTCTTGCGTGTTGCCACGGCTTAGCAGCAGCTCGCGGTAGAAGGGGATGGCGAACAACGCGTCCATGATCGGGCCGCAGCCCTGCAAGTCGGCGATGGTCTCGAACAGCGGGATGATGTTGAGATGCAGTGTGGGCGTCTTGCCCGCCTCGAGCAGGCCAGTCTGTTGCACGATCAGCGCCACTTCCAGCAGATCGCTTACGGCATCGGCCTTGGAAATGATGTAGTTGGGCAGCGCCGCACGACCGAAGCGTTGATGTATCTCGGCGGCCACTTGCATCAGATGCAACTCGCCGCGCACGGTCTCGGTGAACGATTCCACATCGGTTGCGAGCGGCTTGCTGGCTTGCAGCGCCGCCAGCAGCGTTTTGCGCCGCGCCGCCTCGTCCAGTGTGGCGTAAGCGATACCCTGCGCAGCGAGCATCTCGCCCACCACCTGCTCGTGGATAGCGCTGTGCTGGCGCATGTCGATCGGCGCCAGATGAAAGCCGAACACTTCCGCCGCACGGCGCAGATCAGCCATGCGACCTCGAGCCAGATAGGTCGCGTGGTGGTGTTCCAGCGAATGGATAACGATATCGAGGTCGGCGATGAATTCATCGACCACCGCGTACGGCTGAACGGCTTTGCTCACCGGATGCAGATGGCTGATGCGATGGCCGAGTCTTTCGGTGGTGACGACCAGCCGCGCATAGATAGCGATCAACGCGCGACGATACGGCTCGTCTTCGCGGCTCACCGCTTTGTCGGGCGAGTTGGCGGCGAACTCTTCCAGCTCGGCGCTCACCTCCACCAGCCGGGTGGACAAGCTCAAGCGCGAGCTAAGCAGTTCAGTCTCTGCCAAATAATATTCCAGCGCAGTAGCGGAATGGCGTTCTGCCGCATCCAGCATCACTTTATGCGTAACGAACGGGTTGCCATCGCGGTCGCCCCCTATCCAGCTCCCCACACGCAGAAAAGGCGGCAAATTCAGACGTTGGCCGAAGCGCGCCTCGATTTGCTTTTCAAGTCCGCCGTACAGCTTGGGTATCTCTTTGAGGAAGGTGTAGTCGTAAAACGTCAATCCGTTCTTCACTTCGTCCTGCACGGTCAGCTTGGAAGTGCGCAGCATGCGCGTATGCCACAAGATCAGCACGAAACGGTGTAACGCGTCTTCATTGTCGGCCAACTCTTCCGGCGTCATGTCGAGACGGTCTCTATCCGCCAGCAAGCTGGAAATGACCAGCTGACAATTCAAAATGCTCTTGCGCTGCACTTCCGTCGGATGCGCGGTAAGCACCGGTGAGATCAACGCTTTGTCGAAAAATGCCTGCAAGGCGGCGGCATCGATATTTTTTTCTTTAGCCCGATCCAGCACCAATTGCATGCTGCCTTCTTGCGGCGGCGAACCCGCCTTCAAATGGGCGCGGCGGCGGCGATTGTGGTGCAGGTCTTCGGCGATGTTGGAAAGCTGCGAAAAATAACTGAACGCGCGCACCACCGCCAATGTTTCGTCGGGGGAGAGGGCATCCAATACTTCTTCGAGCTGGGTGCGGTCGCGATCGTCTTGCGTCTTGCGGAAGCGCACCGCAGTACGGCGCACGTTCTCGATCAGCGCAAAGGTCTCTTCGCCTTCTTGCTCGCGCAGGGTGTCGCCGAGAATGCGGCCGAGCAAACGGATGTCGTCGCGTAACGGCACATCTTTACTGGATATGTCGGCGGGGGCAGCAAGCAGGTTCATGACGTTCTTTTTCAGCATAGGGTCAACGCGCGCATCTAACATAAAATTGCGTAGCACTTCGTTCGCCTCCTCGCCCGCTCGCGGGAGAGGATTGAGGAGAGGGAACGCGCATGGCGGTTATCATCTAAGGGTGGCATCGCTGCCATGCCCGTCAGGCTCATGTTAGAATGCGCCGCAAATATTCAACAAATAAACTCTCAGGAAAAGCAATGAATCCGGCATCCCAGACGACACCCGCACCCCAAAAATTGGTCATCGCATCGCGCGAAAGCGCATTGGCAATGTGGCAGGCAGAACACATCCGGGATCGGCTGCGCGCATTATATCCACAAACCGAGGTGAGTATATTGGGCATGACGACTCAGGGCGACCAAATACTCGACGTGACGCTTTCCAAAATCGGCGGCAAAGGCTTGTTCGTCAAGGAACTAGAAACAGCTCTGGAAAACGGTAGCGCCGACATCGCCGTGCATTCCCTGAAAGATGTGCCGATGAATTTGCCCGAAGGCTTCGTGTTGGCCTGCATCGGCAAACGCGAAGATCCGCGCGACGCCTTCGTTTCCAACCATCACGCCCATCTGGAAGCCCTGCCTGCGGGTAGCGTGGTCGGCACTTCCAGCCTGCGCCGCGAAAGCCAGCTGCGCGCGCGCTTCCCGCATTTGAAAATCGAGCCGTTGCGCGGCAACGTGCAGACGCGTTTGCGCAAGCTGGACGAAGGCCAATATGCCGCCATTATTTTAGCCGCCGCAGGCTTGAAGCGTCTGGGTCTGGGCGAGCGCATCCGCGCCTTCATCTCCAGCGAAGACAGCCTGCCCGCCGTGGGACAAGGCGCGCTGGGCATCGAAACACGCGCCGACCGCCCCGATCTGGAAGTTTTACTGCGCCCGCTGCACGATGCGGAAACCGCCGCCTGCGTATTCGCCGAACGCGCCATGAGCCGCGCTTTGGCGGGCAGCTGCCAAGTGCCGCTGGGCGGCTTCGCGGAAGTGCAGGGCGACAAATTGCGCATGCGCGGTTTCGTCGCCAGCCCGGATGGCAGCAAGATGCTGCGCGCCGAACAAATCGGCTGCATCGCCGCACCGGAAGCGCTTGGCGACGCTGTGGCACAAGTGCTGCTCAAGCAAGGCGCGGGCGAAATTCTCGCCGCGCTGTCTTTATGAATTTAGAAAAAATCTTTCACCACATAACCAGCGACTTGGCTGGCGTTTTTGCCAGCCTTAGTCGATTGGCTAGTAGCTTCACCAGAGACACAGAGACACAGAGGAAAAACAAAACCTCAAAAGGTTTTCTCTGTGTCTCTGTGTCTCTGTGGTAGGTTTGGTTTTAAATGGAATCGTTGCCGCTTGCCGGACTCAACATCGTGGTCACCCGCCCGCTTGAGCAGGCGGCGCAGTTGCAGCAGCGCATAGAACAGCTGGGCGGCAACGCGGTAATGTTTCCGCTGCTCGACATCAGCCCGCCAGCCGACACACAAGCTTTGCGCAACCTGATCGCTCGCCTGTCCGAATTCGACCTCGCCATTTTCATCAGCCCCAATGCGGTGCGTTACGGCATGGCTGAAATCATGACTTCGGGCAGACTCCCGGTCGGACTGCGCATCGCCACCGTGGGCCAAGGCAGCGCCAAAGCATTGCGCGATGCGGGTATACAAGACGTCATTGCACCGCAAGATCGCAGCGACAGCGAAGCCTTGCTGGCGTTGCCGCCATTGCAAGACGTGCGTGGATGGAAGGTTGTGATCTTTCGCGGCGACGGCGGGCGTGAACTGTTGGGCGACACGCTTAAAGCGCGCGGTGCTGAAGTAGAATACGCCACCTGTTATCAGCGTAGCAAAACGCAACAAAACCTCAGCGCCCTGTTGAATATTAAAGCGGACGCCATCACATTGAGCAGCAGTGAAGCATTGGGCCATCTCTGGGAGATGCTCGATGAAGCCGGCAGAAAGCAACTGGCAAGCGTGCCGCTATTTGTGCCGCATGCCCGTATCGCTGCGGCGGCACAGCAGCAGGGCTGGCAAAAAGTCATACGGACGGCAAGCGGGGATGACGGAGTCGTCTCCGGTTTGGCAGCATGGGCTAAAGCTAAATTTTAGAATCGGAAATCCAATTATGAGCGAGCAACCGCAGTCTCATCAGCAACCCGCCCGGGATAAAGCCGGAATGGATACGGGTACGTTCCGCGCCATGCTGCGCACTCCCGGCCACAACCCTTTGGCCAATCTGATCTCGCATCTGAACATCACGCAGATGACGCTGGCTGTATTAGTTGTGGTCTTTTTGTGGCAATGGTTCGATGCGCATTACCAGATCAATCAGGTGCAGCAGGATCTGGCCAAACGTCTGGCAGAAATGGATGGCAGCAACAAAGCCAACCAGACGCTGGTCACCCAGAACCAGGAGGTGGTGCGCGAACTCGGCGGCAAACTCAGCCTGCTGGAAAGCAAATATGCCGAGGCGCAAAATCAGCGCGCCGCGCTGGAGACGCTGTACCAGGAAATGTCGAGCAGCCGCGACCAAACCGCACTCGCCGAAGTCGAACAGATGTTGATGATCGCCGGACAGCAGTTGCAGTTCTCCGCCAATGTAAAAGCCGCATTGATCGCCATGCAGCACGCCAACAGCCGTTTGCAGCACCTGGATCGCCCGGCATTGGGCGGCCTGCGCAAATCGATCAATCAAGACATCGACAAATTGCGCGCCCTGCCCTACATCGATGCGGTCGGCATCAATATGCGCATCGACAGCCTTGCCGCAGCCGTCGACGCCTTGCCATTATCGCAAGACATACGGGTGCAAGAGGATAAGCCGCTGCCCTCCCCCGTCATCGCGGAAAGCGCCTGGAATAAGTTCTGGCGCGAATTATGGCTGGAGGCGAAACAGCTGGTGCGCATCGAGAACACGCAAAAACGCGAATTACCCTTGTTGTCGCCGACCCAGACTTTTTTCCTGAGAGAAAATCTGAAGATACGCCTGCTCTCCGCCAGACTGGCCTTGTTGTCGCACGACGAGGTGAGCTACAAGCGCGACCTGAAGACCGCCCAGGATTGGATCGGAGTTTATTTCGACACACGCTCCAGAGAAGGCGCGCAGGCGCAAGTGACATTGCAAAAACTCGCCTCTTCCAACATCAACATCGAGCTTCCCGACATCAGCGGCAGCCTCGAAGCCGTGCGCAACTACCGCATCTCGCACGAAAAGGTCGCGCGATGAAATCCCTCGTCTGGTTGCTGGCGCTGTTCGCCGCCGCTGTGGCGCTGACGCTTGCCGCGCACAATCCCGGCTACATGCAACTGGTTTACCCGCCTTATCGCATCGAGCTATCGCTCACCCTGTTCGTGCTGTCGTTGCTTGGCCTGTTCGTGCTGGGCTATATGGTCGTGCGCTTGCTGCTTGCTGCTTTGCGTCTGCCCGCTTACGTGCGCGCCTTCCGTGAAGAGCGGGCGCAAAGCAAAGGTCGCGCAGCCATGATGGAGGCGTTGACCGCTTTTTTTGAAGGGCGCTACGCGGCCGCAGAAAAAGCTGCCGTGCAATCAATGGATCTGGGCGAAAAATCCGGCTTGAACCCCATCGTCGCGGCGCGCGCGGCCCACGAGTTGCGCGAGTTCGACAAGCGCGACGCCTATCTCGCCGATGCCGAAAACAAGACCATAGGCGAAGCGACCATGCGCCTGATGGCGAAGACCGAATTCCAGCTCGACCAGAAGCAGCCCCAGTCGGCATTGAACTCACTAAAAGAGCTGAGCGAATCCGGCGCGAGCAAACACGTCGGCGCATTGACACTGGAACTCAAAGCGCAACAGCAAGCGCGCAATTGGGATGCCGTGCTGGACATCGCGGCGCAACTGGAAAAACGCCACGCCATCGACGCGACCCTGTCGGCACAAATGCGCCAGCAAGCCTGGCTGGAAAAGTTGCGCGCGCAAACGCACGACATCGCGTCCCTACGCGGCTTATGGAAAACCATGCCGGGCGAATTCAAACGCCGCCCCAAGATCGCCGCTGCCGCCGCGCAAACGTTTTTGAAATCGCACGACGCCATCAGTGCCGGAAAATTGCTGGTGGAGAGCTTGAATGCGCAATGGGATAGCGACCTCGTCACCTTGTATGGCGACTGCCATAGCGACGACATCGTTGCGCAGATCGACCAGGCCGAGCGCTGGCTCAAGGCACACACCGACGATGCCGGATTATTGCTGGCGCTGGGCAAGTTATGCCTTCATCAAGGCCTGTGGGGCAAAGCGCAAAACTATCTGGACGCCAGCATCAGCCTGTGCCCCAGCCGCGAGGCTTACACCTCGCTGGGGCAGCTAGCCGAGAAACTGGAAAAGAAAGAAGACGCGTTCAACTATTACCATCTCGCGATGGAGCGGGAAGACTGCAAATAACTCTTGTCCACGAAAGCCTTTGTAGCCATTGAATTAGCTCTTCGGCGCGAACGTAAACGCATCCGAAAAAAACTCCTCGTTGGGCAAACGGCATTGCGCGGTGAGATCGCGATGCGCCGCTTCCACTGCCAGCGGCGCGCCGCAGGCGTAGACCTGATGCCCGGACAGATCGGGATAGTCTTCCACCACCGCCTGATGTACGAATCCCGTTCGCCCCGACCAAGCCTCATCCGAGACCACCGGGGTGAATTTGACACCATGCTGCTCCCACTCTTTTGCCTTCTCCAACATATACAGATCGGCCTGCTTGCGCGCACCCCAATACAAATACATGGGACGCTTGATGCCGATGTGCATGGCGTGCTCGATGATGGCCTTGATCGGCGCGAAGCCCGTGCCGCTGGCGATGAAGATGATGGGCTTGTCCGAATCTTCACGCAGGAAAAAAGTACCGAGCGGCCCCTTGATGCGCATAATGTCGCGCTCTTTCATTTCGTTAAACACATGCCGGGTGAAGTCGCCGCCCGCGATATTGCGGATATGCAATTGCAGGAACTCGTCGTCATACGGCGCATTGGCCAATGAAAAACTGCGCGGCTTGCCTTCTTTTTGCAGAATATCGACGTACTGTCCCGCCAGAAATTGCAGGCGTTCATTAGCTGGCAATTTCAAATACAGCACCATCACATCGTCGGCCAGCTTCTCCATCTTTTGCACGCGGCACGGTAGCGTTTTCACCTGAATGTCGTCTCCCCTGGTGACCTCGTGGCTTTCGATGACTAGGTCAGACTTCGGCTTGGCGCAACAAAACAAAGCCAGCCCGTCCGCTTTCTCGGCGTCGCTCAAGGCGTAGCTCTGGTGGCTGCCATAATCCACCGAACCTTGTAAAACCTTGCCCTTGCACACCCCGCAAGCGCCATTGCGACAACTATAGGGCAGGGTATAGCCGTGCTCCAGCGCGGCTTCGAGAATGCTCTCTTCCGGCTTGATTTCAAAACAGTGATTGCTGGGGCGGATAGTGGCTTTGAACGTCATGTCAATTTTGCTGGATTCACAAGGGACGCGATTTTAACGCATAATCGGCAGATGAAAAGCATTCTCATTGTCGGCTGCGGGGACATCGCGTTGCGCCTTGCCCCCTTGCTGCGCTCGCGTTATCGCCTACTCGGATTAGTGCGCAACACGCAGCGTGCAACCATGTTGCGGGCAGCGGGAATCATCCCGATAGCGGGCGATCTGGATCATCGCCAGAGTCTTGCTCGTATTGCAGGACTAGCCCAATTTATTTTGCATCTCGCTCCCCCGCCTAATTCGGGAGAAGTCGATATTCGTAGCCGAAACTTGCTCGCTACGCTATCGCGCGGCACCTTGCCCGAACGGCTTGTCTACATCAGCACCAGCGGCGTATATGGCGATTGCGAAGGTGGACAGGTAAACGAATCGCATCCGCTTAACCCGCAATCGTCACGCGCAGTGCGCCGGGTCGACGCCGAGTCGCGCATCCGCGCCTGGGCAAAACGCAATCGCGTCCATGCCAGCATTCTGCGCGCACCCGGTATTTATGCCGCAGAGCGCTTGCCGCTGGAACGGCTACGCGCAGGCACACCCGCCATCGTTGCGGAACAAGACAGTCGCACCAACCTTATTCATGCCGACGATCTTGCAAACATCATCGTGGCCGCGTTGCATCATGGAAAATCAAATCGCGTGTACCACGCCAGCGACGACAGCGAATTAAAGATGGGCGACTACTTCGATGCGGTGGCTGACGCCTGCCATTTGCCCCGGCCACCGCGCTTGCCGCGCGATGAAGTCGAGCGCGCCGTATCGCCGATGCTTTGGTCGTTCATGAATGAATCGCGGCGCTTGGACAACGCGAGAATGAAACAGGAGTTGAAAGTGAAGCTGCGTTATCCGACAGTAACGGAGGCATTGGCAGCATTCCAAAAGACTGACTCGCGAACTTAGCCACTCACGACCATGATGTAAAGCTCCTTTTTACGTTGTGGTTAGGGGTAGGCTGGCGTTTCGTCAAAGTTTCCAGATTGCCCCGCTTTTGCCTGAGTCCGTCAGACGGTGGTGAGACTTTTTTCGATTACCTCTGATACCCAAGTGTTCAGGCTCTTTCCACGAGTCTCCGCAACCATAGCAGCGCGAGCATGTAGCTCCGGAGCCAGCCGCAAGTGGAATTTCCCCGAATATGGCTTGTTTGGTTCCTTCCCAAGCTTTTCGCAGGTCGCTATGTAATCATCGACGGCTTCCTTAAAGGCGGCGCGCAACTCAGCCACGCTATCGCCATGAAAACCGATCACGTCATGTATACCGGCGATATGCCCAATAAAGCAGCCGTCATCCTCGCTATATTCGACACGAGCCGCAAAGCCTTTGTGTTCCATCGTGTTCATGGTTTTACTCCTAAAGTTTCAAGATAATGCCGTGCGTCCCTTACTTGGTATGGCTTAGCTTCCTTGGCTGGGTGTGGCCTGTGGAAAGCGGCAACATGCCCGTCCCTCTCAAAGCGCACCCGCGAACCATTGCCTTCGATTACGCGACAGCCTACAGCCACCAACAACGCTTCAATGCGCCGCCACTCCAATGATGCCGAAACAGGTTCGGCAAATACGGCGGTGAGTGTTTTGCGATGTGTAGCGCTCATGGCGCGAATGGTATCAAAAAACAATACCAAGGCAGGCGAAATAATGGTGAAGGTGGCGGCTTGTTCTTTACTCAAGGCAATGCCTAGCGACCCCGCCGGCACTCGACTGTTGTCGAAATAGGAACAAGTCCTTTAGCCCGGAAGTTTTGCGCCCCCCGTCTTTCGACGGGTTTACCCTCGCAGGCGTTGATGTTGGAACCAACGATTGCGGACGCACTCTAACGGAGTTGATCCATTTTCGTCAAATAGTAGCCTTGTCCAATGACACATGAGCCTGAACGAAAGGGTGTATTTCCAGCGTGAG
>CAZHIC010000045.1:0-17180 GCA_964532405.1 uncultured Gallionellaceae bacterium | reverse complement strand
TCGCGAAGGCGGCCGTACTGTCGGTGCGGGTGTGGTTGCTAAGATCGTTGAGTAACGATACAATGCGCGCCCTCGCGTGGCTACGGTCACGCGATTTCGTTCTTTAAACCAGCGGTTATGCCGCGTAGAAGTAAGAGAAGATTATGCAAAGCCAAAAAATTCGCATTCGCCTGAAGGCATTTGACTATCGTTTGATCGACCAATCCGCGTCGCAAATCGTGGAAACCGCAAAGCGCACTGGCGCGGTGGTTAAGGGTCCGATTCCGTTGCCAACCAAGATCGAGCGTTTCGATATTTTGCGTTCCCCGCATGTGAACAAGACTTCGCGTGACCAGTTTGAAATTCGCACGCATTTGCGCCTGATGGATATTATTGATCCTACGGACAAAACGGTTGATGCGTTGATGAAGTTAGACTTGCCTGCGGGCGTGGATGTAGAAATTAAGTTGCAGTAATTTTTTGCAGTTGAATCGGCTGACCAATTGAAGTTGGCCCCTTAATAAAGGAAGTTAAAATGAGTTTAGGACTTGTCGGTCGCAAGATTGGCATGACCCGCATATTCACGGATGACGGAACATCGTTGCCGGTGACTGTGTTGGACGTGTCCAACAATCGTATTGCTCAAATAAAATCCACCTCTACTGATGGTTATACTGCTGTGCAAATCGCGTTCGGTACGCGTCGTGCCAGTCGTGTGACCAAGGCGGCTGCCGGGCATTTTGCCAAGGCGGGTGTCGAGGCGGGGAGCAAGCTAAAAGAATTTACAGTGACACCTGATCAGGCTGCCGCGCTGCAAGCGGGCGGTACGCTGGGTGTTGATCTGTTTCAAGTGGGTCAGAAGGTTGACGTGACGGGTGTGACCATCGGTAAAGGTTATGCCGGTACGATCAAGCGTCACCACTTTAAATCCGGCCGTGCATCGCACGGTAACTCCAAATCGCATAACGTACCGGGTTCTATCGGTATGGCGCAGGATCCGGGCCGTGTGTTTCCGGGTAAGCGCATGACAGGTCATCTGGGTGACGTGCAGCGCACTGTGCAAAATCTCCAAATCGTGCGTATTGACGCTGAGCGCCAATTGTTGTTGGTCATGGGCGCGGTTCCAGGTGCTCCCGGCGGCAGCGTGGTTGTGCGTCCAGCAGTGAAAGCGGGGGCATAATGGAACTCAAAGTTATCAATGCAAAAGGTCAGGCGGCTGCAAGCATTTCCGCTTCTGATGATCTGTTCGGTCGTGAATACAACGAAGCGCTGGTGCATCAGCTGGTTACTGCTTATCAGGCGAATGCTCGCTCTGCTAGCAGCAAGCAGAAGGGCCGCAGCGAAATCGCCAAATCCACGCGCAAGCCGTGGGCGCAAAAAGGTACGGGCCGTGCCCGTTCCGGTATGGCGTCCAGCCCATTGTGGCGTGGCGGCGGTAAGATTTTTCCGAATACGTCCGAGGAAAACTACACACAAAAAGTTAATCGCAGGATGTACCGTGCGGGTTTTGCGTCCATCCTTTCGCAGCTCGTGCGTGAAGATCGCCTGATCATCGTCGATGATTTGAAGCTCGATTCACCCAAGACTAAGTTGTTGGCTGACAAGATCAAAGGTTTGGGTTTTGGTGCCGAGCGCGTGTTGATTATCACCGACAGTATCGACGAAAACTTGTATCTGTCCTCGCGCAATCTGCCGAACGTATTGGTACTGGAAGCACATCAGGCTGATCCTGTTAGCTTGGTGCGTTTCAATAAAGTGTTGATGACCCGCAGTGCGGTTGCCAAGATCGAAGAGGTGCTGGTATGAATGCGCAAAAATTCAATGAAGAGCGTTTGCTGAATATATTGATGGCGCCTCAGATTTCTGAGAAGGCTACATTTGTTGCCGAAAAAAACGAGCAGGTGATCTTTCGCGTTGCATCCGACGCGACCAAACCTGAAGTTAAGGCGGCGGTCGAGATGCTGTTCAAGGTGACTGTCGAGAGCGTGCAAATCGCAGTCGTCAAGGGTAAGCAGAAACGTTTTGGCAAGTTTTCCGGTCGTCGTTCAGACTGGAAAAAAGCCTACGTGTGTCTGGCGCCTGGACAAGAAATTAATTTTGCGTCGAGCGAGCAAGGATAAATATCATGGCACTGATCAAACTAAAACCTACTTCTCCCGGACGACGCGCCGTTGTGCGTGTGGTTACTCCTGATTTGTTCAAGGGTAAGCCACAAGCCGCGTTACTGGAAAAGAAAACAAGAACGGCCGGTCGTAACCACAATGGCCACATCACTGTCCGTCATATGGGCGGTGGACATAAGAAACATTACCGCATTGTCGACTTCAAGCGTGACAAAGATGGCATTCCAGCTCAGGTCGAGCATCTGGAATACGATCCGAACCGCACCGCACACTTGGCGTTGCTGTTGTATGCGGATGGTGAGCGTCGCTACATCATCGCCCCCAAGGGTGTTGCTGCGGGTGCGCAACTGTTGAGCGGTTCCGAGGCTCCGATCAAGGCGGGTAATGCGTTGCCTCTGCGCAATATCCCGGTCGGTTCCACGATCCATTGCATCGAGATGTTGCCGGGCAAGGGCGCGCAATTGGCGCGTTCTGCCGGAACTTCGGTGCAGTTGTTGGCGCGT
The DNA here is from genome assembly GCA_964532405.1 of uncultured Gallionellaceae bacterium. Classification (GTDB taxonomy): domain Bacteria; phylum Pseudomonadota; class Gammaproteobacteria; order Burkholderiales; family Gallionellaceae; genus PALSA-1006. The sequence goes on along the minus strand of CAZHIC010000045.1, from coordinate 14,575 downwards.
GAAGGAAGTTACGCTCAGCTGCGTTTGCGCTCCGGTGAAATTCGCAAAGTACACGTTGATTGCCGTGCAACTATCGGCGAAGTCGGTAATGGCGAACATTCACTGCGTTCTATCGGCAAGGCTGGTGCAAATCGTTGGCGCGGTATTCGTCCAACAGTGCGCGGTGTGGTGATGAACCCGGTCGACCACCCTCACGGTGGTGGTGAAGGTAAGACTGCTGCGGGTCGTAATCCAGTTAGCCCATGGGGTGTGCCTGCCAAGGGCTTCCGCACGCGTCGCAACAAGCGTACTAGCGGCATGATCGTTCGCCGTCGCTTTCAGGTTTAAGGGGTAAGAAGATATGGCACGTTCAGTTAAAAAAGGTCCATTCGTTGACTTGCATTTGGTGAAGAAGGTAGAGACCGTACGTGCTACCGGCGACAAGCGTCCGGTGAAAACATGGTCGCGCCGTTCCACCGTATTGCCTGAGTTCGTTGGTCTGACAATCGCGGTGCATAACGGTAAGCAGCATATTCCGGTGTACATTTCTGAAAATATGGTCGGACACAAGCTCGGCGAATTTTCTTTGACCCGCACCTTCAAGGGGCACGCTGCTGACAAAAAAGCAGTGGCCAAGAAATAAGGAGGCATGATGAGCACAACAGCAGTTATAAAAGGTGTTCGCCTGTCGGCACAAAAAGGTCGTCTGGTCGCTGATCAGATTCGCGGCCTGCCGGTTGACAGAGCGCTGCAAATTTTGGCGTTCAGTCCGAAAAAGGGCGCGGGAATTATCAAGAAGGCATTGGATTCCGCGATTGCCAACGCCGAGCATAACGACGGCGCTGACATCGATGAATTGAAAGTCACGACTATCTACATCGATAAGGCTACTTCCTTGAAGCGCATGATTGCCCGCGCCAAAGGCCGTGGTAACAGCATCGAAAAGCAGACCTGTCACATTACGATTACGGTTGGGAGCTGAGCATGGGACAGAAAATTCATCCAATCGGTTTCCGATTGAGCGTACTAAAAAACTGGTCTTCCAAGTGGTATTCAAACAGCAAACATTTCTCTGAATTGTTGCTCAAGGATATCGAGGTGCGCGAGTACCTGAAGAAAAAATTGGTCGGCGCCGGTGTTTCCAAGATCATTATCGAGCGTCCTGCCAAAAACGCAAAAATCACAATTTACACAGCCCGTCCTGGTGTGGTGATCGGCAAGAAAGGCGAAGACATCGAAGCATTGCGCAATGAGTTGAAAAAGCGCATGGGCTTGCCGGATGTTGGCTTGAATATCGAAGAAGTGCGCAAGCCGGAAATCGATGCGCAACTGATCGCCGATTCGATTACCCAGCAATTGGAAAAGCGCATTATGTTCCGCCGTGCCATGAAGCGTGCGATGCAAAATGCGATGCGTCTCGGCGCACAGGGAATCAAGATCATGAGTTCCGGTCGTTTGAACGGTATCGAGATTGCGCGTACTGAGTGGTATCGCGAAGGCCGCGTGCCGTTGCATACCCTGCGCGCAAATATCGACTACGGTACATCCGAAGCGCTGACCACTTACGGTTTGATCGGGGTGAAGGTGTGGGTGTACAAGGGTGAGCATACTGATCAGCAAGAAGTGGCAGCTGTTGCTGCTGAGCCGGAAAAGAAAGTAAGAAAGTCGGGGGCAAAACATGCTACAGCCAGCTAGAAGAAAGTACCGTAAGGAGCAAAAGGGCCGTAATACCGGCGTAGCGACTCGCGGTAATCAAGTTAGTTTCGGTGAGTTCGGCCTCAAGGCTGTCGGTCGTGGTCGTTTGACGGCGCGTCAGATTGAAGCTGCACGTCGCGCCATGACGCGCCACATCAAGCGCGGTGGCCGTATCTGGATTCGTATATTCCCGGATAAGCCTATCTCGCAAAAGCCTGCCGAAGTTCGTATGGGTAACGGTAAAGGAAATCCCGAGTACTACGTCGCCGAGATTCGTCCGGGCAAGATGTTGTACGAGATGGACGGTGTGGATGAGGTATTGGCGCGTGAGGCGTTCAAGTTGGCTTCAGCCAAATTGCCTATCGCTACGACATTCGTTATTAGACAGGTAGGGACATAATATGAAGGCGAGCGAACTGAAAGCAAAATCTGCGGCAGACTTGCAACAAGAGTTGCTGTCGCTGAGTAAGGCGCAATTCGGCCTGCGTATGCAGGTGGCCACCCAGCAATTGAGCAATACCAGCCAATTGTGCAAGGTGCGTCGTGACATTGCGCGCGTTAAAACTGTTTTGACTGAAAAAGGTGCGCAGCAATGAGTGCAACGAATCTGAAGCGTACGCTGACCGGCACTGTGGTCAGCGACAAAATGGACAAGACGGTTACGGTGCTTGTCGAGCGTAAGGTGAAGCATCCTGTGCTCGGCAAGATTATCCGTGTCTCCAAGAAGTACCATGCACATGATGAGACCAATGAGTTTCATCAGGGCGACGTGGTCACTATCGAAGAGTGCCGTCCTTTGGCTAAAACCAAGAGCTGGCGTGTTTCCAAGTTGCTCGAAAAGGCAGAAGCGATTTAATTGTAGATTATTCGCAATTAGTGCTTGTGCTTTAGCGCAAGTTTGAATAGAATGCGCGGCTTCGTTTCACCGTCGCTTGCGACGGCCTAACCCGAACGGGTTCCAAGACTAGCCGCAGTGAGCGGTCAAAGTTGGAGATTTTAAAATGATACAAATGCAGTCTGTTTTGAATGTTGCCGATAATACCGGCGCACGCTCCGTCATGTGCATCAAGGTGCTGGGTGGCTCTAAGCGTCGTTATGCGGGCATTGGCGATGTGATCAAGGTGAGCATCAGAGATGCTGCTCCGCGTTCGCGTGTGAAAAAAGGTGAGGTTTACAGCGCGGTTGTTGTGCGCACTGCCAAGGGTGTTCGTCGTGCAGATGGCTCCCTGATTAAGTTTGATGGCAATGCCGCAGTGTTGCTGAACGCCAAGCTGGAGCCAATCGGTACGCGTATATTTGGCCCTGTTACTCGTGAATTGCGTAATGAGCGCTTCATGAAGATCGTGTCGCTGGCCCCAGAAGTGCTGTAAAGCAGGTAAGGAAAAAACATGCGCAAGATTAAGAAAAACGACGATGTGATCGTCATTGCCGGAAAAGACAAGGGTAATCGTGGCAGCGTAGTGCGCGTGCTGGATGACCAGGTTTTGGTGAGTGGCATCAACAAGGTTAAAAAGCATCAAAAGCCTAATCCGGTAAAGGGTTTGGCGGGTGGTATCGTTGAAATTGAGAAGCCGATTCATATTTCCAACGTTGCTATTTACAACGCGGCAACCAAGAAGGCCGATCGCGTTGGTGTTAAGTCTCTGGAAGACGGCCGCAAGGTTCGTGTGTTTAAGTCCAGTGGCGAAGTGATTGCTTAAGGGGTAAGAAGAGCATGGCTCGTTTATACGATTACTACAAAACTTCAGTGTCTAAAGAGCTGATGAAGAAATTCGGCTACAAGTCCATTATGGAAGTGCCGCGCATCGAGAAGATCACCTTGAACATGGGTGTGGGTGAAGCGGTGGCTGACAAGAAGGTGATGGATCATGCGGTTGCCGACATGCAGAAGATCGCAGGTCAAAAGCCCGTGGTTACGAAATCCAAGAAATCCATCGCGGGTTTCAAGATTCGTGAAAACTATCCGGTCGGTTGCAAGGTGACATTGCGTCGTGAGCGCATGTACGAATTTTTGGATCGTTTGGTGACTGTGGCGATTCCGCGTATTCGCGACTTCCGTGGTATTTCGGGCAAGTCTTTTGATGGCCGTGGTAACTACAACATGGGCGTTAAAGAGCAGATCATTTTCCCCGAAATCGAATACGACAAAATTGATATGTTGCGTGGTATGAATATTACGATCACGACAACGGCAAAAACCGACGAAGAGGCTAAGGCACTTTTGTTGGCGTTCAAATTCCCACTGAAAGGTTGAGGGTGATATGGCCAAGTTATCTATAATTAATCGTGATCAGAAACGCCGTGACACAGTGAAAAAATTTGCTGCGAAACGTGCCGGGTTGGAGGCAATTGCAACCAACATGTCACTGAGTGAAGAAGATCGTTCCGCTGCGCGCCTGAAGATTCAGGCATTGCCGCGAAATTCTAGCCCGGTGCGTTTGCGTAATCGATGTGCGTTAACGGGGCGTCCGCGTGGTGTGTTTAGCAAGTTTGGTTTGGGCCGTACTAAATTGCGCGAATACATAATGCGTGGTGAGGTTCCGGGTGTAGTCAAGGCAAGCTGGTAAAGGTGAATTTATGAGTATGAGTGATCCGATCTCCGACATGCTGACGCGTATTCGTAACGCGCAGATGGCGGAAAAAGTAACAGTGGCAATGCCTTCATCTAAGCTTAAGGTGGCGATAGCTAAAGTGCTGCAAGATGAGGGGTATGTAGATGGCTTCAAGATCATCGACAAAGAGGGTAAGCCCACTTTGGAGATCGGTTTGAAGTACTACGCAGACCGTCCTGTTATCGAAAAAATTCAGCGCGTAAGTCGCCCTGGGTTGCGTGTATACAAGGGCAGCGAAGATATTCCAAAGGTTATGAACGGCTTGGGAATCGCTATCGTGTCTACCTCCAAGGGTTTGATGACAGATCACAAAGCGCGTGCCAATGGTATCGGTGGCGAAGTTCTGTGCATCGTCGCGTAACGGAGGAAATATGTCTAGAGTAGCTAAAAATCCTATCGCTGTACCAGCCGGTGTCGAAGTGGCATTGGCGGCAGGCAAAATCACTGTAAAAGGCCCAAAGGGCTCTTTGACTCAGGCATTGAATAGCGATGTAACCGTTGAGCGTCAGGGCGATGTCTTGTTGTGCAAGACGACCAACGATTCGCAACAGGCTAACGCGCAATCAGGCACCATTCGCGCACTGGTGGCTAATATGATCACCGGTGTGAATCAAGGCTTCGAGCGCAAGCTGACGCTGGTCGGTGTGGGCTATCGTGCCCAAGCTGCCGGTGATGCACTTAACTTGACCTTGGGTTTTTCTCACCCTGTTGTGCACAAAATGCCGGCAGGCGTGAAGGTCGCGACGCCAACTCAAACTGAAATCATTTTGACTGGTTCCGATAAGCAGCAAGTTGGTCAAGTTGCTGCTGAGATTCGTGCTTACCGTCAACCTGAGCCTTACAAGGGCAAGGGTGTGCGTTATTCGGACGAAGTGGTAATCCTGAAAGAAACCAAGAAGAAATAATCGAGGCTGATATGTCGAACAAGAATGAAGCGCGTCAGCGCAGAGCACGCAAAACCCGTGCAAAAATTGCTGATCAAAAAGCGGTACGTTTGGCAATCCACCGCACTAACCTACATATCTACGCACAAGTGATCTCTGCTTGTGGCGGCAAGGTGCTGGCAAGTGCATCCACGATCGAGGCGGATGTTCGCAAAGAAGTGGCTAACGGCGGAAATGTGGCAGCAGCAGCTGCTGTTGGTAAGCGTATCGCCGAAAAGGCAAAAATTGCTGGCGTTACAGCAGTCGCGTTTGATCGTTCCGGTCACAAATATCATGGTCGCATCAAAGCGCTGGCTGATGCCGCGCGCGAACATGGTCTTCAGTTCTAATTTGAGGTGAATCATGGCTAAAGCTCCAGGTAAAGGTCAGCAGCAACAAGAAGATCGTGGTGACGGCCTCATCGAAAAGATGATCGCAGTAAACCGTGTGACCAAAGTTGTTAAAGGTGGTCGCATTATGGGTTTTGCCGCATTGACAGTTGTCGGTGATGGCGATGGCGGCATCGGCATGGGCAAGGGTAAATCCAAGGAAGTGCCGGTTGCTGTGCAAAAAGCGATGGAAGAATCCCGTCGTCGCCTGGTTAAAGTTAATTTGAAAAACGGTACGCTGCATCATGCGGTTATCGGTCGTCATGGCGCAGCTAAGGTTTACATGCTGCCAGCATCCGAAGGTACTGGAATTATTGCAGGTGGTGCGATGCGCGCCGTGTTTGAAGCGGTTGGCGTGCGTAACGTTCTGGCTAAGTGCATCGGATCGAGCAACCCGTACAACGTGGTGCGTGCAACGCTGAATGGTTTGAAGGCGTTGAACTCTCCGGCAGAAATTGCGGCTAAGCGCGGTAAAAGCGTAGAAGAAATCCAGGGGTAATCATGGCACTAGCTAAGACATTAAAAGTGACTCAAGTGAAGAGCGTAATCGGCACGAAAGAATCACATCGTGCATGTATTCGCGGCTTGGGCCTGCGTCGTTTGAACCATACGGTCGTCGTTGAAGATACACCGGCGGTTCGCGGCATGATCAACAAAGTATTTTACTTAGTTAAGTGGGAGGCGTAAGTGCAACTCAACCTTATTAAACCTGCTGAAGGTTCTACACACGCAAAGCGTCGCGTGGGTCGCGGTATCGGTTCCGGCTTGGGAAAAACAGCGGGTCGCGGTCACAAAGGTCAAAAGTCTCGCTCCGGTGGTTTCCACAAAGTGGGCTTCGAAGGCGGTCAGATGCCTTTGCAACGTCGCTTGCCAAAGCGCGGCTTCGTCTCGCTGACGCGCAATGACACAGCGCAAGTGCGCCTGTCTGATCTGGAAAATTTGCCGGTTGATGTCATTGACTTGCTGGCATTGAAGCAAGCGGGCGTCGTGCCTGCTATAGCGCTGCAAGCCAAAGTTATTCTGGCTGGTGAGATCAAGCGTGCAGTTAAGTTGCAGGGCTTGCAGTTAACCAAAGGCGCGCGTGCTGCAGTTGAAGCGGCCGGCGGAAGTATTGCTGAGTAAGGGTAGCCTGTGAACGCTGTGGTCAAAGGGGTTAAGGGCAATAAGTACGGTGATCTCGGTCAGCGCTTGTGGTTCCTGTTGGGCGCACTGATCGTTTATCGTATCGGTGCCCATATTCCCGTACCCGGAATTGATCCGACAGTGCTGGCTGATTTGTTCAAGTCGCAAAAAGGCGGCATCTTGGGCATGTTCAACATGTTCTCGGGTGGTGCGTTATCGCGCTTTACCATTTTTGCACTGGGCATCATGCCGTACATTTCGGCCTCCATCATTATGCAGTTGGCAGCGATTGCCGTGCCGCAACTGGAGCAGCTGAAAAAAGAGGGCGAGGCCGGACGCCGCAAGATCACGCAGTACACGCGTTACGGCACTTTGTTGCTGGCGGTGTTTCAAGCATTTGGCATATCGGTTGCATTGCAATCGCAAGCAGGTTTGGTTTTGCATCCGGGGGCAATGTTCCAGCTGACCACGATGGTGACCTTGGTCACGGGCACGATGTTCTTGATGTGGTTGGGTGAACAGATCACCGAGCGCGGTTTGGGTAACGGTATTTCGCTGATTATTTTTGCGGGTATCGCGGCAGGTTTGCCGACGGCGATTGGCAATACCTTGGAAATGGCGCGTACCGGTGCTTTCTCCATACCGTTGGTGTTGTTCCTGATGATAGGTGCTTTTGCGATTACAGCATTGGTTGTGTTTGTTGAACGTGGGCAGCGCAAGATATTGGTGAATTATGCCAAGCGTCAAGTGGGCAACAAAGTGTACGGTGGGCAGAGTTCGCACCTGCCGCTGAAGCTCAACATGGCGGGTGTAATCCCTCCGATTTTTGCTTCAAGTATTATTTTGTTTCCGGCTACGTTGGCGGGTTGGTTTGGATCTGGTCAAGGTATGACTTGGCTGAAGGATGTGAGCGAGAAATTGTCTCCAGGTCAGCCGATTTACGTGTTGTTTTATGCCGCAGCAATCGTGTTCTTCTGTTTTTTCTATACGGCGCTGGTGTTTAGCCCGAAAGAAACAGCGGACAACTTGAAGAAGAGCGGTGCGTTTTTACCCGGGATTCGTCCAGGTGATCAGACTGCGAAATATATCGAGAAGATCATGTTGCGCCTGACCTTGGTTGGTGCGGTATACATCACCTTGGTTTGTCTGCTACCCGAATTTCTGGTGGTGAAATGGAATGTGCCGTTTTACTTCGGCGGAACATCATTGCTGATTTTGGTGGTGGTAACGATGGACTTTATGGCACAGGTACAGTCCTACATGATGACGCACCAGTATGAGAGTTTGTTAAAGAAAGCCAATTTCAAAGGCGGGTTGAAGCGCTAATGGCAAAAGAAGATGTCATACAAATGCAGGGGGAGATTCTTGAATCCCTGCCCAATGCGACTTTTCGCGTGAAATTGGAAAACGGCTTTGTGGTACTGGGGCATATCTCGGGCAAGATGCGCATGCACTACATCCGCATACTGCCGGGAGACAAAGTTACTGTTGATGTATCGCCGTACGATTTGAGCCGGGCACGCATTGTGTTCCGCGCCAAATGAAGTTGTTAAGCAAGGGTTAGGAGAACGAAATGAAAGTTCAAGCATCAGTAAAGAAGGTTTGCCGTAATTGCAAAATCATACGGCGCAATCGGGTGGTTCGCGTGATTTGCAGTAGCGATCCTCGCCATAAACAACGCCAGGGTTGATTGAATTTAATCGCTGCTGGATGTTATAATTTTAGACTTTTGAACGATAGGGTAGCTGCATGGCTCGTATTGCCGGTGTAAACATTCCAAATCATCAACATACCGTGATCGCGTTGACCGCGATCTATGGTATCGGCCGCACACGCGCTAGCAAGATTTGCGTTGCTGCAGGAGTTGTGACCTCCACCAAAATAAAAGATGTCAGTGATACTGACATGGAAAAACTGCGCGACGAAGTCGCCAAGTTTACGGTGGAAGGTGATTTGCGTCGTGAAATTTCCATGAACATCAAGCGATTGATGGACTTGGGTTGCTATCGTGGTTTGCGTCATCGTCGCGGCTTGCCGTGCCGTGGTCAGCGCACTCGCACGAACGCGCGTACCCGTAAAGGTCCGCGTAAATCTATCGCTGGTGCGAAAAAGTAATTTAATAGAGGATTCGAGACATGGCAAAGCCCAGCACGAGAGTGCGTAAAAAAGTTAAAAAGAATGTTGCCGAGGGCATTGCCCACGTTCACGCTTCTTTTAACAACACCATTGTGACTATCACTGATCGTCAGGGTAATGCGCTGGCTTGGTCTACCAGTGGTGGCAACGGATTTAAAGGCTCGCGTAAGAGCACTCCGTTTGCAGCACAGATCGCTGCGGAGACTGCCGGTAAAGCGGCTGTTGAGTGCGGCGTGAAGAATTTGGAAGTGCGTATCAAGGGCCCAGGCCCGGGTCGCGAATCAGCGGTGCGTGCACTGAATGCTGCTGGCTTTAAAATCACTAGCGTTTCAGACATCACGCCGGTGCCGCACAACGGCTGCCGTCCGCCGAAGAAGCGTCGTATCTAATTGTTGGGAGTATAGATCTTGGCTAGAAATCTTGATGCAAAATGCCGTAAGTGTCGTCGCGAAGGCGAGAAGCTGTTTCTTAAGGCTGAAAAATGTTTTACCGATAAATGCGCGGTAGAGCGTCGCGCTTATCCGCCCGGTCAACATGGCCAGAAAAAAAACCAGCGCCAGTCAGAATATGGCGGCCAGTTGCGTGAAAAACAAAAACTGCGTCGTATCTACGGCGTGATGGAAGGCCAGTTCCGCTTGACATACAAGCGTGCTGAGCAATCCCGTGGTATCACCGGCGAAAGCTTGCTGCAAATTCTGGAATCGCGTCTGGACAATGTTTCCTACCGTATGGGTTTCGGCGGATCTCGTGCCGAAGCGCGTCAAGTGGTTAGACACAACTCCATTTTGGTCAACGGCAAACGTGTGAACATTCCTTCCTATCAAGTGCGTCCGGGCGACGTGGTTGAAGTGGCGGATAGCTCCAAAGGCCAGTTGCGCGTCAAGGCGGCTTTGTTGGCTGCCGAGCAACGCGGTTTCCCCGCATGGATCGACGTGGACACCAAGGCGTTTAAGGGTACCTACAAAGCCTTGCCGCAACGTTCTGAATTGCCAGCTACGATAAACGAGCATCTCGTTGTCGAGTTGTATTCTAAGTAATCCACGCGGAGTACAAATATGTCATATACCAATTTGCTGAAGCCTCGCATCATTGACGTGCAACGAATTTCTCCTACCCAGGCACGGGTAGTGATGGAGCCGTTCGAGCGTGGCTACGGCCACACGTTAGGCAATGCGTTGCGTCGCATTCTGTTGTCGTCGATGCCCGGCTTCGCGGTTACCGAAGTGAAGATCGCTGGCGTGTTGCACGAGTACTCCTCTATCGACGGCGTGCAAGAAGACGTTGTTGAAATTTTGCTGAACCTGAAGGGCGTCGTGCTCAAGTTGCACAACAGCCGCGAAGCTACTTTGCACTTGAAAAAATCCGGTGCGGGTGTGGTGACTGCTGCGGATATCGAGACTAATGCCGACACCGAAGTCATCAACCCAAATCATGTGATCGCCCATCTCACTGCCGGCGGCAAGCTGGAAATCGAGATCAAGGTCGAGCAAGGTCGCGGTTATGTTTCCGCAATCTCGCGTCAGCAGCCGGGTCATACACGTCCGGTAGGCCACATCGCTTTGGATGCTTCGTTCAGCCCGGTTTCTCGCGTGAGCTACTCTGTAGAGAGTGCCCGTGTCGAGCAGCGTACCGACCTGGACAAGCTGATTATGGACATCGAGACCAACAGCGCGATCGATCCTGAAGAATCCATCCGTTATGCCGCACGCATTCTGGCGGATCAGTTCTCCGTGTTTGCTGCTCTGGAAGGCACGCCGGTGCCGGTTGAGAAGCCACTAGCGCCTAAGGTTGATCCAATGTTGCTGCGTCCGGTTGATGATCTGGAGTTGACTCCGCGTTCTTCCAACTGCCTCAAAGCACAAAGCATCCATTACATAGGCGATCTGATTCAGCACAACGAATCAGATCTGTTGCGCACCCCGAATCTGGGCCGCAAGTCGCTGAACGAGATCAAGCAAGTGTTGGCCGAGCATGGTTTGTCACTTGGTATGAAATTAGAAAACTGGCCTGCTGCAGTCGAGAAGTAAGCCAGATATAGTTAAAGCAGTACGAAAGGATAATCATGCGTCACCGTTTAGGTCTCAGAAAACTCAATCGCACCAGCAGTCACCGTCTGGCGATGCTGCGCAACATGACTGTTTCCCTGTTGCGTCACGAAGTCATTAAAACGACTTTGCCTAAGGCCAAAGAGTTGCGTCGCGTGGCAGAACCCATCCTGACATTGGGCAAGACTCCAAGTCTGTCTAACCGTCGTTTGGCGTTTGCCCGTCTGCGTGACCGCGAAATCGTTAGCAAGCTGTTCGACGAACTCGGCCCACGTTACGCTGCTCGCAACGGCGGTTACTCGCGCATCCTCAAGTTCGGTTTCCGCAAGGGCGACAACGCTCCGATGGCGCTGATTGAACTGATGGACCGTCCAGCCGATGCTCAGCCGGTAGAAGTCGCAGACGAGTAAGAAGTAACTCGTTGCAAGCAGGAACAAACAAGGCCGGATTTATCCGGCCTTGTTGCTTTAAACTTCAAAAACTGTATCCGCAAATTTACGCCGATTTTAATCTGTGTGAATCTGCGTAAGCTGCGGACAAGGGTTTGGATTTTCTCTCAGCGCAGCAGCTTCTTCAAATACGGCCCCGTCACGCTCTGCTTATTCGCCGCGATGTCCTTGGGCGTACCCTGCGCCACGATACGTCCGCCGCCATCGCCGCCTTCCGGCCCCAAGTCGATCACCCAATCCGCCGTCTTGATCACATCCAGATTGTGCTCGATCACCACCACTGTATTACCTTGGTCGCGCAGCTTGTGAATAACCTTGAGCAACAGCGCGATGTCGTGGAAGTGCAGACCCGTGGTCGGCTCGTCGAGGATGTACAGCGTGCGTCCCGTGTCGCGTTTGGACAGCTCCAGCGACAGCTTCACGCGCTGCGCTTCGCCGCCGGAGAGCGTGGTGGCACTCTGCCCCAGCGTGATGTAACCCAAGCCCACATCGAGCAGCGTTTGCAGCTTGCGCGCGATGATCGGCACGGGTTTAAAGAACTCGTGCGCATGTTCCACCGTCATGCCCAGCACCTGATGGATATTCTTGCCCTTGTATTGCACCTCCAGCGTCTCGCGGTTGTAGCGCTGGCCGTGGCATACGTCGCACGGCACATACACGTCCGGCAGGAAGTGCATCTCCACCTTGATCACGCCGTCGCCCTGGCACGATTCGCAGCGCCCGCCCTTCACGTTAAACGAGAAGCGCCCCGGCCCATAGCCGCGCTCGCGCGAAGTGGGTACGCCGGAAAACAGTTCGCGTATCGGCGTGAACAGCCCCGTGTACGTCGCCGGGTTGGAACGCGGCGTGCGCCCGATAGGCGACTGATCGACATTGATCACCTTGTCGAAAAATTCCAGTCCCGTAATTTCGGCATACGGCGCAGGTTCGGCATTGCTGCCGTACAGATGCTTCGCCACGGCGTTGTACAGCGTGTCGTTGATGAGTGTGGACTTACCCGAACCGGACACGCCCGCAATGCAGGTGAGCAAGCCGACGGGCAGATCGAGCGTCACGTCTTTCAGGTTGTTGCCGCAGGCGCCGATGATCTTCAGCTTGCGTTCTTTATCCGGCTTGAGATATTTCTTTGGTGTCTCGATACAGCGCCGCCCGGAAAGATAGTCGCCGGTGAGCGATTGCGGGTTGGCAATCACTTCCTGCGGTGTGCCTTGCGCCACGATCATGCCGCCATGCTCGCCCGCACCCGGCCCCATATCCACCACATAGTCTGCGGTCTGGATGGCGTCCTCGTCGTGCTCCACCACGATCACACTGTTGCCCATATCGCGCAAACGCTTCAGCGTATCCAGCAAACGGTCGTTGTCGCGCTGGTGCAAACCGATGGAAGGCTCGTCCAGCACATACATCACCCCGGTCAGTCCCGAGCCGATCTGCGACGCCAGACGGATGCGTTGCGACTCGCCGCCGGACAACGTTTCCGCAGAACGATCCAGCGACAAATAATCCAAGCCCACATTGTTGAGGAAGGTCAGACGGCTGCCGATCTCCTGCACGATCTTATCGGCGATAGCCTGCTTGTTGCCGGGCAGCGTCACGTTCTGGAAAAAAGTCAGCGCCTGCTTCAGCGGCAATGCGCTCAATTCGTAAATGGCACGGTCGGCCACGCGCACATGGCGCGCCTCCTCGCGCAAACGCGTGCCCTTGCATTCCGGGCATCCGCAACTATTCAAATACTTCGCCAGTTCCTCGCGCACCGTGGGCGAATCCGTTTCCTTGTAGCGTCGTTCCAGATTATTCACAATACCCTCGAACGCATGCTCGCGCAGCATCTTCTTGCCGCGCTCGTTCAGATATTGGAACGGAATCTCCTCGTGACCGCTGCCATACAACACCACCTGCTTGATCTTCTCCGGCAGACTCTCGAACGATTGCTCCAGATCGAAATCGTAATGCTTCGCCAGCGTGTCCAGCATTTGATAATAAAACTGATTGCGCCTATCCCAACCCTTGATCGCGCCGCCGCTCAGACTCAACGACGGAAATGCCACGATGCGCTGCGGGTCGAAGAACGAGATCACGCCCAAACCGTCGCACTTTGGGCAAGCGCCCATCGGGCTGTTGAACGAGAACAGACGCGGCTCCAACTCCTGCAACGAATAATTGCAAATAGGGCAGGCGAACTTGGCCGAGAAGATATGCTCGTGGCCTGAATCCATCTCCACCGCCAGCGCGCGCCCGTCGGCGTGGCGCAACGCCGTCTCGAACGACTCCGCCAAACGCTGCTTGATGTCGGCGGACACTTTCAATCTATCCACCACAATTTCGATGGTGTGCTTCTTGTTCTTCGTAAGCGCGGGCAAGCTGTCCATCTCGCAAACCTTGCCGTTCACACGCAGCCGCACAAAACCCTGCGCGCGCAGTTCGTCGAACATATCCAGTTGCTCGCCCTTGCGTTCAACCACGATGGGCGACAGGATCATCACCTTCGTGCCCTCCGGCAGCGCCAGCACATGATCCACCATCTGCCCCACCGACTGCGCCTGCAACACGATGTCATGCTGCGGGCAAAACGGATCGCCCGCCCGCGCAAACAGCAAACGCAAATAATCGTGAATCTCCGTCACCGTACCCACCGTCGAGCGCGGGTTATGCGAAGTGGCTTTTTGCTCGATGGCGATAGCGGGCGAAAGTCCCTCGATCAGATCGACATCCGGCTTCTCCATCAACTGCAAAAATTGCCGCGCATAGGCGGAGAGCGATTCCACATAACGTCGCTGCCCCTCGGCATACAGCGTATCGAACGCGAGCGAAGACTTGCCAGAACCGGACAAACCCGTGATTACCACCAGCTGATTGCGCGGCAGATCGAGGCTGATATTCTTCAGATTGTGGGTGCGAGCACCGCGTATTTTGATGTATTCCATGTGGGGCAAAGAGGTAGAAAAACGACTGGGCAATATACGCGAAAACGAGCGCTTTCCCAAACGACAATTTTTGGATTTTCCACCCATGAACTGTTGGCTTGGATTTATCCCGACCAACGTTCAACCCAGATAATCCATTAGGCCAAGAACTCCTTGTAGGAGCGGGCCCTGCTCGCGAATAGAACGATCAATCCACGCCTAGCCACTTGTCGCCAGCTGTTTAGTTGAACCCGATAAGCACGGTTGAACCTAAAAACGGGTGCGCCAGCACAAACTGGCAAGTGATAGTTGGTGAAAGTCC
>CAZHIC010000044.1:0-17247 GCA_964532405.1 uncultured Gallionellaceae bacterium | reverse complement strand
ACAGGGGCAAGTTTACGAAGTGCAAATAATCAATTTTTAGAGGTGCCCTTAAGTTGGGCAATCAAAGGCTGGCGTGTTGTTTGCGGAACAACTCTATTCATTAATTGATAGGTTGATCCAACAACGTATTATTTTAGTGATATAGTTCTCGCCATGCGTACTTATCTCGCTTTTCTTCTTGCCATCATGCTGTCACTGAATGCTGCTTACGCGGCAGCGGTGGGCGTTTGCGATGCACTGGAACACAACGCGACACATTTTTGGCATCACAACCACGAGCATAGTGACGATCATGTTCACAATGAGCCAGCAGCCGATGCTGATGGGGCGAGGAATCTTCCTGCTACCAGTGACCACCACCATCCTCATGTACATGAGGTCTTTTCCTGCTTTCTCCCGGGTGTCATTGGTGTAACACCGATTGAGGGATGCAGTCTCCTGATTGCGAACACAGTCAGCATCTTCGTTTCTGCACCACAAGCTCTTATCGAGCATCCGCCCAGAGTCGCTCTCGCCTAAGCTGGCGGGACGCCCATTTCTCCTGTAGCACCTTGCGCTTGACCCCATGAATGGGTTCGGCCATTACATTCCGAACATCAGCGATTTCTGGTCCGGGTTACCAAAGCCTTTACGGGCTACTCATACAGTTATTTCTTGTTCAAGAATCAAGATCGAGCAAAACATTTACTACCTTCTGGAGTTCACCATGAAACAGGCATTGCGCATTTTCGGGCTTGTCGCCCTGATTTTTACTCAACTCGCATGGGCGGGCGATGACATCGCACTCAGCGCAAAACAAGTGCAGGCACTCGGCATTACGACAGCCGCTTTGCCCGGCAAGCAATCCGGCGAGGTATCCGGGCTACCCGCTCAAGTCGTCATTCCCCCCAATCAATTGTTTGTTATTAGCACCCCCCTCCCGGCGATGGTTGAACAGACACTGGTTGGCGTAGGCGATAGCGTAAAAAAAGGGCAGCCGATTGCACGCTTGCAAAGTCCGGCCTTGGCCGAGGCACAGCGTGGCTTATTGCAGGCCACCGTACAAAGCCAACTCGCCAAAGAAAATTTGTCACGTGACGAATCCTTATGGAAGGACGGCATCATCGCCGAGAGCCGCTATCGTGCCACCAAAGGCATGGCACTCGAAGCTGGGGCGGCCTTAGCGGAGCGCAAACAGATGTTGCGTCTTGCGGGAATGTCCGATGCCGCGATCGCACAGTTGCAATCCGGCAACAACGTGAGCAGCCTGCTTACCGTGACCGCACCGATTGATGGCGTGGTGCTGGAAAAATCAGCCAGCGCGGGACAGCGCCTCGACGCTGCCATGCCGATGTTCAAGATTGCCAAGCTCAATCCGCTCGCTCTGGAAATTCAGGCTCCGCTGGCCTACATCCGCGATCTTAAGATAGGCGCGACGATTACCGTCCCTGCTTATGCTGCAAGCGGCAAACTTATCGCGATTGGGGGCAGCCTGTCCGGCGCCAACCAGACCATCTTGTTGCGTGCCGTGATTCAACAAGGTGCAGAGAGCTTGCGTCCAGGACAGTTTGTCGAAGCCAGTATCAGCACCGGGGCTAACGGCAGTGCGCAGTGGGGTATTCCCAACAGCGCGATTTCGCGCATCGCGGGTAAAACGGTGGTGTTTGTGGAAACCCCCAAAGGTTTTCGCGCGCAAGCCATCAACGTGCTGAATGAGGGTGCGCAAAACAGCGTGATCAGCGGCGATCTCGTGGGGGATGAGAGAATCGCCATGCGCGGCGTTTCGACGCTCAAGTCCAGCATGATGGGCATCGGAGGGGGCGAATAATGTTTACCAAACTGGTTGAATTCGCCCTGACACAGCGCATGTTGATGATAGCACTCACGCTGCTGCTGATTGGCGCGGGCATCTCGTCGTACCGCGACTTGCCGATTGACGCGTTTCCCGATGTTTCTCCGACGCAGGTCAAGATCATCATGAAGGCGCCGGGCATGACGCCGGAGGAAATCGAAGCGCGCATCGTCGCCCCCATCGAACTGGAGATGCTCGGTATCCCTAACCAGGAGATTCTGCGCTCCACCGCAAAGTATGCCCTTGCCGACATCACCCTCAATTTTAACGAGGGAACCGACATCTACTGGGCGCGCCAGCAAGTCGCGGAACGCCTGAATAACGCGCAACGTGATCTGCCGACCAATGCCACCGGCGGACTGGCGCCGATCACCACGCCGCTCGGTGAAGTGCTCATGTTTACCGTGGAAGGCGAGCATTTTTCCCTGCAGGAGCGCCGTACCCTTCTGGATTGGGTGATCCGGCCCGCCTTGCGTACCCTGCCCGGCGTGGCCGATGTCAATTCGCTGGGCGGATTGGTGCGCACCTTTGAGGTCGTGCCCGATCACCATGCCCTCGCCCTGCACGGCATTTCTTCTGCCATGCTGCAACAAGCCATCCAAGCCAACAACCGTAACGATGGCGCGGGACGCCTCAGCGACGGTGAAGAGGCGCTGTTGGTGCGCACCGAAGGCAACATTAAAAGTCTACAAGACGTGCGCGACATTGTCATCGCCAGCCCGGGCAGCAACCCGATCCGGGTCAGTGATGTGGCGCAAGTGCGCATCGGCAGCCTGACTCGTTATGGTGTTGTGACCAAGGACGGCAAGGGCGAAGCGGTGCAAGGATTAGTGCTCGCACTGCGCGGCGCGAATGCGCAAAAAGTCGTCGCCACAGTAAAAGCCAAATTGCAGGAACTCGCGCCCACGCTGCCGCAAGGCGTCACTACCAAGGTGTTTTATGATCGCGGTAGCCTAGTGGAACGCGCGGTCGGCACCGTCTCCGAAGCCATCACCGAAGCCATCGTGCTGGTCGTTATTTTGCTGGTGTTGTTCCTCGGCAACCTGCGCGGAGCCATCGTGGTGGCGATTACCCTGCCGCTCGCCATGTTGTGCACTTTCATTCTCATGCAGCAGTTCGGCATGTCCGCCAACCTGATGAGCCTGGGCGGGCTGGCCATCGCCATCGGTATGCTGGTGGACGCGGCGGTGGTGGTGGTAGAAAACATCGAGTCGCATCTGGCGCACGATAAAAATACCGGGAAGTTGTCGCATTTGCATATCGTTTTCCGCGCGGTGAAAGAAGTGATCACACCCGTTGCCGCCGGAGTCGCCATCATCATCATCGTGTTCTTGCCGTTGCTCACCTTGCAAGGGCTGGAAGGCAAGTTATTCATTCCGGTGGCACTGACCATTGTGTTCGCGCTGGCCGCATCGCTGCTGCTGTCGCTGACCGTGGTGCCGATGCTCGCTTCCTACTTGCTCAAGAAAGTCAGTCACGATGAACCGTGGCTGGTGCGCAAGGCGATGGGTATTTACGCGCCGCTGCTGCAACGCGCCTTGAACAAAGAACGCGTCGTGATCATCGGTGCGCTGGCCATGCTGCTTGTCACCGCTGCGGTGTACACCCAGATTGGCAAGACCTTCATGCCGGAAATGGACGAGGGAGACCTCATCGTCGGCATCGAGAAACTACCCTCCGTCAGTCTCGAACAAACCGTCGCGCTGGATTTGAAAATACAGCAGGCGATCATGAGCCAGATACCGGAAGTCAAAGGCATTGTGGCGCGCGCCGGTTCCGATGAGTTGGGCTTGGACCCGATGGGGCTTAACCAGACCGACACCTATCTGATACTAAAACCCATGAAAGAATGGCGTGAGCCAAACAAGGAATGGCTGTTAGGGGAGTTGCGCAAGGTACTGGATCAACTGTCGGGTATTTCTTACAGCTTCACCCAGCCCATCGCCATGCGCGTCTCGGAAATGATCACCGGCGCACGCGGCGATGTGGTGATCAAAATTTTCGGCACAGACCTGAACAAGCTCAACGAGACCGCCGGACATATGGTCAAGGTGCTGAAAGGCATCAAAGGCAGCCAAGATGTGTACACCACGGAAAATAGCGGTGTGCAATATTACCGCGTGGCGATAGACCGCCTCGCGGCAGGCCGTTTGGGTTTGAGCGTGGACGACATCGGCACCACCCTGCGCAGCCAGATCGAAGGCCAGCAACTCGGCATCGTGATTGAAGACGGGCGGCGCACCCCGCTGGTCATGCGTGGGTCAAGCGACATTCAACGCTCTCCCGCGCTGTTTGCCGCGCTCACCCTGCCCTTGCCCAACGGACAAAGCGCGCCGCTGTCGGCGGTCGCCAAGCTGGAGCGCGTGGATGGTCCGGTGAAAGTAGGTCGGGAAAACGGCCAGCGCATGGTGGTGGTGCGAAGCAATGTGCACGCGCGCGATTTGGTGGGTTTCGTTGCGGAAGCCAAAGCCGCCGTCGCCGCGCAAATCAAACTGCCGGAAGGTTATCGCCTGACCTGGGGGGGGGAGTTCGAAAACCAACAACGCGCGGCGGCGCGGCTCACCTTAGTCATTCCGGTGGCGCTGGGCATGATCTTCATGCTGTTGTTCGCCACGTTCGGTTCCGTGAGGCAGGCCGCTTTGGTGCTCACCAACATCCCGTTTGCGCTGATCGGCGGCATCCTGGCGTTGTGGCTCAGCGGCGAATATATGTCCGTTCCCGCCTCGGTCGGCTTCATCGCGCTGCTGGGCATCGCGGTGCTCAACGGCGTGGTGATGGTGTCCTACTTCAACCAGTTGCACGCCGAAGGGATGGACGTCACGCAGGTCGTGTTCGAAGGCGCGAAGCGTCGCCTGCGCCCGGTGCTGATGACGGCCAGCATCACCGCTTTGGGGTTGTTGCCGCTGCTGTTTGCCAGCGGCTCCGGCTCCGAAATTCAGAAACCGCTCGCCATTGTCGTGATAGGTGGATTGGTCAGCTCGACGTTATTGACGCTGATCATGCTGCCCATCCTGTACCGCCGCTTCGGACTAAAAAATGTGAGGGAAGCCAAATGAAAGAAATGAATTGCTGTTTGACGCTGGTCTGCCACCGCTCACTGGAAGAACGGCTGATAGATCACCTGCTGCAACATCCCGAATGGGTGCGTGGCTTCTCCATGCTCAACCTGGAAGGTGGCAGCCAAAATGAGCTTCTGTCGAGCATGATCGAACAAGTGCGCGGACGCTCGCATCGCGTGCAAATCCAAGCCGTGATGAATCTGGATGATGCGCACGCTCTGATTGCGCATCTCAAGCGTGAGGAAAACAATCCGGAGATAAGTTATTGGATAACGCCGGTGATCGAATTCGGGAGGCTGGCATGAAACGGAGAATAGCGAATGGAATGTGGGGCGCAGGAAGCAGTCTGTTGGGACTGGCTTTGTTCGGCAGCTTTGCGGCCGCCGAAGAAATGAATCGTCCCGACCTGCCGCCACCGGCGCAAGTCGAAAGCGCGTTGGGCAATCATCTGCTGGTGCTGAACGCCACCAGCAGCCTGAAAATGGAACACGCCAACCAGCGCAAGTGGAACAGCGGCAATTACGAGTTCAATCTGCGCGCCGGTGCGGGGCAACGCGACATCGTCAGCACCGGGCAAAACCTGAAGGAATGGGATGTCGCGCTGGAACGACCATTGCGCCTGTTCAATAAGGTGGGCATCGATGAAGACATCGGCGCGGCCAGTGTCGTACGCGCCGAATATGCACTCGGTGATGCGCGTCACGAAGCCGGGCGCGTCCTGTTGCATCTGTGGTTCGCATGGCAACGCGAGCAAGCCCAAGTCGCACTGTGGCAGCAGCAGGTAGACATCCTCAAGCAACAGGCGCAAATGGCCGAGAAGCGCGTCAAGGCGGGCGACGCGCCTAGGCTGGAACTGAATCAGGCACAAGCCGCCGCCGCGCAAGCCGGCGTGTCATGGCATCAAGCCCAGTTACGCGCGCAACTCGCCGGCAATGACTTGGCTCGCCAGTTCCCCTCTATCCAGTTGCCGGAAAAATTGCCGCCCGCCACCCCGCAAGCTGTCGAGTATGACTACGCTTATTGGAAATCGCACATCTTTAATGACAACCACGAACTCGGCATGGTGCAAGAGCAAAGCCACGTACAGCAACTGCTGGCGCAGCGCAGCCGTGCCGACCAACTGCCCGACCCTACCGTCGGGGTGCGTTATGCGAATGAGGTGGGGGGCAATGAAAAAGTGTCCAGCGTATATCTCAGCGTGCCGATCTCCTTCGGCGTGCGGGTGGCCACCGCACAAGGCGTTGCGCAGCAAGCCGCCATCGCCGCCGATCAGGAAGCCTTTGTCAAACGCCGCTTGGAAGGCGACATCTACGCCGCGCATACTCAAGCGGTGAGCAGCTTCGCCACCTGGCAACAGGCGCACGAGGCGGCACAGGCGATCCGCAGCAATACCGAACTGGTAGGCAAAGCTTATAGCCTGGGCGAAAGCAGTCTGTCGGACAGCCTCATCGCGCGCCGCTTCGCGCTGGAATCTTCGTTGGCGGAAAACCTCGCGCAACTCGATGCCAACGAAGCGCGCTATCGCTTGCTGTTGGATGCGCATCAACTGTGGGCACTGGATAATGAAGACGAACATCATGCCAATCATTATTAAAACGTACGATCTATCCATGCATTTAATTTCATGGAAATACGCACGGCAGTACAGAAGCAAGGGCGTTATCGTTTGTTGAGCCTGTCATTGTTGGAAAGCTGACAAAATGAATTGGAAAAAAGGATTTCGCCAACCGGGCGTGCCGGCAGCACTGGGAGCTGCTTTGTTGTTCGGCGCGGGAACACCGCTGGCGAAGTGGCTGCTTGATGCTGTCGATCCGTGGCTGTTAGCGGGATTGCTCTATCTTGGTTCCGGGGTTGGGCTGACGCTTTATCGTCGCCTGAGCCATACACCTGCCGTTCACCTTCCACGGAATGATCTGCCCTGGTTTGCTGGGGCGATTCTGGCGGGTGGAATTGTGGGCCCCGTGCTGCTGATGATCGGGCTGACAGGGTTGCCTGCATCCGGCGCTTCTCTCCTGCTAAATGCTGAAGGCGTGTTCACCGCGCTGCTTGCGTGGTTTGTTTTCAAAGAAAATTTCGACCGGCGCATCGCGCTGGGTATGCTTGCCATCGTGACAGGCGCGGTAGTTCTAAGCTGGCCCGGAGAGGTGAATTTCGCAGGGCTGTGGCCGACGCTGGCAGTCCTCGGCGCGTGCTTCGCATGGGGTGTCGATAACAACCTGACGCGCAAGGTATCGCTCACCGATGCCACATGGATTGCCTCAATGAAAGGTTTAGTGTCTGGTTCCGTCAATCTGATTTTGGCCTTCTCGTTGGGTGCTTCAATGCCGACGTTGCCAAATTTGGCAGGTGCGATGGTAGTTGGCCTGTTTGCCTACGGGGTAAGTTTGACGCTGTTCGTGGTAAGCCTGCGCCACCTCGGGACTGCACGCACGGGCGCATACTTCTCGGTCGCACCGTTTTTCGGTGCATTACTTGCCTTGCTGATGGGAGAGTCGGTCACGCTGCCGCTACTCGTGGCTGGCATATTGATGGCATTGGGCATCTGGTTACACCTAACCGAGCACCATGAGCACGGACACACCCACGATGAGATGGTGCATGACCACGAGCATGACCACGAGCATAACCACGAGCATAACCACGACGAACACCATCAGCACCAGCACGATTACCCGGTAACACCCGACAGCAAACATCGCCATCAGCACCGGCACGAACCGCTGACACATGAACATCCACACTTCCCGGATACTCACCACCAGCACCATCATTGAAAATGGCAGTTATCCAGTTGTTATTTAGTCGGGTTAGCCGTGGCGCGTAAGCCAACACAGGAAGAAAAAGTTGAACTCCACGGTTTTTTCAAACCCGTAGGGAATGGAGATACAGACAATGAAGCATTCGACGTTCATCATCCGCGACATGGACTGCTCGACCGAGGAGGCACTGATTCGCAAGCGTCTCGGATCGGTACAAGGCATCGGCGAGCTAGCGTGCAATCTCATGGAGCGCCGCCTTACCGTTACGCACACGCTGGACGATGAGCAACCCATCCACGACGCTTTGCGTGAAATAGGGATGAAGGCGGTTCCTGCGACGCAAGCACAGCAGGACAGCTGTTCCCATTGCGAAGCGGATGCGCCAGCGGTGTCGCGAAAGATATGGGCGATGATGGCAATGTCAGGCACCGCCGCGCTGGCTGCGGAAATCCTCGCGTGGACAGGAACAGCGGAAAACTCGCCTGCCGTCATTGCTCTCGCCCTATTCTCAATCGCCAGCGGTGGCTTCAGTACGCTCAAAAAGGCTTGGATCGCGCTCAAGACCTTCACTCTCAACATGAACTTCCTGATGAGCGTCGCCATGCTCGGCGCAATCGCCATCGGGGAATGGCCGGAAGCGGCGGTAGTGATCTTCTTGTTCGCGCTGGCCGAGTTGATCGAAACGCTTTCTCTGGAGCGAGCCAAGAACGCGATTCGCGGTCTCATGGCGATGACCCCGGAGACCGCGACAGTGCGCCTCGACAGCGGCGAGTGGCGCGAGGTGGCGGCATCCGATGTGGGGGTGGGGCAAACTGTACACATCAAGCCGGGTGAACACATTCCGCTGGATGGCGTGGTTACAGCGGGCGGCAGCTCGGTGAACCAGGCGCCGATTACCGGGGAAAATATCCCGGTGATGAAAGCGGCGGGCGACCCGGTTTTCGCGGGCACGCTGAATGAGCGCGGGGTGCTGGAATTCCGCGTCACCGCAGGGGTGACGCAAGGATGAGGGCTGGATGTCTAAAGTTGAGATTGTCTTGACAGAGGGGACCACTATCAGCTCCTATCAACTAGGCCGAATCAGAACCAAGTTCTTTGACTCAGATTCAAAATCCTTCGTTCATACTCATTTAAGGATTGGAAAGTACTCCAGAACGAGGCGCTAAAAACGGTCGCGCCATGCGCGCAGTACGGCAAAGACGGCGACTTCATCCTTTGGTGGCGTGGGCAGGTCGAAGTGGCGCATGATGTTGGCGACGATCTCTGCTTCGCCGCAGCGCATAAAAGGGTTGGTGGCTTTTTCCAATGCGATGGTGGAGGGCAGGGTGGGAAGGTCTTGCTGGCGCAGTGCATGGGCGTCGCGTTGGCGTTGCTGGAGTCGGGTATTGCCGGGCTCGCACAGCAGGGCAAAGCGGATGTTGGACTCGGTGTATTCGTGGGCGCAATAAATTTTTGTCTCTGCGGGCAGTGCGGCCAAACGTTGCAAGGAATGGTGGAATTCTTGCGGCGTGCCGACGAACATCTTGCCGCAACCGCAGCCGAACAGGATGTCGCCGCAGAAAAGCATGCCGTTGCCTATGTAGGCGATATGTTCCGGCAGGTGGCCGGGAACGTGAAGGATGTCGAAACGCAGCCCTAACTCTTTAATCTCAATGCTGTCGCCTTCGCCGATATGATGGGTGATGGCGGGTATCATTTCTGAGCGTGGCCCATACACCCGGGTGTTATATACTTCGAGCAGTTTCGGGATGCCGGCGATATGGTCGTTGTGGCGGTGAGTGATGAGAATGGCGCTCAGCTTGAGTTGCTGCGCTTGCAGATAGGCCAGCACAGGCGTCGCATCGCCCGGATCGACGACGATGGCGTGTTTGCCGTCGTGCGCGATCCAGATGTAATTGTCATAGGTGCCGGTTAAGGCCGGAATGGGAACAATCTCAAGCATGATGGATTTTATTAAAGTGAATCGGATAACACCGTATGCCTACCGCTAACTCGCTGGCTGAGTGGCTCACCACGCCGCAGGGCAAATATCTGCTGGCGCGCGAACACGACTATTTCGACCGTAGTGTAACGGATATTTTTGGTTTTAACGCGTTGCAATTGGGGTTGCCACAACATGAGCTTTTGCGCGCCAGCCGCATGCCTTTGCGTTTCACGGCGGCGAGCGAGGCGGGCGCGCAGGTGCTGGTGGAGCCGGAAGAGTTACCGCTCGAATCGGGCAGCGTGGACTTGGCGCTGTTGCCGCATGTGCTGGAATTTCATAAAAACCCGCACCAGATATTGCGCGAGATCGAGCGCGTGCTGCGCCCGGAGGGCAACGTCATCATCAGCGGTTTCAATCCGCGCAGTTTGTGGGGCGCGCGCCGCGCACTCGGTTCCAAGACGGGCTATCCGTGGTGCGGCGATTTCATTACCTTGTCGCGCCTGAAAGACTGGTTGGCTTTATTGGGGTTTGAGATCGTCGGCGGACGTTTCGCCTGTTATGCGCCGCCGATGATCAGCCCGAAATGGTTGCAACGCTGCCATTTCATGGAGCCCGCTGGCGACCGCTGGTGGGCGGTGTGCGGCGGTGTGTACTACCTGCAAGCGGTGAAACGCGTGCCGGGCATGCGCCTGATCAAGCCGCAATGGAACAAGGGGCTGGTCGGAAAACTGATACCAGCCGCACCGAAATTGAACAAAGAAGTGTCGCAAATAACTACAGATGACTAACGAGATTGTTGAGATTTTTACCGATGGTGCATGCAAGGGAAATCCCGGTGTGGGCGGTTGGGGCGCGCTGTTGCGCACCAAGGGAAAAGAGCGCGAGATGCACGGCGGCGAGGCGCACACCACCAACAACCGCATGGAGCTGATGGGCGCTATCGCCGCACTGGAGGTGCTGAGCCGCCCTTGCCATATACGCCTGCATACCGATTCCAAGTACGTGCAACAAGGCATCAGCGAATGGGTACACGGCTGGAAGCAGCGCGGCTGGAAGACCTCCGCCAAACAGCCCGTAAAAAATGAGGATCTGTGGCGCAGGTTGGATGCGGCGGCTTCACATCACAAAATCGAATGGGTGTGGGTCAAAGGCCATGCCGGACACCCGGAAAATGAACGCGCCGATGTATTGGCAAATCGCGGCGTCGAAGACATATTGAACGGAAAAACAAAATGAAACAGCAAATACAAATTACACCACAGAGACACAGAGAACACAGAGGAAAAGCATATCTTCAAGATACGTTGGAGATGTGCCCAGAACATGGTCTGGTGGCATTGAAGTCTTGCCTTTCTCTGTGCCTCTGTGTCTCTGTGGTGAAAGGTTCAATATGAGACAGATCGTACTGGATACTGAGACCACCGGCCTCGACCCCAAGCAGGGACACCGCATTATCGAAGTGGCGGCCATCGAATTGCACGGGCGCAAAGTCTCCGAGCGCAGCTTCCACCGTTACCTCAATCCCGAACGCGACATCGACGAAGGCGCGGCCGCAGTGCACGGTTTGACACTGGATCGGTTGCAGGGCGAACCCAAGTTCGCCGAGATCGCTCCCGCCTTGCTGGAGTTCATCGGCGACGCGGAACTCATCATCCACAACGCGCCATTCGACATGGGCTTCTTGAATGCGGAACTGGCGCGACTCGGTTTACCCCCACTGGAAAATAAGCGGATTGACACGCTCAAAGTGGCGAAAGAACTGCATCCCGGCAAGAAAAACAATTTGAATGCGCTGTGCGACCGCTACTTCATCGACAACTCGCATCGCACTTTGCACGGCGCTTTGCTCGATACCGAGCTGCTCGCCGAAGTCTATCTGGCCATGACGCGCGGGCAGGAAAGCCTGCTGGGGGATGATGCGCAGGAGGCCGAGATGGACGCACTTTCCGCTTCCGGCGAAGTGCTGCGTATGAGCGTGCGCGTGTTACTTGCCAGCGAAGAGGAATTAGCCTTGCACACGACTCAACTTGCCGACATCGACAAAGCCAGCAAAGGCGCCTGCGTGTGGAAACAGCTGGAAACGCAGGCGTGAATCTCAATGTAGGAGCGAGCCCTGGTGAAGCTACTAGCCATTCCACTAAGCCAGCAAGCTGGCAAGTGGCTGGTTATGCTAGCGATTTATCAGGATGTCGCGAGCAGGGCTCGCTCCTACAACAACGGCTGCTTGCTTCTGCTGTCCATGTCTAACTTCTCATCCGTTGACGTGTTGATGGTGGGTGCAGGCGCGGCGGGCTTGATGTGCGCCATTGAAGCGGGCAAGCGCGGTCGCTCGGTGGTGTTGCTGGATCATGCGCACAAGCTGGCGGAGAAGATCCGCATCTCCGGCGGCGGACGCTGCAACTTCACCAACCTCAACGCCAAACCGGAAAACTACCTGTCGCAGAACCCGCATTTCTGCCGTTCCGCTCTGGCGCGCTACACCCCGCAACACTTCATCTCCTTGCTGGAAAAGCACCAGCTGCACTACAGCGAGAAGACCTTGGGACAGTTGTTTTGCGACGACGGCTCGGAGGCGATCATCAAGATGCTCAAAGACGAATGCGATGCGGCGGGCGTGAAGTTACTGTTGTCCTGCGACATCGAGGATATTCAGCGTTCCCCTCTCCCGCATGCGGGAGCACCAAAGGTACGCAATCCGCTATCAGCTAAAGCTGATGCGGAGTTGTCAGACGGGCTAGGGGGGAGGGAGTATCTGGTGAGCAGCAGTCGCGGCAAATTCCGTGCGGCCTCTTTGGTCATCGCCACCGGCGGCCTATCTATTCCAAAAATAGGCGCAACGCCCTTTGGCTACAAGGTCGCCGAACAGTTCGGCATCCCCGTGACCAAACTCCATGCCGGGCTTGTGCCGCTCAGTTTTCATCCAGAAGAGTGGGTGGCTTATGCGGAATTGGCAGGTATCTCGGTCGAGGCGGTGGTGAGCTGCGGCAAACAGAAGTTTCGCGAGAGTGTGCTGTTCACCCATCGCGGCCTGAGCGGCCCCGCCATTTTGCAAATCTCATCCTACTGGGAACACGGGCAAGCACTGCACATCGACCTGTTGCCCGAGCACAATATGCGGCAAATATTCACCGAGCAGCGCAGCAGTCGCATGATGCTGGATAATTTTCTTACCCAGTATCTGCCCAAGCGTTTCGCCGAAGTCTGGTGCGCTAAATTCGCCGAGAACAAGCCGCTCAACCAGTTTTCCGAAAAAGCCCTGAATACCTTGGCCTCGCAATTGCACGACTGGCAGATCACGCCCAGCGGAACGCTGGGCTATAGCAAAGCGGAAGTTACCTGCGGTGGCGTGGATACTCAGGCGCTCTCCTCCAAGACCATGCAGGCCAACGATGTGCCGGGGCTATTCTTTATCGGCGAGGTGATGGATGTCACCGGGCAACTGGGCGGATATAATTTTCAATGGGCATGGGCTTCCGGCTATGCTGCCGGACAAGCGGTTTAATGCTATAGTTTTCACGTTTGGTTTAGTTCAACTAAGGAGATTCGACGATGCGTATTTTATGGGTGCTGGTAATGACGATGTTGTTGAGCGGTTGCGGCTACAACGATTTTCAAACGAACGATGAGCAGGTCAAAGCCGACTGGGCGGAAGTGCTGAACCAGTATCAGCGCCGCTTCGACTTGATCCCCAATCTGGTGAACACGGTCAAAGGCTATGCCGCGCAGGAAAAAGATGTGCTGATCGGCGTGACCGAGGCGCGCGCCAAGGTGGGCAGCATTCAGGCGACTCCCGCGCTGATCAACGATGCGCAGGCATTTGCCAAGTTTCAGGCGGTACAGGGACAACTGACCTCGGCGTTGAACAAGTTAATGGTGGTCACGGAAAACTATCCGCAACTGAAATCGGATGCGGTGTTCCGCGACTTGCAGGCGCAGCTGGAAGGCACGGAAAATCGCATCACCGTGGCGCGCAACCGCTATATCAAGTCGGTGCAGGTCTACAACGTGCTGGCACGTTCCTTTCCCACCAACCTGACGGCGATGATGTTCAGCTATCAGGTCAAGCCTTCGTTCAGCGTGGAAGACGAAAAGGCAGTATCCAAGGCTCCTGCGGTGGATTTCGCCGCACCCAAGGCAGCGCCCGCAAAGTAAAACCCTCTGCCACGGATAAACACAGATGAACACGGATTATCAATGCGCAGCTTGTAACAGAGCGCATATCCTGTCTGGTTTCATCCGTGGCAATCCGTGTTTATCCGTGGCTAATTGTTTTTCGTCATTTCAATGAGAGCGCTACTTTGGCGAACCTTGACGCTTGCGCTGTTGCTATGCGGCACAGCGCAAGCCGAGGTCGCGGTTCCGCCGCTGAAGCAGCGCGTCACCGATCTCACCTCCACGCTTGATGCCGCCCAGATACAAGCCTTGGATGTACACCTCGCCACGTTCGAGGCCAGCAAAGGTTCGCAGATCGCGGTGCTGATGCTGCCCACCACGCAGCCTGAAGCTATCGAGCAGTTCGGCATCCGCGTGGCCGAGGCATGGAAGCTGGGGCGCAAAGGCGTGGACGACGGCGTGCTGCTGCTGGTGGCCAAGGATGATCGCAAGCTGCGCATTGAAGTCGGCTATGGGCTGGAAGGTGCATTGAACGATGCCACAGCGAAGCGCATCGTGGCCGAGATCATCACGCCGTATTTCAAGCGCGGCGAATTTTATGCGGGTGTCGATGCCGGCGTAATGGCGATCATCAAAGTGGTCGAAGGTGAAGCGTTGCCTGCACCTGCGCAACGATCCTCGTCTCATTCATCCGGCACCAGCATGAGTAGTCTGCAAACGTTGTTCGCCGCTGGAATATTCATATTCATGCTGGGCAATCTCATTCTGCGCCAGTTTATCGGGCGGCTTCCAAGCGGTCTGGTTATTGGCGGAGTGATTGGTGGCGTGGCCTGGGTGCTGCTGACTTCTCTGGCTTGGGCTGGTCTGTGCGCACTGTTCGCTTTTGTGCTTTCTCTGGTGTTCGGAACGGGAGAGAGGGGAGGGAGTCATATCTCGGGCTATTCCGGCTGGGGCGGCGGCAGCTCAGGCGGGGGCTGGGGCAGTGGCGGCGGTGGTTTCGGCGGCGGAGGTTTTGGTGGTGGCGGAGCATCGGGAGATTGGTAAATGAACATTAAACGAGTCATCAAACATCTCTCGATCGGACAGGCGGCTGTGCGGCGCCGCTTTCCGCGCGCGGCATTAAACAACATCGAGCGCGCCATCGGCCAAGCGGAACAGACGCATGCCGGACAGATTCGCTTCGCCGTCGAGCCTGTACTGGAGCTGTCGCCCTTGCTTGCCGGGCAGGCAGCGCGTGAGCGGGCCATCGAGGTATTTTCCCAATTGCGTGTCTGGGATACCGAACATAACAACGGTGTGCTGATTTATTTGCTGCTCGCGGATCGGGATGTCGAAATCATCGCGGATCGCGGCGTGCATAACAAACTCGGCCAAGCAGTATGGGAGGAGGTATGCAAAGAAATGGAGGTCGCATTCCGTCAGGGGCAGTTTGAACAAGGCGTTATCGCCGGAGTGCGCAGTGTGGGGGCGCATCTTGCGCGGCACTACCCGCAGGTCGGCACTAAGATCAATGAGCTGTCCGATCAGCCAGTGATTCTCTAATCAGCCATGGCACTCGAAACCGAGCTCAAGCTGCGCATCGCACCAGCAGACTTGCAGCGTCTCAAGCGTCATCTATTTTTGCGCTCACTTTCAAGCGGACGTGCCACTACACGTAAGCTGCACAATGTTTATTTCGACACGCCTGATTTGCAGTTGCATCACACCGAGATGGCGTTGCGCCTGCGTTGCGTGGGGAAGCAATGGCTGCAAACCTTAAAGGGGGGCGGCGGAGTCCAAGCGGGTTTGCATCAGCGCCACGAATGGGAAACACCTGTCGTCGGCGATCAACTCGATTTCACCAAGCTCGAAGCGATAGGTGCCAAGCCTTTTTCGCATAGCGTACAAAAAAAATTGCAGCCGCTGTTCGTCACTGACTTCACGCGCAGCATCCGCATGGTGCAATTTGAAGGCGCATTGATCGAGCTGAGTCTGGATAGCGGCGAGATTCGTGCGGGAAAATCCAAGTACGCGATCTCCGAATTAGAGCTGGAGCTTAAATCCGGCGCACCCTTGCAGCTTTTTCGTTTGGCCTTGGCGCTGCTCGACATCGTCCCGCTGGAAATCGAAGCCACCAGCAAAGCGGAATACGGCTACCGTCTGCACGCGCCCGCCAAAGCCAGCGTCACCAAAGCGCGGGCGCTCAAGCTGGATGCGCAAGCCTCTGTGGCGGATGCTCTACAAAGCATGATCTGGTCGTGTTTGTTCCATCTGCAAGCCAACGTTTCCGGTGTGGTAAAAAAGGCCGACGATGAATATCTGCATCAGGTTCGTGTCGCACTGCGTCGGTTGCGTGTGGTGTTGGGCATGGTCGCCAAGCATCGCCCCGATGCCGAGCTGGGCTCTCTGCGCGACCTCATCGGCGAACTCGGCACAGCGCTGGGCCGCTCCCGCGAATGGGATGTGTTCGTCACGCAAACCTTGCCGTCCATGTCGAGTCATCTGGATATAAAATTCATTGCGCAGCAGAGCGAAAAACTCCGCCAACATTGCCACCAGCGCGTCCATTCCGCCTTGCAGACCAGCGACTTTCAACGCCTGCTGCTGCGTTTTGGCGCATGGATGAACGGGGAGTATTGGCACGGCTCACGCAGCACGGGGAAGCTAGCGCACTTTGCGGCAAAGATATTGCATAGGCGCAGCCGGAGAGTCCGTCAACACGGGGAGCATATCCAACAGGATGCCGATGCGAAACAACTTCATGTGCTACGCATCGCCTGCAAGAATCTCCGCTACAGCGCTGATCTGTTCGCCTCGCTGTATGGAGCCGAAAAGACCAAACACTACTTGGATGCTCTGGGGGAATTACAAGATGCACTTGGTGTTTTCAATGACAATGCCGTCGCGCTTCGCTTGCTGGAAGAATTGAATCAAAAAAAACATCCAGAAAGCATCGCACTGATTCGTTGCAGTATTGAGCATAATCATTTGAGACGGCTGACTCGGTTGCGAAAGGCATGGACTAAATTTGCAAATTATGCGGAGTTTTGGTGTTAAATATCTAGTCTTTACCTGTGTTGCCGCCGAAAGAAATGTGACCAGCTGTACCGATTGAAATATGACCAGGCAATGGATGCGTAGCGTACTACGCGGTTGTGGATAAGTCGACCAGGCTATGATTGGTTGTTATATCTCCTGTTTGAGTTATTTAAAGGCAGGCCGACTGTTTAAACGACAGCCGGTCTTTTTGTTTCAGAACGGTTCAACCTCCTCTGGTATATCCACTATAGAAGAACATTTCACTTTCTCGCGCGACCTGATGCGTTCCTTGGCCGATCCAATAATACATCGGTATGTCGGCAAATGGCGCCCCATTGCGTAACGCACCCGGCTTTCTCTCGATCAGCGGAATGTAGTGCTGCCAGTCGTAGCTCACCTGATCACGGTCGAGCAGGCGCGTATGGCAAGCAACGATTGCATTCTCGGCAGAAACTTCGAGCCGGTCAGGATAAAGAGGGATGGCCATTTGGGCACCTCTAAAAATTGATTATTTGCACTTCGTAAACTTGCCCCTGTAATTTT
>CAZHIC010000043.1:13510-18174 GCA_964532405.1 uncultured Gallionellaceae bacterium | reverse complement strand
ACGTTCGTTTTTTAAACATCCTTCTGTAGCCTATATTTCTGACGTATGAGTAATAAGCGGAATACGATTATTTTTGTGGCGGCATTAACGCTTTGGCGCTTGTATTTGTCGGCGGGGTTGCAGCTCCATCCAGATGAGGCTTATTACTGGCTGTGGTCGCGACATCTCGATACCGGTTATTTCGATCATTCGCCTCTTGTGGCGTATTTTATTTGGTTTACCACCCTGTATTCGAAGTCCGAGTTGTGGGTAAGGCTTTCGGGAACGATAGTTTCATTAAGCGTAAGTTTTTTGACGTGGCGGTTTTCCATGCAGCTTTTCGGCAGCATCCGGGTCGCTGCGGGAAGCGTTATGCTTTTTAACGTTTACCCTCTGACTATGTTGGGCTTGATTGTTATTACGCCCGATATACCTGTTTTTCTATTCTGGTCATTAAGCGTCTACATCTTCTGGCAGGCAGTTCGAAGCAATAAGGCCTGGTTGTGGTATGCGTTCGGGGTTGCGTTCGGATTGGCGCTCCTCTCAAAATACACGGCCATTTTGCTGGCTCCCTGCCTTTTCATCTATCTGATATCGACAGAAGATCGCCGCTGGTTGAAAACTCCCTATCCCTATCTTTCTCTGCTTATCGGGTTCCTGTGTTTTCTTCCCGTTGTGTACTGGAACAGCCGTCACGACTGGATTTCTTTTGTGTTTCAGTTCGGCCACGGCCTCGGTGGACAAGGTTATTCGTTGGGAAGAATTGCCGAATATATCGGCGGGCAGCTTTTTGTCGCGGGCCCCGTCGTCTGGCTCCTCGGCATGTACGCGGCCTTCGCCGGTCTTTTTCGGAAAAACAAGGAGCAATTGTTTTTAATCCTCACCGCCCTTCCGATCATCCTGTTTTTTGGTTTTTCTTCCGTAAAGAAACTTGCGGGCCCGAATTGGCCGGCATTTGCGTACTTCACTTTCAGCATACTGCTCACAAAATACTTTCTCGACAGTGCTTCAAAAATACGGCGGTCGTTGTGGTGCAGCGCTTTATTTGTAAGTTTATTAATTTCGGCCATCGCGACTCTTCATGCCAAGTTCAGCATAATCCCGCTTGCGCGATTTTCAAAGGAATTGGCTGTCGCCGATGCGACGAACGCATTTTATGGTTGGCGAGAGCTCGGCGCCGAATTAAAAAAATATCCCGATATGGCATTCGCTGTCGCTCCTTCCCACCCGTTGTGTGCCGAAATCATCTACTACACGAATGAACAAGTATTTGTACAGGCCGATGAAAGAATAGCAAGGCCAAGCCAGTTCAATCTGTGGGGTTGGCCGAATGGGCTTAAAGGGAAGAATGGATTTTATGTTTGGGAAGAAGGCGGCCCGGTCGGCCCTTATGGTGAATATTTCACTTCCACGGCAGCGATCGATTCGTTGAGCGTTTTTCGCGGCGACATCCCCGTGCGCAATTTCCGCATTATTCCCGGCCAAAACAGCCTTATCCCACCTTTTCAGGAAGCTCTTCCGCCTTAAACCGAGTTTCTATTAAAACGCTCCCCGTCACATCGGGCTTGGGTTCCCGCATAACAAGTCTCAATTCGATGTCCTTTACTCGGCGACGACTGGTAAGATTGCGTCCTTGAAAATTTGCCGGATAGCGATTTAACGCTATGTCGGCTCGAATGAGGAATTTGAATGACTGATATTGCTCCGATACAAGAGATCATTGCGGAGATACGCGCCGGACGCATGGTAGTGCTGGTGGATGAGGAAGACCGCGAGAACGAAGGCGACCTGGTGTTTGCGGCCGAGTTCGTGACGCCGGAAAAAATCAATTTTATGGCTAAACACGGGCGCGGTCTGATCTGCTTGACGCTGACGCAGGCGCATTGCGAACAAATCAATTTGCCGTTGATGGTGCGCGACAACGGGCTGACTTTGGCGACCAATTTCACCGTGTCCATAGAGGCGGCGAGCGGTGTAACGACGGGCATTTCGGCGGCAGACCGTTCGCGCACCGTGCAAGTGGCTGCGGACAAGAATGCCAAACCGACGGACATCGTGCAACCCGGCCACATCTTTCCTTTGCGCGCGCAAAACGGCGGCGTGTTGGTGCGTGCCGGGCATACCGAGGCGGGCTGCGATCTGGCGCAGCTGGCAGGATTGGCTCCCGCATCGGTGATTTGCGAGATTCTCAAAGATGACGGCGAGATGGCGCGTTTGCCGGATCTGATTCCGTTTGCGCAGCAGCACGGCTTGAAGATCGGCACCATTGCCGACCTGATTGAATACCGCAGCCATAACGAAAAACTGGTTGAGCGTGTGGCGCAACGCAAAGTGCAGACGGGATACGGCGAGTTCGACTTGTACACCTACACCGACAAGACATCGCTGCAAACCCATCTGGCCTTGGCAAAGGGCGACATCCAGCCGCAGAAAGAGACGCTGGTGCGTGTACACGAACCTTTGTCCGTGATGGATTTCATCGAGCAGGCGAGCTATCCCAATTCCACCAGCGTGCATGACGCGCTGCAGAAGATCAGCCAAGTTCCCGCCGGGGTGCTGGTGTTGATGCATCATGCGGAGACATCGGGGAATCTGCTGGCGCGTGCGGCGGCCAAGCCGGAAGCACAACACGCGCAATGGGATCCGCGCAGCTACGGAATCGGCGCGCAAATCTTGCGCGATCTTAACGTCGGCAAGATGTGTCTCATCGCTACCCCGCGCAAATTGCCCAGCATGGCCGGCTTCGGCCTGGAGGTGGTGCGTTACTGTCAAAGCAAGGATGCAAAATGAAAGAGATCGAAAAAAATCTGGACGGAACGGGGATGCGCGTCGGTATCGTGCAGAGCCGTTTCAATACTGTCGTGTGCGAAGGTTTGCTGGCGGCTTGTCGCGCGCAGCTCACGCAACAAGGGGTGCTTGACGACGACATCATGCTGGTGACGGTGCCGGGGGCATTGGAGATTCCGCTGGTGTTGCAACACATGGCGCAGACGCACAAGTTCGATGCGCTCATCGCCTTGGGGGCGGTCATCCGTGGCGATACCTATCACTTTGAAGTGGTATCCAACGAGT
Organism: uncultured Gallionellaceae bacterium; assembly: GCA_964532405.1. Lineage (GTDB taxonomy): Bacteria > Pseudomonadota > Gammaproteobacteria > Burkholderiales > Gallionellaceae > PALSA-1006. Next base: position 15,123 of record CAZHIC010000043.1, on the reverse strand, counting down.
CCGCGCGCGGTGTGGGCGAGGTGCAATTGCATGCCAGCGTGCCCATCGCCAATGCCATTCTCACCACCGACACCGACGAACAAGCCGGGGTGCGCATCAACGTCAAGGGCGCGGAAGCGGCACTGGTCGCCATCGAAATGGCGAATCTTTTGAAAGCGGTGCTATGAACGAAAAAACGAGCAACACATCGGCCAAAAGTGCGCGGCATCGCGCACGCGAATTGGCATTGCAGGGACTCTATCAATGGCGCATCGCCGGCACCGATGTCGCGCAGATCGAAAAAGCAACGCGCGACGAAAAGAGCGTTGGACGTTACGACGTAGATTTCTTCGTCCAGTTGTTGCGCGGCGCGGTAAGCCAGCATGAAGCACTGGAGGCCAAGATCACGCCGCATCTGGATCGCGCGCTGAACGAACTCAGCCCGGTCGAGTTCTCGGTGCTGCTGCTGGGTGCTTATGAATTGGCGAATCTTCCCGAGGTCCCCTATCGCGTCGTCATCAATGAGGGCGTGGAGCTGGCGAAGACCTTCGGCGGCAGCGACGGCCACAAGTTCGTCAACGGCGTGCTGGATAAATTGGCGGCGCAACTGCGCGCGGTTGAAGTTAACGCAAAGTAAAACAATTGCACCACAGAGACACAGAGACACAGAGAAAAGCCAACCAAACCTGTTTCGGGTTTAAGGTTTGTCTCTGTGTCTCTGATGAAACCGCTAGCCATTCGACTAAGGCTGGCAAATACGCCAGCCAAGTCGCTGGTTATGTGTTTCTGTGGTGAGGATTTTGACTTATGTCCGAATTCGATCTCATCCAGCGTTATTTCACCCGCGCCACACCCGGCGCGATCTTGGGTGTGGGCGATGATGCGGCCTTGCTGAGGGTGGGCGACGGCATGCAGTTGGCGGTATCCACCGACATGCTGGTGAGCGGCACACATTTCTTTCCCGACGCGAACCCGTTGTTGCTTGGACATAAAACGTTGGCAGTCAATCTTTCCGATCTGGCCGCGATGGGGGCGACCCCGCGCTGGGCGACGCTGGCTTTGTCGCTACCGTCTGCCGAAGAAGATTGGCTGGAAAAATTCAGTCGCGGATTTTTTTCTTTGGCCGATCAGTACGGTGTCGAGTTGGTCGGGGGCGATACCACGCGCGGCCCGCTTAATTTGAGTGTCACTATCATGGGAGAGATACCCGAGGGATTGGCGCTACGGCGCGACAATGCTCAGGTAGGCGACGATGTTTGGGTGTCGGGTACGTTGGGCGAGGCAGCATTGGCGTTGGCGCACCTGCAAGAGCGCATCGTGTTGCCGCAGGAGGTGTTCGCCGTATGTTCTGTGCGCCTACATCAGCCGCAACCGCGCGTCGCGCTGGGCTTGGCGCTGCGGGGTGTCGCCCATAGCGCGATTGATGTGTCAGATGGTTTGCTGGCCGATCTCGGGCATCTTCTCGAATGGTCGCAAGTGGCGGCGGAGATCGAGTTTGATGCATTGCCTTGTTCGATTGTGTTGAACCCAGATGAAATATTAGCACGGAGCGGTCCCTTCCCCCTTGCAGGAGGAAGGTTAGGATGGGGGTTGGCTCGGAGGAATGACAACGTCTCGGGGGGGGGGGCGGCGCC
>CAZHIC010000043.1:0-13500 GCA_964532405.1 uncultured Gallionellaceae bacterium | reverse complement strand
TGCAAGGGGGAGGGGAACAATTGCTTCAGCGCTGTATCTTGGCGGGCGGCGACGATTATGAATTATGTTTTACTGTACCCGTGATGCGACGCGCCGAGATCGAGGAAATTGCCGCCGCGCTCGCTTTGCCGCTGACGCGCATCGGCAAGATCGTTCAGGGCTGCGGGTGTACGGTGTACGCCGCCGATGGCAAAACGATGCAGATAAAGGAGCAGGGCTATGACCACTTCGCATGACGAATTGAAATTTAAACCGGGCTGGCGATTTTTATTCAGCCACCCCGCGCATTTTCTTTCCTTCGGTTTTGGCGCAGGATTGTTTCCGCGCTCGCCCGGCACGGCGGGTACGCTGGTCGCGTTTCCCCTCTATTGGTATCTGGCGCCGCGCCTGTCGGATGCGCTGTTCATTTTCGTATTGATCTGGGCGTTCGCCATTGGCGTGTGGGTGTGCGACAAGACGGGGCGCGAGCTGGGCGTGTCCGATTACGGCGGCATCGTTTGGGATGAGATCGTCGCTTTTATGCTGGTGCTATTTTTTACGCCCGCCGGCTTCATCTGGCAGGTGCTGGCATTTTCTTTGTTCCGGCTGTTCGATATTTGGAAGCCCGAGCCTATACGTCATTTCGATAAAACTTGGCACGGCGGTCTCGGCGTCATGTTCGACGATATTCTCGCCGCAGGCTACGCGCTGCTCTGTCTCGCCCTCATCAAGAGCATCTTCGCATGAGGCGGGCTGCCGCCTTGGCCTTGGTTTGGATGTGGGCCAATCTCGCGCTGGCCGATGAGTTCAACGTCAAGGTCATCGCGGTGCTGGATGGCGACACGATCATGGTGCTGCGTGACGGGGCTAAAGTAAAAATACGCATGGCGAATATCGATGCGCCGGAAAAAGACCAGGCATTCGGCATGCAGTCACGGCAATCGTTGCTTGAGATGGTGCTGAAGAAACAGGTGCATATCAATTCGCAGGCGGTGGATCAGTATGGACGCGTAGTGGGGCTGGTTTCGGTGGATGGGCGCAACATCAATGAAGAGCAGGTGAGGCGCGGCATGGCGTGGGAGTATTCGCATTTTCACAGCGACCGCAGCTACATTGCCTTGCAGAGCGAAGCGCAACAGGCGCGGCGCGGGCTATGGGGGCAAAGCAGTCCGCTGGCGCCGTGGCAATGGCGCAAGACGCATCCTTCGGTTAAACCCGATTTTCCCCAAATACACAATAAACCGGCTAGCGCGCATACCGTCCCAAGCGCCGTTTACGATGCGGCATGCGGGCATAAAAAACATTGTGCGCAAATGAGCTCTTGCGACGAGGCGCATTTTTACCTTACGCGTTGCGGAGTGAAATCGCTGGATAGGAATAAAAACGGCCTGCCCTGCGAGGAGCTGTGTGCGGGGAAGAAATAATTCAAAAAATCTGTCCACGAAAAACACGAAAGCCACGAAATAAAACCATAGATGGAATCGTTATATTGACCAAGCTATTGGGCATCAATTCTTAGTACGGAGTCTTTTGAATTTTTCGTGAATTTCGTGTTTTTCGTGGACAGATGTTCTTCTAGGTGCATCAAGACAAAGACGAGGCGATCTCTTCGGTGCGTTTGCGCATCGCCGCTTCGACCCCGGTCACTTCTTCTGCGGCAATCCCCAGCGCCTGCCATTTCTCGATCTCGATGTCTGCCTGTACATGCTCATCGGCTCCAAAGGCCGGGAACAGTCTGCCCGTCAGATTGATCATCGCGATGAGTGGCTGGCCAACGGCATCCGGTGCCACTTCGCTCGAATGCTGATAGCGCAATACAGCAACGATGCTTTGCGCCAGATTCCAGTGTTCGGCCAGCAGCGCACCCAACTCGCAATGGCTGATCTCCAGCATCTCGGCCTCGAGTTCTGTATACCGGCTCACGCCTTCGGCGGCGAGGCGGGCATGGAAGCGGTTGCTCAGTTCGGGATCGATGTATTCCAATACCAGAAAACCGATATCGTGCAGCAGTCCGGCGAGATAGATTTCCTCATCCGGCGGGCGCATTTCCTTGGGCATGGCTTTGGATAGCGTATCCATTGCCAGCGCGACCGCCATGCTGTGTTGCCATAGGTGCGTCACGTCCAGTAACCCGGCCTGCTTGCGGGTTACGGAGGACATCATGGCGAAACTCAATGCGACCATCTTGATGCGCTTGATGCCCAGCACAGACGCGGCATCGCTTACCGCCATGATCTTTCGTGAGGCACCGAACAGCGGGGAATTTGCCAGACCGACGATTCTGGCTGAAATCGCCGGATCTTTCTCAATCAGCCTGAGCAGCATTTCATCCCCCTTGTCAGTCGCCAGTTTGATCGACAGTATCTGCTGTGCGATTTTCGGCAGGGCGGGCAATGCCTGCAACGCGTCTACGTTGACGCGCAGAGTCAGGGGAGGGTTCACGGTGTTTCCTTTTTCATGTTCAGTTCAATCAGGGATGCTTGAAAGTGGACGCCTCCCTCTGTTGTTCTGTTGACCCAATCCAGCAGCGCGGCAGCCGGCATCGGGCGCGCTATGCCGTATCCCTGCCCGATATCGCAACCCATTTCTAGCAGGGTGCGAAAATGCACTTCAGTTTCGATGCCTTCGGCTACTGTTTTGAGATCGAACACTTTGGAGAGCGCGATAATCCCCAGAACGATCGCATGATCTCCTTTGCTCACCGACAGGTTGCGTATGAAAGACTGGTCGATTTTGAGCGTATCGATCGGTAATGTGCTCAGGTATGACAAAGAGGAATATCCCGTGCCGAAATCATCCAGAGCAAAGCACACGCCGAATTTCTTGCATTCATCAAGGATGCGCGTGACTTGGGCAATATCGTCGAGAGCGGCAGTCTCCAGTACCTCGATCTGAAAGCGCTTTGCGGGAATGGCCGGATGTTGCGAGAGTTGCTGTTGCAACCTGTCAACGAAGTGGGCGGATTCCAGATGATGTGCCGAGATGTTGATGCTGACTTCGATATCCAGTCCGGCGGCACGCCACAAATCGAGTTGCTGTAGTGCGCTGGCGATCACCCATTCTCCGATCGCAATATCGAGTTCAGTATTTTCAGCGACGGGAAGGAATCTTGCGGGAACAAGCAGACCCAACTCGGGATGGTTCCAGCGGATCAGCGCTTCCGCGCCGACAAGTTGCTGCGTGCGCAAATCGACCTTGGGCTGGTAGTAAAGTTCGAACTGGTTATTCTGCAGGCCGAGCTGGATGCTTTTTAATAGCTCTTGCTGATTGCGTGTGCGCTGATCCAGAGCGGGGTCGTAAATGTGAAAACGATTTTTGCCGGACTGCTTGGCCACGTACATGGCTTGGTCGGCATGGCGCAACAGCGTATCCGTATCTTCTTCGTCCAGCGGGTAGATGCTGACGCCGATGCTGGCGCTGAGGGAAAAAGAATTTTCCCCGATACAGATCGGTTCGGCGATGACGGTAAGCATACGCTCCAGGGTTGTGTTGCACTCTTCGCCGCGTTCCAGCCCCAGTAGCAGAATGACGAATTCATCCCCTCCCAGACGGGCGACCGTATCGCCGCCGCGCAGCGTGTTCTGGATGCGTTGCGCGATCTCAATCAGCACACGGTCACCCGCATCGTGTCCCATCGTGTCGTTGATGGGTTTAAATCCGTCCAGATCCAGATAGCACACCGCCATCATGTTTTCTTCGCGTGCCGTCTGGGCGACAGCCTGTTTCATGCGGTCGTTCAGCAGGGTGCGGTTCGGAATGCCTGTGAGTGCATCATAGTGAGCGATGCGCTCCAGCTGTTTATCGTGCTGCTTGAGCAGGGTGATATCCGAGGAAATACCCACATAGTGGGCCGTTTTTCCATGCTCATCGGTAATGGAAGAAATGGTCAGCCACTCGGCATATAACTCGCCATCCTTCTTGCGGTTCCAGATTTCGCCCGCCCAATGTCCTGTCGTGGTGAGCGATTGCCACATGGCATCGTAGAACGACCGGCTCTGGTGGCCGGATTGCAAAATGCGCGAATTTTTGCCGATAAGCTCTTCGCGGGAATAGCCGGTGATCTTGCTGAGCGCTACATTGACTTCGATGATATTGCCAAGGACATCGGTGATCGTGATTCCTTCCTGCGTCTTCTCGAACACCTTGGAAGTCAGACGGAGTTTTGCTTCTGCTTGTTTGCGTTCTGTTACATCGTGGCCGTTCAGCACGATGCCGCTGACCGCCGGATGGTTGAGCAAATTGCGCGCCACCATCTCGATGTCGCGATAACTGCCGTTTTTGTGTTTCATCCGGAATTCATATTTTTCCAATTGCTCGTCGCCGGGATGGGCGAGCGCATTGGTTAATGCGGCGGAGGCCTTGGATTGCTCATCCGCATGGATCAATTCATAGATGTGTTTGCGGATCAACTCTTCGGGAACGTAGCCCAATATCGATTGAACGGAAGGCGAAAGGAAATGCACGAAACCCGTGTCGGAAATGAGGCCGATGAGGTAATTTCCGCTCTCGATCATGGCGCGAAAGCGCTCTTCGTTTAAGAATGGAACTTCATTTTCGCGGTCATGACCGTTCTTCGGGGCGTCTGGCTTGAGCATGTTGAGGATGAAAGTAATATTTCTTTGTGCGGCAGAGCATAGCTTATGGGTGCGCGTAAGGTAAGCCCGTTTTTATATGCCGGGAATCTTTTTAATAGCGGCAGCAGCGTTCACTCTTGCAGACTTTGTGCGGAGTGCTCCGTTATTGATCGGGATCGTCTCCCATGTGACGCCTTGCGCATCGCAGCGCAAGGCGTTCGCGTGTTTGTCCCAGTCGCCCAAGACCCAGCGGTCGCAGGTGTGGTCGTCGATATGGTGCAGGTGATGCGCGGGGCGGTGGGTGTGCCCGTGGATTATCCTGGGGTAGTGCTGCGCTCGCAGCAATTCATGCACGGACTGCAAGTTCACATCCATGATGCTCATGGATTTTTGTTGTTTTTCCTGCGTGCTTTTTTCGCGCAATTGTTCGATTTGTGCCTTGCGTTGTGCCAGCGGCAGGGCGAGAAATTGTTGTTGCCAGGTCGTGTCGCGCACTAGGCGGCGAAAGTTCTGGTAATCCGTGTCGTCTGTACACAAGGTGTCGCCGTGAGTGAGCAAGGTAGGCGTGCCATACAGGTTGAGCAGGGTCGGGTCGGCCAGCAGGGTGGCATTGCAGGCTTGGGCCAATTCGTCATTCATCAGAAAATCGCGATTGCCGTGCATGATGAGGACGCGCGTGCCTTGATTGGACAACCTTTGCAGCGCACGGGTAACTTCAAGGTGAAGCGCGGCACTTAGATCGTCGTCTCCTGCCCAGTATTCGAACAGGTCTCCTAGAATGTAGAGAGCTTCGGCGTGCGGAGCGCTGTGCTGCACGAAGTCGTGAAACCAGCGCGTGGTGTCCGGTCTGTTTTCACACAGGTGAAGGTCGGAGATGAATAAGGAATGGGGCATTTAGGATGCGGGATACAGGATTCTGGATTCAGTAACAGCCACTGCGCCGCTCTTAACTTGATCCTGAACCCGAGCCCTGAATTTCTTATTGTGCGACGACTTCTGCTTGGGTGATGATGACGTCCTCGGTGGGGACATCTTGAAAGCCGCTCTTGTTGCCGGTTTTCAATTTTCTGATCGCATCCACAACTTCGGTACCTTCCACTACTTTACCGAACACGCAGTAGCCCCAGCCTTGGCTGTTCTCCGCGGTGAAGTTGAGAAAGCTGTTGTTCTTCACGTTGATAAAGAATTGTGCGGTGGCGGAATGCGGGTCACCGGTGCGCGCCATGGCGACGGTGTAGGCATCGTTCGTCAGGCCGTTGTTCGCTTCGTTCTGGATCGGTGCGTTGACTTCTTTCTGATGCATGCCCGGCTCGAAGCCGCCGCCTTGGATCATGAAGCCGTCGATCACGCGATGGAATATGGTGTTGCTATAAAAGCCGCTGTTGACGTACTCAAGAAAATTCTTGACTGTGTTCGGCGCTTTTTCAGCATCCAGTTTGATGGTGATGACGCCGTGATTAGTGTGAAGCTTGACCATGTTCGATTTTCCTTTGTGTGCGGGGGTTGAAGCTGCATGCGCCGACAGGACGCACAGTCCGGCGAGCAGTAAAGCAAAAATAGTTTTATACAAATTCATTATGCGGAGCCCTCATATACGATCTGCCATTTATTGTCGCGCTTCATCCAATATTGGCGTTTGTTCATGCGGTTGGAAAGATTGTTGCTGCTGTAGTCCTGTTCAAAATTCACCACCGCCAAGTTGGGCTGGCCCGGATAGGCGAACACGCTGACGTTGGAAAGCTTGACCTTGACCCAGGATTTTCCCGAATTTACTAGGCGTTTTTGCTGCGCGAAAGCGGTGAGTTTGGTAGCGCCGGAGGAGAAATCTTTCGCATAGTGTGCGAGGTACGCTTCGGTGTTGAGACTCGTCCAATCGTTGCGCCATTTTTCGATCTCGCTCAGCAGCGCATCGCGCTCGGCGCGGTCGGCATCGTCACTCCAGTCCATCTGGCTGGTAATGATGACCGGCGTATGCCCGACTTGCACATGCTTGCCGATTTGGATGAAGTCGTTGTTGTTCAGCACCACGCAGCCGTTGCTGGCGCGCGGCGGACGGCTGTAAGTGTCGCTGGGGGTGCCGTGCAGCCAGATGCCGTGTCCGTTATGCCCTTGGCGTTTGTCCCATTCGTTGGGGTAGCTCAAGGGAAAGGCGCCGGGGCCGTAAAAATCGGTGAGCTTTTCTTTGGGCAGTTTTGCGTTGATGAAGTACACGCCAAGCGGCGTGCGCTGGTCGCCCTCGGATACTTTGTCAGTGCCTTTTTTACCGACGCTGATGTAATAGTCAGCCACGTAGCGCGGTTCGCCGTTGACGTTTTCATACAGGTACAGCGTGGATTTGCTGGTGTCCACCACGATGGCGAAGTGCTGCCGCGCGTCGAGTTGCCACAGATACTTCGGCGTCATGGTGAGCGGTTGCTGTTGCTGTACGCGTTGCAGCCTCGCACGCGCTTCGTCGCGCAGGTCGTCAATGCGCGCGCGCGGCGCGTTGGGCGCATTGCCGAAGTCGTTCAGTTGCTGCGAGCGCGCCAGCAGAAGATCGCCCCTGACCAGCTGGGCCAATTTGAAGTTCGGATTGACTTTGAGCAGCGAGTCCACTTCATTCAGGGCAACATCGAGCTTGTTGTCGCCGATGGAATGCAGGCTTTTCGCCAGTAAGGCTTCCATGTTGCGGGAGTCGCTCCCGCCCGTATTTACAAGGGCTGGCTCACCCGCCTTCACCGGGGCGGCAAGCGCGCCGATCAGCAGCAAGGTGATGGTTGCGTATGGCATGGATTACTTTCCCGCGCGCTCTTCTGCGATGAGCCATTTGCCATCGCTCTTCACCAACTCCAATGTTTTGCTGGCGGAGGTGTGCAGATGGCTGGCACGGTAGAGCTGTTTGAAACTCACGTTGGCGTGAGTGCCGTCGATCAGTTTAACCTTGGCGTCCTTGACTTCCACATGGATGGACTTGGGCGCGGAGATACGCGCTTTACGCTGCTCATCCCATGCGCTGCGGCTCTCGCCGCCAGGGGTTTTAAATTCTTTGGCGTAGAAGGCGAGATAATTTTTGACGTTTTTCGACGACCATGCCGCCGCCCAATCGTGGACGGTTTTGAGCGCATCCTCGCTCGTGTTGGCCGCGACAAGCGGTTTGGGCGGAGCCGTTGGAGTGACGGCAACCGCAGGTTTATCAGGGGTTGCCGGGGTTGCGGCAGGAGTGGAAGGGGCGTTGGCGGCCACGGCACTGGGCTTCGGCGCGCTGACGAGGCCGGTGACAGCGTTGCGAGAAGCCATAGTAGCTTTACGACTGTTGCCACCGAACAGGTCTTTGATCATTTCCAGCTTGGTTTGCGTGCTGGTGTTGCTCTTGTCCAGTTGCAGCGCGCGATCATAAGCCTGGCTGGCCATCTTGGCGTAGATGTCGCCCAGATTTTCATGCGCCGTGGCGTAACTCGGGTGGGTGCGTATCGCCATTTCCAGAGCGATCTTGGCTTTTTCGTATTGACCTTGTCCCGCATATAGCACGGCGAGATTGTTGTAGGGTTCGGGCAGCTCTGGATAGTCGTCGGTCAGCGCGGAAAATATTTTGATCGCATCGGCAACTTTAGACTGCTCGGTGAGGATGAGTCCCTTCAGAAAGCGCGCTTGCGCATCCTTTGGCTTGGCGGCGAGCAGCGCTTCTACTTTCTCCAGCGCTTGTACGTGTTGACCCTGTTTGAATAATTTATTGGCATCCTGAATCTCGTCAGCGGCAGCTGCTAGGCTGAGGCACAGCAGCGCACAGAGCGCAGCATTTTGGCCGAATTGTTTCATCTTGTTCATCGAAATTTTTTTCCGGAAATTAGGTTTCAATGGGTTAGCCCATTGGAAGGGGGTGAATTCTACCAAATAAGCGCCTTTCTTTCACAAGTTATCAATATGCTGCGTGCGGTTGCCTGCTAGTCGCAATGCGTTTTCGGGTAAAATCCGCCATCTTTCAGCGTAGACATTTCACGACCCATGAGTAGCAATACACCCGTTTCTGCCGCGCCCGTTTCCAATTTCATCCGCACGATCATCGACGGCGACCTTGCCAGCGGCAAGCACAGTACGATACAGACCCGCTTCCCGCCCGAGCCGAACGGCTATTTGCATGTCGGTCACGCCAAATCCATCTGCCTGAACTTCGGCTTGGCAAAGGACTACAACGGCAAGTGCAATCTGCGCTTCGACGACACCAACCCTGAGAAGGAAAGCGATGAATACGCGCAGTCCATTCAGGATGACGTGCGCTGGCTGGGCTTCCAGTGGGACGGCGAAGTGCGTTGGGCGTCGGATTATTTCGACGCGCTGTACGACTACGCGGTGGAACTCATCAATAAAGGCTTGGCTTATGTGGACGACCTCACGCCCGAGCAGATGCGCGAATATCGCGGCACGCTGACCCAAGCCGGCAAGAACAGTCCGCACCGCGACCGACCCGTTGCAGAAAACCTCGACCTGTTCACGCGCATGAAGAACGGTGAGTTCGCCGACGGTGCGATGGTGCTGCGCGCGAAGATCGACATGGCTTCGCCCAACATGAATATGCGCGACCCTGCGATTTATCGCATCCGCCGCGCGCACCACATCCGCACCGGCGACAAGTGGTGTATCTACCCGATGTACGACTACACGCATTGCATCTCCGACGCACTGGAAGGCATCACCCACTCCATCTGCACTCTGGAGTTTGAAGATCACCGCCCGCTGTACGACTGGGTGCTGGACAACATCACCATCCCCTGCCACCCGCGCCAATACGAGTTCTCGCGGCTGGAGCTGCACTACACCATCACCAGCAAGCGCAAGCTGTTGCAACTGGTGAACGAAAAACACGTTAGCGGCTGGGACGACCCGCGTATGCCCACGATCTCCGGCATGAGAAGGCGCGGCTACACACCGGAAGGCATCCGCGAATTTGCCAAACGTATCGGCGTATCCAAGAGCGAAAACAGCGTCGATATGGCGATCATGGAAGGCGCGATCCGCGAGGATCTTGAGTTGCGTGCCCCGCGCGTGATGGCGATCATCAATCCGCTCAAAGTCACGATCACCAACACCGACGGCGCGCAAACACGCGAAGCGGATTTCCACCCCAACATGCCGGAACTCGGCAAACGCGTGGTGTCGTTCAGCAACTCATTGCTCATCGAAGCCGACGACTTCGCCGAGGTGCCGCCTGCAGGCTGGAAGCGTCTGACGCTTGGCGGCGAGATCCGGTTGCGTCACAGCTACGTGATGCACTGCGACGAAGCGCTGAAAGATGCTAGCGGTAAGGTGGTCGAACTGCGTTGCAGCATCGACCACAACACGCTAGGCAAAAATCCGGAAGGCCGCAAGGTCAAAGGCGTGATCCACTTTCTGTCAAGTGTACATGCGCTGCCTGCGGAGATTCGTCTGTACGACCGCTTATTCACCGTGCCGGAGCCGGATGCGGACAAGAATGTGGATTTTTGCAGCTACCTCAATTCAACCTCGCTCACCGTGGTGCAAGGCTGGGTGGAAAGTTGCGTGAAAGATGCCGCGCCGGAAACGCGCTATCAGTTCGAGCGCTTGGGCTACTTCTGCACCGACCGCCGCGACCACCAAACGGGCGGCAAGCTGGTGTTCAACCGCACTGTAACATTGAAAGATTCTTGGGCGAAAGAACAAGCCTAAACACTACGCAGATTCACACAGATTTAATCGGCGGCAATTTGCGTAATCTGCGGATGAAAAAGGGTTTTACATGTTAAAAATATACAACACTCTCGCCCGCGACAAGCAGGACTTCAAACCCATCACCCCGAACAGCGTGCGCATGTATGTCTGCGGCATGACGGTGTACGACTATTGTCACCTTGGACACGCACGCGTGATGGTGATATTCGACATGGTGTACCGCTGGCTAAAGGCTTCCGGTTACGACGTAACTTACGTGCGCAACATCACCGACATCGACGACAGGATCATCAAGCGTGCGGCGGAAAACAATGAATCTATTCATGCGCTGACACAACGCTTCATAGACGCGATGCACGAAGATGCCGATGCGCTGGGTGTGCAACGTCCCGACCACGAGCCGCGCGCCACGCAATATGTGCCGCAGATGCTGGAGATGATAGAGCAACTGGAAAAGAACGGCTTGGCCTATCAAGCCGCAGATGGCGACGTAAACTATGCGGTGCGCAAATTCGATGGCTACGGAAAATTGTCCGGTAAATCGCTGGAAGACTTGCGTGCGGGTGAGCGCGTGGACATAGCGGAAAGTAAAAATGATCCGCTCGATTTCGTGTTGTGGAAAAGTGCAAAAGACAACGAAGCGGAAGAGGTGAAGTGGGATTCCAAATGGGGCAAAGGCCGTCCCGGCTGGCACATCGAATGTTCCGCGATGGGTACTGAATTGCTCGGCAAGCATTTCGACATTCACGGCGGCGGCGCGGATTTGCAGTTCCCGCACCATGAAAACGAGATCGCCCAAAGCGAAGGCGCACACCGGTGCCAGTACGTAAATTACTGGATGCACAACGGCTTCGTGCGTTTGGACAACGAGAAGATGTCCAAGAGCTTGGGCAACTTCTTCACTATCCGCGAAGTATTAAAAAAGTACGATGCCGAAGTGGTGCGTTTCTTCATCCTGCGCGCCCACTACCGCAGCCCGCTGAATTATTCGGATGCGCATCTGGACGACGCGAAAGGTGCGCTGACGCGTTTATATACGGCGCTAAAGAGCAACCCACCCCAGCCCTCCCTTATCAGGGAGGGGGCGGAATCCTCCCCTGATAAGGGGAGGTTGGGAGGGGTTGCTGTTGACTGGAACACCCCTGCCGCCATCCGCTTCAAAGCCGCAATGGACGACGATTTCAACACGCCGGAAGCGGTCGCCGTGCTGTTCGACCTCGCCAACGAGGTGAACCGCAATCAATCAGTCGAAGCAGCCTCGCAACTCAAAGCATTGGCTGGTGTGCTCGGTCTGTTGCAACGCGACCCGCAAGCGTTTCTGCAAGGAGGGGCGAGCGAGGGCGGATTGGACGATGCCGCGATCAATGCTCAAATCGAAGCGCGCATCGCCGCCAAAAAAGCCAAAAACTTCGCCGATGCCGACCGCATACGCAAAGAGTTGCTGGAGGCGGGAATCGCGCTGGAAGATACGGCGCAGGGCACGACTTGGCGTAGAGCTTAAGACCCGTTGCCACCGTCCGCTATCCGGTGTTGTGGTAACGAGGCTTGACCATCGGGTTTGTGGGCAAACCAGCCATACAAACTTTTGAGTTTTGCTAGGCTGACTGTCGCTGACGTGCCAGAAACGGAACATCAAGGGTGACACTGCGACCGGCCGCTCCTCGGCCAAAACAGACACCCGTCCCATCAATCAGCTTGCCATGAAGCGGCCAGTCGTAAACGAGTACAATGACCCATCAAGAGACAGTCACCTGAAAATACTGGGCACTTCAACTCAGAATTATGCGGCCGCAACAACCAAGCTCCAAGCAGCTAACTTTAAAACGTCTCCACTATGAATAAACAACAACTCGCCGCCAAAATCTGGGAATCCGCAAACCAAATGCGCTCCAAAATCGAGGCCAACGAATACAAGGACTACATCCTCGGATTCATCTTCTACAAATACCTCTCCGACAAATTGGTGCGCTTCGCGAAAGGCGAGGACTTCAGCGACGCGGAACTCTGCGCCTTATCGGAAGCGGACTCGGAAACCGTTGATCACATCAAAGGCAATATCGGCTACTTCATCGCCTACCAGCACCTATTTTCCACCTGGATTGAGCACAAGGGCGACTTCGATGTCTCCCATGTGCGCGATGCCCTCTCTGCCTTTAGCCGCCTGATTCACCCGAACCACAAGCGCCTGTTCGAGGGCATTTTCAAGACCCTTGAAACCGGCTTGAGCAAGCTCGGCGATACCGCCGCGAAGCAGACCAAGGCTATTAGCGAGCTGCTCCAGCTCATCAAAGACATCCCAATGGATGGCAGGCAGGGCTACGACGTGCTCGGCTTCATCTACGAATATCTCATCAGCATGTTTGCCGCCAATGCGGGCAAAAAGGCGGGCGAGTTCTACACACCGCACGAGGTTTCCGTGCTCATGTCCGAGATCATCGCGCACCATTTGAAAGACCGGGAAACCATCCAGATTTACGACTCCACCAGCGGCTCTGGCTCGCTCTTGCTCAATATCGGCCAGTCCATCGCCAAGCACATGGCGGATAAAGACAACATTAAATACTTCGCCCAAGAGAACAAGGAAAACACCTACAACCTCACGCGCATGAACCTCGTCATGCGCGACATCCTTCCCAGCAACATCGTCACTCGCAACGCCGACACCCTGGAAGACGATTGGCCGTACTTCGACGATCAAGACCCGGTCAATACCTACAACCCGCTGTACCTCGACGCCGTCGTTTCCAATCCGCCCTATTCGCATCCATGGGACCCGCAGCACAAAGACAGCGATCCCCGCTACGCCCGCTTCGGCCTCGCGCCCAAGTCCAAGGCCGATTACGCCTTTCTCCTGCATGACCTATACCATCTCAAACCGGACGGCATTATGGCCATCGTCTTGCCGCACGGAGTCCTGTTCCGAGGCGGTGAGGAAGGCGCGATCCGCAGGAATCTGATCGAAAATAACCACATCGAAACCATCATTGGCTTGCCGCCCAACATCTTTTTTGGCACCGGCATCCCCACCATCATCCTCGTGCTCCGGCAGAAACGCGCGAGCAGCGATGTCCTTATCGTGGATGCCTCCAAGGGCTTTGCCAAGGAAGGGAAAAGCAACAAACTCCGCGCCTCCGACATCAAGAAAATCACCGATACCGTGATCGGGCGCGTCACCGTGCCGCGCTACAGCCGCCTCGTCCCCAAGATCGAGCTACAGGCCAATGACTACAGGGCACCTCTAAAAATTGATTATTTGCACTTCGTAAACTTGCCCCTGTAATTT
>CAZHIC010000042.1:0-18414 GCA_964532405.1 uncultured Gallionellaceae bacterium | reverse complement strand
TACAGGGGCAAGTTTACGAAGTGCAAATAATCAATTTTTAGAGGTGCCCTTAAGTAAACCTGCTCAGATGTGACCTTGTGGCTATGTCTGTGCAAGTTTGCGAGCCGTATATTTCGCATGGCAGATTTTTGAAATTCAGGAATCGGTGGGCAATGAGTTGCCCGCCCTACGCTATAATCCGCGCATCCATTTACCACGCCACTGTTTCAAGGAGCTTCGCCATGATTTTCGCAACTATTGAAGAAGCTGTATTTCAGTTGCCAGAAGAGGAGCGCGCACTACTGGCGCATAAGTTGTTAATCAGTCTCGATGCGCAAACTGAAGTTGAAATCGCCGAAGATTGGCGCAATGAAACTAAGAAGCATGCGGACGATATTGATCGTGGTGTTGCGACATTGGTTTCTGCCGATTCAGTGCGTGCCGCTGCACAAGCGTCGCCGCGATGATTGATCAGTTTCACCCTGCGGTATCGGGTGAGTATCGCTGTATTTGGTAAGACAGTCATGGCAAAAGCAAAAACAATTTATAGCTGCACCGAGTGCGGCGGACAGTCCCCCAAATGGCAAGGCCAATGCCCGCATTGCGGCGGGTGGAACACGCTGGTCGAGTCGGTGGCGGAAGCCATGCCTGCGGCGGGCAAGAATCGCTACAGCGCGTTGGCGGCCTCCGGCAAGTTGCAGCAACTGGCCGAGGTGGAAGCGAGCGAAGTGTCGCGCACGCCGACGGGTATTTCAGAGTTCGACCGCGTGTTGGGCGGCGGGCTGGTTGAAGGCGGTGTGGTGTTGATCGGCGGCGATCCCGGCATCGGTAAATCCACCTTGCTGTTGCAGGCACTGGCGCATCTCTCGCAGACGAAAAAAGTGCTGTACGTGAGCGGCGAAGAATCGGCACAGCAAATCGCGTTGCGCGCCCATCGTCTGGCGCTGGATGCTCGCTCAGTCAATCTGCTGCCGGAAATTCAATTGGAAAAAATTCAAGCCACCATCGCGCATGAAAAACCGGATGTGGTGGTGATCGACTCCATCCAGACCGTGTATTCCGAGCAACTCACTTCCGCGCCCGGCTCGGTGGCGCAAGTGCGCGAATGCGCGGCGCAACTCACGCGCATGGCGAAGAGCAGCGGCGTGACCATCATTCTCGTCGGCCACGTCACCAAAGAAGGTGCGCTGGCCGGGCCGCGCGTGCTGGAGCACATCGTCGATACCGTGCTGTATTTCGAGGGCGACACCCATTCCAGCTTCCGCCTGATTCGCGCGTTCAAAAACCGCTTCGGCGCGGTGAACGAACTGGGCGTATTCGCCATGACTGAAAAGGGCTTGCGCGAAGTGAGCAATCCGTCCGCGCTGTTCTTGTCGCAGCACGGAGCACAGGTGGCCGGATCCTGCGTGATGGTCACGCAGGAAGGCACACGGCCTTTGCTGGTGGAGATACAAGCGTTGCTGGATGAAGCGCATTCGCCCGTCCCGCGCCGTTTGTCCTTGGGCTTGGAACAGAACCGCCTTGCGATGTTGCTGGCCGTGCTGCACCGCCACGCGGGCATCGCCTGTTTCGATCAGGACGTGTTCATCAACGCCGTGGGCGGCGTGAAGATCACCGAGCCGGGTGCCGACCTCGCCGTGTTGCTCGCCATCGTCTCCTCGCTGCGCGACAAGCCGCTGCCGGAAAAGATGGTGGTGTTCGGCGAAGTCGGCTTGGCAGGCGAAGTGCGTCCCGTACAACGCGGCCAAGAGCGATTGAAAGAGGCCGCCAAACTCGGCTTCACCCGCGCCATCATCCCCAAAGCCAACGCGCCCAAGCACAAGATCGAAGGCATGCAGATCATCGCGGTGGAGCGGGTGGAAGAGGCAGTGGAGAAGATGCGGTAAAGTGGGGTGGCTGCTATCGGCGGCGGATGATCGGCTTGGCATCTCTTGCGCGCCCTTAAGTTAGGATGAACCTAAAAACGGCAATTCATCCACGAAAAACACGAAATAAAACAAAATGTTGCATAAGTTCGGTGAGCCATCCATCGGGTTTTGTTCCGTGCCATGGAGAGATTTGAATTTGTTCGTGTTTTTGCGAGCTTTCGCCTTGCGGCGAAATGCCTGCTTACCCCGCTTCGTGAGTTTCGTGGGCAAATGCTTTTTCTAGGATGAAGGCTGTCTAATGTTTCGTGGGCAACTCACAATTCACCAAGCCAGCTACCCTAAAACGGGAATTTTGCTGACAACACAAGAGATGGAAGCTTTAGCATGAAACTATGGTCGTCTGAATCTCTAAGCCTGTTTTCGCTGCACCCCAGCCATCAGCTTTCGATGCGCTCTGCCGTTATCACCGTCGCGCTGCTGACGTTGGGTGTGGCGGTGGCGATGGCACTTCCACCACTGCCCGAGACCCGTGGCATCGCGAGCTACTTGCCGCTGCATACGCTGTTTGAGACCATCGCGGTTGTGATTGCCATGCTGGTGTTCGCGGTGGGCTGGAATGCGTATCGTCGCGGGTTGCCGGGCAATATTCTGCTGCTCGCCTGCGCGTTCCTCGGGGTAGGAATGCTGGATTTCACGCACACGATTTCCTTCTTGGGCATGCCTGCTTTTGTGACTCCGAGCAGTCAGGAGAAGGCGATCGACTTCTGGCTGTCCGCGCGTTCATTGGCCGCCATCGCGCTGTTGATCGTCTCGGTCACGCCTTGGCGCCCCCTCGCCTCCGCAGCTTCCCGCTTCATACTGCTTGCCGCAGTACTCATCCTGACCGGAAGCCTACACTGGCTGTTCCTGTTTCATGCTGAACTGACACCCCGGACATTCATTCCCGGACAGGGACTCACCCCATTCAAAATTTATTACGAGTACGCGCTCGTCGCGCTTAACCTTGCCACCGCATCGGTGCTGTGGATGCGCATGCGCAAGCCGTTGCCATTCAATGCGGCTGCGCTGTTCGGCGCAGTATGCACGATGGCGCTGAGTGAATTCCTCTTTACGCTCTACGCCGATGTGACCGATATTTACAACCTGTTGGGGCACATTTACAAAACGGTTTCCTATCTGTTTCTTTATCGTGCGATTTTCGTCGGAACCATCGAGCTTCCTTACAAGCAACTGCAAGCCGCGCAAAATCAACTGCAAGCCACGCTGGATGCCGTGCCTGACTTGCTGTTCGAGCTTGATCTGGAGGGCCGCTACCATGACTACCATTCCCCGCGCACCGACCTGCTGGCGATGCCCGCCGAACTTTTTCTGGGCAAAACAATGCATGAGGTGATGTCGCCTGAGGTGGCGGAAATCGGCATGGCGGCACTACGTGAAGCCAATGAAATCGGGCACTCTATGGGCAAACAGATTGAGCTGACGTTGCCTGATGGCAAGCATTGGTTCGAGCTTTCGGTCTCGCGCAAGCCGGTCGAAACGGGTCAACTGCCGTGTTTCATCGTGCTGTCGCACGACATCACCGCGCGCAAGCAAGCGGAAGCCGAATTGCGCAAGCTTTCTCTGGCGGTGGAACAAAGCCCCAACTCCATCGTTATCACCGATCTCGATGCAAACATCGAATACGTCAACGATACCTTCGTCAAGTTGACCGGCTACAACCGCGACGAGGTGACCGGCAAAAATCCGCGTATTTTGCAATCCGGCAAGACGCCCGAAACAGTCTACAAGGATATGTGGGCGCATCTGGCCCGTGGCGAAATGTGGCGCGGCGAGCTGAGCAACAAACGCAAGGACGGCAGCGAATACATCGAGTTGACCATGATCTCTCCGGTGCGCCAAGCGGATGGACGGATAAGCCATTATTTGGCGATCAAGGAAAATATTACCGAGGCAAAGAAAGCTGAAGCGCGCATCGAAAGGCTGGCCCATTTCGATCAGCTCACCGGGCTGCCCAACCGCAGCCTGCTGGGTGAGCGTTTCAAGTACGCGCTCAGCCTGGCGCAACGCGGCGGTGAGCCGCTGGCAGTGATGTTCCTCGATCTCGATCATTTCAAGAATATCAACGACACCCTGGGCCATACCATCGGCGATCAACTGTTGATGGAAGTGGCAACACGGATCAAAGCAACCTTGCGCGAAGAAGACACTGTGTCTCGCCAAGGCGGGGATGAGTTCATACTGATCCTGCATGATACCGATGCGGATGGCGCCGCCTATGTGGCCGCCAAGCTGATCGAGGCGGTTTCACAACCCTGCCAGGTCGAGCAGCACGAGCTGATCACCACCACTTCGATCGGCATCGCCATCTATCCGCATGATGGCGAAGATTTCGAGACGCTGTCGAGGAACGCCGACGCGGCCATGTACCGCGTCAAACAAGGCGGCCGCAACGACTTCCGCTTTTACACGGCGGAAATGCAGGCGCACTCCGCCCGCACTTTGCAACTGGCGAACGCGCTACGGCACGCGCTGGCGCGCAACGAATTGTCTTTGCACTACCAGCCACAACTATCCATACAGGACGGGCGCACCTCCGACACGTTACTGGCGGAGCCAGCCGATTGCGGGAGGAGGTGCGATGCAGCCACTCCCGCACCGGAGGGCTCCGCCCCACCGAGTCGTGGCCGCATCGTCGGCGCGGAAGCCCTGCTGCGCTGGACTCATCCTGAGATGGGCATGATCTCCCCCGCCGAATTCATCCCCATCGCGGAGGATAGCGGCCAGATCATCCCGATCGGCGAATGGGTGTTGCGCACGGCAGCCCAACAATTGAAGGGCTGGCTGGATAACGGGCTGCCGCCTATGGTGATGGCCGTCAACTTATCCTCGGTGCAATTCCGCCAGGCCAATATTACGGAGCTCATCACGCATATCCTCGATGAAGTGAAGCTACCGCATGAATATCTGGAGCTGGAACTGACCGAGGCCGTCGCTATGGGCGATCCGCTGGCGGCAATCGGGGTGATGGACAAACTGTATGAACGCGGCATCCGCATGTCCATCGACGATTTTGGCACCGGTTATTCCAGTTTGAGTTACCTGAAAAAATTCAAGGTGTACAAACTGAAAATCGACCAGTCCTTCGTGCGCGACATCACCGATGATCCGGACGATAAGGCCATCGTCAGCGCCATCATCAACATGGCCAGCAGCCTGGGCATCCAGACTATCGCAGAGGGTGTGGAGACCGCCGGGCAATTGGCCTTCCTGCGTTTGCAAGGTTGTGACGAAGTGCAGGGTTATTATTTCAGCAAGCCGCTGCCTGCGGAACAGTTTGAGGCGTTTGTGAGAAAGAGCTAAGAAGGTTTGCTCAGATCAGTTTGCCCCATTTGCCGCACATCACGAGCGTCCGCTCTGCGGCAGCGTAATAACAGCTGTGAATGACAACTGCGGTCGATAGCGGACATACAAAATTAAGCAGTTCGATAGTTTGTTTTACCTTGTTATGGATGAGCGTGTGGAAAATGCTATGGTGAAAATGCGCTAAGGCGTTGTATTTATAGGGTCAGGATTTTGATGGGTTCGCGGATGCGGCCAAATATCTAGATACTTATATGAAAATATCTAGATATTTCATATAAGTATCTAGATATTCGATTTCGTTATCTAGATGAAAATTACGATTGACTTAGCCCTTCATGCTGCTTTATAAAGTTCGCCGCTATCAACATAGTGGGGTGTCGTGGAACCAGTTGAGCTCATGAGGATAGATTTGGCAATCGAACCCGATTTGCAAAATTTTATCGGCTTTCTTATGGAAAGTGTAAGGCGCCTTCAGGGGGATGCCTTTCGAGCCGCGCTCGCCAGCTTGGAACTGAGTCGACGTTTGCGTGCCGCAGGTGCGTGTTGCGGCCAGCCTTTTTCAGTCCGCATGCAACTTCAAAACCATAGTTTGCGGGTTCATTGGGATGAAAATGAGTTCGCGCTCGCTCAAACGGGTGCTATCGAACCATCCGCCATCGATCAATTGCGCGATTATTTGCGCAAATCTACCGAATCCATCGATCCCGAAATATTGACTCAACGCAATGAGGCGATGGTGCGTCATTTGCACGAGACGCGTGTGCGCACCGAGCGCGAGTTGGCCGAGTTGCAGGTGACGTTGCTAAGTCGCCAGGCGGAGTTGCAAATCTCGATACGCGAGGCTGAAACGGATCCGCTGACCATGTTGCCCAACCGTCGGGCATTCGACGAAAAACTGAATCAGGCGTTCCGCCATGCGATGCGGCAAAGAACCGCACCGCTGTCGCTCATGATGCTGGATCTGGATTTTTTCAAAAGCATCAATGACGAACACGGGCACCAGTTTGGCGATGCCTACTTGAACAAGATGGCGCATATTTTACGCAGTGTGATTCGGGAAAATGTGGATTGCGCGTTTCGTTTCGGCGGGGATGAATTTGCCATGATGATTCACGCCGACTGCAGCACGGCATCCGAGAAGGCGAGACAAGTGATACTGCAAATGGAATGCAAGGTCAGCATCGGCATTGCGACTATCGATCAGCAGACACCGGATGACCTGACCTTGGAAGGTTTTATCCATCAAGCCGACAGCGCGCTGTACGAGGCCAAGCACCGCGGGCGTGGCCGGGCGGTGGTTTTCATGTGCAGCAGAGGCGACACGCAGGATTGCGAGCCGAATTGCGCAGTGAAAGTCTCCTGTGTCTGAAGTGTTCGACAGCGCTACCGATTGCAAGCTGTTGTTCAATAGTGCGACGCAAAGCGAAAGCTCTTTGATCCTGTTGCGCTCGAAGCTGGTCGCCATCACGCAGCGTCTTGGAGTCAGTCATCTAAAGCAGGAAAACATGCTGCTGGTGGCTTCCGAGCTGGTGAGCAATAACGTAAAACACGCTGGCGGACGGGGCATGGTGCAGTTGTGGAAGCAGCCCGGCGGGGTGTTGGATCTGCTGTCTCTGGACTTCGGGCCAGGCATCGCGAATCTGGCCACTGCCGAAGAAGATGGCTATTCGACGGCCAGCACGCTGGGCAAGGGCTTGGGGGCGATTCGCCGCCTGAGCGACGAGTCGTATATCTACACACAGCAACAGCGCCCCGGACAACCGAAAAAATGGAGCGGCACGGTAATACTCGCGCGTTTTTATTTGGACAAGGAAAACAAAGAAGCGAAATCCGGCTTTAAATTCGGACTGTTCTCGCGCTCCTTGTCGGACGAGCGTTATAACGGCGATAGAATCTATCTGCAAAGAGCGGGAAGAATGCTGCGCTGGCTGCATCTGGACGGACTGGGACACGGCGAAGAGGCGCAGGCGGCAACCGCTGATCTGGCGACGCACTTGGTCAACTATGAGTCTCCAGAAACGATATTGGCCATGGTGGACATGCAGCTCGTCAATACGCGTGGCGCAGTCGCCATCACCGGGGAAATCGATCTGGCCAAATGCAGTTTGCGCCTGTCCGGGGTGGGCGACATGAGTGCGCACATTTACGATCAAGAGCAGATTCAGCATATCGCCTTTGCGCCCGGTATATTGGGGAGGGAGCACCGCTCGGCGACGGCGTTGCAGGTAAATTTTGGCAAGAAGTGTGTCATCATCACCGCCAGTGACGGCATACGCAGGAACTGGGACATGGCCAATTTCGTCGGCTTGTTCAACCAGCACCCGCAGTTGATTGCGTATACGCTAGGCAGCATCATGGGGCGGATTTCGGATGATCAGTCGATTTGTGTTTGTACGATAGGATAAAAGGGAGAAAGAAATGGTGCAGAAAAAAGAAGCCAGCGAAAAATTAGCCGCGTTGTTTGGTTTGAAAATCGGTAATATTTCCGCGCAACTGGAAGAGACCGGGCGGGAGTTTTTCTGCGCGAATAACAAGCTGATGGATGAGGATGAGGTTGCCGATATGAGCAGCGAATTCGTCGCCCTGATAGCGAGTCTGTTGAGTTCCAAAGATCCGCAAAAACGCACATCGCCACAATTCCATGCGCTGGAGACGTTCTTTTCAGAGCTTGCGCAACGTATGTTGATGCGCGGCGGACATGTGGAGGATGTCGTGCGTTATGCGCAGCAGTTGCAGTACAGCCTGATCTCCGCGCTGGAACAGGACAGCGGAATCGTCTTTACCCAGTCGCGCTCGGTGTTGCTGTTTTTTGCCCAGCACTTCAATGAGCTGATCATGGGGGTTTTTCATACCTACCTGAGCGAGCGGGAAAATACGCTCAAGGCGCAGGAGGCGGAACTGCGCGAAACGTCCACCCCGATCACCGAAATCTGGGACGGCGTGCTGACGCTGCCCATCATCGGCACGCTGGATTCCAGTCGCACCATGCTGGTCATGGAGGCATTGCTTAACCGCATCTCCAAAGATCACGCGCGCGCTGTCGTGATGGATTTGACCGGGGTGAAGAATATCGATTCTCAGGTGTCGCACCACTTGATCCAGATGGTGCGAGCCGTGCAACTGATGGGCTCCGATGCGATCATCACCGGCATCCACCCGGAAATAGCCCGCGCGCTGGTTAGTCTGAACATCGACCTGACCGGTGTGACTACCCGTGCCAGCCTGTCTGATGGACTGAAAGAGGCGTTTTCGCGCATGGGTATCCACGTCAGCCAAAAATCCAGCTAATGACTATTCCTGGCGTGCATCTGACGCGTATCGGCAAGGGCAATTTTTTGCTCGAGCCGCTACGCAGCATGAACATCCGGGATCAGGACATGCTGATGCGGGACATCGTCGCGCAGGTGCAGCAAGAGCAGGGGCTGCGTTTGTATTACGACCTGAACGGGGTGCCGGTTATCGATCCGGTTTACTACGGTTGGCTGGACAAATTGGCGCGCACCTGCCAGGCGCTGAACATCAAAATGATATGCATCAATATGCAGCCGACGGCTGCATTCACTTTGTCGAAATTCCTCATAGATATGCCGGTATTCGAAACTGCGCTGGGCGTCCCGGACTGAACTTTTTCCTTGCCTGATGGGCAAATAGGCGGTGGCAAGAATGCGCGGGAAGAGTTAAAGTTCGGCACGTTCATGCAAATAAATTCTGAGGGAGCTGTGATGGCAATTTTATTGTTCGTGTTGGTACTTGCCGTTTTCTTGTTGCTTTCTTTTTTTAGAGCCTCTATCACGAGCTGGCTGTTGGCCGCGATGGTTTTTGTACCGTTGATCGCAGTGCAGAGCCGCATTTCCGACGATGCTCTGCAGATGGTCTATATCGCGCTTTTACTGTTCATCGTGATATTCGGCATCCCTTTTTTGCGCCGCTGGCTGGTCAGCCGTCCCGTTCTCAATGTCTTCCGCAACATCCTTCCCCAAGTATCGCAAACCGAGCAGGAAGCGCTCGATGCGGGCACGGTGTGGTGGGATGGCGAGTTGTTCAGCGGTAACCCGCACTGGAATAAATTGCTGGCATTGCCTAAGCCGACTTTGAGCGCGGAAGAGCAGGATTTTCTCGACAATGAAGTGGAACAATTGTGCGCCATGATCGACGACTGGGATGTCACCCATGTGCGTCAAGATTTGCCGCCGCAAGTGTGGCAGTTCATCAAGGACAAAGGTTTCTTCGGCATGATTATCCCGAAGGAATACGGCGGGCTGCAATTTTCCGCGCAAGCGCATTCCGCCGTGGTGACCAAGGTCGCCTCGCGCAGCGGCACGGCGGCGGTGACGGTGATGGTGCCCAATTCACTCGGCCCCGCCGAGCTGCTGCTGCACTACGGTACGCAAGAGCAGAAAGACAAATATCTGCGCCGTCTTGCCAAAGGCGAAGAGGTGCCGTGCTTCGCGCTGACCGGGCCTTTCGCCGGTTCCGATGCGGGAGCGATCCCCGATGTGGGCATAGTTTGTTATGGCGATTTCAACGGGCAGGCTAACGTGCTCGGCCTGCGCGTCACTTGGGAAAAACGCTATATCACGCTCGCGCCCGTCGCCACATTGCTGGGGCTGGCTTTCAAGCTGTACGACCCGGACAACTTGCTAGGCGCGGAAGTCGCACGCGGCATCACGCTGGCGTTGATCCCGACCGACACGCCCGGCGTGAACGTCGGACGCCGGCACTTCCCGCTCAACTCGGCGTTCCAGAACGGCCCGACTTCCGGCAAAGACGTGTTCATCCCGATGGATTACATCATCGGTGGCACGGAGCGCATTGGCCAAGGTTGGCGCATGTTGATGGAATGTCTGGCGGCGGGACGTTCGATCTCGCTGCCCGCCAGCGCGACGGGGGCATCCAAATTGGCCGCGCGAACCAGCGGTGCCTATGGGCGCGTGCGCAAACAGTTCCATCTTCCGGTGGGGAAATTCGAGGGCGTGGAAGAGGCGCTTACCCGCATTGCCGGCAATCTTTACGTGATGGATGCGGCGCGGGTGTTGACGGCGCAGGCGGTCGATCTGGGCGAGAAGCCTTCGGTGATCTCTGCCATCGTCAAATATCACTGCACCGAGCGCGGACGCACGATTATCAACGGCGCGATGGATGTCCACGGCGGCAAGGGCATCTGCATGGGGCCGGATAATTATCTGGCGCGCCTCTACCAGCAGACGCCGATCGGCATCACCGTGGAGGGCGCGAACATCCTGACGCGCAGTCTCATCATCTTCGGTCAGGGCGCGGTGCGCGCTCATCCTTACGTGCTCAAAGAGATACAGGCGACGCATGAACAGAACAGATCGAAAGCCGTGCATGATTTCGATGCGGCTTTCTTTGGGCACATCAGCTTTGCCATGAGCAACGCGGTGCGCTCGTTCTTGTTCGCGCTGACGAGCGGCTACATCATCAACGTGCCGACCGAGGAGCCGACCCGTCGCTACTACCAACTGCTGACGCGCTATTCCGCATCTTTTGCACTCGCCGCAGACATCGCCATGCTGGTGTTGGGCGGAGGCCTGAAGCGCCGCGAAAAACTCTCCGCGCGTTTGGGCGACGTGTTGAGCCATTTGTATCTGTGTTCGGCGGTGCTGAAGAAATTTGAAGACGACGGGCGTCCGGTCGAGGATTTGCCCTTGCTGGATTGGGCGATGCAAGACGGGCTGTACCGCATACAAACCGCGTTCGATGGCGTGTTGCAAAACTTCCCCAACCGCTTCGCCGCGCTGTTATTGCGTGCGCTTATCTTCCCCTTGGGGCAATGCCGCAAGCCGCCTTCCGATGCCGTGGGGCATGAGGTCGCCGCACTGCTGGGCACACAGGGCGACGCGCGTGACCGTTTGACCTCGGGCATTTTTATGCCGCGTGACGAGCATGATGCAGTGGCCGCGTTAGAAGCTTCGTTGTCCAGCACCCTGGTATGCGAACCGCTGCAAGCGGAGTTGGTGCAGGCGCGTAAAGCAGGCAAGCTCAAGGCACTGGATGAGCTGGGGCAGATCGCCGAGGCGCGCGGCCTCGGCCTCATTACCGCCGAACAAACGTTACAGTTGGAACGCGATTACGCGCTGCGCCGCAAAGTCATCATGGTGGACGACTTTGCGCCGGAGCAGATGGCGGCAGGAGGTTGATTCGGACGATAAAAATCTTTCAGCACAGCTTGGCTCCGATTTAGCTTGATTGCACGGGCGCAATGTTGCATTATTTGCTACGAATGAAGCAACAAAGGAAACATTTCGTGCTGTCCTCATTATTTTTTAGCGAATATCGGCGACGGGTTCTCGGGCTTTTGCTGCTGAATCCGGATGCTACTTATCATGTGAGGGAGCTTGCACGCCTGACGGGTACTGCGGCGGGTACGTTGCACAAAGAGTTGACCAAGTTAACAGCGGCCGGAGTGCTTCAGCGTCAGGAAGTTGGAAATCAGGTTCGCTATAGCGCGAACAGGAGTTGTCCGGTGTTTGAGGAGTTGGCTAGTATTTTGCGCAAGACTTCCGGGCTGGTGGATGTGCTGGCCGCAGCGCTGAGTCCGGTTGAGGGTCAGATCAACGTGGCGATTGTATTTGGTTCGATGGCGCGCGGCGAGCAGCAGTCAACAAGCGATGTGGATGTAATGCTGGTGGGGAGTTTGAATTTTGCTGCTGTCGTGCAATTGTTGCATCCTGTGCAAGCGACGTTGCGGCGCGAGATCAACCCGGTGGTGTATTCGCCGGATGAATTTCGCCGCCGTGCAGGAAGTGATGATTCGTTTATTCGAGAAGTTCTTTCTAAACCTAAGTTGTTTATAGTGGGCAATGAAGATGAGCTTGGAAAACTTACTCAAGACCAAGCCGCTACAGCCGCATAACCCGTCGCGCGATGCGGTGCAGCGCTTGTTGCAAGCTGCCGCGCGCAACATCGCGGATGCGCGGGTAAAAAAGATCAGCGGCGAAAATCGTTTTGATGCCGCATACAAAGCCATTATGCAGTGCGCGATGGTCGCTCTGTGGGCGAACGGGTATCGCACTTCCACAAACCAGCCCGGACATCATCAGGTCGCGATTCAATCACTCTCCAAAACTATCGGGCTTGAGCAGAGCACGGTGATCGTACTGGATGCGTTGCGCAAACAGCGGAATGTCAGCGATTACGAAGGCGATCCGGTTAGTGATCAAGCGGTTATCGAGTGCATCAAGCAAGCGGAGCAATTACGCAAGCTTGTAAATAGTTGGATTGCCGGTAATAGGCCCGAGCTGGTCTGAAAGCGTGAATTATTTTCGATAAAATTCATGAATACACTGCGCGACAAAACGATTTTCATCACGGGTTCCTCTCGCGGTATCGGGCGCGAGATTGCTCTGCGCTGCGCGCACGACGGGGCGAACGTGGTCATCACGGGCAAGACGGCAGAGGCACATCCAAAATTATCCGGCACCATCCACACGGTAGAGGAAGAGGTGCGGCAAGCGGGCGGGCAAGTATTGGCTATCCAGCTTGACGTGCGTGACGAGCAAGCCATCACCGCTGCGGTCGAACAAGCTGCCGCTTATTTTGGCGGCATCGACGTGTTGGTCAACAACGCCAGCGCCATCAGTCTTACGCCTACATTGCAAACATCTGCCAAACGTCTCGACCTGATGTGGGACGTGAACATGCGTGCTACCTTTCTCGTCTCGCAAGCCTGTATCCCGCATCTCAAGCTGGCGTCCAATCCGCATATCCTCGCGCTGTCGCCGCCGCTCAACATGCAAGCGAAGTGGTTCGCACCGCATGTCGCTTATACGATGTCCAAATTCGGCATGAGCATGTGCATGTTGGGGATGGCGCAGGAGTTTGCACCTGAAGGAATCGCTTGCAACTGTCTGTGGCCACGCACCACCATCGCCACGGCGGCTATCGAAAACAATTTCCCGGAAGCGATCCTGAGAGCTTCGCGCAAACCCGCCATCGTGGCGGATGCGGCGCACGCCATTCTGTTGCGCGATAGCAAGGGATGCAGTGGCAATTTCTTCATCGACGAAGAGGTGTTGCTTGAGGAGGGGGTGAGTGATTTCGATCAATATGCAGTTAGCCCGGGTACGCGTTTGTATAACGATCTGTTCTTATAGCAAGCAATATTAAAAAACGGGGAGATAAAAAATGATGATGCCAGAGAATGATGATGTGGTCACGCCAGAACAGGCAGTCACGCTACACGGTCTGTTTCTTGAACGAGCCAAACGCTCGCAGGATAAAGAGGCTTATCGTTATTTTGATGTGCCGCGTTATGAATGGGTCTCGCTGAGCTGGCGTCAGATGCTGGAGCAAGTAGCACGCTGGCAAGCTGTGTTGGACAAAGAGGGATTGGCAAAAGGTGAACGTGTGGCGCTGATGTTGCGCAACTGCCCGCAGTGGGTCATGTTCGATCAGGCGGCGATGTCGCTGGGATTGGTTACTGTGCCGCTCTATACCGTGGACCGCGCCGAGAATATCGCTTACATCGTCAACGATTCGGGGGCGAAGGTGGTGTTGTTCGAGACTGCCGACCAATGGAAAGAGTTGAGCGGCGTGCTCGGGCAGATGGATTGCGTGCAGCGATTCATCTCGCTGGACGAGGTAAAGAGCGACGAGCCGCGTTTGATTTCTGCCGCGAAGTGTCTGCCGCCCAGTGCCACCTTGCAAGCACCGGTGCCATGCAAGATCGACGAACTGGCCAGCATCATCTACACCTCCGGCACCACGGGTAAACCCAAGGGCGTGATGCTCAGCCACAATAATATGTTGAGTAACACGCACGCGGCGCTTGGTACCTTTGTGGTATATGGCAGTGACCTGATGTTGTCTTTTCTGCCGCTGTCGCACACTTTCGAGCGTACCTGCGGCTATTACCTGCAAGTGATGACCGGGGCAACCGTCGCTTATGCCCGCTCTATTCCGCTGCTGTCGGAAGACCTGCAAATTATCAAGCCGACCATTTTGATCTCGGTGCCGCGCGTCTATGAGCGTATCCATTCCGCGATCAATGCCAAGCTGGAAGAAGGCTCTCCCATCAAACACAAATTATTCAACTTGGCAGTGGAAGTGGGCTGGGCGCGTTTCCTGCGGGAACAGGGGCGCGGCGGCTGGAAGTTTTCCTTTTTGCTATGGCCGATATTGAAAAAATTGGTGGCGCAGAAAATTATGGATAGGCTAGGCGGTCGTCTGCGCACTGCCGTCAGCGGTGGTGCCGCACTCGCGCCGGACATCTCGCGCATGTTCATCGCGCTCGGCCTGCCGGTGGTGCAAGGCTACGGACTCACCGAAACCAGCCCCATCGTGACGGGCAACCATCTGGACAACAATTTTCCCGACAGCGTCGGCCAGCCGATACGCAGTGTGCAGATCAAGCTGGGCGAGCAGAACGTGCTGCTGGTGAAAGGGCCGAACGTGATGATGGGTTACTGGAACAACCCGGAAGCGACCAAAGCCTTGATCGATGCGGATGGTTGGTTAAACACGGGCGACATCGCGCGCATCAGCGCGACAGGGCATGTGTACATTACCGGACGGCTGAAAGAGATCATCGTGCTGGCGAATGGCGAGAAGCTTCCGCCTGCCGATATGGAAGCTGCCATCATGCACGACCCGCTGATCGACCAGGTGATGATCTGCGGCGAGGGCAAGCCTTATTTGGTCGCACTGGCGGTGCTGAATCCTACCGTGTGGCTGGAGATCGCCGCCAAGGTCGGCGTGCGTCCGGATATGCTTGAATCCCTGACGGATACGAATGTAGAGGCCAAGGTGTTGCGACGTATCGCACGCAACATGAAAAGCTTTCCCGGCTATGCCAGAGTGCATCGCGTGCTGTTACTGAATGAACCCTGGACTATCGACAACGGAATGCTTACGCCGAAGTTGAGTTTGAAACGCGACAAAGTCGTGGCGAAATATTCCGCCGAAATCGAGCAACTTTATAAAGGACATTGAAACATGAAAGAACAAGAGACAACTATACCCAGCCGCCACGCCACGTTGCGCGTGGTGGCGATGCCGGCAGACTGCAATATCACCGGCGATGTGTTCGGCGGCTGGGTGATGGCGCAAGTGGATATCGCCGGAAGCATCCCCGCCATCAGCCGCGCGCGCGGCAGAGTGGCGACCGTGGCGGTGAATTCTTTCGTGTTCAAACAGCCTATTTTTATGGGCGATGTGGTGAGCTTCTATGCGGATATCGTCAAAGTCGGGCGCACCTCGATGACTATCAACGTCGAAGTGTATGCGCAGCGCGACCCGATCAAACCCACTTGCGTCAAAGTGACGGAGGCCACGCTGACGTATGTCGCGGTAGGTGATGACCGCAAGCCGCGCGAAGTGCCGCCAGCGGACTAGTTTTTAATTTGAAAAACTAACCATTGTTGTAGGAGCGGGCCTTGCCCGCGACATATTTTAAATATCGCGGGCAAGGCCCGCTCCTACGTGGTTATTTCTCTTCATTGATGTAGAACCGGAGAAAATAGATGAACGCAAATTTTCACATCCGCAAAGTCGCGGTCCTCGGCGCCGGGGTCATGGGCGCGCAGATCGCCGCACATCTGGTCAACGCCAACGTCGAGACGCTGTTGTTCGAGCTGCCCGCAAAAGAGGGCGACCCGAACGGCAACGTGAACAAAGCGCTGGAGGGCTTGAAAAAACTGGAACCTTCGCCCATCGCCAGCCCCGCCAAAATCACGTTTATCCAGCCCGCGAACTACGAGCAGCATCTGGATAAATTGCGCGAATGCGATCTGGTGATCGAAGCTATCGCCGAGCGCATGGACTGGAAATCTGACCTGTATCGTAAAGTCGCGCCGTTCCTGAATGCGAATGCGATCTTCGCGACCAACACCTCCGGCCTTTCCATTAACAAATTAGCCGAAGCCTTTCCCGAAAATCTGCGCCACCGCTTCTGCGGCATCCACTTCTTCAACCCGCCGCGCTACATGCACCTGGTCGAGCTGATCGGCTGCACTGGCACGGATGCGCCGCTGCTTGACCAACTGGAAACCTTCCTCGTTTCCACCTTGGGCAAAGGCGTGGTGCGCGCCAAAGACACCCCGAACTTCATCGCCAACCGCATCGGCGTGTTCTCTATACTTGCCACCAAGCACCACGCCGCCGCATTTAACCTCGGTTTCGATATGGTCGATGCGCTCACCGGACGCTACCTCGGTCGCCCCAAGAGCGCCACCTTCCGCACGCTGGATGTGGTCGGACTCGACGTGTTCGCGCATGTGGTCAACACCATGCGCGACAACCTCACCGAAGACCCGTGGCATAAACATTTCGAGTTGCCGGGCTGGTTCAGTTATCTGGTGGATCTGGGCGCATTGGGACAAAAAACCAAGCGCGGCATTTACCAGAAGATCGGCAAAGAAATTCATGTGCTCGACCTGCACACCAAGGAATATCGCTTGTCCGACGCCAAAGTGGATGAAGAGGTGAAAGAGATTTTGCGCGAGCGCGACTGGGGTATGAAGCTCTCCGGTCTGCGCCGCAATCCGCATCCGCAAGCGCAATTCCTGTGGGCGACATTCCGCGACGTATTCCACTACTGCGCCCTGCAATTGGAGCACATCGCCGACAATGCACGCGATGTCGATTTTGCCGTGCGCTGGGGCTTCGGCTGGGACAACGGCCCGTTTGAGATATGGCAGGCCGCAGGCTGGCAACAAGTGGCAAGCTGGATCGCCGCCGACATCGCCGCAGGCAAGGCCATGGCCAGCGCACCGCTGCCCGCATGGGCAACTGAACCATCGCGCACCGGCGTCCACACTTCGCAAGGTTCTTTCTCTCCATTAAGTCAAAAGCAAATCCCCCCCAGCCCCCCTTCGTCGAAGGGGGGAGCTACTAGCCAAAGCGCAGAGAGTTTTAACCCCCCTTTGCAAAAGGGGGACAGGGGGGATTTAAGCGGCTATCAACCCCGCTCCCAGCTCCCAGTCTATCGCCGCCAACTCTACCCCGACGCCCTAATCGGCGAAGAGCGCCACTACGGCGAAACCGTTTTCGAAACCAACGATGTGCGCCTGTGGCACACGGGCGACAACATCGTCATCCTCAGTTTCAAAACCAAGATGCACACCGTCAGCAACGAGGTGCTGGATGGTATCCTGCGTGCGGTGGACGAAGCCGAAGCGCATTTCAGCGCGCTCATTTTGTGGCAGACCGAACCGCCGTTCTCCGCCGGGGCGAACCTGCTGCAACTGATGCAAGGCGTGCATGAACCCGCGCAGGATGCAGGCATGTTCGATAAATTCAAACAGGCCGCAAGCCGCGTCAAATATACCGTTGCGGGCGGCGGTGGAATCGGCGACGTGTTCAACGCCGCCACGGGTAACGTGCCGCATGTGGAAGCCGTCGTCGCCAAATTCCAGCAAGTCTCGCAACGCCTCAAATACGCGCTGGTACCCACCATCGCCGCAGTGGATGGCCTAGCGCTCGGCGGCGGCTGCGAATTTTCCATCCACTGCACGCGCATCGTCGCCACGCTGGAAAGCTACATCGGCCTGGTCGAAGTCGGCGTCGGCTTGCTGCCCGCAGGCGGCGGCTGCAAAGAGATGGCGCAACGCGCGGCAGCCGAAGCACGCGGTGGGGACATTTTCCCGATACTCAAACGCTACTTCCAAAACATCGCCATGGGTGAGGTTTCCAAGAGCGCCGAAATGGCGCGCGAGATGGGCTATCTCAGACAGTCAGACCGCATCGTGCTCAATCGCTTTGAGCTCCTGCACATCGCCAAAGAAGAAGCCAAAGCCCTTAACTCCACCGCTTACCGTCCTCCGCTACATCAGCGCCAGATCGCCGTCGCCGGACGCACCGGCATCGCCACCCTCAAAGCCGCGATGATCAACATGCGCGAAGGCGGTTTCATCTCCGAACACGACTACGACATCGGTTGCCGCGTCGCCGAAACCATGTGCGGCGGCGATGTGGAAGCGGGTAGCTTGGTGGATGAAGATTGGCTGCTTGATCTGGAGCGTAAAAATTTCATGGAACTGCTGGCGACGGAGAAGACGCAGGCAAGGATTGAGCACATGTTGAAGAACGGGAAGCCGTTGCGGAATTAAGCAACTTGCTGATGCTTGAAGCGTGAAGAGGTTTTAAATTTGCACTACTTGAAAAACTTGAGGTTGAGATTATGGCCATAGATTTTAGGGCATCTCTAAAAATCACCCTAAATAAATTATCGAACAGGTCATCGAGA
>CAZHIC010000041.1:0-18941 GCA_964532405.1 uncultured Gallionellaceae bacterium | reverse complement strand
AGCATGACGCCATTATCCCGATTCCTGCGATTTTCAATGCGGGGAATAGCGGGGGATTTGCGCGGCTTATCGGATAAGCATGACAGACGGGGCTCCTGTTGCAGGACAACACGAGTTGCTCGCGTCCGGCGCGCCCCTCAATATGGACAATATTTAATGGCCGCAAAACTTTTTTTGCCTCACGTTGTCTACCACACGAAAATTTTTTTTGTTCAGGGTTCCCCAATGCCAGAAGCGAATAAAAAAGGCGGTTACGCAGCATCCCCGCTGATGAAAGCAAGCGGAATGTGCGGCTGTTTGCGGTTGCCAGCATTATTGTTGTGCAACGCTATCTCGCCCTACACCTTTGCAGAGGAACAACCCTTGGTCACGCCGTATCGCCAAACGGTATTCAACCCCGCAGCTCTATCTCCGCCCGGCTGGCTGGAAGTCGAGACTGGCTGGAACAATAGCCAGGCCGCCGACAACACCAGCCGCAGCCGCTTTTCCTACACACTGAAATTCGCCTTCACCGAAAAAATGGGGGTGGTGCTTGGCGGAGACGCTTTCATCGATCAAACCGATTTGACGGGTCGCAGATTAAACGGATCAGGAGATACATTTTATTTGCTTAAACACAAACGCACATTGGGCAAAGAAAACAACTCGGCCTTTGGTATGGAATACGGCTTCAAAGCAGCTACCGCCCAAAATGGCTTGGGCAGCGGAAAAACGGATCACTTGCTGAACGGGATTTACAGTACTAAATTGTCCGGCAATGCCCTCGATCTGAACTTGAACTTGACCACGCTAGGCGATGCGCAGGTTGGCGAGTCACGCCGACAATGGGGTTGGTCGACAACTTGGTCGCGTCCGTTGAATGACACTTGGGGGGTTGCGACGCAACTATTTGGTTACACGCGTCAGGGCACCGATCCGAACAGCCAGATTTTAGGGGTGGTCAGCTATGCCATGAACCGACGCATCGCATGGGACGCGGGGTTCACCGCCGGCATCAGCCCCGCCGCACCGAAATGGAGTGTATTCGCGGGGGTGTCGATGTTGGCGGGGAAGCTATAGCAGAACTGAATGATCATGTAGCAACAGGCTGGTGAAAATAAGCAACGACGATGTACTAGGCTGAAAATATTTCGCCATCGCTCGCGCTCAAGCGAAAGTAGCCGCCGATTTTATTTAGCCCTTGATGCCTGCCTACCGTCATCAAGGGCGGGTAATCCGCACCGGCCTGCGATTGAAACACGATGATGTCGTTTGCGATTGTCAGTCTTTCAGCCAGCTCTTTAGCGATATTCCTATACAGCGTGACGGCAGCCGATGGGGCTTGATGCAGCCTTTCAAAATGAACGCGTAGCGCGACCGTCCCTTCCAATGCGCTAGCTCCCGCACTGCGCTCTCCGCCGCGAATCAGCCCCATTTCGCCAAAGCTCTCGCCTTCCGCGAGATGGGCCAGACTCACTTTTTTCCCGCCATTCTTGCGCCAGATACTCACCTTTCCAGAACAGATGATGAACATATCCCTGCCCTGGTCTCCTTCGATAAAAACGGACTCTCCCGTGCGCCATATCGCTTTCGACGAGATGCCCAGCAACTCGCGCAGATCGTCCACCCCCATACCCTTGAGGCATTTCGCCAAGGAAAGCAGTTTGACAAACACCTCCATCTCGGTAGCCATAATCCCTCCCGTTTTATTCGCGCCTCAAGTTTACCGACAAATGTCCGATAAGGAATTCATACGGAGGCCATCATGTTAAAAATATTTCTCACCATAGACCCACAGACACGGCGCGGACTCTACGACAGCGAATCAAAGTTGCTTGGCGTTTTTCAGTCAATGCACGAAGCCGAAGCAGCGCTTGGAGACATGCTCAACTTTTGCAGCATCCGTTCCGCTGCTTAGATTCAAGCGGGCAAGCTGTCGATAAACTTTCGCATGGCTATTTTCAAGGTGGCGAAGTTCGGGTTATACATCAGCCTACGCAGCGTGCAAGCCTTGAGGTTCGCTTCGGTAATCTCGCCCTGCACCATAGGCTCCGCTTGATTTTTGCAGGCAGCCAATTTATCCATCTCGTCAGGGTAGTAATGGAGGCAGTTGCAATACTCGCCCCGTTCACCGTAATACGCATCTTCACTTGGCAATACGATAGCCGTATGCGCCGAGCTGATGATTTTGAGTTGAGGGAAGACGCCGTTCACGCATTCGATCTTGTCTTTGGATAATCCTGCCGGAATTTTGGCTGCATTCGAGAAGTAATACACCAGCTTGTTGGCCGGATGCGGCGCATGCGCCATGAATTCCACTGTGGCCGCCGTATCGACCGTTGCATCGTCCTGACTCGCCGCTGCGAACACTGGAATCTGCACCTTACTCTTCGCTATCTGCGCCCGCACCGCCTGCGTCAACGCATACATTTGCGCGGCTGCATTTTTGGAAAATGACTCGTACTTGTAAATATTGGTATCGGGATTGATGTTCAACCATTTCGCTGACGGTGCTAACCAGTTATAAGTCTTGTGGATGTTGGCCCAGGCAGCTTTGGGGGAGACTTTTAACGCGGGGGCGAACAAGAACAGCCCGCGCACACGCTGATCGCAATAGCTCTGATAGACGCTCAGCGCACCACCTGCGGAAAAACCAGCCAGATAGACTTCATCCACCTCAAGAGCCAGCTTGTCTACACCGTAGGCGACGGCCTTTGCCCACTCCTGCCAGCGCACATCGAGCAGGTCGCCGGGGCGTGTGCCATGTCCCGGCAACAACACGGCCATAACGCGAAAACCGTTCTCTTGGAAAAATGCGGCGAGGTGGCGCATGAAGTAGGGAGAGTCGGTCAAACCGTGCGTCAACAGAATGCCGCGCCGATAGGCTTTTTCTTTCCCCGCCGGGAAGCCGTCCGCAGGCCTCAGCTCGAAGGGAGCATTGCCTTCGATGATCCTGCGCAACTCGGCGGCAGCAGGCCCGATGCGCGCTTGAGCGATGATGTTTCGGGAATGCCCGATGTATTCGGAGAAAGTCGATTGAGCGTCGGTGAAGCAGGTATTCAGGCCGGATGGACAATGCCGAGCCTGCAACAGCGGAAAGGTTGCCGATGCGACGTCGCTCCCCGGACGCGGCATCTTTATCCCACTAAACTTGCGAGACTTAACAGCAACAGCAAGACCAACCAGAACACCAGTGCTCTCCACACGAGGCCGATCGCACTCTGCATGAAATCCACATCGGCCTCTTCGTCCATGCCGATTTCGGGACGAAACACTGGAGATGAGTCCTGAACGATAGTCAGACCCAGACGAACCCCCAAAGCACCCGCGCCGCTCGCCAACACGATGCCTGCCTCGGGATCGGGCCAGCTCTGCGCCTGCGTACGCCAGCAATAGACCGTGTCTTCAAAATCGCCCACGATGGCGAAAGTCATCGCCGTCAAACGCAGCGGCAGCCATTCCATGACGCGACAAGCCTGATGCGCGAATTTTCCGAAATCGTCGAGGCCTTCGCTGCTCCGAGCTCCCCAGCGCGCATTCAAGAACAGCGCCAGCCTGTACAAAATCGCCCCGACGGGGCCCAACCCGAGCATCATGGAGATCACGAACCAAATCACCACGCCGAATACATTGCGATGGGAAGCCAGCAGTGCTTGCTCGATGGTGACGCGCGCAATCTCCTCCGCGCTCAACTCATGACAAGACTTGCCTGTCCACTCGGAAAGCAAAGCCTGCGCCTTACTCAAATCGCGTTCACGCAATGCTTTCTGAATATTGGTGAAGTAATGGCTGAAGCGACGAAATCCCATCGTGAGATACAGCACCAGCACACACCCTATCCATGCAAACAGCGGGTGAATGTTCATTACCATCCAATATGCCAAAGATACCAACAGCAAAGGCAAAGACATGGCTGCAAGCCAGGCGATCTTGCCGTGCTTGTGTTCGCCCGCATTGAAATGATGCTGAAAGAAAGCCGCATAGCTGTTCATCCAGGTGAACAGATATTTGCGTGTAGCCAGCGGATGGATTTGCTCCAGTAGAAATGCAGTTATCAGGGAAAGCAGGCTCATGGCGATATTGGGGGATATGGCTGAAACTGGCTCATACAATAACACAGGCAAGATTGAGCGTGAACCTGATCAAGCCTGCCTGTCGCCACTTCAGGCGATCATGCCTGCCGCTACGGTGTTATTTGTTGCCTCGTCGATGACAATAAAGCTGCCCGTCGCCCGGTCGATTTCGTAGCTGTCGAACACCAACGGCTGCTGAACCTTGATTGCGACACGGGCGATGTCGTTCATGTTCAGCTTGTCCACCTCGTGCGGCTCCAGCGTATTCACGTCCACACGATAGTAAAGACGCGAGAACAGGCACTTCGCTGTACGCGTGGTGTGTTTGATCAGATACTTGCGATTCTTGTCCAGCGGAGTTTCCGACAACCAGCACAACATGGCCTCGAATTCCTTCTCCACTTTGGGTGGGTTCGCGCTCGTTTTGACAAACATATCGCCGCGCGAGATGTCGATCTCATCGGCCAGCGTGATGGTCACGGACTGCGGTGCAAACGCGGTTTGCAGCTTGCCGTCGTAAGTGACGATCTCCTTGACCTTGGTGGTGCGACCGGACGGCAGGATGGTCACTTCATCGCCGACCGACACTTCGCCCGCCTCGATGCGCCCCATGAAGCCCCTGAAGTCGTGATACTCCTCGGTCTGCGGGCGGCACACCCACTGCACGGGAAAACGGAAGTCGCTGGTGTTCACATCGTGGTCGATCTCGACCGTCTCCAGCAACTCCAGCAAAGCCGGGCCTTTGTACCAATCCAGTTTGTCGCCTCTATCCACTACCATGTCGCCGTTCAACGCGGACATGGGGATGCAAGTCACATCGTGCAGCTCCAGTTGCGCGGCGAATTTTTTGTACTCGGTCACGATCTCGTCGAAACGCGCTTGCGAATAATCCACCATGTCCATCTTGTTCACCGCCAGCACGATGTGCGGCACGCCGACCAAGCTGGCGAGGTAGGTGTGGCGGCGCGTCTGTACCAGCACGCCTTTGCGCGCGTCGATCAGAATGACGACCAGATTGGCCGTGGAAGCCGCTGTCACCATGTTGCGCGTGTACTGCTCATGCCCCGGCGTATCGCCGATGATGAACTTGCGCTTGGGCGTGGCGAAATAACGATAGGCCACGTCGATGGTGATGCCCTGCTCGCGCTCGGCTTGCAGACCGTCGGTGAGCAAAGACAGATCGACTGCGGCCATGCCGCGCTTCTCGCTGGTCTTCGAAATCGCCGAGTATTGATCCTCGAAGATCGACTTCGAGTCGTGCAGCAAACGGCCGATCAGCGTGCTCTTGCCGTCGTCCACGCTGCCGGCGGTAATGAAACGTAGTAGTTGTGTGGTGTTGCTCATAATGCCTGACCTCATAAAAACTGTTGAGATGTGAAAGGTGAAACGTAGAACCGATTTTGCGTTTCACTTTTCACTTAAGCCGCAAAGCGGCGCGTCACGTTTAACTTAAAAATAGCCTTCTTTTTTGCGCAGCTCCATCGACGCTTCCGAAGTCTGATCGTCCATGCGTGTCGCGCCGCGTTCGGTGATGCGCGTGGTTGCGGTCTCTGCGATGATCTCGTCCACGGTGCGCGCGGTGGATTCGACAGGTGCGGTACAAGTCATGTCGCCCACAGTACGGAAACGCACAGTGACCACTTCCACCTTCTCGCCCGGCTTCGGCTGCACCAGATGCGACACCGGAATCACATTGTTGCCGCGTCGGATCACTTCGCGCTCGTGTGCAAAATAAATATTGGGGATATGCAGCTTCTCGCGCCCGATGTATTCCCAGATGTCCATCTCCGTCCAGTTGCTGATCGGGAACACGCGGATGTTCTCGCCATTGTGGACGCGCGTATTGTAGGTATCCCACAACTCCGGGCGCTGGTTCTTCGGGTCCCATTGGCCGAACTCGTCGCGGAAAGAGAAGATACGTTCCTTGGCGCGCGCTTTTTCTTCATCGCGCCGTGCGCCGCCCATGCAGGCATCGAAACCGAACTCGGCAATCGTTTCCAGCAGCGTCACCGACTGAAACGGATTGCGCGGCTTATCCAAATCTTTGATGACAATGCTGCCGCGCTTGATCGAGTCTTCCAACGAACGCACGATGAGGCGCTCGCCCAAGTCTTTCGCCAATTTGTCGCGGCACTCGATCACTTCGGGGAAGTTATGCTCGGTGTCGATATGCACCAGCGGAAACGGAAATTTCGCCGGGCGAAACGCCTTCTCTGCCAAACGCAGCATGACGATGGAATCCTTGCCGCCGGAAAACAGCAGCGCCGGATTTTTACATTCCGCCGCGACCTCGCGCATGATATGAATGGATTCGCTTTCCAGCGCATCCAAATGGGTGAAGGTGTGTTTGCTCATATTTCTCTCTATTTATATTTGCCACATCAACCGTAGGTTGGGTTGAGCGTAGCGATACCCAACAAAATCATCTTTCCAACGATGGGTATCGCTACGCTCAACCCATCCTACGCATATTTATTTTGCCGCAGAAAATTTCAGCGCCGAGGTCTTGCCGACATGCAATCCGCACTCTTTATTCTGCGGATCCTCCCACCACCAGCGTCCCGCCCGAACATCCTCGCCCGGCGTGATGGCGCGCGTGCAAGGCGCACAACCGATGCTAGGATAGAACTGATCGTGCAGCGCATTGTACGGAACATCGTTCGCCTTGATGTATTCCCACACCTCGGCATTCGTCCAGTCCAGCAGCGGATTGAATTTCTGCAAGCCGTGATCGGCGTCGAACGCCGACACTTCGAGACTGCCCCGCGTCACGGCCTGTTCGCGGCGCATACCGGTGATCCATGCTTTTTTCCCCGCCAGTGCGCGCTTTAATGGCTCGACCTTGCGCACATGACAGCAAGCCTTGCGGTTGTCCACGCTGTCGTAAAAACCGTTTACGCCTATGCGTGCCACCAGTGATTCCACTTTCTCAGCGGCGGGAAAGTACACACGCAGCGGCACGCTGTAACGCACACGCACCGCCTGCATCAGGTCGTAGGTTTCTTGCGGCAGGCGCCCGGTATCCAGGCTGAACATTTCAATGTCCGGCTGATGTTTGGCGATCAAGTCGGTCAGCACCATATCTTCCGCACCCAGACTGTTAGCGAACGTCACCGGGGCGAACTCGCGTGCCGCTTGCTGCAACAGCGCTACCCCCTGTTCGATTTTCTGTTGCAATGTATTCATAACGCACCCCCGCGTTGCGCGCGCCGGAATAACGGCTGCGCTTCATCTGTCGAGGCTTGATAAGTGCAAGAAAAATCACTCAAGCCTTTGAGAGCCTCGTGAATATCTTTGTCGGCTCTGGGGACGAACGCATCGAAGCCTACACGCTGCATGTAGAACATCTGGTCGCGCAATACATCGCCGATAGCGCGCAATTCACCGCGATAATTCAAGCGCACACGGAGATGGTGCGCAATCGAATAACCGCGCCCATCCGCGAACTTGGGGAAGTCCACGGCGATCACGGAAAATTTCGCCGCATCGTTTTGCAGTTCCTCCGCGCGTTCGTCGCTGGCAAGCCACACGCCGATGTCGGTACGATGTTGCAAGGTATCGCGTTGTGCCTGCCACACTTTCAGCGGCACGATGACTTTGCCGGATGGCACGGCAACGCTTTCCGGCGTGTCACTCTCGGACAAGCGCAACACTGTCCATCCGTCATCAACGATCGTTTTGTTTTTGATGATCATCAGAACCTCGGCGAGTAGTAAGGCGTGTCGTAAGACATACCGATTTTGAGCAAATCGTAGTCGGGCATAAACAACTTCTCATCCTGCGCCACGGGCGTGGCATAGACAAAATTCTTGAAAGGCTCGATACCGATGCGCCGCACGGTGTCGATAAAACGCTCATCTTCAAAACGCTCGCGCACATACAGCTGCAACAGGCGCGCGACCACTTCCGGCATCTGCTCGAAACTGAAGGAGCGCCCGATGACTTTGCCCAGGCTGGCCGTGTTTCCCTGCGCACCGCCAATGGAGATTTGATACCACTCATCGCCATCCTTATCCACACCGAGGATGCCGATGTGGCCGACGTGATGATGGCCGCAGGCATTGATACAGCCGGAGATATTGATCTCGATGTCGCCGATGTCGTGCTGATAATCGACGTCGTCGAAACGTTCGGCTATCGCTTTTGCCAAGGGGATGGAACGCGCATTCGCCAGCGAGCAGAAATCGCCACCCGGGCAGCAGATGATGTCGGTCAACAGCCCGATATTGGCGGTTGCCATGCCCAGTGTTTTAGCCGCTTCCCACAAGGCGATAAGGTCGGATTGTTTGACATCCGCCAGCACCAGATTCTGCATGTGCGTGATGCGCAGTTCGCCGAAGCTGTACTTGTCGGCCAACTCAGCCGCCGCGTCCATTTGCTCGGCGGTGGCGTCGCCCGGCGCGATGCCGGTCTTTTTCAACGACAGCACCACCGCCGCATAGCCCGGCATCTTGTGCGGTTTAACGTTGCGCTGTAGCCAATTGGCAAAAGCTTTATTTTCATTTTGCAACGAGGTCACCGCCGCATCGCCTTCAGGCAGTTGCCCGTAATCCGGCGCGGTGAAGCATGCAGAAACGCGATCCAGTTCCGCCCGGGTGAGGGTGCACGGGCCGTCTTTGGTGAACTGCCAATCGGCTTCCACCTGGCGTTTAAACTCTGCGATACCGAGCGCCTTCACCAGTATCTTGATGCGCGCCTTGTACATATTGTCGCGGCGGCCATATTCGTTATACACACGCACCATAGATTCAGCATAAGTGATGATGTGCTGCCACGGGATGAAGGCGGCAATCTCTGCGCCGATGACGGGCGTGCGGCCCAGCCCGCCGCCGACCAGCACGCGGAAGCCCTCCTCGCCCTGCGCATTACGCAAGGCTTGCAGACCAATGTCGTGCACCGCGATGGCGGCGCGGTCTTCCGCTGCGCCGGTGATGGCGAACTTGAATTTGCGCGGCAAGTAGGCGAACTCGGGATGGAAGGTGCTCCATTGGCGCAGTATCTCGGCATACGGGCGCGGATCGACGATCTCGTCGCGCGCCACCCCGGCGAACTCGTCGCTGGTGATATTGCGGATGCAGTTGCCGGAAGTCTGGTTGGCGTGCATCTCGACACTGGCCAGATCAGCCAGAATATCCGGCGCATCTTGCAGCTTGAGCCAGTTGAACTGGATGTTCTGACGCGTGGTGAAATGCCCGTAGCCGCGATCATACTTGCGCGCGATATGCGCGAACATGCGCATCTGGTCGGCGCTCACCAGCCCGTAAGGCACGGCGATGCGCAACATGTAGGCGTGGATCTGCATGTACAGACCGTTTTGCAGGCGCAGCACGCGGAACTCGTCCTCTGTCAGCTCGTCGGATAGCCTGCGGCGCACCTGATCGCGAAACTGCGCGACGCGTTCCGCCGTGATCCGGTGATCGAATTGGTCGTAGCGATACATTTTACTTTTCCTCGTCCGGGTAGCGCTTCGACACGGGCAACAACAATGCGGCAGCGAGCGGAAATTTCGCGCCGTAAGCGAGAATATGCCCCACATCCGCATCTTCATCGTGGCGCAAGGCCGCGCCGATGTAAGCGTGCTCACCGGTCTGTCCGACCACCACGCCGATGCGTCCGCCGCAGCCGTTAAACCAGCTCACTTGTTTCGGTTTATTAAGTTTATTCTCGCTCATCATATTTCCTTATTTGTAAAACACCATCTTCAAACCGATGACCAGCAGCATCACCGCGAGGATAGGGCGCAACACTTTTTCCGGCACTTTCGCGCTCAG
The DNA here is from genome assembly GCA_964532405.1 of uncultured Gallionellaceae bacterium. Lineage (GTDB taxonomy): Bacteria > Pseudomonadota > Gammaproteobacteria > Burkholderiales > Gallionellaceae > PALSA-1006. The sequence continues at coordinate 9,118 of CAZHIC010000041.1, read as the reverse complement.
GTGGCTACCGATGTAGATGCCCGGCAGCGAACCCAGCAATAGGCTACCCAGCAGCACAAAGTCCACCGTCCCCAGCGCCATGTGCCCCATGCCCGCCACGGCAGTCAGCGGCACGGCATGCACGATGTCCGTGCCCACCACTTTTACCGGAGTCATGCGCGGATATAAAAATAGCAGCGCCACCGTACCCAGCACCCCCGCCCCGATGGAAGAGAGGGTCACCAGCGCCCCGACCACCACACCCGTGACAATCGTGGCAGCGGGCAGATAGCGGTGATGCAACTCGTATACCGTGCCATCTTTGCGCCGTGCCAGTTTTTTGATCCACTCTTTCAACAACAACGCCGTCGCCGTTGCCAACAGCGCCACGCTCAACACGCTGGTCACCAGACCACGCAGCGTCTTTTCATCCAATGCCAGATATTTCAATAGCGCGATGGTGACCAGTGCCGCCGGAAAACTGCCCAAACTCAACAGCCCGACCACTTTCCAATCGACCGAACCGTTGCGGCTATGCACCCAGCCGCCCAGCGATTTGGTCAGTGATGCGTAAAGTAGATCCGTGCCTACTGCCGTTGCCGGAGACACCCCGAAAAACAGCACCAATAACGGCGTCATCAGCGAGCCACCGCCGACCCCGGTTACCCCGACGATCAACCCCACCGCGAAACCGGATACCGTGTACAGCCAATCCATATACATACGTCCCTTGAATTCAGGCGCGCATTCTAGCCGAACGCAGATATACTATTAAATAATTTTTCGTTAGAACTTTATAACTAATTACCATATAAGGAGCGGGCATGAATTTGCAGCAATTACGCTATCTAAACGAGATCGTGCGGCGCGGCCTGAATATTTCGGAAGCGGCTGCCGCGCTGTACACCTCGCAGCCCGGCATCAGCAAACAGATCAAGCTGCTGGAAGAAGAGCTCGGCATCGAAATTTTCGTGCGCAACGGCAAGCGCATCGTCGCCCTCACCGAGGCCGGCAAGACCATCCTCGATATCGCCCGGCGCATCCTGCACGAATCTGACAACCTGAAACAAGTGGGGCAGGAGTTTCGGGCGCAGGACAGCGGGCATCTCACGCTCGCCACCACGCACACGCAGGCGCGCTACGTCCTGCCCCCCGTGGTGAAGCAGTTCGTCAAACGTTACCCCAAAGTGAAACTCGGCTTACATCAGGGCAACCCCACACAGATCGCCGAACAAGTGCTCAACCGCGAAGCCGATGTCGCCATCGCCTCGGAAAGCATTATGTTGTTCGACGGGCTGGTCTCGCTGCCCTGCTACGACTGGCATCACTGCGTGGCCGTGCCCCCCAGACATCCTCTGTTGGAAGTAAAAAAGCTGACACTGGCAAAGCTGGCCGAGTACCCCATCATCACCTACGACTTCGCCTTCAGCGGGCGCAGCAAAATCGACGAAGCCTTCGCCGCCGCCAACATCACGCCGAACATCGCGCTCACCGCCATCGACGCGGATGTCATCAAGACCTATGTGGAACTGGGATTGGGCATCGGCATCCTCGCCGAATTGGCATTCATCCCGGAACGCGACCGCCATCTGCGCAAAATCGAAACGACGCATCTGTTCAAGCCCACCACTACGCATCTCGCCATCCGCAAGAATGAATATCTGCGCGGTTATACTTACGACTTCATCGAACTTTTTGCACCGCATCTGACGCGCGATGTGGTGGAAAAAGCCATGCACTTGAACAGTTGAGAATTGCAGGGACTACTCAACGACAAATAAAAAATCAGGTAAGCTTGCACAGTTAATAAACGTAAACGGAGTAAGGCATGGCAGATCCACATATGAAAATTTTAGTAGTGGATGATTTTTCCACTATGCGTCGCATCGTGCGCAACCTGCTCAAGGAACTTGGCTTCGCCAACGTGACCGAGGCGGAAGACGGCGTGGATGCGCTAAACAAACTGCGCAGCGAGGGCAACTTCGAGTTCGTGGTATCGGACTGGAACATGCCCAACATGACCGGCATCGAGCTGCTGCGCAACATCCGTGCGGATGCCGCACTCAAGCACTTGCCCGTATTGATGGTAACGGCGGAGGCCAAGCGCGAAAACATCATCGAGGCAGCACAAGCCGGCGCTTCCGGTTATGTGGTCAAGCCGTTCACGGCTGCCACGCTGGACGAGAAGTTGAAAAAAGTATTTGCAACCATGCAGAAATGAGTGCTGTCATGACGACACCTACCCCGCGCAAAAAACGCACTCCCCCCACGGACGCCAAAGTCGAGAAAATCGGCCTCGCCACCGCCAGATTGCACCGCATACTCAAAGAACTCGGACATACCCGTAGCCTGGAAAAGTCGGCATCTACCATGCCGGATGCGCGCGAGCGCCTGTCCTTTATCGACCGATCCATGCACGAAGCATCGGAAAAAACCATTAGCGCGGTAGAGGCCTCGCTGCCGCTGACCAGCGCCAACCGTGCCACTTGCAGCGACTTATCCATACGCTTGGCAGACGCCAGCTTTGGCAAGAAAAACGAGGCACTCGTGATGGAAACCATCTCGAAACTGGGCGAAATCGCGATGGCGGAGGAAATCGTGCGCCACAATCTGATGCAGATCATGGAAGCGCAGGAGTTCCGCGATGTGGCAGGACAAATGGTCAACAAGATCGTGGATGCCGCCGTCGAGATCGAAAACATCCTGCTCGACATCCTCAAAGAATATGCACCGGACGCAAAAGATTCGCTGATCAGCACCGAAGGATTAACCGCAGGCCCAGGGCATCAAGCCAAAGACAGCGTCAACGGTCAGGACGAAGTGGATGATCTATTGGCTTCGCTCGGCCTTTAGAGGGGCGACAAATCCGCACAACGGTTTCAATACTTCCGCCCAACTTCAAAAATAGGGAATCAAGATGACGTCATGCCCAACGCATGATCTATTTTGAAATCAGCGTGACGCGACCAAAAGGCTTTACCACGAAGTCGGTGGCACCGGCCTTCAAACTGTCGATCACAACCTGCCCATCACTCTTGCCGGTAACCACAATCACCGGAACATGGGCGAGCTGTAGTGCCGCCTTCAAATGCCGCGTGGTTTCTATTCCGTCCATATTAGGCATCATGACATCCATGAGGATGATATCTGGCCGTAACAATTAAAATTCTAGCTATTGAAGCAAAATGAGTCATGACAAAAAACTGACTAAATGCGTTTATTCGTGCGAGGGTAAGTCTGATGCCAAGATTGTATCCATGCGGGGATATTGGCGGCGGGCATGGGCCTGGCAATGAAATAACCCTGTGCAATATCGCAGCCTCTATTGCGCACAAAATCCCAATCGGCCTGGTCTTCGACCCCTTCCGCCACAACCTCCATCCTGAGCTGCTTGGCCAGCCCGAGGCTGGAATCGAACATCGCCCGCAACCTCTCGTTACTGCAAGCGCCATGCACAAAGCTTTGATCGATTTTGAGTTCGTCGAAAGGGATGTCACGCAACTGCGCCAGAGAAGAATGCCCGACACCAAAATCGTCGATTGAAATGCGGAAACGTTTCAAGCGCAGTCTGGACAGAATTTCAAGCGGAGTACGCAAGTCGCCCATCAAGCGGGTTTCCGTCACCTCCAAATCCACCATCTGCGGCGGCACACCGGCTTTGGCTGCAAGATCGACAATCAAATCCAGAAAATCCAGCGAGGCCAAATTGTCCATCGACAAGTTGACGGACATTTGCAACATCAGCCCCGATTCCTGCCAAAGCTTGGCTTGGGCGAACGCACTGATCAGTACCACCCGTGTCAAGTCGTCGATCAGGCCGTGCTCTTCCGCCACGCCGATGAACTGATCGGGAAACACGATGCCATCTTGAGGGTGACGCCAGCGCACCAGCGCTTCCACCCCCATCACGCGACCGGTGGCCGTCATCACCTTGGGTTGATAATAATTGACCAGTTCACCACCGGCGATGGCTGCGCGCAACTCGTCCGCGCCGTAAGCTTTACTCACCGCACGGGGGGCATCCTGCGACGGGAGAGCCAGCTTCCCGATCAACGCCGCCAAGCCTTCCGGTGTGGTCGGTTTATGCAAATGCCCCAGCACGGTAATTTTATGCGCCCGTGCCAATTTCTCGGCGGACTGCTGCATACGCTCATCCTCGCCGCTGATGAAAATGAGACTGCCGATATAATTCCGCTCGACCAGATGGCGCACGAACTCAAGCCCGTCCATTTTCGGCATATTAAGATCCAGCAGAATCAAATTGGGGGAGTCGTTCGGAGCGGTGATCAACTCCAACGCAACATGTCCGTTGTCACAGGTGGAAACCTGGGTGTAACCGAGATTCGCCAACATGCGGACGAGCAGCTTGTGCATGAAGGGCTCGTCATCGAGTATCAAAATTTTGATTGGAAAATCACCCATGATTGGTCACCTAATAATTCGTCAGTTCGTTGCTAAGAGAATGTATTGTATATCCGTTGGCTGCTCACGCCTTGAGCAAAACTATGCTTCTCAATATATCTCAAGAGAAGCCGTAACCTTCTCCAGCTCCTGCTCGAACTGGGGCAGCAGCGCCGCAAATGCGCCAATGTTACCCGCCTTGCCAACCGTCTCCATCTCGGCACACAACTCGCCCAGCGCCAGCGCGCCCACCGAGCGCGCCGAGGATTTGAGCTTGTGCGCCAACGCACCGGCCTCTACCGTCTTGCCATCCGCGTAAACAGTGCGCAGCTCCGCCGCTATTTTTTCTGCGCTGAGTCGGAAGTCATGCAGGAAGTCGCGAATGGTTGCCTCATCGTCGCCCAACAGCGCTTTGAGCACGTTCACGTCAACCACCACATTCCCTCCCCCTGCAAGGGGGAGAGTTAGGGAGGGGGTAGAAACTTGGCTTTCCCGCTGCTCTACCCCCATTCTAGCCTTCCCCCTGAGGGGGGGAAGGGACTGGCTTGAGGTAGTTTCGACCGGCGTATCCACTTCTGCCACCGGCAGCCATTTTTCCAGCATGGCTTGCAAATCCGCCAGCCGCACCGGCTTGCTCAGATAATCATCCATGCCCACGGCAAGACAGTGCTCGGCTTCACCCTTGAGCGCGTTGGCGGTAAAGGCGATGATGGGGATGTGAGCCTTGCCGGATTCGGCGGCACGGATAGCGGCGGTCAGTTGATAGCCATCCATTTTCGGCATGTGCAGGTCGCTGAGCAGCAGCGCGTAATCGCCGCTCTGCCAGCGTTCCAGTGCCGCGTGTCCGTCGCTGGCGACATCTGCCGTGTAGCCGAACAAACCGAGTTGCTGCAGGATTACTTTCTGGTTGGTTTCGTTGTCTTCGGCTACCAGGATCAGGAGGCCCTGCTGCAGGGCCTCCGCGCGCGACAGCTTGGTTATTGCCTTGACCTTGTCGGGTTGCCGCGTTTCTTCTTCCTCCTCCTGCGCCCGTCCGGCGGCGATGGCCACTGCCCGGAGGAAGGACTGGCGATGCATGACATCGCCGTCCAGGGTGACGATGTCCACCGTTTGGGCGCGCCCCTGACGGCGCCACCCGCGCCTGATGATGACAAAATGAGGATTCATGCCGGGTTGATGGCGTCCTTGCTCAACCACCACGAAGTGCGGGTCCATGTTGAGTCGGCAGGCAGCGCGCAATTCCTCAACCGGTGGCGTATCGCGCCCGGCGTCGATGATAAATAACCACATGCCGGGCGCAAGCGTGACGATCAGTTTGCGGGCTGCATCCAGGTTCGCTGCCCGCTCAACGAGCGCGCCGCCGTAGCTCAGATAGGTGGCCATATCGTCGCCCAACCCCTCCGCGTCGCCCAGCACTAGGCAGGAAAGCCCGCTCAGGTCAACAACCTTGCCGCCGCTGTCCGGCCTGGCCGGCAGCGGCTCAAACGGCAGGCGCACGGTGAAGGTGGAACCCTTGCCCAGTGCGCTCTGTAGCGCGATCTCGCCGCCCATCAGTTGCACCAGGTGGTGGGAGATGACCAGCCCCAGCCCGGTGCCGCCAAAGCGCCGGGTGGTCGAGGCGTCGGCCTGGGTGAAGGAACTGAAGAGCTTCACCTGGGTCTCCTCACCCATGCCGATGCCATTGTCGGCCACCTGAAACTCCACCAAGATTTTTTTAACATCGTGTAGCGATTCTGGGATTGACAATTGTATTTCTCGTTCGCTTCCTCTCCCGCTTGCGGGAGAGGATTGAGGAGAGGGTATCTCCGGGGGAGGCTCGGCCTGTCCTGAGCTTGCCGAAGGGGGGAGAGCGTAGCGAGGGGTCGGGAAACGGCCATGCTCGTCAGGTGTGTTTTCAACCAGCACGGCCCGCACCGATACCCGACCCGGTCGCTGCTGTCCGCTGGAAAATTTGATGGCGTTGTTGGCGAGGTTGATCAGCACCTGACGCAGGCGCAAGGCATCGCCCAGGACCGCTTGTGGAATCGCCGGATCGATGAACAGCGTCAGCTCCACCCCTTTCTTTGTGGCCAGGTGACCCAGCAGGTCGCAGGCATTCTCCAGCACGTCGGCCAGCGGCATAGGCAGGCTCTCGATCTCCAGTTTGCCCGCCTCGATCTTGGAGAAATCGAGAATGTCTTCGATGATGGCCAGCAGGGAATACGCCGATTCACGGATGAGATTGACCATCTCCACCTGTCCACCCTGCAGGCTGGTCTGGTGCAGCACGTCGATCATGCCGATGACGCCGTTCATCGGGGTACGAATCTCGTGGCTCATGGCCGACAGGAACTGCGATTTCGCCAGGCTGGCCGCGTCCGCCTGAGCTTTGGCCAGCAGCAGCTCCTTGTTGTGCTGCACCAGACGGTCAGTCAGAGTGTCGAGCACCTTCACGACCGATGCGATCTCGTCAGAGCCGCGTACATGGATCGTCTCGCCGGTCAATGCCAATGCAGTTTTCTCGGCACGCTGGCGCAGCTGGCGCAGCGGAGCCAGGGTCACACGCAGAACCAGCAATCCGATAAACAGGCTGACCATCAGGATCAATATCGCGTAGAGAGCCGAGCGGCGCGTGCCAGCCGCAATCAGTGCATAGGCGTCGGTGCTGTCGATCTGCGCCACCATCACGTACCCATCGTCCACGATCATCAACGGCAGATACACGCGGGTGTGGTGGGCTAAGGTGTCACTGCGGTAGACCGGCAGCTTTGTTTGAAACGCCTCGGTCACTGCCGAGCCGTCGCCCGACTCGGCTAATGCTAACTCCGCTTGTCCCGCCAGCAACTCGCCATGGTGCCCCAACAGTGCCAGCTTGGCCCCCACCTCAAGGCTGATCCGATCAATAAACGCTTGCTGGTTCAACCCAACACCGGCAGAAATGCTGCCAACAACCGCGCTACCAAGCCGTATCGGGCTGATGTTGCGAATGCTGACGCCTTCGGGGCCGCGTGAGCTGACCAGCGTGTCTGCACCCGACAGAGCCTCGGCGCCCCCCCAGCCAGTGGCCTGGTCGCCGATGCGCCCAGGATCCTGCGCGCGGTACACCACGCGCAGATCCGTGTCGGTGACTTCCAGTACCTGCAATTCGCCAATCCTGAATACTGCGTCGAGTTCGGATGCCAGCATCGCGGCTCGCTCAGGGCCGTTAAGCGTCATCGCCTCAGCCAACACACTATCCGCCGCCTTTAGCCGCGCTATCAGTTTTGCCTTGTCCCCGTATTCCTGGATCGATGTCTTGATGACAGTAGCCACGGCGTTGATCTTGTCGATCTCGCCCGCCCGAACCGCAGCCTCAAGCACCTGCGCGGAGACGCGGTACGCCGCCCATTGGTCCGTCAATACCAGCAACCCTATCAGCAGAGCCAGCGTCACGTTGGTAGACAGGCGGAACGACGCTTTCATCGGGTTTCAGACCGCATAGCGGGGGTGGGGTGGGCGATCATCAGGGTCGCTAAGACTGACCCGCAGGCACCAGGATGCCTTGCTCGCGCAGGATGCGCACACCGGCCGGCGATCGGACAAAGTCAACAAAAGCGTTTGCGGCCGGGCCAAGCTTGCCCGCCTTGTAGACAAACCCAAATTCTAGCCACAACGGGTAACGCCCGGCCTCGACGTTTTGCGGTGTTGATGGCACGCCGTCGAGGGACAGGTAAACAAGTTTGGTCTTGGCTGCCGCCAGCGCCGAACGGTTCAGAAATCCCAGACTGCCAGGAAAGCGCTCCAGCAGTTCGAGCATTTGCGGGTCAAGATTCACCACTTTGACCGCATCGCCGAAAACGATGCGCTCGAACGGCAGGATGACCCGGTTGATCGCCTGTCGTGAAACGTCGGTCGACTCGCGTCCGATCACGCGGATCGGGCCGGGCTTGCCGCCAAAGACCTGCCAGTTCGTTGCCCGGCCGGTGTAAGCATCGATCACCTGCGCTTGCGTCAGGTCTTTCACGGTGACACCGGCACCCCCAACAAAGGTCACCGGATCGCGGCCGATCGGGATATACACCAGCCCACGAGCCAGTTCGTCGCTCTTGAGCGGGCGGCCGACACGCCCGAGGGTGGCCGTCCCGGTCTCGACAGCGCGCAATCCACCGGACGTTCCTATGGAAGTCGGCACCAGCACGCGATGCTGCGCTTGTTGGGCGTTAAAAGCCTCGGCCAGGACTTTGAGAACGTACTCGGGACTGCCACTGCCCGGAACAACCAATCCCTCCGCAAATGTACTAGTGCTGGCCGCGAAGGCTGCGAGAGCTACGACTGCGGCCACCAGACATCGAATAATTGACATGGTTTGCTCCTTGGTAAAAGTTCATTGGGTGGCCAACCGATCAAGCAAGCAGCCTCCTGCACACCATCTCGAACTGCTTGCGTAATACAGTTCGTCGGCATGCAACAACGATACCACAACCTTGCCCACCAGTGCCTCCAACTGCCAATGCAAATACCGCAAGACCCTATACATGAGAAGGCTTGATCCGTTGAGTTGCACCCGTTTAAACCGACAGGGATTACTCGCGCCCCAATCAATCTGGTTCAATACCCCGCAAGAAAACTTTCAACGCCCGCCAGCTCTTGCTCGAACTGGGGCAACAGCACCGCCAATGCTTCTGTGTCATCCGCCTTACCCGCCTGCTCCATCTCGGCACACAGCTCGCCCAGCGCCAGCGCGCCCACCGAGCGCGCCGAGGATTTGAGCTTGTGCGCC
>CAZHIC010000040.1:0-19095 GCA_964532405.1 uncultured Gallionellaceae bacterium | reverse complement strand
AAGAACTTTTTTATCTCAACTTCATCTGCCGTGCAGCGAAGAGGTGCGCATTATATAGATTGAAGATTCGCGGTCAAGCACTTTGTTAAATTATTTTTGCAGTGTTGTTGCACCGAGATGAAACGTACAATGCCGCAGACTTTAGGAACGGACTGAAATCAATGAGATTAGTGCTGGGAATCGAATCCTCTTGCGATGAAACTGGCGTCGCGCTTTACCACACCGAGCGCGGCCTGCTCGCCCATACATTGCACTCGCAGATCGCCTTGCACAATGAATATGGCGGCGTCGTACCCGAACTCGCCTCACGCGACCATGTGCGTTACGCGCTGCCATTAGTACGTGAAGTGTTAAAGCAAGCGAACTGCACGCTGAGCAACATCGACGCCATCGCCTTCACGCAAGGCCCGGGCTTATCTGGAGCACTGCTGGTCGGCGCAAGCGTCGCCTGCTCGTTGGCCTACTCATTGAATATTCCAACAATAGCCGTGCATCATCTGGAAGGCCACCTGCTCTCCCCCTTGCTGTCCGACCCGGCACCTGAATTCCCTTTCGTCGCCTTATTGGTTTCCGGCGGACACACCCAACTGATGCGCGTGGACGGCGTAGGACGCTACACCTTGCTGGGCGAAACGCTGGACGATGCCGCAGGCGAAGCTTTCGACAAGAGCGCGAAGTTGCTCGGCTTAGACTACCCGGGCGGAGCGCTGCTCTCCAAGCTCGCACAACGCGGCACACCGGGACGTTTCAAACTGCCGCGCCCGATGCTGCACAGCGGCGATTTGGATTTCAGTTTTAGCGGATTGAAGACTGCCGTTCTGCTTGCTGTCCAGAAAAACGCGCAAGACGAACAGACCCGTGCGGATATTGCTCACGCAGCACAAGCGGCCATCGTGGAAGTATTGGTAAAAAAATCGCTGTCCGCCCTCAAACAAACAGGGCTCAAACAACTCGTGATCGCAGGTGGCGTCGGCGCGAACCAAGCGTTGCGCGCGCAACTTAACCAAGCCGCTCAACAGCACGACTTCAACGTGTTTTATCCTGATCTGGAATTTTGCACCGACAACGGCGCGATGATCGCCTTTGCAGGCGCACTACGAATGCAGCTAGCGCCAGCCCAACGCGACTACCGCTTCAACGTCAAACCGCGCTGGGATTTGCAACAACTCAATCACGCCGACTGAGCTTCCTTCTTCTTGCCGCCGATCTTGCTTTCCCTGCCCGTCATCAGATTCTGAATATTGCCCTTGTGCCGCCAGATGAGCAGCATCGACATGATGACCGTAGCCAGCACCAACTCGGGACGCAAATGAAGCAGCATGGCAAATACCGGTGCGGCAATCGCCGCGACCAAAGCGGCCAGCGAAGAATATCTGAACACCACCGCCACCAACAACCAGGTAGCCAGCACACCCAATCCCATCCAAACACTTAAGGCCAACAACACACCCAGCGCGGTCGCCACGCCTTTACCGCCTTTGAACTTCAGAAATATCGGGAACACATGGCCGAGAAAAACCGCTAGGGCAACCAAAGCCACTAACAGCAAGCCTTGCCCATCGTGCGACGCAAGGCGTATCGCCAGAAACACCGCCAGCCAACCTTTGGCGGCATCGCCCAATAGCGTCAACGCCGCAGCCGCCTTCTTGCCGCTGCGCAACACATTGGTCGCACCGGGATTGCCGGAACCGTAAGTGCGCGGATCAGCGAGTCCGAACGCCTTACTCATCAACACCGCGAAAGAAACCGAGCCCAATAGATAGGCGAGTACAACAAAAACTAGGGTCATCATCTGGAATACCTTAAAATGCGAGCGGCGAATTTTACTCGAACGCCCCATTACAACCAAACCTCACTTCCAAGCCCTTATGGACATCATTTTTCTGCGCGAACTCAAGATCGACACACTCATCGGCGTATACGAATGGGAAAAGCGCGTTCCGCAAACCCTGCAATTCGACTTGGAGATCGCGCTGCCCAGTAGCCTTGCCTGCCAGACTGACAACATCGACGACGCACTCAACTACGCCGACATCGTGCGCCGCATCCAAAGCGAACTCGCGAGCCGCCACTTCAACTTGCTCGAAGCCCTGGCCGAGCACATCGCGCAAATCCTGCTCAATGAATTCAAAGCGCCGTGGGTCAAGATCGGCGTAGCAAAACTGCAAGCGATACGCGGCAGCAAGATGGTGGGAATTTGTATTGAACGCGGGCAATCGAAATAAAAATCGACAACTTTGATTCCCATGCCCGACAAATAAACAGCCCGCAGTGCGGGCTGTTTATTGGGTCACGTCAGCTGGTTTATTGCGGACACGGATTAGGCAATGTCTTTACTGTTTCTAACTTTTTCGCAACGCCGCCAAATTTTTGATACGCCTCGAAATTTTCCTTATTCATGTTGGCGATTGAACTCCTTGGCCGCGTTCATCATGCCACCCGTCAGTAATTGGCAGACTGACATCATACTGCCTTTTATGACACAGTAAGATTAGGGGGTTGTGCGGTTTTGCTGGCGTTTGAAATTATCTAGCAGCAAGACAAAGTCACCCTATAGGTTTTTCGAATGACTCCAATTTCTTTGCCGCCCATTATTTTGGTTGGCTAATGGTGTCCTAATTTTGGCGGCGTAGAGTGACCATCACGGTAGGTGCAAACACGCCTGCCGGATTTCAATAAACTTTAAGAGGCAAGCTGCTATGAAACAACATACCCTTTTCAAGACAACGTATAAACAAAACGTAATCAACGTGTTGGGCGTCACCATGACGGCATTCGCCATCCATGCCTCCGCCTACACAGGACAGGAACTCGCAGGGGAGGCCAAAATCAGCATGGAACAGGCTCAGGCGATTGCGCTTAAGGCGCACCCAGGCAAAGTCACCGATGCGGAGCTGGAGCAGGAAAACGGTGGCAGCGGCCTGCGCTATTCCTTCGACATCCGGCACGGCAAGGTCACGCAAGAAGTCGGCGTAGATGCCAAGACCGGTAACGTTTTGGAAAATGCGCCGGAAGGAAAAAATCCAGACTAACAGCCAAACTGGCGAGGGATATTTCCCATTCATCTATCATGAGTGACGTGTAATCTCTTTGAGCCTCAAGGCCCTATTAAGGAGGGAGCAATGCTGATCGAAATACGCGAGCTGAAGCTCAACCTCGGCATCATCGGCAAGCTGTTCGACGCGGTGACCTAGGCCATCCTGCAACCGGGACAGCAGGTGAACGTGGAATGGCTCATGCGCCGGATCTAGGCGGGCGCATACCGGGTGGTAATCAGCGCGGTGGATCGGGAAACGGGTCATGTGATGACCAGCCCGTTCGTGGACTTCCAGGTGCGGTGCAAGCCCGTGGTGGAATCGGGACGTATTCTGCCGGTTGCCTTCGGCGTGCCCATGCTTGTGCTGGGCATGATGGCCTGGCGCCGCTATCGCCGCCGCACCGCTGTTTGATGTTAAGTTAATGGCCTTACTGACCGCTTTGTGCTATTACGCATCCATGCAAAACATCCATAAAAAAATCATCAAGCGCCTGCTTCTGGGGTGGTTATTACTGTCTCTGAGCATCGGCGGAGCGGTGTTCTATCTGGAAATGGTAAAGTTGGACACGCTGGTACTTGCCTTGGCGGTGGAGGAAGCGCGGTCTTTAACGGTCGAGCTTGACCAAGCCAGTGCCGGCCAGATGGAAAGGCTGAAACAAAAGGCCAGCCAATTCCTCAAAGGCCATTTCATCGTCCTTGAACTCTACGACGCACACAAGAAGCAAATTCTGCGGGAGGTCAGACCGGGCAGAGAGGCAATCGAGCAAAAGCTCGACCAGCATGCCGAGTCTTTCCCGCTGGAGAACGCCGCTTATCACAAGAATTTTTTGATCGACGGGAAGTTGTTCATGCAGGTGCTGCTGCCCCTGCACGATCACAGCGGGGAATTGATCGGCTATTTCGAGGGCGTCTACCAGGTCGATGACAAAACCTTGCACAATATCCACACCGACATCACCCGCACTCTGCTCTTGGTGATGGCGGCGATTTTCATCACCGCCATCATGCTCTACCCCATCATCATTTCTCTCAACCGCGGGCTGATCAAGCTCGCCTCCGACTTGACCAAAGGCAATATCGAGCTGATGAATGTGCTGGGCAGTGCCATCGCCAAACGGGATTCGGACACCAGCAGTCATAATTACCGGGTCACCATTTATGCGATTCGCCTCGCCGAGACCCTGGGGCTGTCCAGCGCGCAGATCCGCAATCTGATCGCGGGCGCATTCCTGCACGACGTGGGCAAAATCGGCATCCGCGACAATATCCTGCTCAAGCCCGCCAAGCTGTCCGCAGAGGAATTCGCGGTGATGCGCAACCATGTGCTGCTGGGGGTGGACATCATCAGCAAATCAGCATGGCTGAAGGGGGCAGGGGAGGTGGTGGAGTTCCACCACGAAAGATTCGATGGCAGCGGTTACATGAAGGGGATGAAGGGTGCAGAAATTCCCTTAAACGCGCGAATTTTCGCGATTGTTGACGTGTTCGATGCCCTCACCTCGAAACGTCCCTACAAACAACCTTTCAGTTTCGACGAGTCAATGGATATGATGCGGCGCGACAGCGGCAGCCACTTTGACCCAGAACTGCTGCTCACCTTCAGCGGTATTGTCTATTCCCTTTACCAAGAGGCCAGCCATGCCGAGGACAGCACGCTGGAGGCATTGCTGAACCAGTTAGTCAACAAACATTTTCTCAATGGCTGACACCGCTATTTCACGACAGATGCAGGTAAATTCGGGACTATTGCGGAGTAGATTAACGATAAAGAAATATCTTCCCGCGCTATTGGCCGCTGCGGGTCTGGTTGGCTGTGCCACTTACGCACCCTCTCCGCTTAGCACTCAAGCGAATGCCCCCAGAGACATTTTACCTATTGTCGTAAAAGCGACAGACATGCCCTTGCCCGAACTGGCGGCACATCCGTTTGATACTAGCGACGGGTTGGATATGACCGAAGTGGCGATGCTGGCGGTGGCGAATAACCCGCAACTCAAGATTGCGCGGGATGATCTGGGCATTAGCCGCGCGCAGGCTTTTGCGGCGGGATTATTGCCTGATCCGCAACTGGGCATGACCCGCGATACGCCGCTTAATGGCGGTGCGGGCAACACCAGCGCGTTTAACTTGGGGCTCAGTTATGACGTGAACGGATTGCTGACGCGTTCGGCTGGCAAGCGCGCAGCAGATGCGACCGAGCGGCAAACCGATCTCAACCTGCTGTGGCAAGAGTGGCAAGTGGTGAGCCAGGCGCGACTGTTATTTGTGCGCAACATGGCACAACAAAAACTGCTGGGCATCATGCAGCAAGAGCGTGCGCTGCTTGCCGCACGTTACGCGGCAATCGGGCAAGCAATCGGGTTAGGCGAGCTGACACGGGATGCGGCCAATGTTGATCTGGCCGCGTTGCAAAATCTGGAAACCGGCATCAATGATTTATCGCGCCAGATCAATACCAACCAGCATGCTCTCAACGACCTGCTGGGCTTGGCCCCAGATACAAAATTGCTGCTGGTAGGCGATGCGGACATGCCGCCGCTGGATGAGGCAAAAGTTCAAGAAAACATCGCGCATCTGGCACAACGCCGCCCGGACTTGCGCGCGCTGGAATTCGGCTACACGAGCCAGGAGCAACGCTTTCGCCAGGCGGTATGGGCGCAGTTTCCGGTGCTCAGTGTCGGCCTGACACGCGCCCAAGATACCTCGGGGCTATATACGCAAGGCGCGGGTATTAGCCTGAGCCTGCCGATTTTTAACGGCAACCGCGGCAACATCGCCATCGCGCAAGCCACCCGCCAAAAATTGCATGACGAATATCAACTGCGTATCAATACTGCCGCCACCGAGATTTCACGAATTTTGCAGGATCAAAAATTACTCGAACAGCAATTGCACAATGTAGAACGCGGGGGGGCTACTCTTGCCCTTGCGGCAAGCAATGCACAAGCGGCTTTTGATACTGGCAGCATCGATAGCTTGATCTACACCAACCTGCGCACCGCCAGTCTGGCGAAACAAGCCGAAGCCATTCTCATCAGGCAGAATCTAATGGAGCAGCGCGTGGCACTGCTTACCCTGCTAGGCGGCGAGTTGCCGGAAATTGCGCGGGCAGAAAAAACTAAAAAGGAATGATGATGCCGGCAAAAATACTATTCGCACTGTTGTCCATCGGCCTAATGTCCCCTGCATTTGCCGCACCCGAAAGCAACGCGCCCAGCGTGTTGATTAAATCCGAGCCACTGCGCAAGCAGGCTATGGCGGAGACCTTGACGGCTTACGGCAGCGTGATGCCTGCCACAGGGGCGGCCGAGAATGTGAGTTTTGCGCGTGCGGGTCAAATCGCGCGTTTGTTTGTAGTGGCGGGACAAATAGTTAAACGCGGACAAATTTTGCTGGAATTTTCCACCGACCCCAACGCGGCGGCAATCTATCACCAGGCCGAAACTGCCGAGGTATTTGCGCGCAGCGAACTGCAACGTGTCGAAGATTTGACCGCGCGCCAGCTTGCCACACAGTCGCAACTGGCCGCCGCACACAAGGCCTTGCAGGATGCCCAGGCCAACTTGGCGGCACAAAAAAATATCGGCGGGGGCATGGTGACGCAACAGGTCAAAGCCTCTTTTGACGGGGTGGTGTCGCTGCTCTCGGTGCAACAAGGTGATCGTGTGCTAGCCGGCACGCCGGTCTTGCAGCTGTCCGCAGGCAGCAAGCTGCGCGCCACGCTGGGTGTCGAGCCGGAAGATATAGCGCGATTGCGGGTTGCCATGCCGGTGCAGATTTTTTCGGTATTTGGCAATCAACCGGCGGTCGCGGCTCAGGTGTTGCAAATACATGGGGTGATTAACCCGCTCACGCGCTTGGTGGATGTGGATATTGAATTGCAGGGTGTCACCAGCGGCTTGCTGCCCGGTATGCAAGTGCGCGGAACGATTACGCTGGACAGCCGTGAATCCTGGGTTGTGCCGCGTTCCGCCGTGCTGCGCGATGAACAGGGCAGTTTCCTGTTCCAGGTGCATGATGGACAGGCCAAACGCGTAGCGGTGACGGTGCAGATAGAAAGCGGCAATCGTGTGGCGGTGAGCGGCGCGCTCGATAGCTCGCTCAAGGTGGTGGTATCCGGCAATTATGAGCTGCAGGATGGCATGACGGTGCGCGAGGGCAAACTATGAGCACGTCCAGTTGGATGCAGACGCATCGCCGTTCCATCCTGTTCTTTCTGCTGATGCTCGCCGTGGCGGGTCTGTTCGCCGCGTTCAAACTGCCCGTGGCGCTGTTTCCCAATGTTGATTTTCCGCGCGTCGTCGTCACCTTGGATGCGGGGGATAGACCGGCCGAGCAGATGGAAATTCAAGTCACCATGCTGGCGGAGGAAGCGATACGCCGCGTGCCCGGGGTACAAAATGTGCGTTCGACCACCAGCCGGGGATCGGCTGAAATGTCGGTCAATTTTGCCTGGGGCGGCGACATGCCGCTGGCGGCCGCACAGGTCAGCCAGGCGGTCGCGCAGCTACTGCCGCAACTGCCTGCGGGTACGCAGATGTCGGTCAAACGCATGGATCCGACCGTGTTCCCGATTCTGGCCTATAGCCTGACTTCGGACACCTTGCCGCTCACACAACTTTACGACTTGGGGCAATACCAATTGCGTCCGCTGCTATCGGGCGTGAATGGCGTGGCACGCATTCAAGTCATCGGCGGTGCGCAGGAGGAGTTTCAGGTCATTGTCGATCCGGCGCGCTTGCAGGCTTACGCGCTGGCGATGTCTGACGTGGCCAGAGCCTTGGCGGCCGCCAATGTGGTGACGGCGGTGGGACGGCTGGAAGATCATTACAAGCTCTATCTGGGCATTGCGGATACGCGCTTGAAAAATGTTGAAGACCTGCAACAGACCGTGCTCAGAAGCGGAGCCAACGGTCTGGTCAGGCTGGAAGACGTGGCCGAGGTCAAGCGCAGCACGGTGCCGCAGTGGATACGTGTCAATGCGGACGGACACGATGCGGTACTGGTGCAGGTGTATCAGCAGCCCGGCAGCAACAGCGTGCAGATTGCCGACAGCATCAAGGCCAAACTGGACAGCTATCGCGCGCAATTACCCCAAGGCGTAAAGCTGGCCAACTGGTATGACCAAAGCCGTTTGGTGGTGGATTCCGCCGCGAGTGTGCGGGATGCTATTTTGATCGGCATAGCCCTGGCGGCTCTGGTATTGCTGGCTTTTCTGCGCAACCTCAAAATCACCCTGATCGCGATTGTCGTCGTGCCGACCGTGCTGGCCGCGACGGTGGTATTGCTGGATGTGTTCCAGATGAGCTTCAATATTATGACCTTGGGCGGCATGGCGGCCGCGGTGGGATTGATTATTGACGATGCGATCGTGATGATCGAGCACATCGTGCGCCGATTGCGCGGCGCACCCCTTGAGCATCACGGTCAGGTCTTGACAGCGGCACGGGAATTTCTGCGCCCGTTGACCGCCTCATCCGCATCCACGGTGATTATTTTTGTTCCGCTGGCTTTTCTGGATGGCGTGACCGGCGCATTCTTTCGCGCGTTGTCGCTGACCATGGCGGCCGGATTGATTATTTCCTTCCTGGTGACCTGGCTGGCGGTGCCGATTCTGGCGGATCATCTGCTCAATGAAAAAGATGCCAACCAGAAAGAGGGAGGACGTTTTACCGAATGGCTACATGTTAGCTACGAGCTAGTGATGCGCCGCCTGCTGGCGCGACCACTGCTGCTGTTGCTCGGGGTCGTGCCGATGCTGGCACTGGGCTGGATCGCTTTTCATCAAGTGGGATCGGGCTTCATGCCGGCGATGGACGAAGGAGGGTTCACTCTGGATTACCGTTCCGAACCGGGCACTTCGCTGACCGAAACAGACCGGCTGCTGCGCCAGGTAGAAACAATTATTCGTGCCGATCCGAATGTGGACACCTATTCGCGACGCACTGGCACACAGTTGGGCGGTGGGCTGACCGAGGCCAATCAGGGCGATTTTTTTATTCGCCTCAAGCCCCAGCCGCGCGCCGATATTGAACAGGTGATGGATGAAATCCGTAATCAGATCGCGCAACAGGTGCCGGGCTTGAACATTGAAATGGCGCAGTTGATGGAAGACATGATCGGCGACCTGACTGCGGTGCCGCAGCCGGTCGAGATCAAGATATTTTCTGATGATGTGACCGTGCTCAAATTGCTGGCCGAGAAAACGGCTGCCAGCCTCGCCAAAATCCAAGGGGTGGTCGAAATACGCAACGGCATCAACCCGGCCGGGGACGCGCTGAATATCGAAGTTAACCGGGTGAAAGCCTCATTGGAGGGCGTTGACCCGGAAGCGGTCACGCGTATGGTGCAAGACGCACTGGCCGGACAAGTCACCACGCAGATACGCGAGGGCATCAAGATGATCGGTGTGCGCGTGTGGCTGCCCGCAGCGTTGCGCGGTAGCGAAAATGATTTAAGGCAACTGCTGTTGCGCGCACCGGATGGCCATTTCTTCCCGTTGAAACGCGTGGCGACACTCAGCGCGGTGTCCGGGCAAGCGCAAATCAGCCGGGAAAATTTCAAGCGCATGGTAGCGGTGACGGCGCGCATCAGCGGACGCGATATGGGCTCGGTGATACGCGATGTGAAACAACTGATGAACGCGCCCGATATGTTGCCGCAAGGCGTTTACTATGAACTCGGCGGACTATACAAGCAGCAGCAAATCGCCTTCAAGGGCATGATGATGGTGTTCACCGCCGCGGTTGCGTTGGTGTTTCTGCTGTTGCTGTTTATTTATGAGCGCTTCCAGGTCGCGCTGGCTATTCTGCTGATGCCGTTGTTGTCGTTGTCGGCGGTGTTTATCGGCTTGTGGGTGACGGGCATCGAATTGAATATCTCGGCCATGATGGGCATGACCATGATCGTCGGGATCGTCACCGAGGTGGCGATATTTTTCTTCTCGGAGTATTTCAGCTTGCCGCTTGAAACGGGCCGATCCGAAGCATTGATAGCAGCGGGAAAAAATCGGATGCGGCCGATCATCATGACCACCTTGGCGGCCATTCTGACCTTGCTGCCTTTAGCCTTGGCGATGGGGCAAGGCTCCGCGATGCAGCAGCCACTGGCCATCGCCATCATAGCAGGACTGATGGTGCAACTGCCGTTAGTGCTGTTGGTGATGCCGGTGTTGTTTGGTGTGCTTGAAGGCAAGAGGAGAATTAAGCCTATCTGAAAGCGTTGCTAAGCGGATGATAACGCGAACCTGCAATCAACGCTTCGTTGCAGCAATTATTGTTGCGCCCCCCTATTGATTAAGGGACAATCCGCGCCTCTTCAAAACCGTATTCACCATTGTCCGCATAAGGGTGTGGGTATGTCCGAAATTGCAAAACTAGATCAGTTCAAACTGGTTTCCGCGCAACCGCCGTTGCGCTGGTATTTCGATCCAAAAATATTGGAGGTCGAGCAGCGCGTGCTATTTGACGCCGGGCCGAAATATGTCGGCCACGAATTGATGACGCCCAATCTCGGCGACTATCACGTGATCGAATGGATGGACAACGCCAAGATGTTGGTGCGCAACGAAAGCGGCGTGGAGCTACTGTCGAATATTTGCCGCCATCGTCAGGCCACCATGCTCACCGGGCGCGGCACTGCGAAAAACATCGTTTGCCCAATACATCGCTGGACTTACAAGACCGATGGCGAATTGCTCGGCGCGCCGCATTTTCCGCAGAATCCCTGCCTGCACTTGAACAAAACACCTTTGCAAAACTGGAACGGCTTGCTGTTCGCGGGTCAACGCAACATCGCCAAGGATTTGGCAACCGTGCCCGCCTTCAAGGAGATCGACTTCTCCGGCTATATGCTGGATCGCGTGGAAGTGGACGAGTACGCTTTCAACTGGAAGACTTTCATCGAGGTCTATCAGGAGGACTACCACGTAGTGCCGTTCCATCCCGGCTTGGGGCAGTTCGTTAATTGCGACGATTTATCTTGGGATTTCGGCGACTGGTACAGCGTGCAGACCGTGGGCATCAACAATCAATTGCGCAAATCCGGCAGCGCCGTGTATGAGAAATGGGCAGCGCAAGTGCTGCGCTATAACAACGGCCAAATGCCGAAATACGGCGCGATCTGGCTGACCTACTATCCGAATATCATGGTCGAGTGGTATCCGAATACACTGGTGGTCAGCACCATCATTCCGCGCGGCGCGGAGGCTTGCACCAACGTCGTGGAGTTTTATTATCCCGAAGACATCGTGCTGTTCGAGCGCGAATATATCGAAGCGGAAAAACAGGCGTATCACGAGACAGCGGTGGAAGACGACACCATCTGCCTGCGCATGCAGCAGGGGCGCAAAGCGCTGTACCAGCAAGGCATCGAAGAAGTCGGCCCGTACCAGTCGCCCACCGAAGACGGCATGCTGCACTTCCATGAATTCTTGCGCCGCAATCTCGAACCCCATATTTAGAACCGTCCCTTTCCCCTCTCAGTCCATTTATCTTTCAAAAGAGCATTAACCATGTAGGGTGCATTCCATGCACCCTACAATATTTCACTAAATGGGTATCTCTTTGACGCACGTTATAGTGATTTGCCGAAAACAATGGAGCTGTATGGTGCTTGTGGCGGTCACAGTTTGTTGAGCTATGATCAAGGAAACCCATGTTCGCAACGGTTTGCGAGTGTCCTCAAACACAGTGTCGGCCATCAGCGACGTGTTGCCGTCGCAAGCCTTGCATCGAACGTGCGTCAAAGGGATACCCATTATTCACGAAATACACGAACAAATTCAAAGAACTCCATGCTATGAAATTCAACCCTATGGGTAACTCAGCGAGCCAATACAACCGATTGTTTTCTTTCGTGCCTTTCGTGCTTTTCGTGGACCAATTGCCGTTTTTAAGTTGAATGAACCCGGACTGTCCATTAGGTCGTCGTTGATGAAACCGTGCTTATCGGGTTGGCGACGGCGCTCGCCTACTCGCTTTCCAAGTGATCATTGCTGGTAAACATCCAGGTACGAGTGATACTGAGCACATCGGTTTCCTTACGAATGTCCGGCGGAAAGGCGGAATAAGGCGCCGCAAGTTTGACGATACGCATGGCGGCAGCATCGAGGATACGTTGCCCGGATGAACGATTGATTTCGATGTTTTCCACGCTGCCATCGGCACGTATCGAAACCGTGAGCGTCAATTTCCCGTAAATTTTCTGATCGCGCGCCAGTTGCGGATAGTTCATATTGCCGACCCGTTCCACCTTGCCGCGCCAGTCTTCGACGTATTGGGCATAACGATATTCCTGAGTACGCGCGCCGATGAACTTGCGTTTGGGAAGCTTTTCGTAAGAGTCCATGCTTTTACTGATTTCCGCTTCCAGCCGGGCCATCTCTAACGAGCGCTGCACCAGGTCTTCTCCGCTCAACTCGTTGCTGACCGGCTGCTTGTCGTTCTTTTCCTCGGATACACTGTAACTACTCTTCAATTGCGTAAGCAGACGCCTGGCGACTTGCTCAAGTTGCCGCACTCGCTGCGCGGATTGTTCCGGCGAGTATTGTTCGCCGTCGCTTAACGTCGGCAAAGGTGTCTTGGCGTGACGGTCATCTGCGGTGTTGCCGCCACCGTCGAGATTGTGCTGCGCCATCTTGGCGGCATTGCTCGGACGCGTCTTCGATTTGCTGTTGACCAGCACCACCTCCAGCGGCTGTAGCGGTGTGCTGATTGCCTTACCCAGCTCGGGAAGCGCGATCCCTATGCCGAACAACACAAAGGCATGCACCCCGAGCGAAAACAGCACGGCGAACGCAATGCGCTGTTTTAGCAGCAGGCGAATCATGCAGGCGTCGCCTCAATCACCGAGACAAAACGCGCATTGAAATTCAAATCCAGCAAATCCACTTCTCCTATCTCCAATGTCGCGCGCGTGTTCGGCGGCAACTCGGGCAACGATGAAATACGGCTCACCAGCGGAATATCGGCAAGCTTGACCAGATTTTCGCGCAGCACCAACACAGTAACGACAAGCCCGCGCAGCGATTCGTTTGCCCCCTCGCCAGCAACGCGGGAGAGGGTTGGGGTGAGGGCTTCCACTTTGGCCCGCTCCTGCAACAACCAACGCAAACACCAGTAGCGTTCCATCTGGCGCTGGAAGTCATTGTAGAGGGTATAAGCCGCATCGAAGTCGCGCAGAATAGCGAATAGCGCGATGTCGTTCTGGGCGTAAATCGGCGCCTCATTGCGCAACAGACTGATGATCTGCCGCTGGTTCACCATATCCACATAGCGGCGCAACGGCGAACTCGACCACATGTATTGCGCCACACCCAAGCCCTGGTGCGGGGCGGCGACCGTGCTCATCTTCACTTTGCCGTTGTTCTGCGTGCGGTAAATTCCCGCCACCTCGTGGTCGGCGAGAAGCTTGCCCCAGGTGCTGTTGACCAGAATCATCAGCTCGGATACCACCTTGTCGATGGGCGAACCGCGCAAACGATTACTGATGGTGATGCGGTCATCTTCAACATGAAAGTTGTAGTCGATTTGCTGCGTGCTGTTGTCGGCGGATTTGCCGCGCAGCACTTCCAGCTTATTGGCGAAGTTCCACAGCAGGGTCAGCTCGCTGGCATAGGCATAATCGAGCTTGCCTGCGGCGAGGGTCGCCTCGTTGAACAAAGGCTCCAGCGTGTCGTGACGCAAATTGGCGGCGATATGCAAACGTTCCAGGCGGCTTTCATTGTGCAATATATCGAGCGAAGTCGCGTCCACTTCCACATACAGCGACAGTGCCGGGCATACTTTGTCGGCGCACAAGGTAAACGCCTGCACCACGTTTTCCGGCAACATGGTGATCTTGTCGCCCGGCATATACACAGTGGAAAGACGCTGCGCCGCAATCGCATCGACTGGCGTGTTCGGCAAAATACCCAAAGCCGGAACGGCGATGTGCACCCCGATACGCCAATTCCCGTTCGCCAAACGCTCCAGCGAAAACGCATCGTCGATCTCGGTGGTGGTGGCATCGTCGATACTAAAAGCATTGACCGGCGCCAGCGGCAATTCGGGATGCGCTTCCACGCCGACTTCGGGGAAACCGATCCCTTTGGGGAAATTCTCGAACAGAAAGCGATGCAAATGAAAATCGCGTGTGGACGGCAGTGCGCCGCAACGGTGCAGCAGGTGCGCCGCCGACAAATGCGTCGCCGCGCAAGCCGCTTCCAGCGCTTTCACTTCCAGCGTGTTGCGATCCGGCTTATACAAAACATGCTGCAGCTTGTCGGCGAACTCGACAGGCAGCGTAAAAGCGACCAGCTCTTCGACATAGCGGGCTTGCAGCGCAGCCTGTTGGCGTTTTTTTTCGGCGCTGGCAAGCGCGGACTTTAATGCCTCCGGCGGCGCCGATTTATAGTGGCCTTTACCTTTTTTATAGAAGTGCATCGGCGACGAGTGCAAGCGTATCAATGTGCCCGCCGCCTCGATGGGCGTGGGCGCATGGCCGAAATATTCTTGCGCCAAGGAATCGAAACTGAACTCTTCCGGCGGGCAGGATTCCCAAAGGAATTCGACATCCATGCCGGCAGCGATGCTTTCTGCCTGCACCAGAAACTCGGCCAAACCGGGCTGCGCGAAACGCAACATCACATTGGCAGATTTGATCTTGCTGCGTTTGCCGTGGGTGTTCTCCACCTGTAGCGAGGTCGTATTGTCCTCAAGGATGCTGCCGACCTTGAATCCGCCATCTTCTTCGTAAAAAATATTCATCAAAAATCGCGCTAAAATCGAGGTGCAATTATAACTCACGCCAATCGCACAGAACTTTGTTCGTGCTAAGCTGTCTCTACCGTCAGCCGCCGATAGGCGGCCATATCTGAACATAAGGAGACTCAAACCATGAATAAAGTCATCAGCAGCTTCGTCGTCGCATCCTGCACCATTCTCGCCGCATCTTCGGCATGGGCATGTCCACCCATGCATCAAGGCCAACCCGGTGGAAAACACGTTGAGGAAATGGACGCGAACAAAGACGGCGCGATTTCCAAGAAAGAATTCGACACATTTCACAACAAGCATTTCAAAGAACTAGACACCAACCACGACGGCAAAATCTCAC
This sequence comes from uncultured Gallionellaceae bacterium, assembly GCA_964532405.1. Classification (GTDB taxonomy): domain Bacteria; phylum Pseudomonadota; class Gammaproteobacteria; order Burkholderiales; family Gallionellaceae; genus PALSA-1006. Next base: position 3,962 of record CAZHIC010000040.1, on the reverse strand, counting down.
CCGAAGAGATGCAAGCCGCTTACCCCAACAAAATGCACGAACACGGTGATGCGCTCATCAGCAAGCGTTTCGATGCCGCAGACACCAACCATGATGGCGCTTTGACCCGCGAAGAGGCCAAAGACATGCCCATGCTTTCGCAGCATTTCGACGAGATCGATACCAACAAAGACGGCAAAGTGACACCGGAAGAAATGAAAGCGATGATGGAAGAGCGTCGTGCTGTAGGCGATCCGGGCAATAGCGGCAAGATGCCGGAGAAAAAATAATCCAAGCCACAGAAATTTGAGCCACAAAAAAACGAGCCCGCTTTTATGCGGGCTCGTTTTATTCCGCTGCGGCAATTACTTGAGCGCGAGGATCCAGCTTACGAGCGTCTTGATGTCGGCATCGCTTACGTTAGCGCCAGTTTTCATCATGGCCATAGTGCCAAATGAGCCGCTTCCGCCATTGCGTACCTTGGCTTCCAGCTTAGCTTGGGCTGTAGCATCACCGCTATATTTAGCAGCAATCGCCTTCAGCGAAGGGCCTACTGTCTTTTTTTCCATGTTATGGCAGGTCGTACAGCTGCTCTTTTTCAACAATGCTTCATCGGCAAGCACATTACCGGCGAACAACAATGCTGCGGACAATACAGCCAGATGACGAATTTTCATGATGTTTCCCTTCTACGGTTAAAAAGTCTTGCACGCATTATAGCGCAAGGCATCCTTGGGTTGCGTGCCCTAAAATGATACCATCGCGCCTGTTTCAATAGCATGAAACCCGTCACAAATACAGGCACGCACGACAACGGAGAGCAATATGGCTGGTCATAGTAAATGGGCGAACATCCAACACCGGAAAGGCAAACAAGACGCCAAACGCGGCAAGGTTTTTACCCGCCTGATCAAAGAAATCACCGTGGCTGCACGACTGGGCGGCGGCGACCCCACCGGCAATCCGCGCCTGCGTCTGGCGATGGAAAAAGCCTACGAACAGAACATGCCCAAGGACAATGTTGAGCGCGCGATCAAGCGCGGCTCCGGCGAACTGGATGGCGTGGAATATCAGGAATTGCGCTACGAAGGTTACGGCATCAACGGCGCGGCCATCATGGTGGACTGCATGACCGACAACAAAACGCGCACCGTCGCCGATGTGCGCCACGCCTTCACCAAATACGGCGGCAATCTCGGCACCGACGGTTCGGTCGCGTTCATGTTCAAACATTGCGGACAAATGATCTTCGCGCCCGGCACAGACGAAGATTCGCTCATGGAAGTGGCTCTAGATGCGGGTGCCGAGGACATCATCAGCAACGATGATGGCAGCATCGAAGTGATCACCGGCCCGTATGACTTTATCGAAGTTAAACAACGCTTGGAAGCCTCCGGCTTCAAGCCTGAAATGAGTGAGGTCACCATGAAAGCAGATAGCGAAGTGATCTTCACTGGCGACGATGCAGTACGTATGCAGAAACTACTGGATGCGCTGGAAGACTGCGATGATGTGCAGGAGGTTTACACGACTGCGGTAATCGAGGAATGAGACAAGTGAAGGGTCAAGGGAGAAGGGGGAAGGGTAAAACCTGCGCGCACCGATGAACTCCCCTTCCCCCTTCCCTCTTCCCTCTTCCCACACAAGAATTCTCGGCATCGACCCCGGCCTGCGCATCACTGGCTTCGGCGTGATCGACAAAGAAGGCCAGCACTTGCATTACGTCGCCAGCGGCTGCATTAAGACACCAGCTGGCGAATTACCGGAACGTTTAAAAGTCATTTTAATTTCATTGGGCGAGGTCATCGCACAGCATCAGCCGCAACAAGTGGCGGTGGAAAAAGTGTTCGTCAACGTCAATCCGCAATCCACCCTGCTGCTGGGACAAGCACGCGGCGCGGCGATCTGCGCGGCGGTGCTGGCAAACCTTCCCGTGGGGGAATATACCGCGCTACAAGTGAAACAGGCCGTGGTCGGCAACGGTCACGCCGACAAGGAACAAGTGCAGATGATGGTGCAGCGCCTGCTAAAACTGTCCGGCACACCCAGCCCGGATGCTGCGGATGCGCTGGCCTGCGCCATCTGCCACGCGCACGGCGGCATGGGTTTGGGTGCATTGGCAACTCATGGTTTTCGAGTGAAACAGGGGAGATTGGTTTAATGATCGGTAGACTGAGCGGCATCCTGCTGGAAAAAAACCCGCCGCAGATTTTGCTGGACGTGCAGGGCGTGGGCTACGAACTGGATGTGCCGATGAGCACGTTCTACAACCTGCCCGCACTGCAAGAGAAAGTTGTGCTGCACACGCATTTCGTGGTGCGCGAAGATGCGCAACTGCTCTACGGGTTCGCCACTAACGAAGAACGTCTGGCATTCCGCCAGTTGCTCAAGATCAGCGGCGTCGGCCCCAAACTCGCATTGTCGGTGTTGTCCGGCCTGAGTCTGGGCGACCTCGCCGCAGCAGTCGCCAACAAGGAAGTCGGACGCCTCACCAAGATTCCCGGCGTGGGCAAGAAGACCGCAGAACGCCTGCTGCTGGAACTGCAAGGCAAGTTCACGGTGACAGGCACCAGCACCACATCGGGCACTGCCGCCACCTCCGCGAATAATGACATCGTCAACGCCTTACTGGCATTGGGCTACAACGACAAGGAAGCCGATTGGGCAGCCAAGCAACTTTCCAAAGACCTCTCCGTTTCGGACGGGATTCGACAAGCCCTTAAGTTTTTGTCAAAAGCATAAGGCAAGGACACGAGAAAAAACGGTAACATCGCGTTGCTAAAAAAGGAGACGGACATGGGATTGGCTGAAATCGTGCAGGAACAAATCAAAGCGCTGCCGGAAGGCCAGGTGAAAGAAGTACTGGATTTCATCGGCTATCTCAAATCGCGCCAAGAGCAAACACAATGGAACGACCTGATGCTGGCTCAAGAAAAATCACTCGCCCAAGTTTGGGGTAATCCCGATGACGAGGTTTGGAATCATGTTTGAGGTCGGCGCATTTCTTTATTTTAATTTCTCGTGCCGGATGAAGTTTTGTAGGGTGGAATATAAATCCATCAAGAGGATTCGATAATTATGGAAGTATTGATTAACACCGTTAAGTCGCCGACTTCAACTAATAGGCAGGCTGACTTAACGCTTATAGGGCCGAGCGACTGTTCGGTACATATTGAACAAAATGATGCGTTAGCATTTTTGCGATCCTTGCCTGACGAATCGGTTGATGTCATCACAACAGATCCTGCCTATTCCGGCATGAATCAATATCTAAAGCGGGGAAGCGGGCGCATTTCGTGGGCGGGCATTTCGGTGTGTCATGCAACATGACAAAAGTTGAAGCGATTAAAAGCGTCCTAAAAGATAATGGCGGCATTGCCACATGGGAAATTATTTATAACGAAATTGAGAAATACTATCCGACAGCGAAAGCATCGCATGAATGGCAAGCTGGTATTCGTGGAGTTTTGTATCGAGAGATAAGGAATCATCGAAATTTCAAAAAAATTGATGATGGAACATATTCATTAGCTGAGTTTGACGAAAATAAACTTGTTCTTCAATCGAGTGATCTGGTAACTACCAAAGATGTACTTTCCGCTATACGCATAGGACAAAACGAGTTTCGCAAAAAATTACTGTTGTCACTAAAGAAATGTCCAATCACTGGTGTTGATGATGAACGCATTTTGACCGCAAGTCATATTAAGCCTTGGATGATGTCCTCAAACCACGAAAGACTTGATGTTAATAATGGTTTTTTATTCAGCCCAACTCTTGATAGGTTGTTCGATAGAGGAATGATTACGTTTACAAACGATAAAGTTCTCGTTATCTCTCCAACATTCTCTGAAAATAACGTAGAGCGACTTAGCCTGAAACGCAATCAAGTTATTCCTGATTTGCCAATTCATGGCAGGGAGCAATATTTAGGGCATCTCTAAAAATCACCCTAAATAAATTATCGAACAGGTCATCGAGAA
>CAZHIC010000039.1:0-20509 GCA_964532405.1 uncultured Gallionellaceae bacterium | reverse complement strand
TGCCGAAAACAGAACTGTGGAAAGGATTGCGCAGCATTGGCATGGTGGAGCGCGATTGTGCTGGAAATTCTGATGCCCATCATCGATATGAACCAGATGGTGCGATAGTCTGTCTGGCTGAAAATAGCCTAGTTTTCCACCTTTATTCGGCACTTGCCGGAAATCCCAAACTGCTACCTTAGCGTCAAGCCAGATGCTTGGTTATATAACGCTAATGAGGTAGATCATGTCAGCTCAAAAGAAAATTCGTTTGGTTACCGATGAAAACCGCGCCGAAACCGAAGCTATCCAGGAAACGCGCGGTCGTATGGAGGCCGAGATCGAGGCCCAGCTTGCGGTACAAGCGCGATCACGCGCCGAAGCACATGCGCGCGCCCTTGCCCAAGGCAAGGTGCGGCAGGAAAACGAATTGGCTGAGCAGATCGAATCGCGTAGCCGAACCGAATCCCAATCGGTTGCCGAGGTGCAGTCGCGCTTGCAACTGGAACGCGAACTGGCCGAAACAGCCCATGCAAAATTAAAGACAGAACAGCTTTTGACCGGGGCAGTAGAAGCGCGACTGGTTGCGGAAAGACAGGCACAGGCCGAGCTTGAGCAGCGCTTGGCGGCAGAGCATCGCACACGTGCTTTGATCGAAGAGCGTGCCAGTCTGGATCATGAAGCCGCTTTGCTGGCACAGGAAAAATCCCGTACAGAGGCTCATCTGGCCAAGGTGTCGCAAGATAAATTCAATGCCGAAAAGGAAGTGCTGGCGCTGGTGAAGGCCAAGCTGATGGCCGAAGCGACTGTGCTGGAGGCGAATCAAGCGCGTTCACGCGCTGAAACGCTTGCATTGGCCGAGACTCAAGCGCGTGTCACCGCAGCTCTTGAAGCTGAACGTGCCGAATCTGCCCGTGCCGAGGAAGAGCGCAAAGTCACTGAAAGTATCGCAATGCGTGCGCGCATCGAACAGCAAGCACAAGCCGAGGCCAATGCCCGAGTGCAGGCCGAATGGCAGGCCGCTGAAGTGGCCAGAATGAGTGCCCAGAAAGAACAGGAAGGGCGCATCGCAACCGAGCGTAAGTTGCAAGCCGAACAGGAAATGTTGGCGTTGCTGGATGCTCGTGTCGCGATCGAACAGGCTGCTGCCAAAGAGCGCGAAGCGGCGAATACTTTGTTGAAACAAGCCGAGCTTGATGCGCGCGGCCACTTGGCCGCAGAGATGCAGGCCAAACAAGCGGCAGAAACCAGGATGCAAGCTGAACGTGATTTGATTGAGGTGGCGCGTCATCGCGCTAATGCGGAGATGCGTGCCGCACGTGCTATCGAGTTGCAATTGCATGCCGAAGCCGAGGCGATAGATGCGGCCAATATTGAAATCGAGGCCGCCAATAAAAAAGCGGAAATGGCTCAGTATGCAAAGCTGAAATCCGAAGAACATACAGCAATGGATGTGCAACTGCTCAAAGATGAACAAACTATAGCCCAAGCAGAGACACTGGCTACGCAAGCATTGCAAAAAAAGTTGGACGTGATCAACGAATGCTTGAAGTTGGCTGAAGAGCGTGCGGGTTTGATGGTTACAGCATGTATGGCTGAAGAAGAAAGATTGGCTGCCGAGACTGCTGCTGTCAATGCGGAGTGTCTGCGTGTAGAAGCGGATCAGCGCGCTACCGGATTGGAAAAACAACGCATGGCGGCGGAAGAAGTAGCCAAACGTGTGGCAGATGAGCGTGCCGTCATCGAAAATAAAACGATTGTCGAGATCACTTCGCGTATGGAAACCGAGTTGCGTGCCATTGATGCGGATAACGAGCGTATCGCCATGGAAGTGCGGGCTCAGGAAGCCGCTGCGGCCAATGTGCTGGCAGCCGCTGCTGCGACTGCTGTCGCCAAAGCGAGGGAAGATTTGGAGATGCGTGCCTTGAATATGTCCAGAATGCGTTGCGAATCCGAGGCTCGTGCTGCAAAGACGGCGGAAGAAGCACTGCAAGCGGAAGGTCGTGCCGCGGTGTTGGCGCGCCAACGTGCTGGAGTAGCCATGCAGTCCAAGCAATTGGCCGAAGAGCGCACTCGTGAAGAGCTTGCCCAGCTTGATTTGGAGCAACAAAAATATGCGGAAGAAATGCGCGCCAGCGAAGTTGTTAAGGAGCGTTTGGGAATAGAGCATCGCAACGTGACGGAGATTGCAGCCCGTGTCGCGGCAGAGCAAGTTGCGGCCGAAGCGGCGCGTCAAAGTGAACTCGCGGAAATGTTGGCCAAAGAAGCAGCCAATGAAAAATTGATTGCACAGGAACAAACAATCATTGCAATGCGTGCCCGCGAAGAAATGGATCGTCAGTTAACCGTGTTTGAGCGCAAAGAGTTCCAACGCATCGCTGCCGAAAATGAAACAGGTTACTTAATGATGAGATTGCGTAAAACCAGCCTCATTAGCAGAGTGTCGCAAGTCGCGTTAGCCGCCTCACTGGTATTCAGTTTGAGTTTTCTGGTGGTAGGCGGCAGTTCAGTGGCGACAGCGGGGAGTGCCAGTCAAACAGCGGCTGTACATGAAGGTGTTGTGAATTCGGTCGTGGCAGAGAATGCCAAGACGGATGCTCAACCTGAAGCTGTTGTTGTAACCAGTTTTAAAATGGCAACTGAATTGGGAAGTTATCCGCTCCAGTCAACGAAAAAGATCACAAAAAGCTAATACGCCATCACTGACGAAAAGAAAGCGGGGAGACTATCCCCGCTTTCTTTTCGTCCGATGTCAGCATAAGGGTATAGGCACTCAATACTCGCGGTTGAGTCGGGATGCTGTTTCGGTTATAATTCGCGCCCTGTTTGTTCGGCAGCTTGCCGGACAAACATAATTCGCACATCCGTTCATGTTGGGGTGCCCTGTAACAAAGTCAGGCAATCCGTTACTAGCCGAAGGCTGGGCGGAATTGACACAGGGTCAAGCTGACGGGTGGTGGAACTTAACCCTTAACACATTGGAGTAATCATGGCTGTCACTATGCGTCAAATGTTGGAAGCGGGCGTCCATTTCGGACACCAAACCCGTTTTTGGAATCCCAAGATGGCCCCGTTCATCTTCGGTCATCGCAACAAGATCCACATCATCAACCTGGAAAAAACTGTCGTCATGTTCAACGATGCGATGAAGCATGTGAGCAAGCTGGCTGCTAAGAAGGGTACGATTTTATTCGTTGCAACCAAGCGTCAAGCGCGTGAAATTATCCGCGAAGAGGCGATTCGTGCGGGCTCACCTTATGTCGATTACCGTTGGTTGGGCGGTATGCTGACCAATTTCAAGACTGTGCAACTTTCCATCAAGCGCCTGCGCGAACTGGAAACGATGGTTGCAGACGGCAGTATTGAGAAGGTTTCCAAGAAAGAAGGTCTGATGTTCCGTCGCGAGATGGAAAAATTGGAGCGCAGCTTGGGTGGTATTAAAGATCTGCAAGGCCTGCCGGCAGCGATCTTCGTGATCGATGTGGGTTACCAAAAAGGCACGATCACTGAAGCGCAAAAGCTGGGTATCCCGGTGATCGGCGTGGTCGATACCAACCACAGCCCGCTGGGTGTGGATTTTGTGATCCCCGGCAACGACGACTCCAGCCAAGCGATCCGCTTGTATGCGCGCGGCGTAGCCGATGCGATTCTGGAAGGTCGTGCTAGTGCATTGACCGAGCTGAAGGAACAAGTCGAGGCGAGTGCCGCGTAAGCAGCCTCTCCGAGACGAAGGGGCGCAAGCCCCTTTTTTTATAAATATGATTTGTTAGGAGTGGAACATGGCGGACATTACCGCAGGTATGGTTAAAGAATTGCGCGAGGCCACCGGCCTCGGCATGATGGATTGCAAGAAGGCGCTGACGGAAACCAATGGCGACTTTAAAGCAGCTGAAGAGTTGCTGCGTATCAAGAGCGGTGCTAAAGCCAGCAAGGCAGCATCGCGTGTGACGGCTGAAGGTGTGGTCAGCGCGTTCATTACGTCTGATGGTAAAGCCGGTGCAGTAGCGGAAATTAACTGCGAGACCGATTTCGTGGCGAAGAACGATGACTTCGTGGCGTTTGCCAAGGGTGTTGCTGAGATCGTAGCGAAGAACGATCCCGCAGACATCGACGCATTGCTCGCTCTGCCTATGGGTTCCAGTACTGTAGAAGAAATTCGCAAGGCGCTGGTGATGAAGCTGGGCGAGAATGTGACCATCCGTCGTATCGAGCGCTATGCGACTTCTACGGGCAAACTGTCCAGCTATTTGCATGGTAGCAAGATCGGTGTGTTGTTGAGCTACACCGGCGGTGACGATGCGATGGGGCGTGATTTGTGCATGCACATCGCGGCCAGCAAACCTAAGTCCGTCGATGCTTCCGGCGTGAACCCGGAAGAAATCGCTACCGAGCGCCGCATCGCCATCGAGAAGGCGCGTGAAGCCGGCAAGCCCGATGCGATGCTGGAAAAGATCGCCGAAGGTACCGTGCAAAAATTCCTCAAAGACGTCACGCTGTTGGGCCAAGTGTTCGTTAAGGCTGAAGACGGCAAGCAGACTATCGAGCAGTTCCTGAAGAGTAAAGGCGCTGTGGTGATTGCCTTCCAGATGTTCGTCGTGGGTGAGGGTATCGAGAAAAAGGTGGAAGATTACGCGGCTGAAGTTGCTGCGACCATTGCTGCTATCAAGAAAGACTAAGCCTATGTCCAATGCCCCCGCCTACAAACGCATTCTGCTTAAACTCTCCGGTGAAGCCCTGATGGGCGATGACAGCTACGGTATTAACCGTACTGTAATCGAACGCATCGTGGCCGAAATCGCCGAAGTGGTGGGTTTGGGCGTGCAGGTGGCAATCGTGATCGGCGGCGGCAATATTTTCCGTGGTGTCGCTCCGGCGGCAGCGGGGATGGATAGGGCAACCGCCGATTACATGGGCATGCTGGCAACAGTGATGAATGCGATGGCATTGCAGGACGCGATGACTCGCGGCGGGGTGTCTTGCCGCGTGCAATCCGCGCTTAACCTGGAACAAGTGGCCGAGCCGTTCATACGCGGCAAAGCTTTGCGTTATCTGGAAGAGGGCAAGGTCGTCATTTTCGCGGCAGGTATCGGCAGTCCGTTCTTTACCACCGACACTGCGGCCGCCTTGCGCGGCGTGGAGATGGATGCCGAGGTTGTCATCAAGGCGACCAAGGTGGATGGTGTTTATACCGCCGATCCGAAAAAAGACCCGGCTGCGACACGCTATCAAAAAGTGAGTTTTGATGAGGCGATCAGCAAGGATTTGCAAGTGATGGATGCGACCGCGCTGACCTTGTGTCGCGATCAGAAGCTGCCCATCATCGTGTTCAGCATCTTTAAAACGGGTGCGTTGAAGCGTGTGGTGACAGGGCAAGACGAAGGTACATTAGTACATTGCGATTGATAAGGAATTAGAGATGATTGCTGACATCAAAAAGAACGTGGAACAAAAGATGAGCAAGTCGTTTGACGCGCTCAAGGCGGATTTTGCAAAAGTACGCACGGGTCGTGCGCACGCAGGGATACTGGATCATGTGACGGTGGACTATTACGGCAGTCCGACGTTGATCACTCAGGTTGCCAACGTGACGCTGATCGATGCACGTACCATTGGCGTGCAGCCTTGGGAGAAGAACATGATCTCGCCGGTAGAGAAAGCGATCCGCGATGCAGACCTCGGTTTGAACCCATCGACGAATGGTGATTTGATTCGTGTGCCGATGCCGATGTTGACCGAGGAACGTCGTCGCGAAATGATCAAAGTGGTACGCAACGAAGCCGAAAATGCCAAAGTGGCGATACGCAATGTGCGTCGCGAGGCCAATGAACATCTGAAGAAATTACTCAAAGATAAAGAAGTCGGCGAAGACGACGAGCGCCGTGCGCAAGATGATGTGCAGAAACTGACTGATCGTTTTGTCGCCGAATTTGACAAGGCTCTACAAGTCAAAGAAGCAGACCTGATGGCGGTCTGATGAGGATACATCTGGGATTCAGGATCAAGGATTCAGGATTAAAAATCTTTGTGCCCAGCCCTGAATCCTTGTTCCTGAATCCTAAATCTGCCTAGGGATTGGTAATGGCGCTATTCAAAAGTTCTACTCGTACCATTCCGGCACCCCCTGCGGTTCCCCGTCATATCGCCATAATCATGGATGGCAACGGGCGTTGGGCTAAACAACGCTTACTCCCCCGTGTCGCAGGCCATCAACGCGGCGTCGAGTCTGTGCGCGAAATGGTCAAAGCGTGCCGCCAGCTGGGGGTGGAATACCTGACTTTATTTGCCTTCAGTAGCGAGAATTGGCGTCGTCCCTCGGACGAAGTTTCCTTCCTGATGCAGTTGTTTATGAAGATGCTGGAGCGCGAAGTCAGCAAGTTACATGAAGCCAATGTACGCCTAAAAATTATCGGCGACCGCAGTCGCTTCGATGAACTGCTCAGAAAATATATCGCGGATGCCGAGGAGTTGACAGACAACAATGACGGCTTGACGCTGACCATCGCGGCTAATTACGGCGGGCGTTGGGACATCATGCATGCCGTACAAGGCTTATGGCAGGCCCATCCCGAGATGTCCGGAAATTTCAGCGAAGAAGATCTGGAGCCCTACCTATCCATGCACTATGCGCCAGAGCCGGATCTGTTCATTCGCACCGGCGGCGAGCAGCGCATCAGTAATTTTATTTTGTGGCAAATGGCTTACACCGAGCTGTATTTCACCGACACGCTATGGCCGGCATTTGACCGCGCGGCTTTGGATATCGCCATCCAGTCTTACCAAAGTCGCGAGCGCCGCTTCGGCCGCACCAGCGAACAACTAACGGGCATGACAAGTGCCCCTTCAGAATGATGAATTTGCCATGCCCGTTTCCCTCTCCTGAGCGTGATTGTAAGGGGCTGAAGCCCCAACAACACACGCACAGCGGGCGAGGAGGCGAGCGAACGCTGCGCGAATTTTCGTTAAAGGAAAGCAAACCCGATGCTTAAGCAGCGCGTCATCACCGCGATCATTCTGTTCGTCTTGCTGCTGGCCGCAGTTTTCTCCTTGCCCACATTGGGCTGGACTATTTTGGTAGCGCTCATGATATGGCAGGGTGCGGTGGAGTGGGCGCGCCTCTCCAGCATGGCGGGACGCGTGGCGACGCTCTATTGCGCGGCCACATTGCTGTTGATGCTTGGAATATTGTGGTTCGATGCGGGTGCTGCTGCTGAACGCGTGCTGGTGCATCATTTATTTTGGTATTTTGTGGCTGTCATATTGTGGGTGCTGGTAGTGCCCGCATGGATGATCGCCAGTTGGCATCCCAAGAACCCGTGGTTGATGGGTCTGGTCGGTTGGGCGGTATTGCTGCCGACCGGCTTGGCGATGATCGATTTGCGCAACGCCAGTCCGTGGTTATTGTTGGGCGTGATGTCGGTCATCTGGGTGGCGGATATTTCAGCCTATTTTGCGGGTAAGCGTTTCGGCAAAAACAAATTGGCTCCGGCTATCAGTCCCGGCAAAACCTGGGAAGGGGTGTTCGGTGCTTTGATCGTCGTCTCGATCTATGTATTGGCGCTGGGCTGGGGAAGCGGCCTGTTCAAAAATTATCCGGTTTTTCCGGGCATCATCATCGCTTCATGGTGGTGGGTCGGACTGGCGGTGATCGGCGATTTGTTCGAGTCTGCGGTCAAGCGCCAAGCGGGTGTCAAAGATAGCGGTGCGTTGTTGCCCGGACACGGCGGCCTGTTGGATCGAATCGATGCGCTGACTTCGACGCTGCCGTTCGCTGCAATAGTGCTGGTATTCGAGAAATTAGCATGAGCCGTGTAGCCGACATGAATAAACTTCAATCCATCACCGTGCTCGGTTCCACGGGCAGTATCGGCAAAAGTACGCTGGATGTGGTCGCACGTCATCCCGATAAATATCAGATTTACGCGCTCACGGCCTATCAGCAGGACGAGTTGCTGTTCGAGCAATGTTGTCGCTTCAAGCCGCGCTTTGCGGTGATGCTGGATGAGCAAGCCAGCAAGCGTCTCGGACAGCGGATCATTACTGCCGGACTGAAGACGGAAGTGTTATGCGGCTTAGAGGCATTGGAGCAGGTGTCATCATCGCCTGACGTGCATGCGGTGATGGCGGCAATCGTTGGTGCGGCGGGCTTGCGCCCTACCTTGGCGGCTGCGCGTGCGGGCAAACGCATCCTGTTGGCCAACAAAGAAACGTTGGTGATGGCAGGGCGCATCTTTATGGATGCGGTGCATCAAAGCGGCTCGCCGCTGTTGCCCATCGACAGCGAGCACAACGCCATCTTTCAGGCGTTACCGAACAAATACTCCGGCGATCTCGCGGCAGGGGGCGTAAGCAAGATTTTGCTCACCGCTTCCGGCGGGCCTTTTCGCAACACGCCGTTATCCGATTTGCAGCAAGTTACACCGGAGCAGGCGTGCGCCCATCCGAATTGGAGTATGGGGCGCAAAATCTCGGTCGATTCTGCCACGATGATGAACAAAGGCCTGGAGGTCATCGAGGCGCACTGGTTGTTCAACGCGCCCGCAGACGCCATCCAGGTGGTGATACACCCGCAAAGCGTGATTCATTCCATGGTGCAATACGTGGACGGTTCGGTGTTGGCGCAACTGGGCAATCCCGACATGCGCACGCCCATCGCCTACGGCTTGGCTTATCCAGAACGTATCGACGCAGGCGTGGCAGCGCTGGACTTATTCAAGATCGCACGGCTCGATTTTGTCGCTCCGGATTTCGAGCGCTTCCCCTGTCTGGGACTGGCCTATCGCGCCTTGCGCGCCGGTGGAACCGCCCCCGCCTTGATGAATGCCGCCAATGAGGTGGCCGTGGAAGCCTTCCTTGACAAACGCATCGCTTTTCTCGACATTCCGCGTTTGATCGTGGATGTGTTGGACAAACTTCCCTATGTTGCGGTGAACGTTTTGGAAGATGTGCTGCTGGCGGACGCGCAAGCGCGCAGCGCAGCGCAAGATTGGATATTGCATTGATGACGCTACTGGCTTTTATCGTTGCCATCGCTGTACTGGTGATCTTCCACGAACTCGGGCATTACTGGGTTGCACGGGCGTGCAACGTAAAAGTCCTGCGTTTCTCCTTGGGTTTCGGCAAGGCCATTTACGTCAAGCGTTTTGCGGGCGGAGAAACGGAATGGGCGCTCTCTGCCATCCCCTTTGGCGGATATGTAAAGATGCTGGACGAGCGCGAAGGCGAAGTGTCTCCCCACGAATTGGCGCGCGCCTTCAACCGTCAGCCGGTGTTACGGCGCATGGCGATCGTGGTGGCCGGACCGATTGCCAATCTGCTGCTGGCGATCTTGTTGTATTGGGCTTTGTTCATCTACGGGGTGCCCGGGATAAAACCTATTCTGGGTGAAGTGCCGCCAGCGACTCCGGCCGCAACAGCCCTGCTGCGGGCACAGGAAACGATCATCGGCATCAACGGACAAGCGACCCCGAGCTGGCAAGAAGTGCGCTGGATATTGCTCGATTTGGTTTTGCAAAAACGTCAGGCGAAAATCGAGTTACGCACTGTTGAGGGCATTTCTGTTTTGCGTATGCTGGATATGAGCGTATTGACGGCCAGCGATCTGGATGGTGATTTTCTTCAGAAGATCGGCTTGCAACCCTATCAGCCGCCCATCTATCCCGTCATCGACAAAGTCACTGAGAGTGGGGCTGCACAGCGCGCCGGTTTGCAGACACAAGACAAAATCTTGCGCGTTAATGAACAAGCGATTCCCCGCTGGGATGTTTTTGTAGAGGCGGTGCGCAGCCATCCGGGTAGCGTGCTGAACATCGAGGTCGAGCGCACCGGTAGCGTGTTGACACTCAGTGTCACGCCGGACACGGTTGCAGAGGGGGGCAAGCAGATCGGACGTATCGGAGCGGCTCCGCTCATCGACCGCAAAGCGTTTGAAGCGATGTTGACGGAAGTGCACTATCCGCCTGTAACCGCATTAGGCGCGGCGGTGCGCAAAACATGGGAGACATCTGTAGTCAGTTTGAAAATGATGTGGAAGATGGTGATGGGAGAGGTGTCGTTGAAGAATTTGAGCGGCCCCATTACCATCGCCGATTACGCCGGCCAATCCGCGCAAATTGGCCTGGGAGCTTATCTTGGGTTTCTGGCGTTGATCAGTATCAGTCTGGGCGTACTGAATTTACTCCCCATCCCGTTATTGGATGGGGGACATTTGTTGTATTATACGGTCGAGTTGATTAAGGGTAGCCCGGTATCCGAGAAGCTTTGGGAGGCGGGGCAAAATGTAGGCATTGCGTTGCTGGTTACCATGATGGCTTTTGCGATATATAACGACATTAGTCGTCTGATTTTAGGTTGAAAAACTAATGGATTTTAAGAAACTGGCGGGGCTTATCCCGCTGTTGTACGCCGCATCTGTTTGGGCGATCGAACCTTTCGTCATCCAAGATATCCGTGTTGAGGGCATACAACGTACCGAAGCCGGTACCGTGTTCAGTTATTTGCCTGTCAAAGTGGGCGATACGCTGAATGACGACCAAGCGTCCGCCGCCATTCACGCTCTATTCGCGACTGGTTTTTTCAAAGATGTCAGCTTAAAGGCCGATCAAGGTGTATTGATCGTGTCCGTGCGTGAACGCCCGTCTATCGCCAGCGTCGAGGTTAATGGGGTGAAAGACTTTCCCAAGGATCAGTTGCGCGACAATCTCAAACTAGTCGGCTTGGCAGAGGGGCGCGTCCTGGATAAATCCGCTTTGGAAAAATCCGAGCAGGAACTCAAACGCCAATATGTCGCACGCGGGAAGTATGGCGTCTCGGTAAAAACCACATTAACGGAACTGGAACGCAATCGCGTGGCGGTGAGTTTTAATGTGGTCGAGGGTGACGTCGCAAAGATCAAACAAATCAATATCGTGGGCAATCAAGCGCATAGCGAAGAAGAGTTGCTCGATATGATAAAGCTCAGTACACCGGGTTGGTGGAGTTGGGCCAGCAAGAACGACCAGTATTCTAAGCAAAAACTTTCCGCAGATATTGAGACGATTCGCACTTTTTATCTGGATTCGGGCTACATGGAGTTCTCCATCGACTCGACTCAGGTTGCTATTTCGCCGGATAAGAAAGATATATTCATCACGCTGAATATTTCTGAAGGCCCGAAATACACTATTTCCTCGGTGCAAGTCATGGGGCCGCAGACGGTCTTTTCCCACGAAGAGATTCGCAAGCTGATCGGGCTACAACCGGGCGATGTGTTCTCGCGCAAAGCGATCACGGCATCGACACAAAAAATCACCGAACGCTTCGGGGACGAGGGCTATGCTTTCGCCAATGTGAATGCGGCTCCGGAGATCGATAAAGAAAAGCACCAAGTTGGCTTCACTTTTATTGTCGATCCGTTTCAGCGGGTTTACATCCGGCGCATCAACGTGTCGGGGAACACCAAAACTCGCGATGAAGTCATCCGCCGCGAATTCAGGCAAATGGAGAGCGGTTGGTTTGCCACGGAAAAAATCAAGAAATCCAAACAACGCGTGGACCGTTTGGGCTTCTTTGGCGCGCTGAACATTGAAACGGTTCCCGTGCAAGGAACTAAAGACCAGATGGATCTGAACGTGTCGGTGGAAGAAAAATCGACCGGGAATCTTTCCGTCGGTGCAGGTATCAGCAGCAGCGAAGGATTGATCCTGACGGGAGGAATAAGTCAAAGCAATCTGTTAGGCACTGGAAATACACTTTCCGCACAAATCAATACCAGCAAGATCAATGAAATCTATTCGATCTCCTATACCAACCCGTATTACACTGACGATGGGGTCAGTCGCGGGTTCGATATCTATAAGCGTACGACGAATGCGACCCAGATTTCTGTCAGCCAATACACCTCCCAAAACCTTGGGGTGGGCGTGCGTTTTGCCGTTCCTTTGAGCGAAGACCAAATGATCCATTACGGGCTCGCTGCGGAACAGACGAGCATCGGTTTGACGTCAAGAAGTCCCGCCCGCTTTACCAGCTATATCAACACCTTTGGCTCAACGACGGATAACTATCTCGGCACCATCGGCTGGAGCCGGGACAATCGCGACAGTGCCATGTATCCCACTGAAGGCACCATGCAAAGAGCTTTTGCCGAAGTCAGCCTGCCGGTATCCAGCCAGCATTACTCCAAATTGACCTATCAGCACCAATGGTTCACTCCTATAAACCGCGACATTACGTTTATGATGAACGGTGAAGCGGGAGTCGCCGATGGCTATGATGGTCAGACATTGCCGTTTTTCAAGAATTTTTATGCCGGCGGTGTGGGATCGGTGCGCGGATATGACCCCAGTTCTTTGGGGCCGCGCGATAGTAACAATTATTCGCTGGGCGGAAACAAACGCGTAATTGGGAATGCGGAGCTATTATTTCCCATGCCCGGCTTTGCGAAAGAGAAATCCGTTCGCTTGAGCATGTTCCTGGATGCCGGGGCGGTGTACGGAGATCCGACACAGGTACCGGCTTCGGAAGGTTTGCGTTATTCTACCGGGATGGCAATCACTTGGTTCTCGCCGGTCGGCCCGCTTAAATTGAGTTATGGAGTTCCCATCGGGGCGCAGATACAAGATAAACTTCAGCGCTTCCAATTTACTTTGGGTACGCTGTTCTAGACTGTATCGTATGAGCAAACGGTGTTACGAGGAGGCAGAATGAAGAAAATATTGGGTATAAGTATACTGGTCGCGGCATGTATTGCCCCCGTCCATGCTGCCGATTTTCGGGTCGGGGTGGTCAACACCGAGCGCATCCTGCGCGAATCGGCACCTGCTGTAAAAGCCGAGAAGAAAATAGAAAAAGAGTTCGCCGCACGCGACCAGGAGATCAAGCAGATAATGAAACAGGCCAAGGAAATTCAGGCCGCTTTGGAGAAAGAGGGAGCCAAGCCGGATGCGGAGCATCGCAGCAAAGAGCGCGAGTTGGCGAATCTGAACGTCAACTTGCAGCGTTTGCAACGCGAGTTCCGTGAAGACTTGAACCTGCGCAAGAACGAAGAATTGGCTCAAGTATTGGCGCGCGCGGATAAAGCGATACAGGCGATTGCTGAAACAGAGAAGTACGATTTGATCCTGCAGGAAGCGGTTTATCGCAACCCGCAGATCGACATTACCGAGAAAGTGTTGCAGTACCTGTCTGACGACAAATCCAATAAATAATTATCGGTATTTCAATGGATCGTATAGCTTATCGTTTGACAGACATCGTGGCGCGTTTCGGCGGACGCGTAGAAGGTAATGCAGCCACCGCAGTGAATCAGGTCGCCACACTCGATAGCGCGGGGTCGCATCAGATCGCTTTTTTGACCAACTCCAAATACCGCAAGCAGCTTGAATCGACTCATGCCGCTGCGGTGATCGTGGCGGAGCCGGATGCGGCAGCGACAGGGCTTCCCCGCATTGTTTGCGACAATCCCTATTCTTACTTTGCCAAACTTTCCGCCTTTCTCAATCCGCTTCCCGCCTTTGCGCCGGGCATCCATCCCAGTGCGGTGATCGCCGCAGGCGCGAAGGTGTCGCCCAGTGCGCACATCGGTGCCCATGTGATGATAGGCGAGGGGGCAAGCATCGGCGCCGGCTGCGTCATCATGTCCGGTTGCAGCATCGGCGCGAATGCGATGCTGGGCGAGAACACTCGCTTGTACCCCCGCGTGGTGGTGTATCACGATTGCCTGCTGGGTAATAACGTCATCGCCCATTCCGGGGCGGTCATCGGCGCTGACGGTTTCGGCATCGCAATGGAGGAGGGTGTCTGGTTGAAGATACCCCAGATTGGCCGCGCGATCATCGGTAACGATGTCGAGATCGGCGCGAACACCACTATTGATCGCGGTGCTCTGGACGACACCGTGATCGAGGACGGGGTGAAGTTGGATAACCAGATACAGATTGCGCACAACGTGCGTATCGGTGCGCATACTGCGATCGCCGGATGTGTCGGCATCGCGGGCAGCACCACTATCGGGCGCTATTGCCGTATCGGCGGCAGTGCCGGCATCCTGGGACACCTGAGCATTGCAGATGGCGTGGAGATATCTTCATTCACCCTGATCAGCAAATCAATACGCGAAAAAGGCGTTTACAGCGGCATATATCCGTTTAGCGAAAAGGATAGCTGGCTCAAGAATGCCGCGCACCTGCGCCATCTCGACGAGATGGCTACGCGCATCAAACTATTGGAAAAAGAACTAGAAATAATAAAGAGGAGAGATTGATGAGTATCCAGATGGACATCAACGAAATTTTGAAGCACCTGCCGCACCGTTACCCATTTCTGCTGATAGACCGCGTATTGTCTATCGAGCCGGGACAAGAGATCGTGGTGCTGAAGAATGTGACCATCAATGAACCTTTCTTCCCCGGTCACTATCCGCATCATCCGGTGATGCCGGGTGTGCTGGTCATCGAGGCTATGGCGCAAGCCGCCGCTATACTCTCATTCACAGGTGGGGCGGGTAAGGCAGACGATAGCAAGGTGTATTACTTCGTGGGCATCGACAATGCACGCTTCAAGCGCCCGGTCGTGCCGGGAGACCAGCTGATTATTACGATCAAACCACTATTCAATAAGCGCGGCTTGTGGAAATTCAGCGCGGTCGCCAAAGTGGATGACCAAGTTGCGGCAGAAGCCGAGATCATGTGCACGATGCGGGATAAATGATGCGTCATCCGACCGCGATCATTCATCCCAACGCCAAGTTGGCCGACGATGTTCAGGTCGGCGCCTATTCCATCATCGGCGAACATGTCGAGATCGGGGCTGGGTCGGTGATCGGGCCGCATGTTGTTATCGACGGCCACACCACCATCGGAAAGAACAACCGATTCTTCCAGTTTTGTTCCATCGGCGAGATTCCGCAGGATAAATCCTACAAAGGCGAGCCGACGCAGTTAATTATTGGCGACAACAACACCATACGCGAGAGCTGCACCTTCAATCTGGGAGTGGCTCAGAAGGGCGGTATCACCAAGGTCGGCAGTGGCAATTGGATCATGGCCTATGTGCATGTGGCGCACGAGTGCGAACTGGGTGACAACAACACTATCGCCAATGCGGTGCAGTTTGCCGGACATGTGACTGTTGGTAACAATACCATGATTGGTGGCATGAGCGGCGTGCACCAGTTTGTGCGCATCGGCGATTTCGCCATGACGGGTTTCATGACCCGCTTGTCGCAAGATTTGCCGCCTTTCGTGACGGCGGTGGGAAATCCGGCTGAAGCCAAAGGCCCTCATCAGGAAGGCCCGCGCCGTGCCGGGTATTCCGCGCCGCGCGTGGATATGCTCAAACAGCTTTACCGCACGTTGTATCGGGCGGGCAGCAGTTTTGAGACGGCAAAAAAAGAAATTGAAGACTTGCGCGGACAAGTACCCGACGCCGATGCAGATATAGATAACATGCTGGCATTTTTGAACAGCGCCAGTCGCGGCATCGTCCGGTAAATGAAAATTGCGCAGCGATTCGTTCGCTCCCTCGCCCGCGAAGCGGGAGAGGGTTGGGGAGAGGGGAAACGGGCATCACGTTTTTTCTTTGTCCATACTTTATTTGTAATGTCCGTTTAACTACCCATGAACCAGACTACAAAAACCATAGCCCTCGTGGCGGGTGAAGCCTCGGGTGACTTGCTTGGTAGCCACCTGATCGAAGCCATCAAGCAAGTGTTGCCCGATGTACGTTTCATCGGTATCGGAGGCCCCAAGATGCAAGCCGCCGGGATGGAGATCATGTTCCCGATGGAAAAGCTCGCGGTGTTCGGTTATATCGAGGCGTTAAAGCACTATCGCGAGATCGTCGGCATTCGCAATAAATTGCGCGCATCGCTCATCGCCAATCCGCCCGATCTTTTCATCGGCATCGATGCGCCGGATTTTAATTTGGATCTGGAACTAGTCTTGAAGCAACGCGGAATCCCCACCGTGCATTACGTCAGCCCCTCTATCTGGGCGTGGCGCGACGAACGCATTCACAAGATCAAGAAAGCGGTCTCACATATCCTGACTTTGTTTCCCTTTGAGGCGTCCATCTACGAGCAAGCCGGCGTCCCTGTCACTTACGTCGGACACCCGCTGGCAGACATGCTGCCGGAATTGCCCAAGCGTGACCTGATGCGCGAGCAGATGCGCATTCCCTTAAAAGCCAAGGTGTTTGCTTTGTTGCCCGGCAGCCGCCAGAGCGAAGTGCGCCACTTGGCTGAGACCTACATTGCAACGGCAAAGCTGATTTTGCAGATAGTTCCCGCAGCACAGTTTCTGGTGCCGCTGGCCAGCCGCGAAACGCGCACTATATTCGAAGATGCGTTATGGAAGCTGGAAGCGCAAGAATTGCCCATCACCATGCTGTTCGGACATGCGCACGATGCCATGATCGCGGCAGACGGCGTGCTGGTCGCATCGGGTACGGCCACGCTGGAAGCCGCGCTGCTCAAGCGCCCCATGGTCATCACCTACAAGATGCAGCCTCTCGCTTATTGGCTGGGCAAGCGCAAAAAATATCTCCCTTATGTCGGTCTGCCCAATGTCTTGGCTGGCAAATTCGTGGTGCCGGAGATTTTGCAGGATGACGCGACACCGGAAAACCTTGCGCAGGCTTTGTTGAATCTGGTGGGAGATAAGGATGCCGTTGCAGAGTTGGAGATTTTGTTCGCCCACATGCATACCCAGCTCAAGCAAGACACCGCACAAAAAGCCGCACAAGCCATCTTGCCGTATTTGACCGATCTCACCGCGCCAACGTAAATGAACCCAACAGCAATTCTTTGTCCACGAAAAACACGAAAGGCACGAAATGCACAAAATGGTGCATTTTTGAATTGTTCGTGTCTTTCGTGCTTTTTGTGGACGACTTGTTTTTTTATCTAATGAACCCAGTGCATCTGATTTGCGGAGTGGATGAAGCGGGGCGCGGCCCCTTGGCCGGGCCGGTATACGCTGCCGCAGTCATCCTCAACCCCCAGCACCCTATTTACGGCCTAGGGGATTCAAAAAAGCTCAGCGAAAAAAAACGTGACCAACTCGCCATCAAGATTCGCCAACACGCCAGCGCATGGGCCATTGCCACCGCATCCGTAGAAGAGATCGACGAGATCAACATCCTGCGCGCCAGTTTGTTGGCGATGCGCCGCGCAGTCGAAGCCTTGCCGCTGCAACCGCATGAAGTGCTGGTGGATGGATTGTATTGTCCCGACACCGGCTTGCCCAGTCGCGCCATCGTCAAGGGCGATAGCAGCGTGGCGGAAATATCCGCTGCATCCATTCTGGCCAAGACCGCGCGCGATGCGGCCATGCTGGAGATGCACGAACGCCTGCCCCAATATGGTTTTGCCGCCCACAAAGGTTATCCCACTGCCGCTCACATCGCGGCGTTAATCCAACATGGCGTCTCAGTTGAGCACCGCAGAAGTTTCGCTCCGGTGCGCAAACTTTTATCAGGAGGAAAATAGCATGGCGATTTTTAAACTCATACACCTGTTGTCCGTCGTGGTCTGGGTAGGCGGCATGTTCTTCGCCTACATGGTGTTGCGCCCGAGTGCGGCGGAAGTTTTGCAACCACCAGAACGCCTGCAACTGTGGGACAAAGTGTTCAGGCGTTTCTTCAACTGGGTATGGGTGGCCGCATTCTTAACGCTGCTCAGCGGCCTCTACATGGTCTACCAGTACGGCGGTATGCGCTTCGTGCCGCATTACATCCACCTCATGCTGCTGCTGGGCATCGTAATGTTGTTGATCTTCGTGTACGTATTTTTCGCCCAATATGTGCGCTTTAACCTGGCGGTCGCCGCTCAAGATTGGCCCAAGGCAGGGGCGATACTTGCAACGATACGCAAGCTCGTGGCCTCGAATCTTTTGATCGGTGCAATGACCTTCACTGTGGCTATATTGGGCACTTCGTTCTAATCTGATCGACAATCGGAGCCTCGTCCCAATCACGTTCACGCGACCCTCCATCACGCCGGTTTCCGGCGATGCCTCTGCTGGGTCAGTCGAAGAGCAGCGTATCGGCGCTGGAGCTCAAGTGCCATATGGGCGTTCACTACAAGACGGCCTGGCCGATGAAGCACAAGTTGATGCGGGCGATGAGTGTGCGCGAGGAGTCGCGCCAACTCGACGCGTATTATTCGCTCGGCTGAACTTTGTGGCTAATCAGGAAAACGTTTGTCCACAGATTACGCAGATGGACGCAGATTTTTGAATCATTGGATGTCTAAATTTATTTGCGGATAAAAATAATGTTGGGTGTTTAATCTGCGTGAATCTGTGCAATCTGCGGATAGATGAGTCTCCCCCTGATACAATCCGACCATGATGTTTAACGCCTTCATCGCAATCGGTTTCGGAGCAGCCATCGGCGCGTGGCTGCGCTGGGGCTTGGGGCTGTGGCTCAACCCATCACTACCCGAGCTGCCGCTGGGCACGCTCGCTGCCAATCTCATCGGCGGTTATCTGGTGGGCTTTGCGGTCGCGTTTTTCATGCAGCATCCGGGGTTGTCGCCGGAATGGCGCTTGCTCATCATCACCGGATTCTTGGGCGGACTCACCACCTTTTCCACGTTCTCCGCCGAGACCGTCACACTGTTGATGCGCGGGCAATACGTTTGGGGTAGCGCTATCATCGCCGCGCACCTGGGCGGGTCTCTGCTGATGACTGTGCTCGGTATTCAAACCGTCAAATGGATACAGCAATAGGAGGCGTCATGCAGGCCATCTACCTCAAGTTCTATCTCACCGAAAAACAACGCCACGACGACCAGCTGCTGTACGAATGGTTGCTGGAACATGCGCAGCGTATCGGTGTACCCGGTGGTTCCGTGTATCGCTCCATTGCAGGATACGGGCGTCACGGCAGTTTGCACGCGGAGACTTTTATCGAGCTGGGTGGCGAGTTGCCGATACAGGTTGAATTCATTCTGGAAGAACAACTGGCAGAGGAATTTCTGGCGACCCTGCGCGCTTACGAATTGAACATCGGTTATGTGCGCTATCCCGTCAATGCGGGCGTGGTGTGAGTTAAAGAACCAGCATCCCGCCCAGACAAGTTTGCGCCTGCTCTAATCGCGTCAGCGTCGGCAACAGATTCAATCCCGTTTTTTCTTTTAGTTCGAGCGCCTGATCCTTGAGGTCGTCCAGCGCGACATTGATGGCGTCGCCCGCTGCCGCGAAGCAAATCGTGTTGCCGCTATCGCACGATGGAAAAGCGATGGCGCGATTGTCGAACGCCTTGCCGATGCGCTCCACGCTTGCCCCAAAACCTTTGCTGCGCCCCAACAGATTCACCGCCATGATGCCGTTTTCGTTAAGGTGCGCGCGCACAGCTTGGTAAAACGGCGCGGTATCCAGCGCCCCGGCGCGAGCATCCGCATCAAAGCCGTCCACCAGAATCAGATCGTAAGTCTGCGTGCTGTTCACCACGAACTCCGCACCGTCGCCGATCACCATCTTCACCCGCAGCGGGTCTTCCGGCAACTTGAAAAATTGCCGCGCCGCCGCCACCACACCCGGTTCGATCTCCACCACCGTGAGCTTCGCCAGCGGGTAATTGCGATACAGAAATTTGGTGAGTGATGCCGCACCCAAGCCGATGAGCAACACCTTGCGCGGGAAATGCGAATCCTCGCGCAGCAACAGGCTCGCCATCATCTCCTTGGTGTATTCGAGTTCTAGATTCCACGGACGCGCGATGCGCATTGCGCCTTGTATCCACGACGAACCGAAGTGCAGATAGCGGATGCCGGCTTCTTCGCTGATGTCGATTGAGAGTGCCATATTTTTTATATTGAGTAGGGTGGGCACGTTTTTGTGCCCACGCGGTGGGAAGCGGTTGGTGGAAAGCATTTCCGCGTGGGCACAAAAAACGTGCCCACCCTACGGTTATTTAGGTTGCCACTGATTCAATAACCAGCGCGCCCACTCCGTCACCTCGGTCGCGCTCATGCCGATGCTTGCCTGTTGTTGTGCCAGCGCATCGCCCGCCGCGCCGTGCAGATGCACGCCGAGCAGCAGCGCTTCGTCCGCGCTCAAACCCTGTGCCATGAAGGCGGCGATCATGCCGGCCAGCACATCGCCCATGCCTGCGCTGCTCATGCCGGGGTTGCCGGTTTTGTTGAGATACAGCTTGCCGTCGTGCGTGGCGCAGATGCTGCCCGCACCTTTGAGTACGACGCTACCGTTGAGTTTTCGGGTGAGTTCCTGTGCTGTCCCGGTGCGATTCGCTTGCACATCCTCCGTCTTGCAGCCCAATAGGCGCGCGGCTTCGCCGGGGTGGGGGGTGAATACGGATGCCGCTTTGCGCGCGTGCAGCATGCCGCGCAAGTCGGGGCGCAGGGCGATGATGTTGAGCGCATCGGCATCCAGCACCATAGGCACGTCGAGCAGCAGCGCGTCGTAGAGTACCTTTTGCGCGGCGAGGCTATGCCCCAGACCGCAACCGGCCACCAGTACATCCAGATTGAGCATGCTTCTCACGTTTGCTCCTTCCCTCTCAGGGGGAAGGTTGGGGTGGGGGTTGGGGT
>CAZHIC010000038.1:0-20629 GCA_964532405.1 uncultured Gallionellaceae bacterium | reverse complement strand
GCTGCCGCGAATCGCTGGTGGACGGCATCAAGCGCGCCACCGACGTGATGATCGCGGGCAAGATCGCCGTGATCGCAGGTTACGGTGATGTGGGTAAAGGCTCGGCACAAGCGATGCGCGCATTGTCCGCTCAAGTTTGGGTGACCGAAATCGACCCGATCTGCGCACTGCAAGCCGCGATGGAAGGC
Organism: uncultured Gallionellaceae bacterium; assembly: GCA_964532405.1. GTDB lineage: Bacteria > Pseudomonadota > Gammaproteobacteria > Burkholderiales > Gallionellaceae > PALSA-1006. The sequence goes on along the minus strand of CAZHIC010000038.1, from coordinate 20,441 downwards.
TACCGCGTGGTCACGATGGATTACGCCTGCGAACACGGCGACATCTTCGTTACCACCACCGGCAACTTCCACGTCATCACGCATGAGCACATGAAGAAGATGAAGAACCAGGCCATCGTGTGCAACATCGGTCACTTCGACAACGAGATCGACGTTGCCTCGCTCAAGCAATACAAGTGGGAAAACATCAAGCCGCAAGTTGACCACGTAATCTTCCCTGACGGCAAGCGCATCCTGCTGTTGGCCGAAGGCCGTCTGGTGAATCTGGGTTGCGGTACCGGCCATCCTTCCTACGTGATGTCCTCCTCGTTCGCCAATCAAACCATTGCGCAGATCGAGCTGTTCACACGCAACAAGGACTACCCGATCGGCGTGTATACGCTGCCCAAGCATCTGGATGAGAAAGTTGCGCGCTTGCAACTGACCACGTTGAACGCACAATTGAGTACACTGACCGACCAACAGGCGGCTTACATCAACGTGCCGAAGCAAGGTCCTTACAAGTCCGAGCACTACCGCTATTAAAATAGGTAGGGTGGGCAAACGGTTTCATCGTTAGCCCACGCGGTTCGCTGACCGCGTGGGCACAAAGCGTGCCCACCCTACATTCTGATTAAATGTATAGGGGCGGGACATTCCCGCCCCTCTTACCTTGGGAATACCATGTATCTACTTTTGGTTTGGATACTGAATGCACTGGCGCTTATCGCCGTTGCCAATTTCGTCCCCGGCATCCATGTGGACGGTTTTGCTGCGGCCCTGATCGCCGCGTTTCTCCTCGGTTTGGTCAACACACTCATTCGTCCGATTTTTTTAATTCTCACGCTGCCCGTCACCATGATCACACTGGGACTGTTCATCTTCGTCATCAACGGATTACTGTTCTGGTTCACCGGCTCGATACTCAAGGGCTTCGTGGTCGATAGCTTCTGGAATGGCGTACTCGGTGCCGTGTTGTACAGCATCTTCTCGTGGGCACTTTCCGCAGCCGCCGCACAAATCATGAGGAAACAATCGTGAACAAACCGCATGTCAGTTTTGAATTTTTCCCGCCGCAAACACCCGAAGGCGCGGAAAAATTAACCGCCGCACGCAAGCTGCTGGCTACGCTCAAACCGGAATTTTTCTCCGTCACTTTCGGCGCGGGTGGCTCCACGCAAGAGCGCACGCTGGACACCATCCAGCGCATTCATCACGAAGGCTATCAGGCCGCGCCGCATCTGTCCTGCGTGGGTTCTACGCGCGAAAACATCCGCGCCCTGCTGTTCGCTTACAAAGACATGGGCATCAAACGCATCGTCGCCCTGCGCGGCGACCTGCCTTCCGGCATGGCCAGCATCGGCGAGTTTCAATACGCCAACGAACTCGTGTCGTTCATCCGCGCGCAGACCGGAGAACACTTCCACATCGAAGTCGCCGCCTATCCCGAGTTTCACCCGCAAGCGAACTCCGCGCGCGAGGACATGCTCAACTTCAAGCGCAAGATGAACGCGGGCGCGAACTCCGCCATCACGCAATACTTCTACAACGCCGATGCCTACTTCCGCTTCGTCGAAGAGTGCCGCAAACTCGGTGTCACCGCGCCCATCGTGCCGGGCATCATGCCCATCATGAAATACTCGCAGCTCGCGCGCTTCTCCGACATGTGCGGCGCCGAGATCCCGCGCTGGATGCGCAAAACGATGGAAGGCTACGGCGACGATGTAGCGTCGGTACAGGCTTTCGGTCTCGATGTCGTCACCCAACTATGCGAAAAACTCATGGCAAGCGGCGCACCGGGACTGCACTTTTACACATTGAACCAAGCGAATGCTTCGCTGGAAATTTTGAATCGGCTCGGTTATCGGGCATAACCAACCTTGCCCCCTCTGATGGAACTACTAGCCATTCGACTAAGCCCGCAAGCGGGCAAGTCGCTGGTTATCCCACCGGGAGCGGGGTCGGAATAAGGGAACACACTATGAAAACACCTGAACTACTCCTTCCTGCTGGCACTCTCGACAAAATGCGCACCGCCTATGCCTTCGGCGCAGATGCGGTGTACGCCGGGCAGCCGCGCTACTCGCTACGCGCGCGCAACAACGAATTCCAGCTGGAAGAGTTGCAGATCGGCATTCAGGAAGCGCACGCGCTGGGCAAGAAATTGTTCATCGCCAGCAACCTGATGCCGCACAACGCCAAGGTAAAAACCTACATGGCCGACATGGAACCGGTCATCGCCATGAAGCCGGACGCGCTCATCATGGCCGATCCCGGCCTGATCGCCATGGTGCGCGAGCGCTGGCCGGAAGTGGATATACATCTTTCGGTGCAGGCCAACACCGTCAATTACGCGGCGGTGAAATTCTGGAAATCGCTGGGTCTCACCCGCATCATTCTGTCGCGCGAACTGTCGCTGGACGAGATAGAGGAAATTCGCCAGGAATGCCCGGACATGGAACTGGAAGTATTCGTGCATGGCGCGCTGTGCATGGCCTACTCCGGGCGCTGCCTGCTCTCCGGCTACTTCAACCACCGCGACGCGAACCAGGGCACTTGCACCAACTCCTGCCGCTGGGATTACAAGGTGGATAGCGCCATCGAAGACGGCACCGGCGACATCCAGAAGATCGACTTCGATTTCGACAAGGCACTGAGCGATAGCGCGCTGTCGGATTGCGGCTCGCAACCGCGCCATCCTGAAGCGGACAAGGTCTATGTCATCTCGCGTAAAGATCATCCCGGCGAACTGATGCCCGTGCTGGAGGACGAACACGGCACTTACATTATGAATTCCAAAGACTTGCGCGCCGTGGAACACGTCGAGCGCTTGGCCAAAATCGGTATCGATTCATTGAAAGTCGAAGGGCGCACCAAATCCATCTACTACGTGGCGCGCACCGCACAGGTATATCGCCAGGCCATCGACGATGCAGTGGCAGGTCGCCCGTTTAATTTGAGCCTGCTAGGCGCGCTGGATGCGCTGGCGAACCGAGGCTACACCGACGGCTTCTACGAACGCCACCACACCCACGAACAACAGAACTACATGCGCGGCCACTCCGAAAGTTTCCGCCAGCAATACGTAGGCGACATCGTCGCGTGTGCTGATGGCATGGCCGAGATCGACGTGAAGAATAAATTCCAGGTCGGCGATAAGCTGGAAATCATTCACCCTTCCGGTAACCACATTGTCGAATTGAAAGAGATGCGCGGCCTCAAAGGTGAAACACTCACCGTCGCACCCGGCAGCGGACATCGCGTGCAGATACCGTTGCAGGGTGAGTTGGCTAAGGGGATGGTGGCGAGGTTTTTGTAGGGTGGTTTAAAGATTTTCAACCAACTAAAGCATAGAGAGAAAAATGGCAAACGTCAAAGTGAAAGAAGCTGCAAATGCTCCACTCAGCCTATTCGACAATCGTGATGCAAAAGATGTTATCTCTGGAACACACACAGCAGAGTTGGTGATTGCTTTGTGCGGCCCGATTGGGACTCCTTTGCATGATGTTGCAGACACTCTGAAGGAGCTGTTGGAAATAGACTATAAGTACGACTTTGTTACTAAAATTCGATTAAGTGAATTTATAACAGAGCATGCCCGTCGCGCAAGTAAGCCTATTGCAGAAAGACCTGAATTTAATAAAATCAACGATCAAATTGATCGTGGAGATGAATTACGGAGGCAGCATGGCAGAAGCATCCTCGCTGAGCTGGCTGTCGCCAAAATTTCCGTAGATCGCCAAGCGTTTAAAAATCAAGAGCAAAGCGAACGCCACCTCCCAAGACGGGTTTGCCACATTATTGATTCAATTAAGAACGAAGAAGAATTAAATCTCCTTCGGCTTGTTTATCAAGACATGGTTTATGCGATAGGTGTTTATTCCCCGCTTTCTGCCAGAGAAAGCAACTTAACAAAACGTGGCCTATTGCCAGGTGAAGTTTTCGGTCTAATTGATCGGGATTCGGGAGAGGAAATAATAGAAGGTCAGTCAGTCAGAAATACATTTCCAAGATGTGACTTTTTCTTGCGGTTGGACAGTGGCACAGGTACTCAACTGAAGGTACGTGTTAAACGGTTTTTAAATCTGATTCTAGGTTATGGTGTTGTAACACCTACGCCTCATGAATCAGCAATGTATGCGGCAGCTTCTGCCGCAGTAAATTCCGCATGTCTTTCTCGACAGGTTGGTGCTGCTATTACTACTAAAGATGAACGATTAATCGCTGTTGGCTGGAATGATGTTCCTAAAGCGGGGGGAGATTTATACGTTACAAACTCTAGGAACGAAAATTCCGATAAGGATCAAAGATGTTGGAATCATGTGGGCGGTGGAAAATGCTCAAACGATGAGGAAAAAGAGACTATTACCGAAATTATGTTGGCTGACTTGGTGGATGTAATCCCCAAAAATGACTATGAGAAAGCCAAAAAAATCATTAGGAGTTCCGCAAGATTAAGTGGATTAGTGGAGTTCTCGCGCTCAATACATGCAGAAATGCATGCACTGCTTAATGCGGGAAAAGTTGGGCTGGATAAAATAGTTGGCGGAAAGTTATTTGTAACAACTTATCCATGTCATTCCTGTGCTCGCCACATAATCGCAAGCGGCATAATGGAGGTGTACTACATTGAGCCATATCGCAAAAGTTTAGCCATTCGACTGCATGGGGATGCAATAACAGAGAGCGAAAGCGAAATAAATAAAGTTCAGCTACGACCTTACGAAGGGGTCGCACCCGCAAAATATCTCTCGTTATTTCGGATGGCAAATGCTAACGAGCGGAAAGAACAGGGGAAAATGGTGAAAATTCACCCATCCAAGACGGAACCTAAAATGGAAACAAGTTTAGAAGCGCTTCCCGCACTTGAGGCACTTGTTGTACTATCACTCCAGCAAAAGGGCTTAATTCCAGGGGGAGAATTAAAATGAATAATGACAAGGTAAAATCTCAAATGACCTTTGACTTTGACCTCACCAGAGCATCAACCGCTACTGGTTTTATTGAGCACTTTACTGACAATAAGCTTTCTTCAACTTCTGCTGTGGTAATTTCCCTTCAATATATGCTCGATAAGCGCAAGGAAGAGCAGCAGGCCACGTTATACAGACAAATTGCGTCTTCCATCTCACACCTACGTTAAGTTCTTTGCTGTCAACTGAGAGAGCCTTCAGAAGCCTCTGCAATAGCTGCTAGCCGTGATCTTTACCTCCCTCTCCCAATCCTCCCGCTACGCCGCGCTGCATCCGCTGTTCCCGCGCGCGTTCGACTACATCCGCAACACTGATCTATTCGCACTCGCACCGGGACGCTACAACATCGTCGGCGATGATCTGATCGCCATCGTGGAGCAGGTGCCGGGGCGCACGCGCGCGATGGCGAAGCTGGAGGCACATCGACGTTACATCGACATTCAGTTGGTGTTGGATGGTGACGAACAGATGGGCTGGAAGCCGCTAGCGGATTGCTATAACCCGGTGAGCGAGCACAGCATGGAGAAGGACATACGTTTTTTCCACGACGCACCTGCGTCGTGGATCGCCGTGCCACCCGATCATTTCTGTATCTTCTTTCCTGAGGATGCGCATGCGCCGCTGGTGGCCAAGGGCGAGATTCGCAAGGTGATTTTTAAGGTGGCGGTGAACCTGGCGCAGCCTTGATTCCGTAGCACTGTAGGATGGGTTGAGCGCAGCGATACCCATCATTGTTTTAAACACCAGCATGGGTATCGCTACGCTCAACCCATCCTACCAATCTAATGGTCGTCGAACGCCACATCCCCTTCTTCTACCTTTACCCCCAGCTGCATATTCTTGAAGTCGAACAGGTTGCCGTCGAGCAGATGCGAGGGTTTGACGTTTTGCATCGCGGTAAAAATAGTCTGGCTGCGTCCCGGATATTCGCGCTCCCAATTGGTGAGCATGGTCTTGATGTTCTGGCGTTGCAGGTTTTCCTGCGAGCCGCACAGGTTGCACGGGATGATGGGGAACGCCATGCCGCGCGCGTAGCGGGCAATGTCGTTCTCGACGCAGTAAGCCAGCGGACGGATAACGATGTGGTCGCCCTTGTCGGTGACCAGTTTGGGCGGCATGGCTTTCAACTTGCCGCCGAAAAATATGTTCAGAAATAGCGTCTCGATCATATCGTCGCGGTGGTGGCCCAACGCGATCTTGTTCGCGCCCAGCTCGCCCGCCACCCTGTAGATGATGCCGCGCCGTAAACGCGAACACAGCGAGCAGGTAGTTTTACCCTCGGGAATCTTGGCTTTGACGATGGAATAAGTGTCCTGCGCCTCAATGTGAAAATCCACACCGATGCTCTTCAGATAAGTCGGCAGCACGTCTTCGGGAAAACCCGGCTGCTTCTGGTCGAGGTTCATCGCCACGATTTTGAAATCAATCGGCGCGCGCTTGCGTAGCGTGAGCAGAATATCCAGCAAGGTGTAGGAATCCTTGCCGCCGGAGAGGCACACCATGACGGTGTCGCCTTCCTCGATCATGTTGAAGTCGCCGATGGCTTTGCCGACCGCGCTTTCTAGCCGACCTTTGAGGCGGTTGAAGTTGGTGGAGCGCGATTCGAAATGGATGGGTTGGATGTTGTCGTTCATAGTGGATAAATTAAAAATCTTTAGGGTTTAAAGGTTGATGCTTCTTCCTCCATCCACGGATATAACCTGTCCCGTGATGTAAGGCGCATCGGCGATTAAAAACTGTACGGTGCGCGCGATGTCGTCCGGTTCGCCTTCGCGCTTGAGCAGGGTGTGCGCCACGATCTTGCGGCGGCGTTCTTCGTCCTGCCACTCATCGCCTTCAGGCCAGCTAATCACGCCCGGTGCGACGGCGTTGACGCGCACCTGCGGTGCCATTTCTTGTGCTAACCCCTTAGTCAACGCAACCAGTCCGGCCTTGGCGGCGCTATACAGCAGATGCCCGTGCATCGGGCGTTCGGCATGTATGTCGGCGATGTTCACGATCACGCCGTGGCGACGGCGCAACTCTTCTGCCGCTGCCTGCGCCAGAAACAGCGGCGCTTTCAAATTGGTGCCGAGCAGGTCATGCCATTGCGCATCATTTACCAAGGCAAGCGGTGTGGCATAGAAGCTGGAGGCGTTATTCACCAGCGCATCGAGATGTCCGAAGTGCTTTACCGCCTCTTCGACCAGCGTCTTCAACGCGGCAATATCGAGCAGATCGGCTTGTATACAGTGGGCAGAATTCGCGCGCAGATCGTTCAATTCGGCGCGCAGGGCAAGCGCCTCATACAGCGAGCTGCGGTAGTGGATCACGATGTTCGCCCCCGCCGCATGCAAACGGCGGCAGATTGCCGCACCCACGCGTTTCGCCCCTCCGGTCACCAGCACTATTTTGCCTTGCATCGTCGTCTCCACTACACTTCCACACCTCGCGGATTATACCTGACCATGACCCCATCTCTGCCCCCACCCTCACCCGAAGCTCTCGCCCACAGCGCGCAACTATGCGCACTCATCCGCCACGGCATCGCCGCCCAAGGCGGCTGGATACCCTTTTCGCGCTTCATGGAGCTGGCGTTGTACGCTCCCGGACTGGGTTACTACACGGCAGGGGCGCGCAAATTCGGCGCGGCGGGCGATTTCATCACCGCACCGGAACTCTCCGTCATGTTCGGGCGCACGCTGGCGCGACAACTGGTCGAGGTGATGCAGGCCAGCACGCCGCACATCCTCGAACTCGGTGCGGGCAGCGGCAAACTGGCATTGGATATTCTCGTCGAACTGGAAAAACTCAACGCGCTGCCGGAAAGCTATTCGATACTGGAAGTGAGCGCCGATCTGCGCGAGCGCCAGCAAGCATTGCTGCATGAGAAGCTGCCGCATCTCGCCGCCCGCATACATTGGCTGGACGCCTTACCCGATGCCATCTCGGGTGCGGTCATCGGCAACGAAGTGTTAGATGCGCTGCCGGTGCATTTGCTGCATTGGACATCTGCAAACTCTCCCCTCTCCCCAACCCCTCTCCCCCAAGGGGCGAGGGAACAAAAAATTCTGGAACGCGGTGTAGCCTATCAGGACGATGCTTTCCTCTGGCAGGACAGGTTGCCGGAAAATCCGGCACTGCTTGCCATCGCGCAAAATATCAGCGTACCGGACGACTACCTGAGTGAAATTTCTCCCGCCGCGCGCGGCCTCATCGCCAGCCTGTGCGAACGCATGGACAAAGGCGCGCTGCTGTTCATCGACTACGGTTTCGGTGCGAGCGAGTATTACCACCCGCAACGTTCGCGCGGTACGCTGATGTGCCACTACCGCCATCATGCGCACGACGATCCGTTCTATTTGCCGGGCTTGCAGGACATCACCGCGCACGTCGATTTCAGCGCCGTCGCGGAAGCTGCCATCGACCACGGCGCGCACTTTCTCGGCTACACCTCGCAGGCGCATTTCCTAATCAATAACGGGGTGATGGATTTTCTGAGCGAAGTCTCGCCGGACGATGTGCGAGCCTACGCACCGCTTTCCGCGCAACTGCAAAAACTCACCAGCCCAGCGGAGATGGGCGAGCTGTTTAAAGTGATCGCACTGGGCAAAGGTATCGAGGGTCAATTGCGCGGCTTTGCCTCTGGCGACAAGTCGCGTTTTCTATAACCCCGTGCTGAACTTGCGAGTTAGCGTTTCCGCTCCAGACGCAGCAAGGTAAGCACAATCTCCCTGACCACCTGTTTGTGCTCGGTGTTGAGCAGGTTGATGTTGCCGATTAACTCGATATCCGGCGAGTTGTAGTGTGCCCGCTCCGACTGCGCAATATATTTACTGGCGTTCCCGCCTTCGCCGAAACGCAACCATTCCGCAGAAACCCCGAGCCACGCGGCGAGCAGCCGCAGCTTGTCCTGGGTTGGAATTGACTCGCCCATCAACCATTTTCTTGCTGCATGGGTACTGACGGGTTTGCCGGTATAGCGGCGGTTGAACTCGCGGGTAAAAACTGTCGGGCTGCCGACATCGACTTTGGCGTCTTTAAGCGCCTTGGCCAGCCGCTGGCTAAACGCGTCCCTTTCAGAGATGATTTTCATGCGTTCAAACTACCAACCGGCATTATTACTATCAGTTGTTATTATCAACTACCGATAGTAACATCCGCCAAACTGCTCATTCGGGCACTGATACATACAAGTACACGCGGACTTGAACGGGATTGGACGGTGTGCGGGCGTGTTTTGTGGTTCCCCAGTTACTCGGATAGGGTGTCAATGCGTAGTTGCGCCAGCATCGGCGCAGAAAAGGGTGAAGGCGGAATGTCGGTTGTCTGGAATATCCCGCTGGTGGCGGTGTCCGTGCTGGTCGTGATGATCGGCTCGTTTGCGGCACTTGCTCATGCGCAGCGCATGCGCGCGAGCAGCGGGCGTTCGGCATGGGTATGGGTATGGATAATTGCCGGGGGTGTTACGTTGGGCTTGGCGATTTCCGGCATGCACTACACCGCCATGCTGGGCACGCAGATCCAGCCCGGTAGTATTTGTCTGAGTTATGCGCCCGACGCACGCGATCTCCCGGCGATGATGGTGCTGCTGACTGCATCGATTTCTTTGTTCTGGTTCGGCGGCGGGATACTCGTCGTATTGTTCGATCAGGGCATGGCGCGGCGCAACGCGGAGGCACTGGCGCAACTCGAACAGACTCACAGGCAAGTATTGCAGGAACTGGAGTGCCAGAAATATGCGCTGGATCAGCACGCGATCGTGGCGGTTACCGATGTGCGCGGCACGATCACTTATGCCAACGACAAATTCTGCGCCATCAGCCAGTATTCGCGCGCTGAGTTGCTCGGGCAGAACCATCGTCTGCTTAAATCTGGTATCCATCGGAAAGAGTTTTTTCATGACCTATATCGCACCATTGCATCGGGGAAAGTGTGGCATGGGGAAATTTGCAATCGCGCCAAGGATGGTCATCTGTATTGGGTGGACACCACCATCGTGCCCAACATGGGCAGTGACGGTAAGCCGTTCCAGTATGTCGCCATACGAACGGATATCACCGGGCGCAAGCAGGATGAGGAAGAAATCCGTCAGCTCGCTTTTTACGATGTGCTCACCGGCCTGCCCAACCGCCGCCTGCTGATGGAACGCCTGAATCAAGCCCTCGTCGCCAGCGCGCGTAACAGACAGCATGGTGCGGTGATATTTCTGGATATGGATCACTTCAAAATTCTCAACGATACTAGGGGGCATAATGCCGGGGACCTGCTGTTGATCGAAGTCGCCAAACGGCTGCAGGACTGTGTGCGCGATGTCGACACCGTGGCGCGATTGGGCGGTGATGAATTCGTGGTGGTGCTGAAGGCACTGGGCAGTACAGATGTTAAAGCCGCCGCCAAACTGGTTGCGGAGAAAATCCGTACTGCGCTAAACCAGCCATACCAACTCCAGGAATATGAGCACCGCATCACTGCCAGTGTCGGTGTCAGCATGTTTTACGGCAACCGGCAAAGCGCCCATGATCTGCTCAAATGCGCGGATCAAGCGATGTACCAAGACAAGATGGCGGGGCGCGCAAGTCACTCGGTTTCAAATGTCCGGTAGAGCTGTTCATGCCAGACGCTTTTAACTTTAAGCGACATCACGCGGCACTTTTTGCACTTGGTGCTTGAAACCGCCCAATCATTTCGCGTGGACTAAAGAAGAAACCATCATTCAGGTTCATGGTGTTGGGCCGTGGGCCATCAATTACGTTAACCCGACGGATGACCCAAGAAAAAAATAGTGCGGTGACGAGCGGGGGTTTGAATTGGCGTTTTCCGCCTAACCTTGCGTTCGAGAGGGACTGCCGCAAAAGCGCGGCAGTCCCTTAACGAATAGCGTTTATCTGCCGCCCTCCCCAAACGTATTAACTCCGCGACTTGCAGTGGCGGCAGATAAACCTCGTTGGCCTCATGACTAATACGCTTACTATTGTCGGCAGTTCCATTTTCGCAATCCTCGGATTGTGGCACTTCTATTGGGCGCTTGGCGGCTCCGTTGCAAAAGCTACTGCCATTCCCGAAATTGATGGCGCTCCCGCTTTTTCGCCTTCAAACACCGCCACAGCTTTTGTTGGGGTAGCTTTACTTTCCTTTGTTAATCGCCGCTACTTCACTCCCGATGCCCGCTTCAACAGCGTAAAACGCGACATTTGCACATTGCCAAACAGCGTAATGAGAGTTAGAATGCGCTCTGTGGGAAAAATATCCACGGCATATTTTGGTGGTTTTGGAAAGTGCGCGGGTACAAGATGCTTGCCACCGCACGGGCTTATCCGATAGGCTTTTTGTTCATCGACACGATGAGGAATGCAAAATGAAGAAAAAACTTTGCGCTGTTGCACTGTTGTCTGCCATTGCTGCCCCAGCTTGCGCAGCCGATGATAGCGGTGTGTATCTTGTCGGCGTATTGGGCAAGACAGCCAATATCAGCAACGCTGAAAGCAGCCCGTCGTTTGGCGGCTTGATCGGCTATCAGTTTAATTCAGTTTTTTCTGTTGAGGGCGGAATGACTTCGCTGGTCGACAAAGCCAAATATTTAGTGCCGCCGCCGGGTTATCTGGGGGTCGGCACCTATACTTCCACCTCGCTGGCGGGTCCCGAGTTTGCCGCCGTAGTGGGCTTGCCCATGACTGAGGATTTTTCTGTCTTGATCCGTCTGGGCTACGCGAGCATGGAAAGGACGAATAACCCGTCACCGGCGGAAGTTGAAACCAATTGGAAAGGTTCGTCATACGGCTTGGGCGCGCAATACATGCTGCCGCATGAATTCGGCTTAAATGGCAACAGGCTGAAAATCGGCCTGCGCGCGGGATACAGCAAATACAACCTAAAAGACTCCGCCGGGTTACAAACGGAAACTCCAGTCAACACCTACGTTGGCGGGGTGATTCTGTTCTAAACAGGATGATTTGAAAATCGCCTTGTGACAAAACAACCGGTTGTCACTATATGTTTAGCCGATGAATGCGCTCTCTTCTCTTCCTCCAATCCTTTACATCGAGGGGTTGAGCCTGCATTTTGACGAGGGTCAGACCAAGGCGTTGAACGGCGTCGATCTGGATGTATGCGAGGGTGAGTTCGTCGCAATCGTCGGCCCCAGCGGCTCGGGTAAATCGAGCCTGTTGAACGTGATCGGGACGCTCGACGCACCGACTGCGGGCGAGTTGGTTTTTCGCGATCAGCCTTATTCAAAAATAGTGGATGCTTCGCTGTTTCGCCGCGAAAACATCGGCTTCATTTTTCAGGCGTTTCATTTGATTCCGACGCTCTCCGCGCTCGACAACGTGATCGTGCCGACCATCGCTTGCGACGGTGCTGCCGATGAATACAAAGCGTACGCCGAGGCGTTGCTGACGCAGTTGGGGTTGCATGATCGGCTCGGGCACTTTCCGGGAACGCTTTCCGGGGGAGAGCGGCAGCGTGTGGCTATCGCGCGCGCCTTGATCAACCGGCCGCGCATGATTCTGGCCGATGAACCGACCGGAAGTCTGGATAGCACCAATGCGAATCAGGTGCTGGACATCCTGACGGACATCGTCAAACAACAGGGGTTGACGCTGATCATGGTGACACACGACGCGGCTGTATCCGCGCGCTCGGATCGCATCATCCGCATGCGCGACGGCAAGATCGAACAAGGGGTGCCCGCATGAACCTGTTGCGCTTCGCGCTGGACAATCTGTATCGCAGGCCCGCGCGCACAGGTCTGACGGTGTCCGCTATCGCATTGGGCATCTCTGCAGTGGTGGCGCTGACCAGTATTGCATGGGGTTTCGAGGCGAGCTGGCAAAAGGCCAACGATGCGCGCGGCACGGATTTGATTGTGACCAAGATGACGAGCGAAAACACTATGCCTTCGCCGTTTCGCGCGGAAAAAATACAACGGGCACTGAAGGGATTGCCGCATGTGAAGGAGGTCGTCGGTCTATTGAGCGAGATGCTGAGCGTGAGCGAGGGCGCGCCGCCGGTCTTCGTGTTCGGCTGGGTCTACGGCAGCTATCTTTGGGAGCACCTGAAACTGGTCGACGGGCGATGGCCTGCCAGCCGTGAAGAGCCGGTGGTGGTGGTCGGCGCGCTCGCTGCCGAGATGCTGCATAAAAAGACTGGCGATCAGGTCGAGATCGAAGGCAGGATGTTTAAAGTGGCGGGCATCTTCGAAAGCAACGCGGTCGTGGAAAATGGGGCCCTGCTGATGACGCTGGATATGGCGCAGCAGGTCACCGACAAGCCGGGCAAAGTGAATGTGCTGAATATCAAAATGGATGCTGACGCAACCGAAGCCGATCTGCGCAACATCAAGGAGCAGGTGAAGCAGACTATGCCGGGTTTCGTGGCCATCACCTCCGGCGAATTGGTCAGCAAGAACGCGGTGGTGCGCATTTCCAAGGCGATGAGCAATGCCACTATTCTCATCGCCGGTCTGGTCGGTGCGCTGGTGGTGTTCAACACCATGCTGATGAGCATCAATGAACGTACCCGCGAGATCGGGATATTGCTGGCCCTGGGCTGGCAGCGCAGCACCATCATGAAATTGATTGTCAGCGAAGCGGTGATCCTTTCGCTGGCGGGAGGGGTGGCGGGAATTGTGATGGGGGTCGGTATCGCCTGGGGCTTGGAACACGTTGAATTGATGCGCGGCAAAATCGACGCGATCTTCTCGATGCCGTTCTTTTTTGCGGTGCTGGGTCTTTCGGTGTTGCTTGGTATTTGCGGCGGCTTCTATCCCGCGTTTAAAGCGGCGCGCTTGTTGCCGTCAGCCGCGCTGAGGCACGAATGATGAGGCGCATTGCAGCGCCTGTTCTGGTTTGCCTGTTGCTGTGCGCTGGCACGGGATATACCGCAGAGCCGGGCGCTACTGTCTCGGCCAATGCAGTGGCCGAGGCGATGCGGCAAGCTAGGTTTTCTAATGGCTTTGAGGCGCGTCTGAATGTTTTGGTAACCAAAGCCAATGGCGCGCATCCCGCCCCGTTTAAATTGGCCGTGATCGGGCAGATTTCCGCCGATAGACAGCGTTTGGTAATTCGCGGAATTTCGCCCGAGCCGGTGCGCAATCGAAGCTATGCCGTCGAGCGCGACAGCGACGGGCGCATCCGAGGAGTGGATAGTGAACAGGCCGGGTTCGATGTATATGCCAGGATGTTCGATTCCGGTCTGGTGGTTTGGGATATGTTGAGCCCTTGGTGGGGCTGGTCAAAGCAGTTTTTGGAAGGGACGGAACAAATCGACGGACATGATTGTCTGAAGCTGCGTTCTGTCGCAGACGATGAAAAAAGCGTGGTTCGAGAAGTCGAAAGTTGCGTGGATCAACAGGCAAAGCTTTCGCTTAGAACGCGGCTGTTCGATAGCCGTCATGTGTTGCTACGCACCACCTCTGTCGAGAAAGTCATGCGCAAGAGAGAGGGCGGCGCGAGGGCGGCAAAGAAGCTGGTGATCAGGGATGCCAGCAAAATGCTCACCCATATTGAAGTTTATGCGGGTGATGAGCAGTATGAAATTGCTGCCGACACTTTTGCCGCACTGGATAAGCTAACGCACAACGAGCAACAGAAGACGCAATGAAAACGTTACTCCAACAAATAGATTCGGATGAAATCCCGGTTAACTGGTGCAACGCCGATGCCGTGACCACCAGCGTGATGGAGGCGGTGAGCTTCGTCACGCCCGTGCTGGAGGTGTTTTTTATGCGTACTGTCGTTGAGGGTATCAGGACGCAGCAAGACGAGGAGTTGGTGCAGCGTTGTCAGGGCTTCGTTCACGAAGAGTCCAACCATTCGGTGGTGCATAAAAGATTCAATGCGATGCTCCTGAAAAATCTGGGCCAACAACCTCCGGGCCTTGCCATGATCAACTCGCTGCTTGACGGCGCAAGGAAGCACTTGAGCCTCTCCAAGCGTTTGGCGTTGGCCGCAACGTTGGAGCATTTTGCAGCCGTCATTTCCAAGTTGTATCTCAGCCATGATCCGCGTCTGACATTCGAGTCGAAGTTCGCCAAAGAGTTGTTCGATATGCATGCACGGGAAGAGTTGGCGCATCGCTGCGTGGTGTTTGATCTATGGCGGGTCCATGGCAGCGGGGGGCGCGTTACTCGAATCGTCACTGTTGGAGTGGCGTCACTTGCGGCGGTTGTGTATGTGGGCATCGCTGTGCCTTGGATGCTGCACCAGAAAACAGGCCGGAATTTCGCGAAGACCTTGGCCTGTCTGGGCAGTTTTGTGGCTAAAAATTTAATGGATATGCTGACGCATACGCCCATCATCGAATTGCTTTCGTTCGTGCGCCGCGACTTCCATCCCAGATTTTTGGTCGATGACAGCCTGGTGCCCGAAGCCGGATAAGCGAAATATTATTAACCCCCGTAAAAACTAACGAACAGAGTGCGACATGAACAATAACGAAAAAAGTGTGAAGGTATGGGATGTGCCGGTCAGGCTGTTTCACTGGACATTGGTATTGAGTTTCGCGGCAGCCTATCTGACCGCCGAATTCCATATCGGATTTTTGCATACCCTGATCGGCTATTTCTTGTGCGTGCTGGTGCTGGCGCGGGTGTTCTGGGGTTTTGCCGGCAATCAGTATGCGCGATTTAGCTCATTCATCTTTTCGCCGAGCGAAACATTGGCTTACATGCGTTCCATGTTTGGCCGACACCCCATTAAACATTATTATGGCCATAATCCTGCGGGCGCACTGATGACGTTCGCATTGTTGGCGTTGTTGACGCTGATTTTTTCCACGGGTTTGGTGACGCTGGCGGTTATCGACTTCGAAGGGCCGTTGCTGTTTCTGGCGAACAGCGTCAGCGATGAGACCAGCTATTTCTTGCGCCATGCGCATAATTTCTTCGTGGATGTCGCATTACTTCTGATCCCGCTGCATCTGCTGGGCGTAGTGGGTGGCAGTATCTGGCATAACGAGAATCTGGTCAGGGCAATGGTGACCGGCATGAAAAAAATAGTATCACCGCATTCAACACCACAATAATTCACATCAACTATCCACTGGAGGAATCAATGCAAAAGAATCACCGTTTAAAAATGCTGGCTGTGGGCGCGCTATTGCTCGCCTGGGCCGGCGCGGGGCAAGCGCAACAAGATGCGTTCGACCTGTCTCTGCCCGCACAAACCTATGTGCAAAATGCCGGCGCGTTCATGCTTGCGGCGAATGAAACCGGCGTGGTTAAGGCCAAGATTAATGTGGCGCAGATTACCCCGGCAGCCGAATTCGAGCCGCCGCTGATTTCCGGCAGCAATGCCCACAAGTATCTTGGTTTGGGGACGATAGTTCTGGCAGGGTTGACAGCGATAACGGCTTCAGAGGGTTGCGAAGGGATTTCTTGCCCGGCTAATGCGCCGCGCAACGTGACCGGCACGCATGCCCAATTGGCGTATGCGACCACTGCGTTTGCCGCTGCGACAATCGCGACTGGCCTGCTCTCGCACTGGGATGACTTCAGCCTGGAAGACGGTTGGTCGGATCCCGACAACCTGCACGTGTTGCTTGGCGTGACGGGGGCGGCATTGATGGCCTACGCGGTTCAACAATCGGCTATTCAGACGACTGGAAAAGTCAGCCATGCGGGCATGGCTGAATTGGGTGCGCTGGGTATGCTTGTTGCAATAAAATTGACTTGGTAATGGAGAGATTGGAATGAAATATTTATATACACTGATGTTCCTGGGTTCGTTTGTCGCCGCGCCCGTGGCGTATGCCACGCCTGCAAGCGAAGCCTTGCTGGCCAAATACAAAGCCGAAGGCGCGAGCAAGGTCGATGCTGAAAAAGGCAGGGCGGACTGGATCAAGGAGTCCAAAGGCGAGGATGGCGAAGTGATGTCGTGTTCGACTTGCCACGGCACCGATTTCAGCAAAGCCGGCAAACATCACAAGACGCATAAAGTGATCGAGCCGATGTCTGCGCGCGTGAACGTCGAGCGCTATACCGACGAGAAGAAGATCGAGAAGTGGTTCAAACGTAACTGCAAGGACACTTGGCGTCGCGAGTGCACGGCACAGGAAAAAACCGATTTTCTGACTTTTATGTCGGCCCAATAATTCAGGAGCATTTAAATGAAAAAAATATTCAAATCTGTGGCATTGCTGTCGGGACTGTTGTGGATGAGCGGAGCCGCCTTGGCCGAGGAAAGTCTGGTAACGGCAATCGTCACGCCGTTCCGCCAAAAAGAGATCGTCCCGGTCGATAACAAACAATACAAAGACGAATGCGGCTCCTGCCACTTCGCCTATCAGCCGGGCTTGCTGCCCACCAAATCATGGGAGAAGCTGCTCACCGAGAAAGCACTGGCCGAGCACTTCGGCGAAAATGCCGAACTCGACAAAGACACCCTGAAAATCATCTACGACTACGCCATCGCCAATGCGGCGGACAAGTCCTACCACAAGCGTTCCCGCAAGATCGCCATCGCCACCGAGAATGTCGAAGCCCCGCTGCGCATCACCGAAGTGCGTTACATCAAGCGCAAACATCACGAGATTCCCGAGAAGATGATCAAGGGCAACAAGGACGTGAAATCCTTGAGCTATTGCGATGCTTGCCACACCCAGGCGGACAAGGGCGTGTTCGATGCGGATACGGTGAAGATACCGAACTTTCCCGATTGGGATGATTGATTCGGCGAAGTAGTCGAGCAATGGAAAATGGCAGCCCGGGCTGCCATTTTCCATTGCTGCGGTAATTTAAATCGGCTTAATTCACACCCAGCAACTCCACATCGAATACCAGTGTCGCATTCGGCGGAATCACCCCGCCCGCGCCGCGTTTGCCGTAACCCATCTCAGGGGGAATGAGCAGCGTGCGCTGTCCGCCTACCTTCATGCCTTCCACGCCATGATCCCAGCCCTTGATGACACGCGCTCCGCCGAGCGGGAATTCAAACGGATCGCCGCGATCACGCGAACTGTCGAACTTCTTGCCCTTATGCTCGGGTGCCGCTTCGTCGTATAGCCAGCCGGTGTAATGCACGGTTACGTCATGCCCAGCCGTGGCTTGAGCACCTGTGCCGAGTTTGCTATCGGTCTTGATGAGCTCGGTCACTTTGCTAATCTCCATGGGTGGTAAATCCTGCTTCGAGCAGGCCGTGGTGGAAAAGATGCCGGCGGACAACAGCAGGACCAGCGGTAAAAAAATAATGCAGTTCATTCGTTTCCTTGGTGATTTTGTTCTGTTAGCTTTCCTAATCGTTCGTCAAGCGTCAGTAGCTTTAACTTATGCACGAGTGCGGTGGCTGCAATGATTGCATCGGGGAGTTTGCAATTTCCACTGCGGCGCAGTTGAATGGCTCGCTGCTCAACTGCCTCGTCAATTGGCAACACAAGGCAGTTTTGCAAGAATCCAAGAATTCGTCGCTCTTCTTCCTTGGGCAGGCCAGGATAACCCAACAATTCCATGCGGGTGATTTGGCTAATTGCGATTTGGTTTAAATCAAGTTGATGCGCGTCGATCAGCTCAACAGCAGCATTGTTGCTGCTTGAGTAAGCCAATCACAACATTGGTATCAAGCAAGCCTTTAATTCCACTCCTCGCGCATCTTTCGTTGAATCGCCACCGGGTCATCATTGAAGCAAGGAGAGTCTTTCAATGCGCCAATGAAGTCGCGCCAATTGGATGTCGGCTGCGTTTTTTCCGGTATGACCAACGTCAATAATGCGCGACGCTCGGCGGTCAATGGCAAAGCTTGCATGGGGTGTATGCCGCCTTGCGCATCAATTTCAACTTCTATCGTCTGTAACATGGCAACTCCTTGCGGATTGAATAAGGCCTATTCTACTACCTCAATAACTCAACACCGGTGCCAACCACCGCTCCGCCTCTTCCAAGCTCCAGTCCTTACGCTGCGCATAATCCGCGACCTGATCCTTGTCCACTTTGCCGGTGGCGAAGTATTGCGCTTGTGGATGCGAGAAGTAGAAGCCGCTCACGGCTGCGGTAGGTAGCATGGCGTAGCTTTCGGTAATCGTGATGCCCGCATTCAGCGGGGCTTGCAGCAATTCGAACAGCGGGCCTTTTTCGCTGTGCTCGGGGCAGGCGGGATAGCCGGGGGCGGGGCGGATGCCGCGATATTTTTCGGCGATCAGTTCGTCATTACTCAAGCCTTCATCTGCCGCATAGCCCCAGAACTCGCGGCGCACGCGGGCGTGCAGCAATTCGGCAAAAGCTTCGGCCAAACGGTCGGCCAAGGCTTTCAGCATAATGGCGTTGTAGTCGTCGTTTTGCTTTTCGAATGCTGCCACATGCGCGTCGATTCCGATGCCTGCCGTGACTGCGAATCCGCCGATGTAATCTGCCGCACCTGTTTCCTTGGGCGCGATGTAATCGGCCAAACAATAATTTGGAATGTCCGCCGGTTTCTTGCTCTGCTGGCGCAGGTTGTGCCAAGTCATCGCGACTTTGCTGCGCGTCTCGTCGGTGTAGATTTCGATGTCGTCGCTGTTCACTGTATTAGCCGGGAACAGGCCGAACACGGCGTTGGCGGTGAGCCATTTTTCCTTGATGATTTGCTTCAACATCGCTTGCGCGTCGGCGAACAGTTTGGTCGCTTCCTCGCCGACGACCGCGTCTTGCAATATTTTCGGATAGCGTCCGGCCAGTTCCCATGCCTGGAAGAACGGGGTCCAGTCTATGTAGGCGGCGATCTTGTCCAGCGGATAGGCTTCGAATTTGTGTACGCCCATTAGATGCGGCTTGGGCGGAACGTAAATCCCCCTCAATCCCCCTTTATCAAGGGGAAAGCCAGACTCCTCCCTTTGCAAAGGGAGGTTGGGTGGGATTTGGTTTGCCCAATTAGTTTTCACCCCATGTGCCCTCGCCTCGTCCAGCGAGACGTACACCGCTTTACTTTTTTTACTTTCGTGCTGCTCACGCGCCGCCACGTATTCCGCTTTGATGCCCGCGACGTATTCATCGCGCAGCGTATCGGAGAGCAGGTTGCTGCATACGCCCACCGCGCGCGACGCGTCGGTGACATAGACGGTCGGGCCGCTAGGATAATTCGGTTCGATCTTCACCGCCGTGTGTACGCGCGAAGTGGTCGCGCCGCCGATCAGCAGCGGTATCTTGAAGCCCTGCCGCTCCATCTCCTTCGCCACATGCGCCATCTCTTCCAGCGACGGAGTGATGAGGCCGGACAGGCCAATGATGTCGGCGTTGTGCTCGCGTGCCGTGTCCAAAATCTGCTGACACGGCACCATCACGCCCATGTTCACCACCTCGAAGTTGTTGCACTGCAACACCACGGTGACGATGTTTTTGCCGATGTCGTGCACGTCGCCCTTGACCGTCGCCATGACGATTTTGCCCTTGGTGCTGGTGTCGCCCGAGCGCAATTTTTCCGCTTCGATGTAGGGGATCAGATGCGCTACCGCTTGCTTCATCACACGCGCGGATTTCACCACTTGCGGCAAAAACATTTTGCCCGCGCCAAACAGATCGCCGACCACGTTCATGCCGTTCAT
>CAZHIC010000037.1:0-20932 GCA_964532405.1 uncultured Gallionellaceae bacterium | reverse complement strand
CTCACGCTGGAAATACACCCTTTCGTTCAGGCTCATGTGTCATTGGACAAGGCTTGCAATTGACAGGCAGGTACAAAATCAGGAAAATCGCGCCCTCTTTAAAGCGACGACCAATTAAATTTGCACAAGTTTCGGTGATATAGCTCAGGTGGTTAGAGCGCAGCACTCATAACGCTGAGGTCGGTGGTTCAAATCCACCTATCACCACCAAAAAACGGTTTCAGGAAGTATCTGAAATCTACAAAACCCGCTAAGCACCATGCTTAGCGGGTTTTTCGTTTTCGGTGCGCACAGATACAAAATGCCACAGAGAGCATCTGTGGCATTTTGATGTTCAACGCGCAGACAGATTAGAAGGGCTTTCCTGAGCTAGATGACAAAATTGGCTGGCTTCGCAAGGGCGAGTTACTGCTTGTCGCTGTCCCAAACGAGAAGTTAAGAGAAGTATTTTGCCTTGGGGTCGTTCAACACATTGCCTTGCAGCTTGGTCAAGCTGTGGCGTTTTACTGCATGCAGGAATCTTTTTCCGTGTTCTTTCGGCTGCTCAATGTCGCGGCGGACATTCCCCCGGAAATCAATATCTATGATGGAAAGCTGAGTGCGGCAGAGCGCCTCAGACTATCCGCCGCATCGGTGAAGCTGAATAACGCCGCGATACATGCAAATCCAACTGATGCTATTTCGCTTGAAGAAATTTGCGGCCTTGCTAAATCGCATCACGAAATGACAGGCGGGCGCGGTTTGATTTTGATTGATTACATCCAGTGCATTACCGACAGCCATCACTGCCAAATAAACCCTCATGCTGCAATTGCTCGGTTAAAGAATTTGGCTAGAGAGTTAATGGTGCCGATCATTGTGTTGCATAAGCTATATCCCATCCCGGTAAAAGATAGCGATGCAAAAACCTCTGAGCAAGAAGTCGCAAGACGAAATAAGTTGAGAGGGCAGATGCCCGCATGCCTAAGACCCTACAAAGAATCCATGGGGGGAGCCGGGTGTTTTTCGTGTGGAGGGGTATATCAGGCAAGTCGCCTTAGATGCCGACAAAGTTATATATATGAGCGGCACGCCTGAAAAGCCGATCTTTGAAAAAACAGAGGCACTCAAGGCAAAATCAGTCGGATGGCTAGATTGGATACGCAAAATTAAATTGCCTGCGGTTTAGTTCGTGACATTTAACAGGCTGGATTGATGTGGTTAAACCCAGATAATCATTAGGCACCACAGGCTCCCCGCCCCTTGCAGAGGGGGCGAGGTAGAAGTGCTGGAGCGCCTCGACTCTACCCCCATCCTAGCCTTCCCCCTGCAAGGAGGAAGGGACTGGCTCAGCTCTAAATGAACTAACTGGGTTAAATAGCTTGGCGCGCGCGAAATCTAAGTGCAACATTTTTTCATGAAAGAATGTTGCATGACAAAAAAATATAAACACATCACATTGGATGACCGCGCTTTGATTCAAACTCAACTTCAACAAGGATTCAAGCCTTCCGCCATTGCTGCGAGTTTGAATCGGCCACGTTCTTGTATCTCGCGCGAGCTTGCCCGCAATGGATGGAAGGCTGCGGCTGTCGGGCACCCCGTTGGACGCCCGGCTGTTGCAGGTGGCTATTCTTCCAGCCGGGCCAACATTCGTGCCCGGCGCTTATCTGTCATGCCGCGCGTCAAACGCAAGCTGGTGTATGGCAATCCGCTATGGAACAAAGTCAGCGATGGCCTGCAACAAGGCTTATCCCCCGAACAGGTTGCCGGTACACTGGGGCGCATGAACGAGCCCATCCGCCTGTGCCACGAAACAATTTACCAAGCGATCTACGCGATGCCAAAAGGTGAGCTGCGCACCGACACGATTGCGTTACTGCGTTTTGGCCACAACAAACGTCGACCACGTTCGCGCGGTTGCGACCGGCGCGGACAGATTCCCGACATGACCAGTATTGATCTGCGCCCTGCCGAAATTGCGGAGCACCTGATACCGGGTCATTGGGAGGTCGATCACATCAAGGGCGCGGGCAACCGCTCCCAAGTCGGCACGCTGGTCGAGCGCAAGACACTTTACGTTGCACTGGTGAAGCTCTCAAACGGCACCGCACAAGCAACAACAGCGGGCTTTGGTACGATCTTGCAACGCTTTGATGTGGATTTGCGCCGCTCGCTCACTGACGACCAAGGGCGTGAAATGTCTCAACATGCAAAGTTAACTCAAGACACCGGCATCAAGGTTTACTTCGCCCACCCACACAGCCCGTGGGAGCGGGGTCAGAACGAAAATACCAATGGCTTATTGCGTCAGTATCTGCCAAAAGGTTCAGACCTTTCCGTGTTCTCCCGGCTCCAGCTCGACGACATCGCATGGAAACTCAACACCAGACCGAGAAAGTCGCTAGACTGGAAATGCCCGGCCGAACTTTTTCTTCCTGAAGGCGCTTTTGACTTTAAGGCTTACTGGGCGGACAAACTTAACATTGTTGCACTTGGACTTTGAAACCGCCCACCTTAATATCGCCCATTACAAACAAAAACCCGCTTTCGCGGGTTTTTGTTTGTATAGCAAAACGTCACCGAATTACTTCAGCTTGGTTTCTTTGTACATAACGTGCTTGCGCGCAACGGGATCGAACTTCTTGATCTCCAGCTTTTCTGGCGTCGTGCGTTTGTTTTTGTCGGTGGTGTAGAAATGGCCGGTGCCGGCGCTGGATTCCAGTTTGATTTTTTCACGCATTTTTCGTTACCCCTTAGATTTTTGCGCCATTCGCGCGCATCTCGAACAACACGGCATCAATGCCGTTCTTGTCGATGGTGCGCAGCGCAGCATTGGTCAGGCGCATAGACACCCAACGATTTTCGGATTCGACCCACAGGCGACGGCGCTGTAGATTCGGCAAAAAACGACGCTTTGTTTTGTTATTCGCGTGGGAAACATTGTTACCCACCATCGGGCGTTTTCCCGTTACTTGACAGACTCGTGCCATGACTAAACTCCAACCAGTTTTTCAAAGAGGCGCGATTCTACCCTAAACCATTTCCCCGTTCAACAATTTATCGCGTAACTCATCAAATGGCGCTTTGCCCCTGCAAAAGGTGATACGGTTCATGCCTGTTAAACGAGGTGACAATGAAATCACATCAGGCACTGCTGTGTTCGGGTATTTTGCTAATGTCAGCCTGTAGTAGCGGAACCAAGCCCGCCGATAGCCGATCACTCCAACCGTCCGACCAGCATATCCAATTAAAAGATGCGACGCCCGCGCACAGCAGCAGCGACATACCTCAGGCAAACAAACGCGTCACCCCGCTTCCCCCGCCCAAACCCAGTGCCAAGGTTGAAACCTACAGCGTCGTCGTGACCAACCTCCCCGCTCAGGAAATATTGTTCGCCTTGGCGCGCGATGCCAAGATCAATCTCGACATCAACGCGGGCATTCAGGGCAATGTCACGCTTAACGCGATCAACCAGACCTTGCCGCAAATACTCAATCGCATTTCCAAGCAAGTCGATATGCGCTACGAGCTGGACAATGGCAGCCTCATCGTCATGCCCGATTCGCCGTATCTCAAGACCTATAAGATCGACTACGTAAACATGACGCGAGATTCGGACGGCGGCATCTCGAATGCGACTCAAGTGGGGGCAGGGACGGCAGGAACAACGGGGGGCACAGGCATCGTCGGGAACAATTCGAACTTGTCGATCAAGAGTTCGTCGAAAAATCATTTCTGGGAAAGGCTGGAATCGAACATCAAAGACATCTTGCGCGAGACCGACAAGATATTGCCCGCAGGCTCCAGCGAAACATTTGTCCAGCAGAGCACAATGAGCAGCACTACCGGTACGGGCGTTCAGCCCACAGCGGGCAGCAAAAAAGCCATCCCGCTTAAAGGGGGGCTTGAGAACAGCCCGAATGCGGCAGCTATCGCGGGCGAAGGCACCACGATCACCCGCCTCAATACATTCCGCGAAGCGGCATCTGTCATCTCCAACCCGGAAAGCGGCATCGTCACCGTGCGCGCCAGCGCAAAACAGCACGAAAAAATCCAAGAATTCGTTTCACACATCATGGCCAACTCGCGCCGCCAGGTGCTGATCGAAGCCACCATCGTAGAGGTGCGTCTGAGCGAGCAATACCAGCAAGGGGTCAATTGGTCGAACGTGAGCGCGGCTGGAACCAGTGGCTTTCAACTCAGCCAGACGGGGATCGGCACCCTCCCGGCAACCAATACAGGAAGCCTATTCACCCTCAATTATTCGGGTACCACTGCCAATCTGGGGACCATTGCAGCCTCGGTCAAATTGATGGAGTCGTTCGGCAAGGTTAAGGTTTTATCCAGCCCCAAACTGAGCGTGATGAACAACCAGACCGCGATGCTGAGGGTGGTGGATAACTACGTCTATTTCACCATCAATGCCACCACCGTTTCCTCCACGGGTGGCGCGCCCGCTGTCACGACCTACAGCACCACCTCCAATAGCGTACCCGTGGGATTCACCATGAGCGTGACCCCGCAGATCAATGACAACGATAGCGTGTTGCTGAATATGCGTCCTTCCATCACGCGCCTGTTTGGTTTTGTTAACGACCCCAATCCGGATCTGGCGAAAGCGGGGGTGGTCAGCCAAATCCCGCAGACGCAAACTCGCGAAATGGAGTCCGTGTTGAAAATCGAAAACAATCAGATCGCCGTTATGGGGGGATTGATGCAGGATGAAATCAATGACCAGACCGATGCGGTTCCATTGCTGGGGCGCATCCCTTACTTGGGGAATCTGTTCAAATATCGCAATGACAAAAGCGTAAAGTCGGAACTGGTGATCTTTTTACGCCCGGTTGTTATCAAAGAAGCCAGCCTTGACGGGGATTATGGCCAATTCCGCGACAACCTGCCGAATGCCGACTTTTTCAATGACAACACCAACAAGCACGAGCTTCAGGACAAGCAAAAACCGTGAGCCTGTTACTCGACGCGCTCAAAAAGTCCGGCAAGATTGTGTCGCAATCAAGCGATCTGCCGGAGATGCGGTTTGAAGATGCTTCCGTTAAGAAACGACCTCATCCGGGCATCGTCCCCATCGCACTCATCGTCGGCGCGCTATTTGCGGCAGGCGGCGGCTACTACATTTACCTTGAAGTCACCCCGCCCGATCAACGCTTCTTCCACGACACCGCCTCTCTGCCTGTGTCGCCCATTGTCGCTCGCGACCCCGCCAGCGCTCCGCAAACATCTGCGGCGCTCGCCCCGGCACAGGTTCAATTAGAGCCATCGCCCGAGATCGCGCCACCCGTCGCTACCGCCCGAAAATCTGTCCCCAAAAAGATCGTGCCACACCTCGCAAAAGCTAGTGCAGCAAACGAAAAAACCCTGAGCATCCGGCATCAGCAAGCAGCCGACTCGATTGACTCCATTCTGCTGAGTGCATACGAATCCTACCAAAAAGACGATTACGCTAGCGCATGGCAGCGTTACCGCGAAGCGCTCGCCCAAGCGCCCAATAACCGCGACGCATTGCTGGGCTTGGGCGTCATTGCCCAGCAACAGGGAAAAAATGACGCCGCCGTGCATTATTACCGGCAAGTGTTAGTGCTCGACCCACGCGACCCTATCGCTTCTGCAGGCCTATCCGCATTGGGCAGCGGCGACCCCGCCAGCAAAGAAAGCCGCCTCAAACAACTCATCTCGCAACAACCGGATTCTGCCGCCTTGTATTTTGCACTGGGACATCAATACGTCGAGCAGTCGCGTTGGTCGGATGCGCAGCAGGCGTATTTCAACGCGCTGACCATGGAGCCCAACAATGCTTTATTTGCCTTTAACCTCGCGATCAGCCTCGATCATCTGGGGCAACGCAAAGTCGCCGCACAATATTATCGGCAAGCCTTGCAATTCGACACAACGACCCATTCCCGCTTTAACCGCGCCCAAGCCCAACAACGCCTGAACGAACTCACCGCTCTGGACAATTAACCATGACAGAGCCCAGTCAATCATCCCATCAACCTATCGGGCAATTGCTGATCTCAAAAGGCGCAATCAGCGAAGATCAGCTGCATATCGCGCTGCAAGAACAAAACAAATCCCCGCAGCCCTTGGGACGGCTGCTGGTGCGCCTGGGCTTCCTTTCCGAGGCGACTATCCGCGATGTCCTG
Source organism: uncultured Gallionellaceae bacterium (assembly GCA_964532405.1). Taxonomy (GTDB): domain Bacteria; phylum Pseudomonadota; class Gammaproteobacteria; order Burkholderiales; family Gallionellaceae; genus PALSA-1006. The sequence goes on along the minus strand of CAZHIC010000037.1, from coordinate 14,789 downwards.
TCGGAAAATCTGGGGCAGCAAAGCGTCGATCTTGCCGGCATCATCCTTGATCCCGCCGCCGTTGCCCTCATCCCTCAGGACATCGCGCGGCGCTACCAATTACTGCCACTGTCGGTCGATGCCACTAATAAAAACCTGACGCTGGCCATTGCCGACCCGGACAATATTATCGCTCTCGACCAAGTGCGCGCGCTGCTCAAAGGCGAATACCATCTCGTCACCCAGCTCGCCAGCGAGTCTGACATTTTGCGCGCAATCGACCAGCACTACGGTTTCGAACTTTCCATCGACGGCATCCTGCACGAGATCGAGCCGGGCGAAATGGAATATCAAAATCTGCAACAGAGTGGCAACGAATTCAGCCAACCGGTCGTGCGCTTGATCGACGCACTGCTCACCGAAGCCGTGCAGCAGGCCGCCTCCGATATCCACTTTGAACCCGAAAGCAGCTTTCTGCGCATCCGCTATCGCGTGGATGGCGTGTTGCGCCAAGTGCGCAGCCTGCACAAAAATTTCTGGCCTGCGATGGTCGTACGCATGAAAGTCATGAGCGGCATGAACATCGCGGAGACGCGCGCGCCGCAGGACGGGCGTATCTCGTTGCGCCTGTCCGGGCGTCCCATCGATTTTCGCGTTGCCTCCCATCCCACCACCCACGGCGAGAATTTCGTCCTGCGCATTCTGGATCGGCAAAAAGGCATCGTGCCGATTGACCGGCTCGGGCTCGACGACAGCGCACTCACCATACTTAGAAGCATCATCGCCAAACCCGAAGGTATCGTGCTGGTGACGGGCCCGACCGGAAGCGGAAAAACGACGACCCTGTATTCGATACTGAGCCACGTCAATACCGAATCGGTGAACATCATGACGCTGGAAGACCCGGTGGAATATCCCATTCCGCTGATCCGTCAAAACTCGGTAAACGAGGCCGCCAAGCTGGACTTTGCCAGCGGCATCCGCTCCCTGATGCGCCAAGATCCTGACATCATTCTAGTGGGTGAAATTCGCGACCATCCCACCGCCGAAATGGCCTTCCGTGCGGCCATGACCGGACACCAGGTTTATTCCACACTGCACACCAACTCCGCTATCGGCGCGATACCGCGTTTATTGGATATCGGCATCCAGCCAGACATCATGGCGGGCAACATCATCGGTGTCGTTGCGCAACGCCTGATTCGCATATTGTGCCCCTATTGCAAAGAGCACTATCAGCCCGACAACGCCGAACGCAAGCTGCTCGGCCTGGGCCACGATGACGGCGCGACTTTATATCGTGCGGCAGGATGCGCCCAGTGCAATCACCAAGGCTACAAAGGGCGGCGCGCGATCATGGAGATATTCAAAATCGACGGTGATATCGACGATCTCATCTCCCGCCGCGCCAGCATCCGCGATCTGAAAAATGCCGCGCTGGAAAAAGGATTCCGCCCGCTCGCGCAAGACGGCATGCGCCGCATCATCGAAGGACACACCTCCATCGCCGAAGTCTCGCGCGTGGTTGACCTGAGCGACCGCACGTAAGGGGAATGCACCGTGACCATGTATTCCTACAAAGCAGTCGACGCAGCAGGCAAGCGCACGCAAGGCCTACAGGATGCAGCCAATCAAGTTGATCTCGACTTGCATCTGAAGCGCAGCAGTCTCGATTTGATCAGTGCAAAGGAAGAAAAACACGCGTCGTTTTTCGTCCGCTCAAAAATCCAGCGCATCGACCTCATCACTTTCTTTTTCAATCTCGACCAGCTCACGCGCGCGGGCGTGCCGCTGCTGGAATGCCTGGCCGACCTGCGCGACAGCATGGAAGACATCACTTTCCGCGAGATCATCGCCAACCTAATAGAGTCCATCGAGAACGGAAAAAATCTATCGCAGGCCATGGCGCAGCATCCCAACGCCTTCGACAAAGTCAGCGTCAGCCTGACTCATGCAGGCGAAGCAAGCGGAAAGCTGCCCGATGCCTTCAGACACCTCACCGAGGCGTTGAAATGGCAGGATGAGCTGGCCGCACAAACGAAGAACATGATGCTCTACCCTGCCTTCGTTGGCACTGTGGTGATCGCCATCACTTTCTTTCTGATGATTTACCTCGTGCCGCAACTGGTCGGCTTCATCCGAGGTATGGGGCAAGAAATCCCTTTCCAAACGCGACTGCTGCTGGCCACCTCGTCCTTCTTCGTCAATTACTGGTATCTCCTGATTGCGCTCCCCTTTATTTTGTTCGGGTCATACAAAGGCGCACTCATCTTCGATCCCGGCCTGCAATACCACGTCGATAATTTCAAGCTAAATATCTGGCCGACCGGCCCTGTTTTGCGCAAGATAATTCTGGCGCGTTTCGCCAACACCTTCGCCATGATGTACGGCTCCGGCATCACCATTCTGGACTGCATCGCCAACTCCCGCGATCTCGTCAACAACCAGGTCATCTCAAAAAGCCTGCAAGTGGTAATGAGCGAAATCGAATCCGGCAAGAACCTCACCCAGAGTTTTCAGCACACCGGCATCTTTCCGCCGCTGGTGGTGCGTATGCTCAAAGTAGGCGAAGCGACCGGACAACTCGATCAAGCCTTGCTCAACATCAGTTATTTCTATGATCGCGACGTGAAAGACTCGATCAAAAAAATACAAGTGATGATCGAGCCGACCATGACTATCGTTCTCGGCATGCTGCTGGGGTGGGTGATACTGTCGGTGTTGTCGCCGATTTACGACATTATCAGCAAGGTCAAAATGTAAGCCGCCCATGAGACTCGCGCGCAAAACTTTGCTCTTCCTGAGTGCCGATCATTTTCAGGCACGCTCTTGGCATAAAGGAAAATTATCCGCAGCGTGCACCTTCGCCCACGACGCCGACGGGCGCAAAAAATTCTCGGCATTTCTGCAACAGCATCGCGCCCCCGCCTACCTGCTGGTGGATGTTATCGAAGAGGATTTTCGCCGCGAGTTCATCCCGCATTTGTCAGGCAAGAACCGGCGCGAACTCATCGAGCGCAAATTCGAACAACACTACCGCAACACGCTGTTCCGCCAAGCCAGAATGCTGCACCGTCGGGCCGACGGGCGACGCGACGACGCGATGCTGTTCTCCGCGCTCACCAACCCGCGGCACATCTCTCCCTGGCTGGACATCCTCCTGAGCCATCGCATTCCGCTCATCGGCATCTATTCTTTGCCCAACATCAGCGCCCCGTTAATCAAAGACATCGACTCCGAGCATATCCTGCTGCTGTCGTGGGAAAAACATGCCGGCCTGCGCCAGACCTATTTCAACAAAAAACACCTGCATTTTTCGCGGCTGACCCCGATCAGCGAAAATAGTTCGTTTTGCGAATCCATCACAGCCGAAACACCGCGCACGCAACATTATCTAAATAGCCTAAGCCTGCCGCCCCACGGAGAAACGCTGGATGTGCTCATCATTTGCCATGCGAACGACAGAGCGGCACTCGAAGCCGTCCTGCACAACACGTCCGAGTTGCGCTACGACTACTTGGACATTACCACCCTGGGCGATCACAGCCAATCCAAAACAGATCATCCAAATTCTGATGCCACATCACTCTTTCTGCGCCTGCTGGCTGGCAAGCCGCCCTCCAGCCATTATGCAAATTCAATACACACGCATTACCACCTGCTGTGGCAATTGCGTTCGACGCTGTTCGGACTCGCCGCGATCATCACGCTGGCAAGCGCGCTGTGGAGCGGCACTGCCTTTATGCGAGGACGTGACTATGCATCCGAAGCCGCTCCTTTGATGGAGCAGGCCACGCAACTTGCAAGCCAAAAAGAAGAGATTAAACGCAGATTCCCCGTCACCACGACTCCCGCTAACGATATGAAAACAGCGGTGACACTCATGCGCAATTTCGAAAAATATTTCCCGCCACCCGAGGAGATATTGCATGACCTGAGCGGAGTTCTGGACAAGTTCAAGCGCATTCGTCCCGGCAAGATCGCTTGGCAGACCAGCGGAGCCGATGCTGCGCCATCAGCCTATCCCGCACAGATCATCACCCTCGATGGCGAACTGCTCGATTTCGGCAGCGACTATCGCAGCGCCCTCGCATATCTGGAGCGCTTTCAACAGACTCTTGCCCGACACGGCTACACGGTCACCGTGCAAAAATCGCCTCTGGACATCAGCCCCAAAGGAAGCATCAGTAATGACCTGCAAACGAGTCCGGGGAAATGGGCGCAATTCACGCTGAAACTTGTCTGGAGGAAAATAGAATGAACCTCGACAAATCCGATTTAACGCATATCAAATGGAGCCTGCTCGCCTTCACGCTCAGCGTAGCCATTGGCGGCAGCGTAATATGGCTGAGCGCCACATACAAATCCGCCGCGCTCAAAGCCCGTGAAGCGGCACAAAAACAAGTCAGCGAAGCAGCCAACATGCTCAGTGCCACACGGAGCGACCTGAAAAACATGTCCACCTACGCCTTGGAATATGCATCGCTGGTAGAGCGCAGGATCATCGGCGGCGAGCAGCGCCTGGACTGGATAGAAGAGCTGGAAAAATTGCGCCGCCAGCATCACGTCATCGATTTCAAATACACCATCGCACCGCAGCAGCCCTACATGCCCACTCCCACACTGAACACGGGCGATTTAGAAATCAACCTGAGCGGGCTGAGCCTGCAAATAGACCTGCTGCACGAAATGCAATTGATCGAATTTTTCGAAGCATTACGCTCGGACTTAAAAGGCTGGTTCGTCGTCGACCACTGCACATTAACCGCCAACACGACAGAGACTCCCTCACCCCCGAATATCGGCGCGCAACTCAAGGCCGATTGCGCGGGCGGCTGGATCACCCTGAAAAATAGGAACGCGCAATGAGGCCGTTGCCAAGCCTCGCTTTGCTTGCAGCCGTTGGCCTGATGCCATCCGCTCAGGCCAGCGAGCTTGGCCGCCTGTTCTTTACCCCGGCTGAACGCAGCCAACTTGAGCAGGCATTCAAAGTTCAGCAAGCCGAAAATGGCGGCGGCGAACAGTCTGTCATCACTGTAAATGGCGTCATTCAGCGCAGCGATGGTAGCCGTATCGTGTGGGTCAACGGCAAGGCACAGAAAAGCGCCTCCGGCAGCGACCCGGACAAAACCTCGGTTGTTGTGCCGGGAAAGAACAAACCCGTGGAGCTCAAAGTGGGTCAGCACTTTGCACTGGACAATCCCGTATCGGCAGAATCCGAATCGCAAATTACATCAGCTACAAAGCTGCCATGACCCCAGTTATCGGCGCGCTACGCAGGCAAAACGGCGCGGCGCTGATAGTGATGCTGGTCATCATGATATTGGGCTCAGCGGCATTTTTGCTTAGCTCGCTGAACAGTGCTGCCCTGCAAAATTCCCGTGACCGAATAACGGCGGATGCGTTGGCGCAAGCCAAAGAGGCTCTGATAGGTTACGCGGCAAAGGTGCAAATCAGCTCATCTTCCGCCTCAAACCAGCCACGCCCCGGCGACTTGCCCTGCCCCGACACCAATAACGACGGCCTTCAGGAAAGTTCTTGCGGCAACGCATCGGGCAGCAGCGGACAAGCGGCGCGTCTGGGGCGTCTGCCATGGAAGACATTGGGGTTGCCCGACTTGCGCGATGCGAGCGGCGAGCGGCTGTGGTATGCCGTTTCCAATAACTTCAAGTACAACACACGCAATACCGCATTACTGAACAGCGACACCCCGGGCACCATCACGGTTCGGGATTCCGCCGGCAACATTATCCATAACGGATGCGTTGCTTACGGGTTGCCCGGCTGCCCCACTCCCGGCACCTCGGATGCAGCTTTCGGCACGGGCGCGGTTGCCGTCATCATTGCCCCGGGCGGCGCGCTGACACGTCAAGGCAGCGGCTCATCCCAAGACCGCAACAGCGGAATCAATATTGCCAGCAATTATCTGGATATCGCTACGGTCGGCGCTATAGCGCACGACAATCAGAATTTTACCGACGCGTCTTCTCTGGACGGATTCATTCAAGGCGGCATCAAAATCTACGACGCGGCCAGCAACTCATACAGCTTGATTCTCAATGACCGACTGCTGGTGATCACCCAAGACAACCTCATGCTGTCTATCCAAAAACGTGTCGCCGCAGAAGTGAAGCTATGTTTGGCCGAATACGCGAACAACAATCACGGCCGCTATCCATGGGCTGTGCCACTTGCTGACCTAACTTATCAGGACACCACCAATCAATTATTTGGACGCATACCCGACAACTTGAATAAGAGCTACAGCGATAGCGGCAACATCATGAACTTTCAATGGGAGCCGAGCTGCAATACTCACAACAACATTACCCCCAGCACCTGGTGGAAAAACTGGCGGGAAATGCTGTTCTACGGGCTGGCCGATGCCTACAAGCCTATTGCAGGCGCAGCCACGCCAGCCGTCAATGCCTGCGCTGCGACCAGCGCGTGCTTGAGCGTCAATCCACCCTCCGCAACGGCAGATAAACAATTCGTTGTAATCATTGCGGGAAAAATGCTGGGCACTCAAACCAACCGCCCCGCCAATAAAAGCACGCTGAGCAATTATCTTGAAGCGCCCAACAGCAATGGCACACCACCCTTTGCACAAAGCGCAGTATCGGCGACATTCAACGACACCGTAATTTTCCAATGAGCATGAACAGACAGCCACAAGCCGGATTTTCATTGCTGGAAATGTCCATCGTATTGGCCATTGTCGGTCTGCTGCTTGCCGGATTGCTGCCCACCCTATCCGGGCAGATCGAACAGCAACGCGGAAATGAAACACGCAAGCAAATGAATGACATCAAAGATGCCCTGATCGGATATGCCATCGTCAACGGACGCCTTCCCTATCCCGCGTCTGCATCTGCCGTGACTGCTACTGCCAGCGCGGGCGTGTCTGACAGCACGCTAACAACAGGAGTCATACCTTGGGTAACACTAGGCACCAGCGAAACAGATGCATGGGGTCGGCGTTTCACCTACTCAGCCACAAATTCTTTTATCGCATCGAATTTCGCACTGACGTCAACTGGAAGCCTGACCATTAAAACCACAACAACAGGCAGCAATGTTGCGACCAGCATTCCCGCAGTCTTTGTTTCTCACGGCACGAATGGATATGGTGCCTATACCCCACAGGGCACACAAATTGTAGCGAGCAGCGACAATGATGAAGCGGAAAATTCAAATGCAAATACCAGCTTTGTCAGCCACGATTTCACCCCCGCATTTGACGATCTCATCGTATGGATATCGCCGAGCATCCTGTTCAACCGCATGGTCGCGGCAGGCAAGTTACCTTAGAGACATTGAACTCGTCACTTTCACGCCATAAACCTGCCATTCACCAAGCCCAGATTGGCGGAAGCGGCCATTGAAAATTCAAACAATCTATCACCTGTGTAGGGCAGCCATCGACCCTTTGGAGACGGTCAGTGCGCTTGCCGCGAAAGGCTGCTTCGGCCAATGGAGACGTAGGCGAGCGGCAGGCATTGGGAAGCCTAATTTATGGCTCTCATTTCCACTTCGTGCCCGAAAGAGACACTCAATTTTTCTGGTATCTCGCCTTGAACGCCCCTCTTATGTTCACACCAAAAGCGACAGGCCCAACTCGTTAGGATAATTGAAGGGTGGATTGGCGACGATGGCGTCGAACTGGGACTGCTTGGAGGGGTTGGGTTCGCGTACCTTGGCGTCGCGTGAACCGAGCTAGATCATGAGGAATGATCCGTCTCTTCGAGTTCAAATCCGTCTTCGAGGATAAACCTTTGCAGCAGATTGGCAGCTTTGATTTTGACCCGGAACATCGGGAGCGTTTCACCTTCTAGGCCTTCAAAGTAGGCTTTTGCCTTTTGCTGATCGACCGTTTCCCGCAGATCATCAAATCGCCCATATTCATTGAGATTGGCTTCAGTGACATGGGTGTTCATGAGAGCGATGAGCTTCGCTTTATCTATCCCGAGGAGAGCCACAAGGGCGGCGATTTTCTGATTCTTTGTCTTGTCCTGATAGTCGGTGAGGTATTCACGGAAGGTGCGATGGGGATCGATCTGGACGTCGCCGCGTTGGATGTCGTGGAGGAAAATCTCGGCGATTCTTTGCTCTTCTTGGGAGAGCGATGAAAAGGAACGGTGCAGCTCGGCCAAGGTCGCTTCTTTAGCCTGCTCGTCGCCGCTTTGCAGGACTTTGAGATATTTCTCAAAGCGAGAGTTCATGTAGTCGGCATCGATCTTGCCGGTGTCGATTTCGGTGATGTGGCTATCGATCTCGAAGGGAATGCTCTCGCCGCCACCGCCGCCACCCACACCCAATTCTTTGTAACGCTGGAGGAGCGTCAGATATTGATGGTGACTAATGGCGAGCTGGACTTGCGTCTTGGGGGCTTCGCCGAACTCATAAACCGACTTCTCCCAAGTAAAGCCTTGGATCTTTGCGGCCTCCAGGATGGCGCTGAATTGATTGAACTGCTTGGCAAAAGCTGCGCGCGCCGTGAGGTCGTCCGGCAGCTTCATGAAATCTGGGATACCCGCTGTGCAGAAAATGGCGGTGATTTCGGCAAAGCTTGCGTTCATCCGCTCCAAGTTAATCGGCAACTGATCAGCAAAAAGGCCTATGGGTTTGTCGCCGGAATAGAGCTTTACGGCGGCAGCGACGTTTCGCGTCATCGTATGCGGTTTGCGATAGTAACGGATGGTGCCAAAGGGCTTGTCCGGCCCGAACAGGCGGTTGGTGCGAGAGAACGCCTGAATAATGTTTTCATACTCCAACAGCTTGTCGAGGTAGAGCGTGTTCACCCATTTCGAGTCGAAGCCGGTCAGCATCTGATTCACCACGATCAGCAGATCGAGCCGTTTCTCGGGCTCGGCTTCAATGCGGATGTAGGGAGCTTTGTGGGCAAGACGCGCGGCGAGGTCTTTTTTGAAGTTGCCGTGACTGCCGAGGTCGAACTTCTGCCCGTAAGCTGCGTTGTAGTCTTCCAGAATTTCGACGAGGCCTTCCGTTTTAAAAACAGGATCAGCGCCGCCGTCTTCATCGCTGATATGCGGATCGAAAAGCGCGGTGATTTTCAACTCTGGGCACTGCGCCTTCATCAGGCGGTAGTAGATGATGGCTTCCTGGATGCTGCTCGTGGCAAAAATGGCGTGGAATTTACTGCCTTGGCTCAGGGTGACCCAGTTATCGCCAATGTCTTGAACCACCGCATTATGGTGTTCGTCGCGGCTGTATTGGGTGTCAGGCAGATGGTCTTCGATACCGGTTTGATAGACGCCGGAGTTATCCCGGTGTCCCGCCATCGGCACGTCGTTCATGTAACGATTGAAAACCTTCTTTTTCGTGGGGTCGGCAAAGGCTTCTTGCGGCGTTGCAGCTTTGGCTTTCAGTAGCGCGACGGCCTCACGCAGATCGCGGTCGCGATAGGTGAGCACTTGGTAGGGATCAAAGCCGAGCACGTTCTTGTCGCGGATGCCGTCGGCGATGCTGTAGCGGTGCAACTCATCACCGAAGACATCGGTGGTGGTGGTGTCCCGGCGCACGTTCTCCTTGTGAATGGGTGTGCCACTGAAGCCGAAGAAGACCGCGCCGGAAAAGCTCTTTTTAATATCAATGAGCATGTCGCCAAACGTGGAGCGGTGGCATTCATCAACGATGAAGACAATGCGCTTGGCCCGCATGGTTTCGAGATCGTGCGCTTTCAGCCCGTCCTCCTCATCCTTGAGTCGGCTCATCTTCTGGATAGAGGTCACGATGAGAGTATCGGCGGGATCGGTGCTCTTGAGTTTCTTCACCAGCACGCCCGTGTATTCCGTGGCCTGCACTGGGTTGCCGTCTCCGGCGAAGTTGCGGTAGTTCTCCAGCGTCTGCGTGCCCAGTTCGATGCGGTCGAGCAGAAAAACCACCTTGTCTGCGTCCTTGGAATTGGCGATGAGTTGGGCAGACTTAAAGCTCGTCATTGTCTTGCCCGAGCCAGTGGTGTGCCAGGTGTAGCCGCCGAGACGGTTCGGGTTTTTCCAATCCGTCTTCGCCACTTTGTCGGAAATGGCGTGGGCGGCGTAATACTGATAACTGCGCATCACTTTCAGTACGCCGTCCGACTCATCCGCCACGGTGTAAAAGCCGATGAGCTGATGCGCCATCGGGATGGAAAGCAGGCTGGAGGTGAAGCTCTTCCAATCGTTGATCGGCTCATTATTGAAGTCCGCCCAGTGGAAGGCGTAGTCTTTATTGAACCTCCCATCCGGCCCGGGATTGGCGAAGTAAAGCGCCTCGGCTGGCTCCATCGCCACGAAGATTTGGACGAGCGAAAAGAGGCCGCTGAAAATACCCTCACGCGAATACTTCTGGATTTGGCTGTAGGCCTGGCTCACCGGCACACCGCTCTTCTTCAACTCGATGTGGATCACCGGCATGCCATTGATGAGCAGCAGGAGGTCGCCGCGCCGGTCGTTAAGGAGCGGCGAGCCACGGGCGTAGCGCGGTTGTTGCACGATTTGGTAGCGGCTCTGACCTGCGGCGATTTCGTGGCGGTCGTAGATTTTCAGGCTCACTTCCTTGCCAAAGTGCAGCGCGTCCGCAGGGTTGTCGCGGGTGATGGCGACAGTCTTGCCATTGATGAAGCCGTTGAGCTTGAGCGGGGTGCGCAGCGCGGTGATCTGCTCCATGATCTGCTGCATCTCGCCGTCCGTGAGCGGCACTTCATTGAGCCTATCCTTGCCGCGATTGTTCTCAAACAGGATGTGCTTCCAGTTCGCCAGCAAGTCCGCCTCGCTTGGGTTCTTGAGGACTTCCGCATCGCCCCAGCCGCGCTGGCGCAGCTCGTGGATCACGGCGGCTTCAAATTCGGATTCTTTGGAAAAAGTGGTCATGATTTTTCTAGGAAGCAGTTCACTTGGCAATTCCCAAGAACACGGCCAAGCAACGTTCAACCTCCACCAAGGTGTCTGCGTCAATGCATCCAAAGGCTTGCCCTACCTTATCGCGCTTGACCGTCATAGCCTTGTCTACCATCACCTGTGAAGGTTTCTGCAGGCCATTCTGGGCGTTGGGCGCAACGGCGATACGCAGCAACGGTGCAGCAACCAGCGAGCTTGTCACCGGCAACACCGTAAGAGTTGCGTTTTCGTCAAACTGGTCTGCCTGAATGACCAAGGCAGGTCTTGGTTTGCCAAAGTCGCCCTGCATGGCGATGGTCACAAAGTCACCTCGCATCATTGCGTCCAGCCGTCCACGTCTGCCAAGGCCGCATCCATGAATTGCTGCATACCCGTATCAGCCGCATCACTTTGGGCAACAAGTTGCGACTGGCGGCGGCACTGCTGCGCAAAGTCTGGCCGTCGCGTATCAGGCACCCAAATTTGAACCGGACGAAGACCCTTCATGCGCAACGCATCGCGGTGTCTTTGTACGCGTGTATTTACATTTGTCGTAGCCATTTTGTCACCCTCTTTAGTTGTTACATGCAACATCATAGGTCAAACATCTGTTACATGCAACAGGGCGATTGGTGTGAAATGTCGCGCCAGTGGCACGACAATGTTCAAGACCCTTGCGGCCAATTGAGTCGCCAGCGGTGACACAATTTGAAAGCCCGGAAAAGGATCGTCGTCCATCACGAAGCCCTTGTGCAGGTATTCCTTGAGGATGGTGGATGCCCAGCGGCGGAATTGCACGCCACGGCGCGAGCGCACCCGGTAGCCTACGGCAAGAATAGCGTCGAGGTTGTAGAGCTTGGTCAGGTAGTTTTTACCGTCGGCGGCAGTTACCGAGGATTCCTCGGTAACTGAACTTTCCTCAAGCTCACCGTCCGCAAATAGGTTTTTCAGGTGCAGACCGATGTTGTCGGTGCTGACATCGAAAAGCTCCGCAATGTCTCGCTGCGTCAGCCAGACGGTTTGGTCTTTGGTGCGAAGCTGAATCTGGCTTTTGCCGTCGTCCGTGGTGTAAATAATCATAATTGTTAATTGTAAATTGTTAATGATTAATTGTTCTGTTTGGAAGATTTTATGATGCTGGTGATGAGCTTGATGATTTCGGTAGTGTCGTGATGGAGGCTTTGAAACTGGTTTTGATCGATATAATCAGTCTCTTTGAGAAGCTCTAGCCAGTAGAGTGTCTCGTTCGTCTCTTTCTGAGCGATTCCGAGTTTATGGATAAAGTCAGCCTTGCTTTCGGCGTGCTCTGCTTCCCGATAAAGCGCGCCAATCGCAGTGCCTGACCTCAAAATCTGCTTGGACAAGACAAATTCCTTTTTCTCGCGCGCCAGGTATTGGTTCAGTTTTACAATCCTGACCGCCAACTGGAAACTCTTTTCTTTCAACGCATTGTTCATAAATAATTATTAATTATCAATTGTGAATTATCAATTAGCCGCCACTCATTAACCATTAACCATTAATAATTAACCATTATCAAACGAACATCTTTTCCAAGCAGGCGGATTTGATCTGCTTGAGCTTTTGGAGTTGGATGGCGTGTTTGGAAATCAGCTTATCGAGCGTGAGGAAGTAGCTGCCTATTTTTTGTTGCTCAGCTATTTTGGGCTTTCTAACTAGAGTAGGTTGAACCACTCCAATATAGTGACGTGCATGCCCCATGATTTCTATTTGAGCATTTCTTAAAGTGAGAAAAGCGAAATACAGGTCATCAACTTTGTTGTCTTGGATTGTCAGTAGTTTGATGGCAGAGGATTTCACCATGAACGGGAAATCTACAAATTTTGCTTCGAGGGTGAAATCATCGAAAATGATACAAGGCTTATTAAAAGTTCTCGTTTCATTCGTGTAGCCAAGGATAAACGCCTTATTTGCTGTTAACACCGGAATTCTGTTTTCGTTGGAATATTCAGAAGACTCTACGATGTATTGGTCGGGCCTCTCGTAGCTAAAAACATCCTCTAGCTTCTTCTCCACCCACTCCCCCGAGAAGCCTTTGAAGCGGATTTCGGGGGTGGTAGCGCCGTCTTGTGGGAACAGCTTTTGGAGCATCGCTTTTTTCAGCGTCACCAGCTTGTCATGCTTGCGCTGATGCATACCGATCAGATCGTCGAGCGTGCGGAAGTAGGTGCCGATTTTCTGCTGTTCTTCGGGGCGAGGAATCGTTGCGAGGATGCCAGCTAAAACATTAGCATTTATCGCGGGGTAGCTTGTTCCGGTGCAATGATCTAAAACCACCTTCACAAACTGATCGCGTTGCATCAAACCTAGAAGAAAACTGCCATCGTTGAATGGACGTATTTGTGCATACCCAGTTGAAAATACGTAGTTAGCAAATGGCAGGGTAAAGAGATGATTGTTTTTTTGATAGGGCCTTACGGTCTGGAAAAACAAATCGCCTTGTCGCGCCAATCGTTGAGCACGGGAAGGGGCTGTTTTTCTTGTTTCGGTTCTATGGCTAACCATTTCAGTCCCAACAACCGATTCCAAATCTACATACTCGAATACTTCGGGAAGTGCTTCTTTGGGATTAAATCCGCCGACTTCTCCCAGCTTCTTCCCCTCCCAATCCCCCTCAATCCCCTTGAAGCGAATCTGCGGCACTTTGCTGGCTGTCTGTTCCTTCATCTCAGTTTCCCGTGAGTAAGGTTTTCAGCTCGGTGAGGCCTTTGAGGTCAAACTCGTTGGCGTCCAGTTCCTCAATCATGCCTGCCAGCTCGGATTCGGTGTGCTGAATCTCGCGGGCGTTGTCGGCGTAGGTGATTTGGTACTTTTGCACGAGGGCTTTGAGCTTGCGGGTCAAGCCATCAATCTGCTGATCGGGCAGGCTGTGGATCTCGTCACTGAGTGGAATGATCCACTTGCGTTCGAGGAGTTCGTGCACCTGCGCGTCACTCAGGCCTTCAATCGTCTTCTTGGTCTTGAGGTGGAGGGCTGCGGCTTCTTTTTTGATCGCGGCTTTCAGGGTTTTCTCCTCGGCGAGCCAGCCGGCGGCCTGGATGATCTTGGCCTCGTAGGATTCGGGATCGAAGTCGCCTGATTTCATCGCCTCAGCGAGCAGGAGCTTCGCCTCTTTTGCGACGGCGGCATTGACGAACTTGTCGCCCGAGTCGTTGACGGTGTCGTTGGCCCTTTCTTCTTCGCTGAGGCTCTCGAAGATTTCCTCAAGGGAGGCGGTGATTTCGCTGAGGCGGGTTTCCTTTTCGCGCAGCGCGTCCAGCTCCTTCTTGTGATGCGTCATCTGCACCAGCTCGAAGGGCATGATTCGACCTTTCCAGCCATCTTGCACTTCAACGTCTTTGCCATCCTTCTTTTTGATGACGAGATTGGGGTCAACGATGCGGGTGGCATCGAAGCCCTCGGTCTGGAGGATTTCGAGATCGATGGCGATGGGTTGCCAGTGATCGTCGAGGATTTGGTAGGCGTGGTAACGGTCGATGAGCGGCAGCGGGGCGAGGCGGGCAAACAGTTCTTCGCTGATGAGTGCCTCCTGCCGGGGGATTTGCAGGGTGAGCATCTGCTCCAGCAACACGCGGCGCAGCCAGAGATTGAAATCGGCAAAGGCGGCGGTGAATGTTTTGCTGTATTGCTTCACCTCGGGATGTTCGCGGGTGGCCTGGGCGAGGTCTGCCACCTGTGGCGCGACGTAGGGCGTGCCGTTGTCGGTGAAGAGGGCGGCGCGCAGGCTGGGGAAGGCCTGCCAAAAGTCAGCCAAATTATCCAACTCGCTTTGCGGGATGCCGCCAAACATGGAGGCGTAAAGATCCCAGCTTTCGGCAGGCTCGGAGGAATCCACATAGCGCGGGATGTTGAGGTTGTAGGGCATCTCTAAAAATCACCCTAAATAAATTATCGAACAGGTCATCGAGAACC
>CAZHIC010000036.1:0-22725 GCA_964532405.1 uncultured Gallionellaceae bacterium | reverse complement strand
CCGCGTGAGAAAATCTTGTCATGTTTTGACATCATTTGACCGGTAAGTGACTAAAATGATTTATTCGCGTTATCCTTGAAGCGTGTCCCATTGATGGAGTTCGGTTATTTTCTTTTCAATGCTAAATATAAAACGGTGTACATGATGCGTACTCATATCTTCTTTCTCTGCCTGATGGGTTCATTTTTTTATACATCAGCCTATGCGGCTGAATCCGCCCCTTCCGGCGATCTCGCCAAGGCGGGATTTGTAAAAGAAATACCCATGATCAAGGGCGCGCAAAGGCTGCTGGGCAGCAGCGGTGAGCGTTTGTTCTTCGCGCTTAAGGACGGGGCGGTAGCGGTGACGGATATCGAAGGAAAGCTGTTACAAACGCTGCAAGCAAAAGACGGCGGTGATCCTGTGCTGAAAAAGCCGGAATCCGTTGCGGTTGGAGGCGGTGTCATCTATGTGGCAGACAGCGAGCGCAATCAGATTGCCATGTTTTCATCGGAAGGGAAGTACGAGGGGAGCTTCGGTGCCAAAAAAGGCGGATTTTTCGGCTCGGGCGGCGGTGCGCATGAGTTGAACAAGCCCCGTGGCGTCGCGATCCACGAAGGCATTGTGTATGTTTTGGATAGCGGGTCAAAAAGAATCTTGATGTTCGGTAGTAACGGTGTTTTCTTGAGTCCTTTCGATATCAAACCTTCATCCGCCGCCAAGGCGGCGAAAGAACAGGCCGATGCCTATAAGTTGCACGAACCTGTCGATATCAAGGTGGATATTGCGGGGCGGATTTATGTGCTGGATAGCGAGATCAAAGTCTATAGCCCGGAGGGTGCATATTTGCGTACTCTCCCGTGGGATGGCGAGTTGAGCGCATTCGCTGTTGCTCAAGATGGCATTTATGTCGCCAAAAACAATGATTACATGATTCAGAAATACGACTTTAATGACAAGACCATGTACCGGTTCGGTTCCAAAGGGGATGTGTCCGGTAAATTTAAGAGTCTATCCGGCTTGGCGGTTGTCAAAGATCGGCAGGTCGTTGTTGCGGATGTCGCCAAAGGCGTGTTGAATTATTTCGTGGCAGATGCCGGCGCGTATATCGAGGTTGTTCCAAGGTCGTCCACACGAGTGTTTGTGCAAAGCATGGGAGAGATTCCTGTCACCGTGAATAAACTGGTGTGGAACGGTAAGGGTACGATTTACGGAATTGATACGGATCAAAAAGCAATCGTTTCGATTCGCAACGGCAAAGTGGAGTCGACGATCAAACTCAAGGATGTCACGCCTGTTGCAGTTGCTGTTGATCCGAGTGGGGCGCTTTGGGTGCTCGATAAGAAATATCGTGTACTCAAACTCGATTCGGCGGGAAAGATACTCTCCAGTTTTGGCAGTGAAGGAACAAAAGATGGACAGTTTGATGATCCGACCGATCTAGTGCTTTCCGCATCGGGCAAGATTTATGTGTCTGATAAAGGAAGCGACTCAGTACAGGTGTTCGATGGCGACGGAAAGTTCGTTAGTGTTATTCGAAAGTTGGCTGATCCTGTGGCGATCACTGTCGATACGCAAGACATCCTGTACGTTTTGGAAAAGGGGCGCAATGTTGTTTCAATTTATTCTGCTCAAGGCGCGCTGATAGGCAGCTTGGGTAAAGAGAAAGAGGGGCATCCGGGAAGTCTACAGAAGCCTGTGGCATTGATGGCGACTTTTGAGGAGGTCTCGGTGCTGGATGGAAATCAGGTCAAGGTTTATTCCCGCAAAGGAGAATATCTGCGTTCGTTCGGTGCCAAAGGGAAGGGGCTGGGTGAGCTGGATGAGCCGATTGCAATTGCCCTGAAAGATGAAGTGACGTTCTTAATTGCCGAACAGTCCAACAAGCGGATACAGACTTTTGTGACGCAGTACAAGCCCGGAGCGCCCCAGCATTTGGTGGCGAAGGATGACTTGCATAGCATTGATCTAAGCTGGGATGCTATGGCGTTGCCCTACGTCAAGCAGTACCAAGTCTACCGTTCGAAAGACGGGCGCGGCGGTTTTGTGCGCGTGGGGACGGTCGATACGAACCGGTTTGTTGACCGTGGCCTAGAGGCGGACGGGAAATATTTCTATAGCGTCGCGGCCGAAACCCGGTTGGGCTTCGAGGGCGCGACTGGCGCGGTGGCAAGCGCCACGTCGAAGAGATATACCCCGCCGGCATTGGATTTCGTTCAAGTCGAGGCTTCCGCCTGGCAAGTAAAAATGACATGGAAGCCGATAGAATCTGAATTCGTCAGTTCGTACATCGTTTATCAAAAGGAAGGGAATGCCTTCACTAAAATAGGTGAGGCCATTGCGCCGGAATTCACCAAAGAGGCGCTGACGCCCAATACAACATACACCTACTACATCGCTGCCCATAGTTCGGACGGAACGGATGCGGAAAAATTGTCGGTCAATTTCGCCACCTTGGCTTTCAGCAAGGCGCCTTTGGAAATCGAGGTGTTGAAGCTGCGTCCGATCTTTTCAAATACCTACAAGCTGTATGAGGAGAGCGGGGTCGGTGTCGTCAAACTGACCAACAATACGAACAAGGATATGGAAGGGGTGACGTTCTCTTTCCTGTTGAAGGATTTCATGGATTTTGCAACGGAGAGCAAGTTGGATAAATTGCACCCCGGGCAAAGTGCCGAGATCAAACTCAAGGCTGTGTTCAATAACAACATTCTTAATGTGACCGAAGATTCTTCGGTGCAAGCGATGCTGGAAGCCAGTTATTTCGACAATGGAAAACGCGAGTCTTATAGCAAAAACTCGACCGTCACCGTTTACGAAAAGCATAAATTGTTGTGGGATGAGCGTGGGCGTTATGCCTCGTTCATCACACCCAAAGATCCGCCGTTGATGTCTTTTGTGCGCTCTGTCGTGACCCAGTACAAGGATACGAAAGACGAGCCCCAATTGGCAGCCGCATTGTTCAACGCCGTGGGGGTGTATGGGCTGACTTATATCCAGGATCCGACTAATCCTTACCAAGTAACCTCGGGTAAAACGAATACGGTGGACTACATCCAGTTCCCAAGAGAAACATTGGAACGCAAGTCGGGCGATTGCGACGATCTGGTGGCGTTTTATACCTCCGCGCTGGAAAGCATGGGGATATCCACGCGTGTGGTCGAAGTTCCCGGGCACATGTTTATGATGTTCTCCACGGGTATCCCCGCCGAGGAAGACGGTTACACCATGGACGACATGTATGTCATTTATGACGACATGTTATGGATACCCGTGGAGACCACCGTGGTGGGAAGCCCGTTCGTCACTGCGTGGCAGAAGGGGGCGGAGAACTACTACAAGTGGAAGGACAAGGGGCTGACCATACTCAATATTCAGCACGCATGGGAAACCTATAAGCCAGCGAGTCTGGCCGAATCCAAGTGGAAGCCCGGTGAAGTGAGCAAGGAGAGTATCGATAAGAAATTCCCCAACGAATTTGGGTCGATGCTCAAGTTTGTTTCGCAGCCCAAGACTCGACACTATAGTCAGCAGATCGAGAAGAATCCCAATGATGCGAATGCCCATCTGCAAATTGGTATCATTCTGGCGAAGCTGGGCGACCAGCCGCAAGCGATGAAGTATTTTGACAAAGCCATCAGCCTGCAACCCGGCAATGCGGCTGCGCTGAATAATCGCGGGAACCTGTTCATGATCGACGATAAATACGCGGATGCACAAAAAGCCTATCGCGAGGCGGCTCGGGTCAGTCCGGGCGATCCCGAGATTTGGATCAATCTGACCCGGGCGCATAAAGCGCTCAATGAGATCAAGGAGGCGCAGGCGGCATTCAAGGAGGCGCAGCGTTTGGATTCGGGAATCAAGAAGAAATACAAGGCGCTTGGGCTGGAACTGTCGAACACGCTGTAATGAATTTAACCCAAGTAACCCATTAGGCTTTGCACGTTCCTACGGGGAAACAGTAGGATATGGATAATCTGGATTTAAGCGTCAATCACTAAAGGAGGTTGTCATGAAAAGAATCATCGTGTTGTTTCTTGTAGCGGTCAGTGCATTTACTTCTGCGGCAATTTATGCCGCCGACAGTAATGCGGGCTCATCGAGTCTGTGGGAGCGGCTACGCAAGAAAATAGAGTCTTTTACTCCGCAGAAAAAAATTGGCGCGACCAATGCCGTCGGAGGGGTGCGCGGTGCGCCTTCGGATGTGAACGACCTTTATTGGAAAGGCGAAGCGAGCCACGAGGTGATCGATGCGGATGAGTTGGGCGCATTCAAAAAAGCCATGGATTTGGCGGCGGCGGGAGAAACGCAGCAAGCTCATGCTGCTTTCGCGGAATTCATAAAGAAACATCCGGACAGCACCTTGCGCAAGGATGCGGATCAGGCATTGGCGGCGCTGGCAAAATAATCTGAGGTTGTGTTACTGCTGAGCTAGTTTTGCCGCTATATGCGCCTTTGCAGTGTACAAACGCACCAGCCCGCGAAAGCGGGCTGGTGCGTTTCTGGCTTGCCAACGTGTGATCGGTTGGGAAATACTAAATGCGCTGCGCCAATTCGGCAGCCTTGCCGAGATAAGTTTCAGGGCTGAGGGCTTGCAGGCGCTGTTTCTCCGCTGCGGGGATGTCTAGGGTCTCGATGAACGTTTGAAGCGATGCTCGATTGATACCGTTCTTGCCGCGCGTAAGTTCCTTGAGCTTGTCGTACGCATTTTCGATGTTGTAACGGCGCATCACGGTTTGAATCGGCTCTGCCAACACTTCCCAGCTGTTGTTCAGGTCTTCGGCCATTCGTTGCGGATTGGCTTCCAGTTTGCTCAACCCCTTCAGGCACGATTCGTAGGCCAGCAAGGTGTAGCCGAGCGCCACGCCCATGTTGCGCAACACGGTAGAGTCGGTCAGGTCGCGTTGCCAGCGCGAGACGGGCAGCTTCTCGGACAGGTGTTTGAGCAGTGCGTTCGCCAGGCCGAAATTACCTTCCGCGTTCTCGAAGTCGATGGGATTGACTTTGTGCGGCATGGTGGATGAGCCGACTTCTCCCGCCACGACCTTCTGTTTGAAATAACCGAGCGAGATGTAGCCCCAGATGTCACGGCTCAGGTCGATCAGGATGGTGTTGGTGCGCGCGAACGCATCGTAAAGTTCGGCCATGTAATCGTGCGGCTCGATCTGGATGGTGTAGGGGTTGAAGGTGATGCCGCGCGCCGTGACGAAGCGCTGTGCGAAGCTTTCCCAATCCACATCGGGATACGCGGACAAGTGCGCGTTGTAATTGCCTACCGCGCCGTTGATCTTGCCCAGAATTTCGACCTTGGCAACAACTTCACGCGCACGCTGCAAGCGGTGTACGACGTTCGCCATTTCCTTGCCCAAGGTGCTGGGGGTGGCGGTCTGGCCGTGGGTGCGGCACAGCATGGGTACGTCGGCCAGCTGGTGTGCCAGGTCGCGCAAGCGGGCAATGAGGGCGTCCAGCGCGGGCAGCATCACTTCTGCGCGACCGTGTTTGAGCATGAGCGCGTGGCTCAAATTGTTGATGTCTTCCGAGGTGCAGGCGAAGTGGATGAACTCCAGCACGCCGGAGGCTTCAGGATTGCCGGAAAGTTTTTCGCGCAGCCAGTATTCGATGGCTTTTACGTCATGGTTGGTACGGCGTTCGATGGTCTTGATCTGTTCCGCATCCGCCTCGCTGAATTGTGCCGCGAGTTGGTCGAGTTGCGCGAGGGTGGCGGCTGAAAATGGTTTGATCTCGGCGATGGATGGTTCTGCGCTGAGCACTTTAAGCCATTCGATCTCGATCAATACGCGGTAACGGATCAAACCGAATTCGCTGAAGTGGTTGCGTAGCGCATCCACTTTGTTGTGATAGCGCCCATCGAGGGGAGAGAGTGCGGTGAGGGCAGAGAGAGTCATGAGGTGATCTTGTGAAAATTAAACAGACGCTATTTTACCTGCGTGCGGGGGGATGGGAGGTGCTTTTCAGCGACCTTCGATAATGCCGCCGCCGAGGCATGTCTCGCCGTCGTAAATCACCACGGATTGCCCCGGAGTGATGGCCCATTGCGCTTGGTCAAAGGTGAAGCTGGCACGTTGCGGGTCGGACAACTCAATACGGCAAGGCGCACCCGCTTGGCGATAGCGCGTCTTCGCCGCGTAGGCGCGCGTAGCGTCGGCGGCACTGCCCGCAATCCAATGCAGGTCGATCGCGTTGAGATGAGGGCTGAGCAGAGCCGGATGGTCGTGTCCCTGCACCACGGTCAGGCGATTGCTCGCCATGTCTTTGCCCGCGACAAACCACGGCTCGCTCGTTGTGTCGCGTGAGCCGCCGATGCCCAAGCCTTGGCGCTGGCCGATGGTGTAGAACGACAGCCCCATGTGCTTACCGACTGTCTGGCCTTCAGGAGTAACCATGTCACCCGGTTTGGTGGGTAAGTAACGGTTGAGAAATTCGCGGAATGGGCGCTCGCCGATGAAGCAAATGCCGGTGCTGTCCTTCTTGGCATGATTGGAAAGATTGTGTTCGCGCGCGATGTCGCGCACTTGCGATTTGAGCAGCTGTCCGAGCGGGAACATCGCTTTGGAGAGTTGCTGCTGGTTCAGGCGGTGCAGAAAATAGCTTTGGTCTTTGCTGCCGTCTTGGGCTTTGAGCAACTGGAAGTTACCATCTAGTTCGCGCACTTGCGCGTAATGCCCGGTGGCGATGGCGTCCGCGCCCAAGCGGATGGCATGATCCAGAAAAGCTTTGAACTTGATTTCCGAGTTACACAGAATATCCGGGTTCGGCGTGCGTCCTGCCTCGTATTCGCGCAGAAAATAGCTGAACACGCGGTCTTTGTATTCCTTGGAGAAATTCACCGCCTCGATGGGGATGCCGATGGTGTCGGCCACGGCGACCGCGTCGATCAAATCCTGACGCGAAGAGCAGTATTCGCTGTCGTCATCGTCTTCCCAGTTCTTCATGAACAGGCCGATGACTTCGTAGCCCTGTTGTTTCAACAGGAGTGCGGTGACGGAAGAATCTACGCCGCCAGACATACCCACCACCACGCAACGACGGGATCGAAGATCGCTTTTCACGTTTGCCCTTTCTCCCGCTTGCGGGGGAAAGTTGGATAGGGGGAACGAGCTTGCTCGTTAGTCATAATGCGTGAGTAGCTCAAGCGGATAACGTTTTCCAGCCAAGTAGTCTTCCACGCAGCGCAATATCAGCGGGCTGCGATGACGTGTTTGAGTGGCGCGTATTTCGTCCAGCGACATCCATGTGGCCTGCACGATGCCTTCGTCCAAAGCGCGCTCGGGGTGATGCGCGAGTATGCGTCCACCGAAAGCGAAGCGCAGATAAGTGGTGTGCGCAGCCTGCGAATGCCAGCGATAGATGCCGATCAGATATTGCGGTTCAAAGTCGTAAGCCGATTCTTCCAATACCTCGCGGGCCACTGCCGCAAGCAGAGACTCGTCGGGTTCGAGATGCCCGGCAGGCTGGTTGAACAATAAGCCCTGCGAGGTATGTTCCTCTACAAGCAAGAATTTTCCTGCTTGTTCGATTACCGCTGCGACGGTGACGTTGGGTTTCCAAATCATGATGGATATTTCTCAGCAATAAAAAAGGCAGGGTTGCCCCTGCCTTTTGTAACTACAGCAATATTACTTAGCTGCTGGAGCTGCGTCAGCCTTGGCTTCAGCTTTGTGTGCTTTGTGTGCTTTGTGTGCTTTCTTGTGCTTCTTTGCAGCCTTAGCTTCAGCAGCAGGAGCAGCTTCTTTAGCAGCAGGAGCCATAGCAGCAGGAGCAGCAGGAGCAGCAGCTTCAGCGGCAACAGCAGAGAAAGAAACAACAGCGAATACAGCAGCGATCAGTGTGGACAACAGTTTCATGTGAGACTCCATTTTAGTAGGTTGATAAACGTTTATGACACTACTAGTGTCAGCGGCAATAACGCGCCGCCTCCCATTGCGTTGACAAGTCGCTGCAATTTTTTAACTGGTGCCGGGAGGGGGACTCGAACCCCCACATCCTTTCGAACACTGGATTTTGAGTCCAGCGCGTCTACCGATTCCGCCATCCCGGCTTTGGGAAGGCGCGAATTATCCATGAAACGGCGGGCTTCATCAACTACAATGCGCGTTTTTTTAGTTGCCCAAGGTTTGAGATTGATGCGCACCGAAGATTTTGAATTTGATCTGCCCGAGCGATTGATTGCGCAGCATCCGCCCGCGCGGCGCGGCGCGAGCCGATTGTTGCGGGTGAGCGATGCGGGTCTGATAGACAGCCAGTTCGCCGATCTTCAGGGATTGGTGCGCGAGCATGACTTGCTGGTGCTGAACGACACGCGCGTGCTGAAAGCGCGCCTGTTCGGCGAGAAAGAAAGCGGCGGCAAGGTCGAGGTGCTGGTCGAGCGCGTGTTGGACGAGCATGAGGTTTTGGCGCAAGTGCGTGCCAGCAAAACGCCCAGGCCGGGTAGCCGGTTCTTGCTGGCTGAGAAAATACGGGTACGGGTGTTGGGGCGCGAAGGCGAGTTTTTCCATTTGAGCTTTGAAGATGCGGAGGCGGTGACGATTTTGTTGGAACGACACGGGCATTTGCCGTTGCCGCCCTATATCACCCACGCAGCCGGTGCCGAAGATGAGGCGCGTTATCAAACTGTGTTCGCGCGCGAGCCGGGGGCAGTGGCCGCCCCTACGGCGGGGCTGCATTTCGATGAGGCCATGCTGCGAGCCTTGTGCGATAAGGGGGCGAACATCGCCTATGTGACTTTGCATGTCGGCGCGGGAACCTTCAAGCCGGTGCGTGCCGAGCACATCGAAGAGCACGTCATGCACAGCGAGCGTTACACTATTCCTCAAGCCACAGTGGATGCGGTTCGCGAGGCCAAGGCGCGGGGCGGGCGCGTGATCGCGGTGGGGACGACTAGTCTGCGCGCTCTGGAAAGTGCGGCGGCTGGCGGAGAGTTGCTTGCCGGGCCAGGGGAGACGCATATCTTCATCACGCCGGGCTATCGCTTCAAAGTGGTGGAAGTGCTGCTGACCAATTTCCACCTGCCGCGTTCCACCTTGCTGATGCTGGTGTGCGCTTTCGGCGGAATGGACAAGATGCTGGCCGCATATCGCCATGCGGTGGAAAAAGAATATCGCTTCTTCAGTTACGGCGATGCGATGTTGATCGAAAGAGAACAATGAAATTTACTTTACACAACACATCAGGCGCAGCACGTCGCGGCACCTTGGATATGGCGCACGGTAAGCTGGAAACCCCCGCTTTTATGCCGGTCGGCACTTATGGTACGGTCAAAGCGATGTCGCCGCTGGAGCTAAAAGACATGGGCGCGCAGATCGTGCTCGGCAATACTTTTCACCTGTGGCTGCGTCCGGGGTTGGAGGTGATTGCGGCACACGGAGGCTTGCATCGTTTTATGGGCTGGGATGGGCCTATCCTCACCGACTCCGGCGGCTTTCAGGTGTTCAGTCTCGGCCCGTTGCGCAAGATCACCGGCGGCGGGGTGGAGTTCCGGTCGCCGGTGAACGGCGATAAATGCTTCCTGTCGCCGGAAGAATCCATGCGCATCCAGCGCGTGTTGAATTCAGACATCGTGATGATTTTCGACGAATGCACGCCGCACCCTGCGGACGAGCAGGTGGCGGGGGTATCTATGCGCCTTTCCTTGAGCTGGGCGGAGCGCAGCAAGAAGGCGCACGAAGGAAACCCCAACGCGCTGTTCGGCATCGTACAAGGGGGGATGCACGAGCACCTGCGCGATGAATCGCTGACGGGACTGGTCAACATCGGCTTCGACGGTTTTGCCATTGGCGGCCTGTCGGTGGGGGAGCCGAAGGAAGACATGCTGCGCATCCTCAGGCACACCGCCCCGCAATTGCCGCAGGACAAGCCGCGTTACCTGATGGGTGTGGGCACGCCGGAAGACCTCGTGGATGCGGTGTTCGAAGGTATCGACATGTTCGATTGCGTGATGCCCACGCGCAACGCGCGCAACGGCCATCTGTTCACCCGCTTCGGCGATGTGCGCATCAAAAACGCGCAATACCGGCTGGATACGAAGCCTTTGGATGCGCAATGCACCTGCTACACCTGCCGCAATTTCACCCGCGCTTACCTGCACCATCTGCACAAGTTGAACGAGATACTCGGGGCGCGGCTCAACTCCATCCACAACCTGCATTATTATCAGGAGTTGATGAGCGATATTCGTAAAGCCATCGAGCGCGACCAGTTCGCGGAATTCGTGGCTGCATTCCGCCGCGCACGCGCGGGTTTGTGAGCACCTGTTTTTGACTTGAGGTACGCAGCAAAACAGTCATGTCTTCCATGCTAGAATGCGCGCCTTTGATTTTTACTCTGGAGAAGATACAAATGATTTCTATCAGCAATCTGTTCATCAGTAACGCATACGCCGAAGGCTCCGCTCCTGCAGTGGGGGCAGGCATCATGGATTTCCTGCCGTTGATCGCTTTGTTGGCGGTGTTCTATTTCCTCGTGTTGCGCCCGCAACAGAAGCGCAGCAAAGAAGTAAAGCTGATGCTGGAAGCCATGCAAAAAGGCGATGAAGTCGTCACCACTGGTGGCGTACTGGGCCGCGTAGTTAAAGTGGGCGAGAGCTATGTTTCTGTTGAAGTGGCGGAAGGCGTCAGTGTAAATGTGCAGAAGATCGCGATTCAAACCATGCTCCCCAAGGGCACCATCAAGTCTATCTAATTAACACCGTCTAGCTTACCGGGATGCTGCAATGAATCGTTACCCACTGTGGAAGTATCTGTTGGTTGTTGTCATCATCGCGTTCGGCTTGGTGTACGCCTTGCCCAACCTGTATGGGGAAGCACCGGCGGTGCAGGTGTTGCCACTGCGCGCCAATCTTAAAGCGGATGTCGCACTGATGAAGCGCGTGGAAGATGCGTTGAAGGCGGCACAATTGAATCCTGAGGCGTTGTCGCTGGATGCGACCAGTGTCAAAGCGCGTTTTGCGGATACCGACAGCCAGCTGAAGGCCAAGGATGTGTTGCATAGCCAGTTGGGTGAGGACTATGTGGTGGCGTTGAATTTGCTGCCACGCTCACCGCAGTGGCTGGCGAACTTTGCGTCGCCCATGTATCTCGGTCTGGACTTGCGCGGCGGTGTGCATTTTCTGTTGCAGGTGGACATGAAAGGCGCGCTGGATAAGGCGTTGGAGTCGGCCTCCAGCGATATTCGCAGCACTTTGCGCGAGCAAAACATCGCTTACTCCGGCGTGAATCGCGAAGCTTCGTTAGTGACCGTCAAGTTCCGCGATGCGGCGACGCGCAGCAAAGGCGAGGCTGAACTCAAACAACGTTTTGGTGGTCTGGAATTCGTGGAACGCGACGAGGGCAGCGACTATCTGTTGAATGCACACCTCAAGCCTGTCGAAGAAACGCGCATCCAAGAGACCGCCGTGCAGCAAAACCTGGTCACTTTGCGTAACCGCGTGAACGAGCTGGGCGTGGCCGAGCCGGTGATCCAGCAGCAAGGCATCGACCGCATCGTGGTGCAATTGCCCGGCGTGCAGGATACTGCGCACGCCAAAGATATTCTGGGACGCACCGCGACATTGGAAGTGCGGCTGGTAGATGACGAACATCAAGTCGGCATCGGTTCGGTCGCCCCGTTCGGCACCGAGATGTTCAAAGACCGCGACGGCGGTTTTATCCTGGTGAAGAAGAGCGTGTTGTTGACGGGCGAGCGCATCAACGACGCGCAACCCGGTTTCGATAGCCGCAACAACGAACCTGCGGTACACCTCAATCTGGATGCGGTGGGTGCGCGTAAATTCAAAGAAGCCACGCGCGAGAACGTGGGCAAGCGTATGGCGATCATCCTGTTCGAAAAGGGCAAGGGGGAGGTCATCACTGCTCCGGTGATACGCGAAGAGATCGGCGGCGGGCGCGTGCAGATCAGCGGCAAGATGAGCACGGAAGAAGCCAAAGATACCTCGCTGCTGTTGCGCGCGGGTGCCTTGGCCGCACCGATGGAGATCATCGAAGAACGCACCGTCGGCCCGAGCCTGGGTGCGGACAACATCAAGCGCGGTTTCGATTCCACCAAGATCGGCTTCATCGCCATTTCGATTTTCATGATTGCCTACTACCTCATGTTCGGCGGCGTCTCGGTGCTGGCGCTGGGCGTCAACTTGCTGCTGCTGGTGGCGTTGCTGTCGTTGTTGCAAGCCACGCTGACCTTGCCGGGCATGGCCGCTATCGCGCTGACCTTGGGTATGGCCATCGATTCCAACGTGCTGATCAACGAACGCATCCGCGAGGAGCTGCGCAACGGCGTACCGCCGCAGGCCGCTATCCACGCGGGATACGAGCACGCTTTCTCCACTATTCTGGATTCCAATATCACCACATTGATCGCCGGTATCGCGCTGTTCATGTTCGGCTCCGGGCCGATCAAGGGTTTTGCCGTGGTGCTGTGTCTGGGTATTTTGACTTCTATGTTCAGCTCGGTGCTGGTGTCGCGCGCGATAGTGAACATCATCTATGGCCGCAAGGCGCGGTTGAACAAGGTTGCGATAGGTTAAATAAAGCCCTCTCCCTAGCCCTCTCCCGCAAGCGGGCGAGGGGACATAGGCTCTCTCTCCCCTCGGGGAGAGAGTTGGAGAGAGGGAGAATAATGAGGAACAAATAGCATGGAATTTTTCAGAATCAAAAAAGACATCCCGTTCATGAGCTACGGGCGTTACACCACCAGCATCTCTTTGGTCACCTTCATCTTCGCGGTATTTTTTCTCGCTACCAAAGGACTGAACTTCGGTGTGGATTTCACCGGCGGCACGGTGATCGAAGTGCATTACACCCAGCCTGCGAATATCGACAAAGTGCGCGAGCAATTGACGAGCATCGGCTTGCACGATGCTCAAGTGCAGAACTTTGGTTCCAGCCATGACGTGCTGATCCAGGTGCCGCTGAAGCAGAACAAGGCGGGCGCGAAACTGTCCGAACAAGTGCTGGAGACGCTCAAGGCGCAGGACGCCAGCGTGCAATTGCGCCGCGTCGAGTTCGTCGGCCCGCAAGTCGGCAAGGACTTGGTCGAGAACGGCGCGATGGCGCTGTTGCTGGTGAGCCTCGGTATTATGGGTTATCTGTGGATGCGCTTCGAGTGGAAATTCGGTGTTTCCGCCATCATTGCCAACCTGCACGACGTGATCATCATTCTCGGTTTCTTCGCGTTTTTCCAGTGGGAGTTCTCGCTGTCGGTGCTGGCGGCTGTGCTGGCCGTGCTGGGCTACTCGGTGAACGAGTCGGTGGTGGTGTTCGACCGTATCCGCGAAAACTTCCGCAAGATGCGCAAGACCGAAGTGGCCGAGATCATCGACAACGCCATCACCCGCACCATGTCGCGCACCATCATCACCCACGGCTGCACGCAGATGATGGTCACCTCGATGCTGTTTCTGGGCGGTGAGACCCTGCATTACTTCGCCTTGGCGCTGACCATCGGCATCCTGTTCAGTATCTATTCTTCCGTGCTGGTGGCGAGCCCGATCCTGCTGTGGCTGGGCGTGTCGCGCGAGGATTTCATCAAGCCGGAAAAGACCGAAGCCGAAGAAGTGCTGCCGTAATGCTAGACCTCATCCTGCATCTTGATGCTCACCTGCTGGCCTTGGTGCAGGAATATGGCATGTGGGTCTATGTCATCCTGTTCGCCATTATCTTCGCCGAAACAGGCTTGGTGGTCGCGCCTTTCCTGCCGGGCGATTCACTGCTGTTTGTCACGGGGGCGCTGTGCGGCATGGGTTCGCTGGAGTTGCAAATATTGATGCCCTTGCTGATTTTTGCGGCATTCGGCGGCGACAACACCAATTACTGGATCGGCCGTCTGTTGGGTTTGCGCCTGCTCAACCGCGCCAGCCCGCGATTTCTAAAACATGAGCATCTGGAAAAGACGCAAGCGTTCTACGCCAAGCACGGCGGCAAGACCATCATCTTCGCGCGCTTTCTGCCTATTGTGCGTACCTTCGCGCCTTTCGTGGCAGGCATAGGTACGATGAACTATCGGCTGTTCATGATGTTCAGCGCGTTGGGTAGTGTGGCGTGGATCGGCAGCCTCACGCTGGCAGGCTACTTCTTCGGCAATATCCCAGTCATCAAGAACAACCTCACCCTGATGATTCTAGGCATCGTTTTAGTTTCTTTTATCCCGGCGATTTTTGAATTCATCCGGCATCGCAGACAAGCTAGCTAGGCGGTTCGCGGCTACAACTTTATCTCCCCTCGCCCGCGTGGGGGAGAGGGCGCGATTCTCATTCCCCGCAATTTTGTCGCGTCCCAATTTTGAATCGCCCAAGCCAATACGGTACCGACATCGCTATTTGCCAATGACGCAGGCGCTTGTTGCTGTAGAAACTTAAGTACGCGCAGCAACGTTGCAATGGGTTGCGACACATCGTGTCAACGCCAAATAAAAATGTCCGGTTTTCTGCAAAGTAGAAATGTCCGCTTTCACTGCTTCCCTGTCGCTACGTGGCGGTGCACTGCCGCCGTGGGCGGATTTAGCGGCGGACACTTTGCTCCAACACTCCCAATTGAGCATTCGGTATAGAAGCGTACTTTAATCAGCTAATTCTCAGCTAATTTTTAATTGCTATCTTTACATTCACGCGAATATCTGCGCGTTTATTAAGGAGCAACCATCCATGCACCCAGAGGTAATGCAGAAGCTGAACAAAGTGCCAGAAGTAACGCTCTACTTCTGGATTATCAAAATTATGTGTACCACTGTCGGCGAAACCGCCGCTGATTTTTTAAACGCTGATTTGCATTTTGGCCTAACGGCTACTTCACTTGTAATGAGCATTCTTCTCGCCATTTTTTTGGTCAAGCAAGTACGCTGCAAAAAATATGTTCCTTGGCTGTACTGGATGGTGGTAATTTTAGTCAGTGTCGTAGGCACGCTCATTACTGACAATCTCGTGGATAACTTCGGGGTTGCGCTAGAGATCACTACCATCGTATTCGGCGTGGCATTATTGGCGACGTTTGCAGCTTGGTATCAAAGTGAAAAGACCTTGTCTATTCACACCATTTTCACCAAAAAACGAGAGCTGTTTTATTGGGCAACAATTTTGTTCACCTTTGCTTTGGGTACCGCTGCCGGCGACCTTGTGGCAGAAAGTTTAAGTTTGGGATATGCCACATCAACGGTGATATTTGCTAGCTTGATCAGCCTTGTTATCCTCGCTCATTATGGCTTCAAGGTGAATCCTATTCTGACATTTTGGGTTGCTTATATTTTGACTCGACCATTAGGTGCTTCACTGGCCGATTACTTGTCGCAGTCGGTTGAAAAGGGGGGGCTTGGATTGGGGGCTGCATTTACAAATGTAGCCTTTTTGTCGGCCATTGTCGGCTTAGTTATTTACTTGACAGTTACGCGGAAAGACTTAGGAAAAAACGCATGAATACGACAACCGAACAGGCTTTAAGTAAAGTTCCAGAAGTAACCCTAATATTCTGGATTATCAAAATCGCAGCCACCACACTTGGCGAAACGGGTGGGGATGCGGTCTCCATGTCGATGAATCTGGGCTATTTGGTGGGGACGGGTATTTTTGCTGCCATTTTCTTTGTCGCCGTGTTTGCGCAAATCAAGGAAAAGGGGTTTCATCCCTTCAAGTATTGGATAGCCATTATTGCTACGACTACGCTCGGAACGACGCTGGCAGATTTTGCCGACCGATCTCTTGGCATCGGTTATGCGGGTGGTGTGACACTACTGTTTGCACTATTGATGGCTTCTTTGTTCGTCTGGTACCGGACACTCGGTACTGTATCGGTTGATTCAGTCAATACAGCAAAAGCCGAAATGTTCTATTGGACGACTATCATGTTCTCCCAAACTTTAGGCACGGCACTGGGTGACTGGACTGCCGACACAGCGGGGCTCGGCTATGAGGGCGGTGCAATTGTGTTTGCTTCCCTACTTTTGCTGGTAGTTGCCGCGTACTACTGGACAAAGATATCTCACACAATACTGTTCTGGGCTGCGTTTATTCTCACCCGCCCGCTTGGTGCGGTAGTTGGAGATTACTTAGATAAGCCTATTGCTGCCGGTGGCTTGGCATTAAGTCGCTACACTGCGTCACTCGTGCTACTTGTGTTTATTGTTGCTTGCATCTTATTTTTTGAACACAAACCGGCAAGAAAAGCTCATTAACAATCACCGTCTCTCACATGAAAGAACTGCATGCGCATACTGCTTGTTGAGGATGACCAGATGATAGGCACTGCGCTATCCATCGCACTCAAAGATGCTGCATACGCTGTAGATTGGGTCCGAGATGGAGCGGCGGCTAGTAGCGCACTAGCCCAGCGCGAGCATCAGGCTGTATTGCTCGACTTGGGCTTGCCTAAACGCGACGGACTGGAGGTGCTGCGTCGCTTGCGGCAAAGTGGTAATACTGTGCCAGTTATTGTCATCACGGCACGTGACGGTGTGGAGGATCGCGTTAAAGGTTTGGACTACGGCGCAGATGACTACCTGATAAAGCCCTTTGAAGTGAGCGAATTATTAGCCCGGCTTCGGGCCGTGGTTCGCCGCCAAGGTGGCCAGGCTGTGCCTAAGCTTAGCAATGGCAAGGTGATGCTCGATCCCGCAAGCCATGAGGCGCAATGTGGAGAGGTTGTGGCACTTTTGAGCGCACGCGAATTTTCTTTGTTACATGCGCTGCTACTTCGTCCCGGCACGATACTCACTCGTGCCGAATTGGAAGAGTGTATCTATGGATGGAACGAGGAAGTTGAAAGTAATGCCGTGGACTTCCTGATTCATGCAGTCCGTAAGAAACTGGGGGTTAATGTTATCAAGAATATTCGTGGGGCAGGATGGATGGTGGAGAAATTTATATGAAGCGTTCTTTGCAACGGCATCTTTCTCTTGTGTTAGGGAGCGCAGTTTTACTCGCAGGCTTAGTGGCCGCAGCAGCATCTTTTGGTCTCGCATATTTTGAGGCGAAGGAGCTTCAGGACGACATGCTGAAACAGATAGCAGTACTATTCCCCGATAATGCTGCGTCTATTTCGCAGCCGCCAGAACTAAATAATGCTGGGATTAGTGATCCCGATTCCCGCGTCACGATTTTCCATTTGCCCAGTGATACCGCGCCTGCTTGGCTTAAACGTAATTTATCGCCCGGCCTGCATACGTTAAATTCAGATACTGAACAGATGCGTGTCTTCGTGCGAGGAGGGCAACTAGAAGGGAAAACGGTTGTGGCTCAGCCCACCGAGGCGCGTAATGAAATCGCCATCAATAGCGCATTGCGCACCCTAATTCCTTTGTTACTTCTGCTACCCATTCTAGCTTGGCTAATTTTTCGCATTGTTCGCAGTCAGCTTGCACCGATTACACAACTATCCAAGAAACTAGACGAACAACCAGCAGATCGGCCTCAATCAATAGCCGATAACGAATTGCCGGATGAGATAACGCCCTTCGTGCATGCTATCAATCGCTTGCTAGATCGAGTGAATCACCTAATGGGACAACAAAGACGCTTCATCGCCGATGCGGCTCATGAGCTACGAAGCCCGCTTTCTGCAATATCGGTACAGGCGGAGAACCTGATGAACGCAGAATCACTCGATGCCATTCGCGAACGGGTGGTTCCGTTGCAAGCCGGTATCTTGCGTACTCGACAATTGACTGAGCAGCTTTTAAGCCTTGCCAAAACACAAGTCGGAACAAACGGAAATTCGGAGATCAGCGTATCTGCAATGGCACGTGAACTGATCGCAGAATATCTTCCACTTGCTGAAGCCAAAAGCATTGATCTCGGGTTAGATGAAGTTACACCATTTGTGCTAAGTGCCGATCGGGGTGCGCTACGACTAATGCTGAGCAATGTGCTAGAAAATGCCTTGAAGTACACCCCTGAGGGAGGGGAAGTAACGCTTCGACTTTCTTCTGATGAAACTAATGTAGTCATCGAAATCATCGATAATGGCTTGGGAATTCCAGCTTCCGAATACCAGCGTGTATTCGATGCGTTTTATCGGATTCCGGGCTCTGTTGGAGAAGGCAGTGGGCTTGGGCTGGCGATAGCTAGAGAAGCTGCGACACGTCTAGGGGGGGCCCTTAGCTTGCATGTGCGGCAAGAAAATTGCGGCCTAGTTGTACGTTACAGTCAAGCTCGCAAGCGATGATATAGAGCAGTCGTTAATACAAAAAGGAACGGTTATGTCATGGCAAATATCTGCACTAAGTTCAGCTTTTTTTGCCGGTCTAACAACAAGAACCTCTCCGAGGTAAAGCCCGACCTATAGGTTAAAAATTTGCCTATTTTCCCGTCAGATACTCATCTACATCGAAATTAAACACCGCTTCCGGTTTGGATACCGCGAAAGCGGTGATCAGCGCACCCGTGGCGAAGGCCTCGGCGAACATGATGATGGGCGCGGCGATGAGGTAGTTGCGCTGCACGCTGACCCACGTGTTCGGGCTAAGTCCGGTCAGTAGCGCGGTAGCGGTTGCGATGACGAGCATCATGGACAAGCCACCACACAAAAAACCGTTGCATAAAACAAAGATGAAAAAATTCTTGGGCAAGTAGCGTTGGGTGAAGCGCAACATCCACTCGCTGAAATAGACCGGAAGCGCGATCATCATCAGCCCATTCAGCCCCAGCGTGATGAAGGGGATGTCGGAGCGTATCCAAGTGGCCAGCATGATGCAGGTGATAGCCGTAAAGGCGACGTGCCAGCCGAATATCAGCACGAACAGGGTGGCGCCGAGGATATGGTGGTTATAGCCGGGACGGAAGCCCGCATTCAGTTGCCAGAATAAGAACACCCCCAGGCTTAGCCCGACCAGTGCGTTGCTGCGTATCTCGTTGTCGAGGACTTTTTTCCACGGTGCGAACCAGATTGCACGCCCCAGCAGTATGGCGAAGACAAGGTTCGTCAGCCAGAGCAAATCGCTGGAAAAGAACTGGGCGGGAAGGTTCACCCGGCGCTTTCAGCCGGGAAAGGATAGGGCAGTGTTTGAAAGCCGAGCACGGCGCCTTCCGGCGAGTTCCAATGCACCGCGCGCGCGTCCTTCACGCTGCTGCTGTGCAGTGTCGCCAGCACATCGTAGCCGCCTTCGGGGGCGGGTGCAGCGTTGAGGATGTTGCCAGTGCTCTGTCCCGCGTAGTCGTCGCTGTACAGAGGGTCGTTAGGTTGCGGTGCAACGTCGCTGCCCACATGCGCGAGGTAGGTGCGCTGCTTTAACTTCCCCAGATAGTGCATGCGCGCCACGATCTCTTGTCCGGGGTAGCAACCCTTCTTGAAGCTCACGCCGCCGAGTATGTCCAAGTTCAACATCTGCAAGACGAACTGCTCCTGCGTGGCGGGCAAGACGACGGGGATGCCCGCGCGGATGTTGAGCCAATCCCAGCAGGGCGAGCCGGCAAGACGCGCGCGGGCGCCGAGTTGTTGCCACAATACGGCGGCGTGTTCGGGTGTGGTGTTGATCTGAAAACGCTCGTCACCGACGCGCAGGATGCTGGCGTTGCCATGCTGCGCCACAGCGAGAGAGGTTTGCGGTAGCTCGCCGACATGCGCTTGCAGTAACGTCGCCGCTTCTTTGCCCGCAAGCCCGAGACAAACCAGTTGCGCGCTCACGTCCTCGATTTTGACCTTGGCGCGCAGCACATACATCGTCAGTTTTTTCTGGATCGTCGCAATCAATGAGGCGGGCAGATGCAGGTAGTAATCGCTGCCGGCCTGCCAGATCAGAAAGGTAGCCAACACGCGGCCTTTGGCGGTGTTGAGGCTGCTGAGTTGCGCCAGCTGAGGCGTGATCGCCTGGATGTCGCTGCTGCACAGGTTTTGCAAAAAGGATAGTGCTTCTTCGCCGCTCACTTTCAAGATGCCGAACTGGCTCAAGTCGCACAGCACCGTGCCATCGCGCGTGGCGAGGCGTTCAGCGCAAGCGTCGCCGAAGTTTTGTGTTATTCCATCCTGAAGTTGCGCGCCGTGTTGTTGGAGGAATATTTGCCAGTTCGGGTTAAGCATAAGTATTGATACTGCCTTTAGTTTCGCTTCTGCTTGGTTGGGTTTCGGGCTCTCTTAGCTGCGCTTCGGGAGAAGCTGCCGCTTCTTTAGCTTTGGATACGACTTTTTCCGTCGTTGCCGTATCGGCGCGAGTCGTGGCTTGAGTCTGGTTGGCGCGGGTCTGGCTTGGTGCCGGTGTGCTCTGAGAGAGGCTCATCTTTTTGGCTTGGGCAGACAGCGTGACGACGGTCGCCTCCTGCCGATCAATACTCGCCTTTCCCCTGTCCACCTGCGGGGCGGGGGCGGTTGAAGAAACAGAGCTGATGGATGCGGGTTGGTTTGTGGAGCTGATGTTGGAAACGGCCATGATGTTCTCCGAAAAATGAACAGGCATCACCGTACTAGTTTTCGCCCTTGTTGGCAATCTTCTTGATAGCGTATGTAGCATGACGTGGCAGGGGCATTCCGCTACACTCTCGCGCCATGAAAAGGTTCGTCGGATTTATCCTGTTACTTCTACTTTGCGCCTGCGACAGCGGCGTCTGGAATAATCCCTATCCAGCGAGCATTGCGGAACAATCTGTCTTCTATACCGCATTCACCGAGCGCCCCAAGCATCTCGACCCGGTACAGGCCTACAGCGAGAACGAGTACATCTTCCTCGCGCAGATTTACCAGCCGCCGCTGCAATACCATTACCTGCTTCGCCCGTACACACTGGTTCCGCAGGCATCTTCCGCGATGCCTGTGGTGCGCTATCTGGATAAAAACGGGCGCCTGTTGTCGGAGACGGCACCTGCCGAACAGGTGGCTTTCAGCGTGTATGAAATACATTTACGTGTGGATCTGAAATTTCAGCCGCATCCGGCTCTGGCGCAAGATGCAGACGGCAAGCCGCGCTATATGGCGCTAACCGAAAAAGATTTGCAGGGTATCAACGCGCTGACCGATTTCGCGCAGACGGGAACGCGCGAAGTGCTGGCGGTCGACTATGTTTATCAGATCAAGCGCCTCGCTCATCCCGATCTGCATTCCCCTATCTTCGGGGTGATGGCGGAATACATCGTCGGACTCAAAGAATATGCCGAGACGTTGAAGCAGGCGCGCAAGGCGCAGCCCGGGGGTTGGCTGGACTTGAATGCCTACGCGCTGCCCGGTGTGGAAGTGGTGGATGCGCACACCTACCGCATCAAGGTGGTCGGCAAATATCCGCAGTTTTCCTACTGGCTGGCGATGCCGTTCTTCGCGCCGATGCCATGGGAGGCCGAGCGCTTCTATGCGCAAGCGGGTATGCGCGAACGCAACCTGACGCTGGACTGGTGGCCGCTGGGCAGCGGGCCGTATTACCTGTCCGAGAACGATCCCAATCAGCGCATGGTGCTAACAAAAAACCCCAACTTCTCCGGTGAAGTTTACCCCGCCGAGGGTGAGCCGGGCGACAAGGAAGCCGGGCTGCTGGCCGATGCGGGCAAGCCGCTGCCGCTCATCGACAAGGTCGTGTTCAGTTTGGAAAAAGAAACCATCCCTTATTGGAATAAATTCCTGCAAGGCTATTACGACGCCTCAGGCATCAGCTCGGACAGTTTCGATCAGGCCGTGCAGGTGAACGTGGGCGGCGAAGCGAATGTCACCGACGAGATGAAAGAGCAGGGCATCACGCTATCCACAGCGGTCGCTACTTCCACCATGTACATGGGCTTTAACTGGCTCGATCCGGTGGTGGGCGGCAGCTCGGAAAAAGCCAGAAAATTGCGCCGTGCCATCGCCATCGCGATGGATTTTGAAGAATTCATTTCCATCTTCGCCAACGGGCGCGGCATCGCCGCACAGTCGCCCATTCCGCCCGGCATCTTCGGCTATCGCGAAGGCGAGGAGGGTATCAATCATTATGTGTACGACTGGAAGAACGGTGCGCCGAAACGCAAATCCATTGCCGTCGCCCAAAAACTGCTCGCCGAAGCGGGCTACCCCAACGGGCTGGATGCGAAGACCAAGCAACCCTTGGTCATTTATATCGACACCACGGCCAGCGGCGTGGGGAACAAATCGCGTTTGGATTGGCTGCGTAAACAATTCGACAAACTCAATGTGCAACTGGTGGTGCGCAGCACCGACTGGAATCGTTTTCAGGACAAAGTCCGGCGCGGCGATACGCAGCTATTCTATTTCGGTTGGAACGCAGACTATCCCGACCCGGAGAATTTCCTGTTCCTGCTACATGGTGAGCAAGGCACGGTCGCCAAAGGTGGCGCGAATGCGTCGAACTACCGAAACCCGGAATACGACCATTTATTCGAGCAAATGAAAAACATGCCCAACAGTCCGGCGCGCCAGAAAATCATCGACGACATGCTGGAAATCCTGCGTCGCGATTCCCCGTGGCTGTGGGGGCATCACCCCAAAGATTATGTGTTGCATCACAGTTGGCTGCATAACAGCAAACCTAACAAAATGGCGAGCAATAATTTGAAATATTTGCGTATAGATACGGCGCAACGTGAAGAGCTGCGCAAACAATGGAACCAGCCCAAGCTGTGGCCGCTGCTGTTGAGCGGGCTGGCGCTTCTGGCGTTTTTGGGGGGGCTGTGGCGGGTATTGAGCAAAAGGGAAAATGCGCGGTAGGCAATTCCATTTCTCAGTAAATTAGGGTCAGACCCTCATGGCACTCGGTTAAGGTTTTAACGCCCCTAAAAATGGTGGGTTGAAACAGCAGTTTTTACAAAGCGGCACCGGTTTATTTGACCAAGCTCTTGGT
>CAZHIC010000035.1:0-23042 GCA_964532405.1 uncultured Gallionellaceae bacterium | reverse complement strand
AAGAACTTTTTTATCTCAACTTCATCTGCCGTGCAGCGAAGAGGTGCGCATTATACAGATCAATTTTGCTTCGTCAATCTCATTTTTAGCACACTTTAAATCTTTTTCTTTACTGGGTTGCGGGGGCAGGATTTGAACCTACGACCTTCGGGTTATGAGCCCGACGAGCTGCCAGACTGCTCCACCCCGCGTCAGCGAAGGACGAACTATAGCGAACTTCCATCGGCACGTCAACAACTCTCACCAATTTTTAGCCTATTCCATTCAACTCGATATACCCGACAGGCTTTACAGACCAACCTGCACTAACGTAAATTCCGCCTCGTGAAAAAATTACTCATCTACTCTTTACTCGCGTTGCTTAGTGCCTGCAGCTCCACACCACGCCACACCGCGCCATATTCGGCATCGTCGGACGAACCGATGAACGAAGTTGTCATGTATGCCGTGAGCCTCTCCGACACCCCTTATCGTTATGGAGGAACTTCCCCCGACAACGGTTTCGACTGTAGCGGCTTCGTCGGACATGTTTTTCAACACTCCATGGGGATTGCGTTACCTCGCACCAGTCATGGGATCAGCCAAGTCGGTATCGCGCTGAAAGCCGATCAACTTCGCCCGGGGGATCTGGTTTTTTACAACACGCAACGCAGTTCGTTTTCGCACGTCGGGATATTCATCGGAGAGGGAAAGTTCGTGCATTCCCCCAAAAGCGGCAGCCGTATCCGGGTGGAGAAGATGGGTGAGAAATACTGGGCAAGCCGTTACAACGGCGCCCGGCGTATCAGGAGTTAGCGTTATAGGCGGCGCGCAATGCCGCCGCCAACTGGAACACCGACATCGCGTAAAAATTGCTGTTGTTGTAAAGCGTAATCACGCGGAAGTTATTGTAGGTCAGCCAATACTCCTTGCCCGCCTCAACCGTAAAGTCCAGCAGCCATGCAGGTGGGGCCAGTTCTTGCGGCTTTGTCAAAGGCGTCACTCCCGCATCTCCCCAAGCGGCAAGACTGCGTGAATCTGTTGAAGCTGGCAGAAAGGCTTCATTGCCCAATCTTGCCTGCTGCGCGATCGCCTCTCCCGTTTTCCATCCATATTGCTTCAGATAATTTGCGACACTGCCGATGGCATCTTCCGGCTCGCGCAGCAGATCCACCTTGCCGTTGCCATTGAAGTCCACCGCGTATTTGCGGTAGCTGCTCGGCATGAACTGGGGAATGCCCAGTGCCCCTGCGTAAGAAGCCTTTATCTCCAACAGATCAAAATTTTGTTCGCGCGCCAACAACAAATATTCCGCTAATTCGTTGCGGAAGAATTCGGCACGGCGCGGATAATCAAACGCCAGCGTAGTCAGTGCATCCAACGTGCGGAATTTTCCCGCCCGCCGCCCGTATAAAGTTTCCACGCCGATCACCGCAAGGATGATCTCCTGTGGCACTCCATATTGCAGTTCGGCACGCTTCAGCGTCGCCGCATACAGTTTCCAGAATTCCACCCCGCCCTTGATACGCACCGGGTTGATGAACGCTGCGCGATATTCCGCCCACGGCTTGATGGTGGCCGGAGCAGTGATGGCCGCGATGACATCGGGACGATACTCTGCACGCTGAAAGGTCAGCACCAACTCGTCCCGGTTGAATTGATGCTGCTCCACCATCTCATCAATGAATTGAGGAATACCCGGCAAGTCAGCCGCATTTCCCGCCGCGCAAATCGACAGCAGAATCGCAAAAATTGTTAAGTGGATTTTCATAGTGCGCGCATTTTACTCGACAGCCCACGCCCGCACTGTTAAATTTCGCCCCTGTTACGCAACCTCACACCGAAAGCTTCTCATGGAAAAAACCACTCAACATCACCCCCTACTCATTCTTGGCTCCGGCCCTGCCGGCTACACCGCCGCCGTCTATGCCGCGCGCGCCAACCTCAAGCCCGTTCTCATCACCGGACTCGCCCAGGGCGGACAACTGATGACCACCACCGATGTAGATAACTGGCCTGCCGACGCCAACGGCGTGCAAGGCCCCGAGTTGATGCAGCGCTTCCAACAACATGCGGAACGCTTCAACACCGAAATTATTTTCGATCACATCCACACCGCCAAGCTGCAACAGAAACCCTTCCTGCTAGTCGGCGATGCGGGCAGCTACACCTGCGATGCGCTCATCATCTGCACCGGCGCATCGGCACAATATCTCGGCCTGCCCTCCGAAGAGGCGTTCATGGGCAAAGGCGTCTCCGGTTGCGCCACCTGCGACGGCTTCTTCTATCGCGGCCAAGATGTCGCCGTGATCGGCGGCGGCAACACCGCCGTGGAAGAAGCGCTGTATTTGTCCAACATCGCCAAGCACGTCACGCTGGTACATCGGCGCGACAGCTTCCGCGCCGAGCGCATCATCATCGACCACCTGATGGAAAAAGTGAAAGAAGGCAAGATCACCCTGCAACTCAACCAGACACTGGACGAAGTGCTGGGAGACGCCAGCGGCGTAACAGGCGCGCGCTTAAAACAAATGCAAGGCGGCGCAACACAGGACATCGCGGTCACGGGCGTGTTCATCGCCATCGGCCATAAACCCAACACCGACATCTTCGCCGGACAAATCGAAATGGATAACGGCTACATCATCACGCGCGGCGGCAATCGCGGCAACACCACCGCCACCAGCATCTCCGGCGTATTCGCCGCCGGCGACGTACAGGATCAAATCTACCGTCAGGCCTGCACCAGCGCGGCGACAGGCTGCATGGCCGCGCTGGATGCGGACAAATACCTCGCCTCTCAGGGGTAAATCGTGAAAGAAAAACTGGAACAGGACACCGACTTGTTCCGGCAGTCGCTGGAAGGCGTGACCCCGCTCAAGCCTTCCGGTCGCATCGCCCCCATCCGCGCACCGCGCAAAATAACACCACGCACCAACCACACCCAGACCCTCATTGCCAATACCCTGTCCGACCACGGCGCAAGCGACGAAGCAATCAACGAATATCTGAGCGACGGCCTGAACCGCATGACCCTGCGCAAACTGCGGCGCGGCGCATGGCCACCGCAGGACAGCCTCGATCTGCACGGGCTAAACAGCGATGACGCAAGAAGACTACTGGCAGAATTCCTGCATCACTCGACCCAACGCGGGCTGCGCTGCATCAACGTGATACACGGCAAAGGCTGGCGCAGCGAAGGGCGCGAAGGCGTACTAAAATCGCTTACCCGTCACTGGCTGATGCAACATCCGCAAGTGCTGGCGTTTTGCGAAGCGCCCCAGAATGTAGGGGGTGGCGGAGCGGTGTGGGTGCTGCTGAAAAGCAATCCGCTCGCGAAGGAGTTGCAATTCCGGTAAAAAAACTGGCTTCTAGCGTTGCACACGCATAACGCCCGTTGAGCGGACTCTTTTTTATTGTAGACTCTATCCGCTTCACCCATTTCTTTATTAACAAAAGGCAAACCAAGCATGAAAAAAATTGCATCCGCAATACTCCTGTCCGCCACAATTTCCACTCCATCCATCGCTGCTGACTTGTCCAAATTGAGCGTTGGTGCCGGTTATGGGTTCGCCAACAACGGCGTTTTCTCCATTCATGGCGACTATGACATTTCCGACGCGGCCAAAGCACCAGTCAAGGTTCGCGTTGGTTATGACAGCTACGCAATAAACACTTCCGGCTTGTACCAGTGGTCCTACAATGTTTTTTATGGCGGCGCTTATTACGACTTTAACAAGCCATTGCAACTGGATAACAAAATTCACCCGTTTGCAGGACTTGGGTTCGGCTTTGGCTCGGCATCTTGCAGCGGGACATGGTGTAACAACGGAGCTCCAACTCCGTCTGTAGGTGGGCTTTACCTCATTGCCGGCGTGCAATATGACGTGACGCCCAAGGTAAATGCCGAAGTAAATCTCAACGGCTGGGGCGGCCTTTCCATTGGCGGCAACCTAAAGTTCTAAAGCGAGCCCGCGTAGGGGCACACGCTATGCCCCTACGAACCAACCCACGAATTTTGCAACGCCTCGACAAACACCTCAACCGCCTGCGCACCTGAAATTCCGACCTTTTCATCGACCACAAAGAACGGCACTCCCGTGATGCCGAGTTTTGCCGCGCGGGCTTCATCTGCGCGCACGGCATCGGCATAGTCATCGCTCTCCAGCATCGCCAGTGCATCGCTTGCGCTGATGCCGAACTCGGGAGCGAGGCGTGCCAGTGCGGCACGGTCGCCCACGGCTAGTGACTCGGAAAAATAGGCGTGCATGATGCGCTCGGCGGCTTGATCACCCAGTTGGTGCGAAGCGGCGAAGTGCAGCAGGCGGTGGGCATCAAAGGTGTTGCCGGGGCGGGCGTTGCTCAAGCGATAGTCCAGCCCGATCTCGTTGGCAAGAGCGGTTACGCGCGCATTCATGGCGGCGGCTTCTTGTGGGCTGACGCCGTATTTTCGTGACAGCATTTTTTCTAACGTGTCGGGATATTGCGATGGAGATTTGGGATCGAGTTCAAAGCTGCGCCAGATTATGCTGACGCTTTCCTTGTGCGCGAAGCTGGCGAGTGCCATTTCGAAACGCCGCTTGCCGATATAGCACCAAGGACAAATGACATCAGACCAGATTTCGATTTGCATGGTTTTTCCTTGTGCTTGCAGAATTACCGCATCTTCTCGTCTATTGATTGTTCGGCATAGTTTCTCAGGTTGATAAACAGGCTATTGCCGGACATTTTTTTGGCCATCTTCTTGGACTCGGCAGCAACTACCGCAATGTCGTGGTGAGATTTAAATACCCCCGGTTTAACCGGCACAGCCCCGATTGAAATCGAAGTCAGCTTGTGAAATTCTTTTTCACCGCGCCGGTTTTCGGCAACGTAACCGCCCCGCTCAGCATCTTGCGGCTCGAAGAACGACATGGCATCTACACCGAATTTTTCCAGCATGGCCCGGCAACGCGCTTCCCAGTCAGGGCTGCGAAACAACGCAATAAAGTCATCCCCGCCGATATGCCCCACAAAATCCAATGCGTGATCGCACTGCTCACTAACCACTTTTGCCGTCATCTGGATCATCGCATCGCCCATGCTGAAACCATACACATCGTTAAACGGCTTAAAGTGATCCAAGTCAAAATAGCAAACACAAAAAGTCTCTCCACTCGCCAATAACGCATCGATATGCTCGTCGATAGGTGTATTGCCTGGCAAGCCGGTCAGCGGATTGGCATATCGGGCGGACTGAATTTGCATTTCAGTAATTTCATGAATCAATTTCTGGCTGGTTCCCACGCCAAGATAGTGGCCGTTCTCGGTAAAAATAAAACCCAGCGATACATGGCGCTGATCTTCCGCCAACAAACGGCTTAATTCTTGGATGGAAATATTTTTGTCCACAACCAGCGGTTCCGGATCCATGAACGTTGAACAGGATTTTTTTCCGTACAACTCGCGCTGATAAGGTCGGGCAATCCGGTTAATAAAGACACTGCGGTTAATCAGCCCGACCGGAACTTTGTTGTTAGTGACCGCAACGACAGAGAATTGCGGATTTTTTTCAAACATTTGAAACACCTCCTCGTTATGACTTTCCAAGGAGAAACTAGGCGCATCTTCCAAAATAGCATTGATACTACTGTGTTCATGATTGGTTTTGTTATCACTGGCAGCCAACACGTGGCTAACCTCTCTCGGGGTAATTCTTGCGGGATTTTTGCTCGGCCTTGCAATGAAGCTTCCTTGCCCGAGCGAGATGCCCAGCTCTCTTGCCAGAAGCAACTCTCCGCGAGTTTCAATGCCATCGGCAATGGTGATGAACTCCGAGCTTCTGGCACTCTCCAGCAACGACTTAATCAACTGAACCTTAGTGGGATCTTTGTCGATGTCCTGAATCAAATGTTGGTTTATTTTTACACAGGCGGGATAAATTTTCGGCTGCGACTGAAGCATGAAAAATATTTCCCCCTGATCCTCCACCGCAACCTTGTAGCCAAGCTCGGTGTAGCGCGAAATGATTTTCGGCAAAAAATGGGGATTGCCGATGTCATACGGCTCATGCACACATAAAGTGATGACTACACGTTGCGGGTCTAGCCCGGCTTTTTCAACCGCCTGTGCAACCTGAACTTCCTTGAATTTGTGTTCCAGAAAGACATCAACATCCAGCCTGAGAAATAAAATCCCCTGCAGCTTGAGTTCGGCGAAGCTATTCACCGTCAATTGACAACACAGGTTTTCCAGATCGAGCAGCCTGTCGGCTTGCTTCGCAAGGCGGTAAAGTAAGACGGGTGAGTGCAGCAGATCATCGGATGGGCCGCGTATCTGTCCCTCATAGCCAATAATATTGCTGTTTGCCAAGTCGACTATGGGTTGAAAAACAACCCCCAAGCGTCGATGCTCGATGATATCGAATAGTTTTTGAACGGGTTCCGAATGATCGCGTGACATATGCCCTCCACAAAAAAGCCTGTAGGCCTGTAGGCCTGTAGGCCTGTAGGCCTGTAGGCCTGTAGGCCTGTATTTTAAAGTGGCTTGATTGCGGTTTGGTGACAATTATATTTAAGATTTACGCAGAACTCGGCAAAAATTAAATACTGAAAAATCAAGCCCAAAATGGGCAATAGTGCGCTCCTGAGCCTTCCCGAAGGGCGGCGGGCATTGCGCCCGCCAACGCTCAATAGTCGGTGTAACCCTTTTCGCCCGAGGTATAAAAGGTGTTGAAATCCGGCGCGGTCAATGCGGTTCCGCTTTGCAGCTTCTGCACCAAGTCCGGGTTGGAGATGAACGGGCGCCCGAATGCCACGAGGTCGCCGCGATCAGCATCCAGATCGGCATTGGCGCGCGCCGCATCGTAACCACCGGAAAGAATGTACTTGCCTTTGAAGTTGGCGCGTATCTTGGCTTTCAACGTCGGACTGACTTCCGGTGCGCCCATCGAGCTGTGATCGACGATGTGGATATATACCAAACCGATGCTGTTCAACTCGGCGATCAGGCGTTCGTACAGCGCGTCCATCTCGGCATCTGCTGCTGTACCGTTGAATGCGCCATACGGTGAGATGCGCATGCCGATACGCTCTGCGCCGACGGCGGCAGCAGATGCCTTGGCGACTTCCACGGCAAAGCGGATGCGGTTCTCGATGCTGCCGCCCCATTTATCGGTGCGCTGGTTGGACGCGGTATTGAGGAACTGGTCGATCAGATAACCGTTCGCGCCATGCAGCTCGATGCCGTCGAATCCGGCTTCGACTGCGCGTTTCGCCGCAGCGGCATATTCGGCGATGGCCTGCGCGATGTCGGCTTCGCTCATCGCGGCAGGAACAGGCTGCGGCTGCTGGCCGTTGCTGTCCGTCCACATTTCGCCCGGTGCGGCGAGCGCAGAAGGGGCGAGTATCTTGGCTCC
The DNA here is from genome assembly GCA_964532405.1 of uncultured Gallionellaceae bacterium. GTDB lineage: Bacteria > Pseudomonadota > Gammaproteobacteria > Burkholderiales > Gallionellaceae > PALSA-1006. The sequence goes on along the minus strand of CAZHIC010000035.1, from coordinate 15,667 downwards.
CGCAGGCATGTTCGCGGAATGGCTGACGCGCCCGGTGTGCATCAGTTGTACGAATATCTTGCCGCCCGCTTGATGTACGCCATCGGTCACGCGCTTCCAGCCTTGCACCTGTGCATCGCTGAACACGCCGGGGATGCGCGCATAGCCCAAGCCATCAGCCGATGGCGAGGTGCCTTCGGTGATGATGAGCCCTGCATCGGCACGCAGCCGGTAGTATTTTTCCATCAGCTCGTTCGGTACATTGCCGATAGCACGCGAGCGCGTCAGCGGTGCCATGACGATGCGGTTTTTCAATTGCAGCTTGCCGAGGGTGGCAGGGGTGAATAGGGTTGTAGTCATGCGGATTTCCTTAAAATATATTCATGAAATAATTGAGCTTCAATGTTCCTTCCCCCTCGCAGGGGGAAGGCAACCCCCCCATGGGGTCGGCCGTGTTTGTACGGCGCTAACCCCCAAACAACACCCGCTCGGAGGGGGGTGGCCACTACCCCACTCAACGACTCTACCCCCTCCCTAACCCTCCCCCTGCATGGGGGAGGGGATACTCCACCCAACAAAGGATTGTTACTGCTTGATCGACTCGACCGGGATGGTCAAAGTGATTTCGTCGCCCACGAAGGGCGCATATTTACCCATGTTGAAATCCGAACGCCTCACCTTGGCTGTGGCCGTCGCACCGCAAGCATATTTCTTGAGTATCAGGTGCGGCATGCACAGCATGGATACTACGGTGAGCGTCACAGATTTGGTCAGGCCTTTGATCGTCAAGTCACCTTCCACCGCGACTAATTTGTCGCCGTCGAATTGCAGTTTGTCCGATTTGTAGGTGATGGTGGGATATTTGGCGGTGTCAAAAAAGTCTTCGCCCTGGATGTGCCCGTTAAACAAAGTCGAACCGGTGTTGACCGACTTGGCATCGATGGTCACATCGACCGATCCGGTCTTGGCGGCGCGGTCGATAGTGATCGTGCCGGAAGCGGAATCAAAGCGGCTGAGCTGCTGGGAAAAGCCCAAATGGCTGTACTCGAAGCGCGGCATGGAATGCGTTGGATCGATCACATAAGTCTCCGGGGCGGCATAAGCAACGGAAGTGAGCGAGGCTGCAATCATCATGGCAACTAATTTTTTCATGGTGTTCTCCTGAGTGGTGGTTAAAAATAAAATTACTTCTTGCTCGGTGCTGCATTCACGACGAGGTGAAACTTGATCTGAATCTCGTTGGCGACGGTGCCGACATCGGTCCACTCGCCTTCGCCTATCGCGTAGTCGAGACGCTTGATGGCGAAGCTGCCATCGAATGCGCCGCGATTACCCGATGCCTGAAAAGTGACGGGCGCTTTCACCTCCAGCGTCCTGCCCTTGATACTGAGCTTGCCTGCCGCCTCATAACGATTGTTGCCCAAGGCTTTAAGCCCGGTGGAAACGAAGCTGGCTACCGGATAAGTCTTGGCGTTAAACCACAGCTTGCCGATCACTTCATCGTTGGCTTCCGTTGAACCTGTGTCGATGCTGGCAACGTCGATGTCGATACGCGCTTGCGCGCTGGCGATCTTAGCGGGGTCAAATGCCAGCTGCGCGGCAAACTTGTTGAACTTGCCATCCAGCGGCACGCCCATTTGCTTGTAGAAAAAAGTCACCGAACTTTCATTCGCCAACACTTGTTTGAATTCAAGCGCGGAGGCGTGACTGCCAAGCAGAGTCAGACTCAACAACGCGATGCGCAAAAGTCTCATGAGCGGCTTCCTGTCGGCAACATACGGGACATGACATCATCCCTGTCTATAAAACGATGCTTCAACACTGCGGCGACATGCAGCGCCACCAGCGCAAGCAGAATGTAATTTAGACTCTCATGCACGCCCGCAAGCACATCGCCCAGCGCTTTGTCCTTGCCGACCAGGTCGGGCAGCGGCAACACCCCGAACCACACCGTCTTGAAGCCCTTGGCCGAACTCATCAGCCAGCCGGATAACGGCACCACAAAAAGCAGCACATATAAAAACCGGTGCGTGGCTTCACTGGCGATCTTCTGCCAGCGCGGCATGGCATCGGGCAAGGCAGGCGGCTTATGCGTTGCGCGCCATACCACGCGCAACGCCGCGAGCGCCAGAACCGTCATACCCATCCATTTGTGGTAACTATAAAGCTGCAACTTGGTCGGCGACAAGGGCAGATCGTGCATATACAGGCCGAGCGGAAATGCGGCAAAGATCAGCAGCGCCACCAGCCAGTGCAGCGCGATGGCGGTGTTGTTATAGCGTTCGGTTGTTGTACTCATTACTCCCCCTTTTTTATCCGCAGATTTCGCAGATTGACGCAGATTAAAATCAAACCCACTAATCAAAAAAATCTGCGTTAATCTGCGTAATCTGCGGATAAAGTTTTTGAATTTGCTTAGGCGAAGCGGCCGGAACGAAAATCATCCAACGCCTGATGAATCTCTTCTTGCGTGTTCATCACAAACGGCCCGTATTGCACGATGGGTTCGTTGAGCGGCTTGCCCGCAATCAGGATCAGGCGCGCATCTTCGCTTGCGGTGAGCGTCACCCCGTCGGCTCCCGGCGTGTTGCTCAAGATGCCCATGCGCTGCGCATCCACTCGCGCCCCACTCACCTCCACTGCACCGCGATATACGTAGATAAAAGCATTATGCGTGGCGGGTAACGCGGTCGAAAACGAGACGCCCGCAGGCATGTGGATGTCGAGATACAGCGGCTCGGTGATCTCGCGCGTGACCGCCCCCGCCACACCGTTGCTGCTACCCGCGATCACGCGCACCGTAACACCATCAGCAGTGACGTATTCGGGAATCGTCGAGCTGGGAAAATCCTGATACCACGGCTCGGCCATCTTGTTTTTGGCGGGTAGATTGAGCCAGAGCTGAAAGCCTTCCATCACGCCGTCTTTTTGCTCGGGTATCTCGGAGTGGATCACGCCGCGACCTGCCACCATCCACTGCACACCGCCGTCCCCCAACAGCCCTTCGTGACCCACACTGTCGCGATGGCGCATACGCCCGGAGAGCATGTAGGTCACCGTTTCAAAGCCGCGATGCGGATGATCGGGGAAGCCCGCGATGTAATCGTCCGGGTCGTCGCTGCCGAACGCGTCCAACATCAGGAACGGATCGAGGCGGCGTTGCAGCTTGCCCGTGAGCACGCGCGTCAGCTTCACGCCCGCGCCATCCGAGGTGGCGACACCCGTGATGAGGTGGTCGATAGCGCGCGATTGATGCAGCATTGCTTGATTGACGTTGCTCATGGCGTGCTCCTCAATGAAGTGAAAGTAAGCACATGGTAGGCGTCTCGAAAAAATAGATAAAGCCATAAATTCGAGATAGACTATCCCATAAATGGAACAAAAAAATATCTCCGCTGACGATTACATCTTGTTCGCCGCTATCGTCGAACAAGGGAGTTTGGTGCGTGCTGCCGAACATCTGTCCATGCCCAAAGCCACCGTCTCGCGGCGCTTGACGAACCTTGAAGCCGCGCTGGGGCAACGCCTGTTGCTGCGCACCACGCGCCGTTTGACGCTCACCGAATTCGGCCAGGAATTTCTCGACCATTGCCGCCGCGTGGCAGAAGAAGTCGCGGTGACACAAGATTTCGTGCGCAGCCAAGATGTGCAACCGCGCGGACGGCTGCGCATCTCCATGCCGGAAGACTACGCCAGAAATAATCTGTCACGCGCGCTTGCCACCTTCGTTGAAACTTATCCTGAAATACAACTCGACCTCGATCTCAGCTCGCGCCTCGTTGATCTGATCGGAGAACGCTTCGATCTCGCCATCCGCATGGGCGCACTGGAAAACGACTCCACATTAGTGGCGCGCAAGATAGACGAACAACACCTCGGACTGTATGCCAGCCCCATTTATCTGAGCCTTCATCCGGCGCCCAAACACCCCGACGATCTGCATCAGCACATCGCGGTGCGCCTGCTCTCCAATCGCGGCCAGCCAATTCCGTGGAAACTGTCGCGCGGCAAAGCCGTTTGGGAAGGCGTTCCGCCCGGACGCATGGCGCTCAACTCCATCGGCGTCATCCAGCAATTGCTGCTGGACGGGGCGGGCATCGGCGCGTTGCCCGATCGCTTCACGCGGGAAGATGTGCGCCTGAAACGGCTGGTGCGCGTATTGCCGGAATGGTGCTTTCCTTCTGTGCCCGCATGGGCGGTGATGCCGATGCGCCGCTATCTGCCTGTGAAGACCCGCGTGTTTCTGGATCACCTTGAGCAGTTTATGCAAAAGGGCTAAGAGCAGTATCTGCGTCAGCAAGAGCAAGTCAGCCACGGATGAACACGGATACACACGGATTTTGACGACGAAAAACCCATCCCTGAATCACCGGAAAATAATACCGCCCCCCTATTCGGCATGCAGCTTATTCGTGTCGATCCGTGTTCATCCGTGGCTAATTAAGATTTAATATTTACGCGGAATCGGCTTTCTCTATACCAGACCCGCGAACACTGGCAGAATGCCCGCACAACAACCCAGAGGAGAACAGCATGAAAGCACCTATCCGCATCGCCATCACCGGAGCCGCAGGGCAGATCGGTTACAGCATGTTATTCCGCATCGCCAACGGTGACATGCTGGGTCGCGAACAGCCCATCATCCTGCAATTGCTGGACATCCCGCAGGCGCAACCGGCGCTGCGCGGCGTGGCGATGGAGCTGGAAGACTGCGCTTTCCCCAACCTGCAACAGGTCATCATCACCGACGATCCGCGCGTCGCCTTCCACGATGCCGAAATCGTCATGATGGTGGGCGCACGTCCGCGCAGCAAAGGCATGGAACGCAAAGACCTGCTCGAAGCCAACGGCGCGATCTTCTCCGAGCAAGGGCGCATCCTCAACGAGGTCGCCGCGCGCCATGTGAAGGTGCTGGTGGTGGGCAACCCCGCCAACACCAACGCGCTCATCGCCATGAAGAATGCGCCCGATCTCGACCCGCGCAATTTCAGCGCCATGATGCGCCTCGACCACAATCGCGCCATCACGCAGGTCGCGTTGAAATTATTCCAGCCCATCCAGGACATCAAGAAGATGGTCATCTGGGGCAACCATTCCGGCACACAATATCCCGACCTCTCCCACGCGGAGATACGTGGTCGCAAAGTGCTGGACATCCTGCAAGATCATGATTGGATCGAAAAGGAATTCATCCCCACCGTACAGAAACGCGGCGCGGCGGTGATCGAAGCACGCGGCTTGAGCAGCGCCGCCAGTGCCGCCAATGCCGCCATCGGCCACGTCCACGACTGGCTGCTGCATTCTCACCATAACGACTGGATCACCATGAGCGTGCCGTCCGACGGCAGCTACGGCATCCCCGAAGGCGTGCTGTACGGCTTCCCCGTCACCTGCCGCAACGGCCATTACACCATCGTGAAAGACCTGCCCATCAGCGACCTCGGGCGCAGACACATGATGGACAGTTACAAAGAGCTGCTCGACGAGCGCGAGCTGGTAAAACATCTGCTGGGATAATCGCAGCCCGCCCAATAAATCTTTTCATCCGCTTACCCCCGTCAACACAACGGCGGACGGCCTATATATTTTTCTAAATATATAGGCCGTTTTGCATATTGTCGGCAGTCACATTAGCGTGCAGAATCGCGCTCGTTTTGCGAACCCGGTAACGATATTGCGATGCATTCTGTAACACGCCTCACGCAACAACTCCTCCTTTCTGCCGGACTGTGTTTTTGCAGCGATTCTTTCGCGCTCGAAAATGTCACGCTGCAACTCAAATGGGCACATGCGTTCCAGTTTGCCGGTTATTACGCGGCTCAAGAACAAGGCTTCTACAAAGCAGCCGGGCTGGATGTTCATATAGAAGAAGCCGAACCTAATACCGATCCTATCGAACGCGTTTTGAATAGCGAAGCGCAATTCGGCGTGGGCACCAGCAGCTTGCTATTGGCACGCGCCGCAGGCAAGCCGGTGGTGGCATTAGCGGTGATTTTTCAGCATTCGTCTTACGTGATTTACACCGCTAAAGGCAAGGGAATAGAGAGCATCAAAGACTTGGCGGGCAAGCGCGTCATGCTAGAACCCCAGTCGGACGAATTGCTGGCCTATCTCAAAAAAGAAGGCATCCCGTCACGCCTGATCCAATCCGTACCTCACAGCTTTAACCCGCAAGATTTGATCGACGGTAAAGTTGATGCCATATCGGGCTACCTGTCCAACCAACCGTATTACTTCGACCGCGCCCACTTCGCCTACCAAACTTTTTCACCGCGCAAGGCCGGGATCGATTTTCTCGGTGACAATCTTTTCACTTCCGAACAAGAGTTGCACGACCATCCTGATCGCGTCAAAGCTTTCCGTGAGGCAAGCCTGCATGGCTGGCGCTACGCCAAAGAACATCGCGATGAAATCATTGATCTGATCTTGCGCAAATACACCAAACAACATTCCCGCGATTACCTGTTGTTTGAATCCGAACAGATGATTCCTCTGCTGCAACCGGATCTCATTGAAATCGGCTACTCCAATCCCAGTCGCTGGCAACACATTGCCGGGGTCTATGCAGACGCGGGCATGTTGCCGCGCAATTTTTCTCTGGATGGTTTTATCTACGATGCGCATCCGCAACGCGACCTCACCTGGTTTTATCGCAGCCTGTGGGGAGCCTTGCTGCTGTTCGGATTGATCAGTGCGGTCGCCGCCTACATCTTTCACATCAATCGCAAGCTCAAGCTGGGCATCGAAGAACGCGGAATGATCCATCAACGCGAGCAGGCGCGCAGCCATATTTTAGAGTTGCTTTTTAGCAACCCGCCACTCCCCGAAATATTGGATGCGCTAGTCAGGAGTGTGGAAATTCAATCTCCCGGCGCCTTATGTTCCATCTTGCTGATGACCCAAGATGGCAAACACCTCCATACGGGAGCCGCTCCCAGCCTTCCCGATTTTTATAAGACGGCGATAGACGGGCTGGAGATCGGCCCCAACGTGGGCTCCTGCGGCAGTACGGCCTACACCGGCAAACGCACCATCGTTGAAGACATCCTGACCCACCCCAGCTGGGCTCCGTTCAAAAAACTGGCGGCAGATGCCGGCTTGGGCTCGTGCTGGTCGGAACCGATCCGGTCTTCCTCGGGGAAAATACTTGGCACCTTTGCCATCTATCATCACAAGGCGCAACCACCCTCGGATGCAGACATACAACTCATCGAACGCTCCGCCCATTTGGCCAGCATCGTAATAGAAAAAATTCTGAATAAGCAGGAACTACAGCAAAGCCATGACCTGCTCAGCAAAATTTCCGCCGAAGTTCCCGGCATTATTTTCCAATTCCGCATGTACCCGGATGGTCGCACCTGCTTTCCCTTCATCAGCGAAGCCGTGCGCACGATGTACGGCCTCACCCCCGCAGATCTGCGCGAAGATGCCACGCCATTTTTCGGTTTCCGACATCCAGAAGATGCGGCGCGGCTTGCGGCTTCGATGGAAGAGTCCGCACGCACTCTTACGCGCTGGCATATCGAATATCGCCTGACACTACCGAGCCAAGGCACGCGCTGGCGTCTGGGCGATGCGCAGCCCGAGAAGCTCGAGGACGGCAGCATCCTCTGGCACGGCTTCATCACCGACATCACTGATCGCAAAAATGCGGAAGAGAAAATCCGCCACATGGCACAGTACGATGTATTGACCGATCTGCCCAATCGCACCTTGCTCAGCGACCGCCTGCAACTGGCTCTCGCGACAGCGAAACGCGAACAGGCCCGCCTCGCTCTTTTGTTTTTGGATTTCGACAAATTCAAGCCCATCAATGACTCGCTCGGCCATGCCATCGGAGACTTGTTGCTCAAACAGGCCGCGCTCCGTATGCAGCGTTGCATGCGTGAATCCGACACCATTGCGCGCATCGGCGGAGATGAATTCGTTGTGCTATTACCCGTCATCGAAACGGAACAAGATGCCACACTCGTTGCGGAAAAAATCCGGCTCGCTCTCGATAAGCCCTTTGATATTGAAGGCCATGTGCTCAACATCTCGGCCAGCATCGGCATCGCCGTTTATCCGCAACATGGCGAGGACGAAATTGAGTTATCGAAAAACGCGGACCTGGCTATGTACTACGCCAAACATAACGGTAGAAATACCGTGACTATTTATCATCCCGAGATGAAAGTCATCGGGCAGTAACGACTGCATCTACCCTACCCGCACCAAAGCAAACCCGCCTCCCGGCGTTCTAAAATTCGTGGTTTGTCCTTGGTACAAACGCGCAGCGAGCAGTTGAATCTGGCCGTCATAGACATAACAGCGCACATCATATTTAAACGCGGCATCCGCACCGTTCACGCTCACCAAACGCTCACCCGGCATTGCCAGTTTTTGCGCCACGTAATCGCCTGCGAGGATTTCCTCGAATACGCGCTTAGTGATCTTGTCGCCGCGATAAACGCCTTTCGCACCATAGCCCGTGACAGGTTTAAAGAACCATTGCTTGCGTTCAACCCACCATTGCTCACCCTCTTCCACATTGACCACGCGCGTTTGCGGAACACCCCGCTGCAATGCGCTGATCGCTCCCTCTTCCGCCCCCAGAGAGTGCAAAAAACTCGCATCGGTCAACCGCGCCAAATTGCGTTTGTCGGCATAGCGGACATAGGCGTCAGGGTGCGGCGTCAGCACGACCTGCTTGCGCTGATATGCGCTTAGCAAGGCCGGATAGGAAGCCAACGAAAAATCCGTGAGCCGGTTGTAAATGAGATCAACCTTCCGGTCACCCAGATATAAGCCGTCCGTCCGTGCCTCCAACTCGGAGGGAGCGGCGATGACAGCACACATGCCGGCCTGCTCGAACATCTGCTGCGCCAGTATGAATTCGGGATAAAGATATTGTTCTGCCGGCTGCTCATCCACGATGGCAATCGTTATCAAAGGAGCGTCTCCCCGTTCCAAACGCCATTCGTTGCGAAACATCTCGACAATATTTTTCTCAAGATGCTCGATGGCTATCTCTCTTCCGGGAGAAGATACGTTGACCTGGCTTTGCAGCAGCAGGGCGTTCAGGAACGCGCCGCCCGCATTGGTATTGATCTCGATGAGATGCGCGCCGCTTTCGTTCAGATGAAAATCGTATCCGAAGAAAACGCCGAGATTACTACCATGCACCGAAGGTGCGGCGCTCGTCCCCTCTCCCGCTTGCGGGAGAGGGCAACCACTCATCCAACCCGGCAGCTTCACCACCTGCTCCACCGCAGCGATAAGCGCTTCCATTTGCGCAAGCTGCCCTGCCGCGATGCACACCTGTACATCGGCAAACAGATGCGCATGCTGCGCAGTGATACTGCTGTGAAACTTTACGCCCTGTTGCCGTATGGCCAACTCGAGCGCGATTCGATCGATCGGGGCAGCGGCAATGTCATCATTCATCTGTGGCACTTCAGCGTTTTGCATCGGCTGCGGCCATACCCAGCAGCTTGTCCTTCAAATCAGTCTGCGCGGGATGGTCGCCCAGCCACACCATCAAAAAGGCGCGCATGAACTCGGCACCCGCAACGCGCCCGATCTCCTTGCCGTTCAAGCTCACCCGCATTCCGTTGCTTGGCTGATAGCCCAGAGAGAGCCGATCTTCCTTTTTGAACTCTTTGATATTGTCAAAAAATACGGTAAATTTTTTCCAACTTGAATCCAATTTTTTTAATTCTTCCGCGCTCATATTTTCCGACATCAATTTATGTGTGGCATCAAGCAATTGCTCGCTGGTTACCTTTACACCAAGCGGAGTGAGAAACCATATCGTGACATTCTTGCTGCTTTCTTCCGCCAATATTTCCGCAACCGTGTGCTTATTTTCAGGCAGATACAAAGCGATGACATAGACATCGATCACCCCGGCCATAAGGCGAGAACCCGCACCGTTCAACACTAAAGACTGCTCGCCCGACTGTACTTTTTCCGGCACCTTGACTCCAGCCACCTCCAAAGCATTTGCGTTCCAACTTAGAAACGTCAACAAGACCGATAAAAAAACGTGCTTCATTTGATTCCTTTCAAAATCTAAAATCATCCATTAAGAAATATATTTTTCGCGGGAGCCAGTTTGCTGGTGCCTACTTGTACCCGAGTTAATCAACTTCCCAGTAACGCTTTCTTTAGGTCGTCGGTCACCGGTTTATTGCCGATCCAGATAGACAGCAGCGCGCGATAAAAATCGTCGCCCGCAATGCGCCCGAGCTCCGCACCGTTCAGGCTTACGCGCGTACCCGCAACGGGCAACCAGTCAAAGGCGATGACGTCGCCGCGCTTGATGGTTTTAATGGCACCGAACATCTGTTCAAACGCGGCCAAACGCTCGCGCAACGCCGCCAATTGCGCTTCACTATGATTCTTCTCGATCCCCTTGCGGAAACCATTCAGAAAACGCTCCACACCCGCTTCGCCCACTACCACATGCAAAGCAATACGTTTGGGTTTGGCATCGGCCAATACCGCCTCGGCATCATGCTGCTTGTCCGCGAGGTATAAACCGATGACGTACATCTTGAAGAATACGATGCTGCGCACGCCTGCACCGTTAAGCGTCAGCGAAGTATTTTCTATCTGCACCGTGTCCTCAAACTTAACGCCCTCCAATTCCATCGCAGATAACTGCATCGAAGCGCACAACAACAAAATCGCAATTAGTTTCTTCATTTCAGTTCCCTTTAAAGTGCTTCAAAAATTCCCGCCGCGCCCATGCCCGTGCCGATACACATCGTCACCATGCCGTATTTCTGTTTGCGCCTACGCAGGCCGTGCAACAGCGTCGCGGTGCGGATCGCCCCCGTCGCGCCTAGCGGATGCCCCAAAGCGATGGCACCGCCGAGCGGATTGACGATAGCCGGGTCGAGGCCGATGTCGTGGATCACCGCCAGCGATTGCGCGGCGAAGGCCTCGTTGAGTTCGATCCAGCCCATGTCTTGCAAGGTCAAACCCACTTGTTTCAGCACGCGCGGGATGGCCTCTTTCGGACCGATACCCATGATCTCCGGCGGCACACCGGCCACGCTGAAACCGAGAAACTTGCCGATGGGCGTGAGATTGTAACGCTTCAATGCGGACTCGGAACACAGCAACACCGCGCCCGCCCCGTCCGACATCTGCGAACTGTTGCCCGCCGTCACCGAGCCTTTTTGCGCGAACACCGTCTTGAGTTTACCCAGCGCTTCCAGCGAAGTATCCGCGCGCGGCCCTTCATCCTGCGCCGCCTCGCGCGCCTTCACTTTCACTTCGCGCGTGTGCATGTCAGGCAAATGTTCGCTGATGTGGAACGGCGAAATCTCATCTTTAAACTCACCGCCGTTTATCGCCGCAATGGCGCGCTGATGGCTCTGCAACGCGAACGCATCCTGCTCCTCGCGCGAAACCTTCCAGCGCTCCGCCACCTTCTCCGCTGTCAGCCCCATGCCGTATGCAATGCCGTAATGCTCGTTGCTCTCGAAGATGGCCGGATTGAACGCGATCTTGTTGCCCATCATCGGCACCATGCTCATGCTCTCCACGCCCGCCGCCAACATCACCTCGGCCTCGCCCAGCCGAATGCGATCCGCCGCCAGCGCCACCGCCTGCAAACCGGAAGAACAGAAACGGTTCACCGTCAGCCCCGACACCGTATCCGGCAAGCCCGCCAACAGCAACGCGATGCGCGCCACGTTCATCCCCTGCTCCGCCTCCGGCATCGCACAGCCGACGATCACATCGCCGATGCTGGACGGGTCGAGCGACGGCGCTTGCGCCAGCACACTCCTCAACACATGCGCCAGCAGATCATCGGGGCGCGTATTGCGAAACATGCCGCGCGGCGCTTTGCCGACCGGCGTGCGTGTTGCGGCAACGATGTAGGCTTCTTGGACTTGTTTGCTCATTTCATACCTCCGATTTTCAATCAACACTTCCCAACCGCTGCAACCACAACTCAGACAACAGACCGAGATCGCCCGTATCCGCAGCACGTAGCGCAGAAAAATATGCAGTCTTGTTTGATTCGGATGCCGCCGGATCAACCGGGGGCAAACCGAGCTGGTAGCTTAATACTACCAGCAGGATGCGCCCTGTCCTGCCGTTAAAATCTTTGAATGGATGTATCCACTGGAAACACCAATCCACCCATGCAAGCAATTCCGCAATCGAAGCTGCCCCCTGCAAATGGCGCAACCGCTCCTCAAGATCGAAGCAAAAATTCCTGACGTACACAGCGATCTCGTGGCCGGATGGGGGAAGATGAGTCCCTACCTGTACCTCCGTACTGCGAAACCGCCCCGCCCAATCGGGAAACAACTCGTCCGCAATGCTGCGGTGGATACCGCGAATCCATTCCGGCGTGATACGAATATCTTCGGGTGATTGTTCCAGCAAGGCATCGAGGCAGCGCGCGATATTTACCGCGATGCGTTCGGAAACTTCGGTGTAAGTAAGCGCCCCGGCTGTGGTCGCCAGCTCGCGCGTGGCATCTAGCGGACGGGTTGATTCAGCAGTTGCGCCAGCCGCTGAGGATTCACCGGCTCGTTTTCCAACGCCATCGAACTCAGCGTGAAGCGCACCACCTGCTGGCGATACGCCGCCCGCACCTGCACTGCGTCCGCGTGGCTTGCCCGCCATTGGCTGAGGCGCTGATCGAGTTGTTGTAGTTGGCTGGATGTCATGGTGATTCTCCTGTGTAAGCGCATTGTCGCCCGACCGAGCAAGTGCGGCAAGCTCTCTGGCTCGCATAGGCTGCTCTTTCTCGTCCGGCTTTTCGATGTCTTTACTCATCGTGGTGCATCCCCTATTGCCCAATTAGTGACACCAGTGGTGACACTTTTCCAAAATCCAGGATGATGCAGTTATGCGACCACGGCAATTGTCTCACCAGTGGCGAGACAATTTCATCCCCTTGATAAGCCTCATAAAACTGCCGCATCCGAAACAGGTTGCGAGAGGTAAAGCCGCGTAGCCCCGGCTGGGTGCACGCCAGATGCTCAGCCAGTTGCGCCACCACCCCATCATCCCATTCCGCCTGCACCGCACTCTGCCGCGCGGCATGGATCAGTTGTGTGATCTCGTTGAAATCGGATTGTGGGTTAAGCGGTGTCGTCATGTTGTTTGTGAATATCAAATTAAACCGTGGTATGCCCCTTATTGCTATTGGCTAATTTTCGTTTGACTGGTGAATTTAGCCACAATGTCTTCTGGAAAAAGATTGTGCTGTTTTAAAAGCTTAGTTGCCTCATTTGTATCGAACTCAGCCAGCTTACTTGCGGCTGTTTGAACGTAACTACGCACGGCATATTTAAATTCAACCAAATCTTTATCTGTCATTACTCGCGTTTTCCCGTGCGGTGTGGCCGCATGTTCAAACCGATTTGATGGATGAATCATGATTGGCGTGCATGAACAACTGTGATCGTACTTAGCGATGAACCAATTTACCGAGCCATTAAGTTGATTGCAGTCGTGTTTATTTACAAGTGGATTCGTTGCGCCATTCTTGCACTCAATGACGAAATATTGCAGGTTTCCTACTGCCCATAAAACATCAGGGCCTTTACCATATTCATTTTCTGGCCTTTGCGCCTCAAAACCCAAAATTCGGGCAAGTTCCTTAAAAGCTTGTTCAAATCTATTTGCTGTTTCAGGCAGGAAAATTAAATTTTCCAACAACCCATTAATATCAATTAATAGCCTATTTCTATTTCCATCGTAGCTTCGGATTGCCCAAGCTGAGTTTTTTGCTTGTGACAAGTTTTCTGCATTCAGCTTTTCATAGTCAATGCCATCAAGTGGCTTTGGCAAATTCCTATTCAATTGCAAAGCACTTTTTAATACCTCCTGCGCTTTAACCTGATCGAAAAAATCAAAATACTCTGCTAACTGCCATTTCAACCACCCCTTCACGACCGGACTTGAAGAAACCTGAGTATCGTTTAACAACTCTTGAATAGCATTAGCAGCATCCTTGAAGTTTCCAATAGAAGCTGCATCAAAAGCATGTCTTTGAGAAACAGCCACGCCCCGAATATTTGCCTCATTTGGATATGCAATATTAGACAAAGCCTCGCGAGCCACTTTACGCCATTCGGGTGATTGATTTAAGCAATATTCAATTGCTGTTTCTATCTCTTCCAATCCTCCACCAAGCTGCTTAGTCACCTCTTCTGAAAGCTTAAGCTGAGCTTGTGTTGCTGGCGAAAATTTACCCTTAGCATTGAAGTAGAACAAGTCCCTAGTAAGAGAACGCCCCATTAACAAAACCACGCAATAGTCATCATTCGCGCGAATCCCGCGCCCCATACCTTGCTCAATTCGTTGTATTTGCTTTCCGATTAGCTGCTCACTACCGTGAAGCATGTTCGTTTCAACTCGATCAATTAATCTCTTTGCTTGAGGCAATCCATCAAGAACCAAAATACGACATGCACCATTAGGCAAATCGACACCGTCATATCTATTTATCAATATAACAAGACCAACATGTCCGCTCTTCAGCTTTGTAACAACTTCACCAATATGCTCAGCATCAACAATTTCATTAGCGACAGCGCTCCAATACTCAGCTCGCAGTGTTGATGGAACAATAACAACAACATTTAGTGCTTTAGCTTTTCCAACTAAAAAATCCCGCAGTTGATCGTCAGAAATCGATGGGTCAATTTCCTGCGGAACCAATATCATTCGATCACCGATGTCACCAGCACTCGCAGGTGTTATGTGTTTAACAACCAAATCTGGATTTGCGTCAAAGTGACTAACCAAAATCGAGTCATCTGCCAGCGTGGCAGTCATAAAAACTCTTCTTTGGGCATAATAGAAACTGGGAATCGCGTCTATAGGTAAACAGAATGGAGATATTTCCACTCGCAAACCATTGAACACACATCGGCACAGCGATAATCGATTCTTGATAAGCGGCCAATTGAACTGTATCGACTCATCTGCTCGATAAGCAGTTAGCAGTTTTACAACATCTTCCTGCTTTGCATTCCAAGCATAGAACGGCACAAGCATGACTGCATTTGGGTCTCCACTTTCCAACTCATAGTATTTGGAGTAATTCTGCTGAAGTAAGCTATCTCGAAATATTGTGAAAAGCTTTTTATATATTTCCGAATTCGTATTGATCGAAATACTAAATTGGCTCTCCGTTGTTGCCAAACAAGCATGTGCATCATCAACAACAACGGCTCCAATCTTAATTTTTTGCCCATCATCACCCACACCAAATCTGGACTTACCATTAATCAGTGTATGAATATTTATTACACCGATTGATTTTCCTTGCAACACCGACGGGGCATCAGGATCGGTACTTACCTCAATACCTAGAGCCTTAGCTTCCTTGACAACCTGATCAACTAAATAATTGTCGGGAGCTATATAAAATGCAGGTGCTACTTTTTCGTTAAGACAACTTTTAAGCATTAGTAAACCAACTACAGTCTTGCCACCACCAGTATTCATCTTAACAACTACATCTCTATCATTGCGACGCTCATACCACCGTGTAAGCACTTCGGCCTGCACGTCCCGAAGATACCCATACTTATTATTTTTCTGCGGTAGAAGATTAAACAGTTCTCTCGGATTCAGTTCAGTGTCCAAGAGCGGTTTACTGCTAAATTTACTAAAGGGCACCTCTAAAAATTGATTATTTGCACTTCGTAAACTTGCCCCTGTA
>CAZHIC010000034.1:0-24391 GCA_964532405.1 uncultured Gallionellaceae bacterium | reverse complement strand
CAATTGTGCCCACGTTGACGTGCGGCTTCGTTCGTTCAAATTTGCTCTTTGCCATGATCTATTCCTTATCAATGTCAAACGTTAATCACAAAAAACTTGGTGCCCATGGCGAGAATCGGACTCGCGACCTCTCCCTTACCAAGGGAGTGCTCTGCCACTGAGCCACATGGGCAAATAACCAAACTGGAGCGGGTGAAGGGAATCGAACCCTCGTCGTAAGTTTGGAAAACTTCTGCTCTACCATTGAGCTACACCCGCATAACTTTACTACTACAGGCATCCAAGCGATCAGCTGCCCACACCCAGCTAGCCCAGCAAACAACCTTTATTCAACAGCAATTCTGGTGGAGGGGGAAGGGTTCGAACCTTCGTACTCATAAGAGGGCAGATTTACAGTCTGCTGCCTTTAACCGCTCGGCCACCCCTCCAAAAACGAGCCCGTGATTATCCATAAAATGAAACACACTGTCAAAGGGTATCTACAAAATAGACGTCTCCAACGAATTTAAGGCTCAGAAAGTATGCGGATTACTTTATTCGAAATAATGCCGATTGCGCGTGCGCGTGCAAACCCTCGCCGAAAGCCAGCGTCGAGGCAATGACCCCCAATGTTTGCGCGCCCTGGGCGGACACTTGGATCAGACTGCTGCGCTTCTGAAAGTCGTACACCCCCAGCGGGGAAGAGAAACGCGCCGTACCGGAAGTCGGCAGAACGTGGTTCGGGCCGACACAATAATCGCCGAGAGACTCCGAGGTGTAGCGCCCCATAAAAATCGCCCCTGCATGTTTGAGCTTAGGCAGGCAAGCCTCGGGACTCGCCACGGACAACTCCAGATGTTCGGGAGCGATACGGTTGCTGATCGCGCACGCCTCTTCCAAATCGGCAACCTGAATTAACGCCCCGCGATTTTCCAGCGCAGCTCTAATGATGTCTTTGCGCGGCATTTGTTCGATTAACTTGTTCGCGCTATGGGCAACGCGCTCGATGAAAGCCGCATCCGGCGACAGCAGAATGGCTTGCGCCAATTCGTCATGCTCGGCCTGCGAAAACAAATCCATCGCAATCCAATCCGGGTCGGTCTGTCCATCGCAGATCACCAGAATTTCAGACGGTCCCGCGATCATATCTATCCCGCACACGCCGAACACACGGCGCTTGGCGGCTGCAACATAGGCATTGCCAGGGCCGACGATCTTGTCCACCTTGGGAATGGTCGCCGTGCCGTAAGCCAGCGCCGCTACGGCTTGCGCACCGCCGATAGTGAACACGCGATCCACACCGGACAAATACGCCGCCGCCAGCACCAGTTGGTTCTTCACACCATCCGGTGTGGGCACCACCATAATGAGTTCGCCCACCCCCGCCACTTTTGCGGGCAAGGCATTCATCAATACGGAAGAGGGATAGGCGGCTTTGCCACCGGGCACATAAAGACCGACACGATCCAACGCGGTGATCTGCTGTCCGAGCATAGTGCCATCTTCCTCGGTATAGCTCCATGAGCTTTGCACTTGCTTCTGGTGATAAGCCGTCACGCGTTGCGCGGCCTGCTCCAAAGCGATGCGCTGCTCATCGGGCAACGCATCAAACGCGGCTTTAAGTTCGGCGCGAGGCAACTCCATCGCGGCAGCATTCGCCAAAGACAAGCGATCAAACTTGCCGGTGTATTCCAGCACTGCCGCATCGCCGCGTTTTTTGACATCAGCGAGAATAGCCGCGACGGTCGCTTCCAGTTTCTCGTCAGCCGTCTCTTCAAAAGCCAACAGCTTGTTGAGCTTGGCGTCGAAGTCGGTTTGCTTGGTAGAGAGTCGGAGGATATTCACTTTACAGCTCCGGCAAAGGCATTCAGCATTGGCTGAATAATGGCGCGCTTGAGTTTAAGCGAGGCTTGATTCACCACCAGACGCGAAGAAATCTGCGCGACCTCCTCCACCGCCTTGAGGTTGTTGGCCTTCAACGTAGCACCGCTACTCACCAGGTCGACAATGACATCGGACAGCCCCACCAGCGGCGCCAACTCCATCGAGCCATACAGCTTGATGAGATCGACATGCACACCTTTGGCGGCGAAGTGTTCGCGTGCCGTTTTCACATACTTGGTCGCCACGCGCAAACGCGCGCCCTGCTTCACCGCCGACTCGTAGTCAAAGTCGTTGCGCACCGCGACCATCATGCGGCACTTGGCGATATTGAGGTCGAGCGGCTGGTACAGCCCTTCACCGCCGTGCTCGTTGATCACATCCTTGCCCGCCACGCCCATATCGGCCGCGCCGTACTGCACATAGGTCGGCACGTCGGACGCGCGCACGATGATGAGGCGCACATCGTCGCGGTTGGTCGGCAGAATGAGCTTGCGCGAAGACTCCGGGTCTTCCAGCGGCGTGATACCTGCCGCCTTCAGCAACGGCAAGGTCTCTTCAAAAATACGGCCTTTGGATAAGGCGATGGTGATAACAGTCATGTTGCTTTTGTGCATTATTTAAAGATGCGCATTCTATCGCTAAATGCAGCACAAGTTAAAATTCAGCTTTATACAATGACACACAAGCCTGAAAACGCAGCACAATAATAATTTTCCAGAGTTAGATTTAAAATGCGCAACTAAAGATTGGAGAGTAGACTGCTAAAAAAGACCACAACACCCCCATTCCCGTGGGCAACTTGGGCCACACAACAAAGCCAACCCCATTTAAAGGGGCGCATCTTGCGCCTAATCCAAAACGCCCTACCCCCCCCCCCCCCCCCCGCGCACTGACGATGAGCTCCAGCATGATCGCCGTGCGCCCCATGCCGATCTGGAAATGCAGAACGAGGAGTTGCGGCGTACGCAGGTCGCCCTGGTAGAATCGCGCGACCACTATGTTAATCTTTATGAATTCGCTCCCATCGGTTACCTCACCCTCACCCGCGAGGGCATGATCGTCGAGGTAAATCTCACTGGTGCCGCGCTGTTGGGAATGGAGCGCAAAAAACTGCTCAATCGCCGCTTCGACGGCTTTGTCACCCCCGATGACAGGGATCGCTGGCGCAGCCATTACCTGAACGTACTGCGGCGCGTCGGGCGGAAGGTTTGCGAACTGGTGATACAGCGTAGCGACGATACCTTTTTCCACGCCCAACTGGATTGCCAGAGAACAAAATCCGACGACGCATCCATGGTGCGCATCGCCCTCACCGACATCACCGAACGCAAACAGACCGAAGAGCAACTGCGGAAGACCGATGCGAGTCTCCGCTTGATGTTGGAAAGCGTGGCCGACTGCGCCATCATCATGCTGGATACTAAAGGGCATGTAGAAAACTGGAACAGCGGCGCACAACGGATCCACGGTTACCGTGCGGAGGAAATCATCGGCCAGCATTTCTCCCGATTTTATCCGCGTGAAGATATTGATCGCGGACAGCCGCAGCGGGAACTGGACGCCGTGATAGCCCAGGAACGGCTGGAAGTCGAGGGCTGGCGGGTGCGCAAAGACGGTTCGACCTTCTGGGCCAATGTGGCCATTTCGACGATGCGGGACGAAAGTGGCGATCTGTGCGGTTTTGTCAGGCTGACACGGGACTTTACCGAACGCAAGTGCCTGGAACAGGTGTTGAAGGAAAAAAATGCCGAGCTGGAACACAGCAAACTTATGGCGGAAAAAGCCAACCTCGCCAAATCGGATTTTATTTCCAGCATGAGCCACGAGCTGCGCACGCCCCTGAACGCCATCCTCGGTTTTTCCCAGTTATTGGAAGCCAGTATACCGCCTCCAACGGCCATCCAAACTATGAGGATAGAACAGGTTCACAAAGCGGGGTTGCACCTGCTGGAGCTGATAAACGAAATTCTCGATCTCGCGGTGATCGAATCAGGCAAACTGGCCCTGTCGCCGGAACCGTTGTCGCTGAAAAAAGTCATGCTCGAATGCCAGGCCATGATGGAACCGCAGGCGGAAAAATGTGACATCAAGCTGACCTTTCCCAAGTTCGACATCTCGTGCTTCGAATGCCAGGCCATGATGGAACCGCAGGCGGGAAAACATGACATCAAGCTGACCTTTCCCAAGTTCGACATCCCGTGCCTTGTCCGTGCTGATCGAACCCGGCTGAAGCAGGTTCTAATCAACCTGCTTTCCAACGCGATCAAATACAACCGCGAACATGGAACGGTCGAGGTGAAATGTGCAACCACCGCTTCGGGACACATCCGCATCGGCGTCAAAGACAGCGGGGTGGGATTGCCTCCGGAAAAAATAGCGCAACTATTTCAGCCGTTCAATCGTCTCGGCCAGGAGAGCGGCGGCGTAGAAGGGACGGGCATCGGACTGGTGGTAACCAGGCGGCTGGTTGACCTGATGGAAGGCACCATCGGCGTGGAAAGCACCGTCGGGGTGGGCAGCGAATTCTGGATCGAACTGATTCAGAGCAATACGCCGCAACTTGCCGCCGAAACTACATTGCCCGCAGAACTTTCGCCGAAAGTTCATGGAAACTCGGGGCAGCGCATCCTGCTTTACGTGGAAGATAATCCGGCCAATCTGCTGCTGGTCGAACAAATCATCGAGGGCCACCCGCGTTTAAACATGATGAGCGCGCGCGATGGCAGTACCGGCGTAGCACTGGCGCGCGCCCATCTCCCGGATGTAATCCTGATGGACATCAATCTGCCCGGCATCAGCGGGATCGAAGCCATGAATATCCTGCGCAAAGACCCAGCCACGAAACACATACCCATCATAGCCCTCAGCGCCAATGCCATGCTCCGCGATATCGAAAATGGGCTAGAGGCGGGATTCTTCCTCTATCTCACCAAGCCAATCAAGATCAATGAATTCATGGACGCGCTGGATAGGGCACTAGAGTAGTTTGCAGCCTGCGTAGGATGGGTTGAGCAACGCGATACCCATCAAATCCGCACGAAACAAACGATGGGTATCGCGTTGCTCAACCCATCCTACAGAAGTTCAGGTTCAATCGACTTTGGGTTTGCGCTGCTATCGTAAAAAATCCCGCCAAATTCCAGCGGGCTACTTCGCCAACGCCGTTGGCACATAAGGGCTTGCCGGGTTAATCATCAGCGTCTGTTTAGCGGGATGCAGCACCAAGTCCATCATTTCCATCGGCACGGCACCGAATAGAGGTTCATCGCCCAACACCAAAGCCGAGAGGTCGCAATAACGGTCAGCGAAACGAACTCGCAACGGGCCGATCATCGGGACGTTGCGACGGGAGCCGTCAGCCAGCACGATTTCGCGCTTGCTGGTTTCTTGCAGATCAAAACCGAGTTGAATGGCTACGTGTTCCGGCACGGTGAGGAATACCGAGCCTGAATCTACCAAAGCACGAACATCCATGCGGTGCTTGGTGAAGCTGTTTTCGAGGCTAATATCGCTGTATGTCAAACCCATGATGGCCTACCTCCGTATTTGGTTGTGGAGCGCATAGTACCTAAACTCTGATAACGATTTTACTAAAATGATGGAATCTGAAACCGCGTGCCACCCGAACTTATCCTCGCCGACTCAGGGAGGCGGTGAAGATACAGCGTTTCTACCCCCACCCTAACCCTGATGAAACAACTAGCCATTCGACTAAGCCCGCAAGCGGGCGGGTCGCTGGTTATCCCCCTGCATGGGGGAGGGGATGTTGGATTCAGGGATTATTTTATCCGGCGAATGTTAGCGCCCAGCTGCGACAATTTGCTTTCGATATGCTCATAGCCGCGATCCAGATGGTAGATGCGGTCGATCACCGTTTCGCCTTGCGCCACCAGTCCGGCGATAACCAGACAAGCGGAAGCGCGCAAGTCGGTCGCCATCACCGTCGCACCTTCCAGATGATCCACACCGCGCACCATGGACGTATTACCCTCCACGTCGATCTGCGCGCCGAGACGGCGCAACTCCTGCACGTGCATAAAGCGATTTTCAAAAATCGTCTCGATAACCATCGCGCTGCCCTCGGCGATGCAATTCAGCACCATGAACTGTGCCTGCATGTCGGTGGGAAAAGCCGGATGCGGCGCGGTGCGCACGTTTACCGATTTCGGGCGTCCGCTCATTTCGAGATGAATCGTGTCGCCCTCAACCTTGATTTTTGCCCCCGCCTCGGTCAGTTTTTCCAGCACCGTTTCCAGAATATCGGCGCGCGTTTCGCGCAGCGTGATGCTGCCGCCCGTCGCAGCAGCCGCCACCAGAAACGTGCCGCTCTCGATACGATCCGGCATGATGCGGTGCGTTGCACCGTGCAACTTTTCCACCCCGGTGATAGTGATAGCATCCGAGCCGTCACCGGAAATTTTTGCGCCCATGGCGCGCAAGCAGTTGGCCAAGTCCACCACTTCCGGTTCACGCGCGGCATTCTCCAGCACCGTCACACCATCCGCCAGCACTGCCGCCATCATCAGGTTTTCGGTACCGGTGACGCTGACGATGTCGAAAAAGATGCGCGCGCCTTTGAGACGTTTTGCCTTGGCGTGAATGTAACCGTGTTCGATGGTGATCTCCGCCCCCATCGCTTGCAAGCCTTTGATGTGCAGATCAACCGGACGCGAACCGATGGCGCAGCCGCCGGGCAAAGACACGCGCGCCTCGCCGAAACGCGCCACTAACGGCCCCAGCACCAGAATGGCCGCGCGCATGGTCTTCACCATGTCATAAGGCGCTTCCCACTTGTCGACTTTGTCGCCCTTAAAGGTGATCTCGCCTGTCGCGGATTCTGCGGCGACACCCATTTGCTGCAACAGTTTGCGCATGGTACCGACGTCGTGAAGATCGGGCAGGTTGGTCAAGCGCAAAACGTCTGCGGTCAACAAACTCGCGCACATAATGGGTAATGCGGCGTTCTTCGCCCCCGAGATACGCACTTCACCGCGTAAGGGGTTGCCGCCTTGAATAGCTAGTTTTTGCATACAATAAATTCGGTCGCGAGTTTATAAACGCGTGGGCACACCCAAAGGGTGCAAGAACCTCTTCGAGGCAAAAGCGTGCCCACCCTCATTATTTCTCCCACTCCTGTGGGGTATATGTTTTCATCGTCAGCGCATGGATCATCTCGTCGCGCATGCTGTCGCCCAATGCCTGATAGACGCGCTGATGACGCTGCACACGATTTTTGCCGGCGAATTCGTCGCTCACCACGATGGTCTCGAAATGGCGACCATCACCGCTCACCTCAACATGAACGCAAGCCATACCTTGTTCGATGCCTGTCTTGATATTTTCAGGAGTAACCATTAAGCATCCACGCGCAACGACAAGGATTCTGCCACACCATACAGACTGGCCAAACTTAGCAAATTTTCGGGTACATTGATAAACGAGAGCTTCACCTTGCTGCGTTGCGCGGCACGCAACCAAGCCAGCATCAAGCTCACCGCAGAAGAGTCCACCACCTCGACTTGCGCCAGATCCACCACAATATCTGTAACACCGTCTTTTAACGGCACACCCTTGCGGAATAAGTCCGCAGCCGTATCCATGGTCAGGCGGCCAGACACGCGCATGATATTGTCGCCCTTATCCATCACTTGGCGTCAGACTTGCGCGCGGGGGCGGCGGCAGCTATATCGGCGACATGATTCTTTTCCAGCATGAATTTGATCAGCCCCTCAACACCCGATTGCTGCAACGGCTCGCGGAATTGATTGCTATAGATATCCAACGCCACTCTTGGACCGGCAATAGCCAAATCGACCACTCTCCATCCTGCCGATGTTTTCTTCATGTCGTAATCCACCGACAACGACGCCTCGCCCGGGTTAACGATCAGCGTTTTAACCGTCACCTGATCATCGCCCTCGGCATACTTGCTGGGCTCGAATTTCACCGAGCGATTGCCGACGTTGGAGAATGCTTTTGCGATAAACACCCTGACCAGCAGGTCGCGAAACTCATCAACCAAGATTTTTTTCTGTTCGGTCGTAGCGGTCTTCCACGCTGGCCCCACCGCACGTTTGGTGATCAGCGTAAAGTCGAACAGGGGCAGCACTTTTTCCTCTACCAATACCTGTATTTTTTTCTTGTCCGATTTTTCCCGATGTATCGTGGCCATCACTTCTTGCACGGTATCTTCCACTATCACATTCGGCGATGCCGTTTCCGCCCGCACGGACGTAAAAACACCCAACAATAACATTCCAACTACAGCCGCCATCAATCGTTTCATAAGCACTCCGAATATTTATTTGGCACCTTCTGCCTTGTTAGCAACCACCTGACCGATGAGATCTTCCAGCACCACGGCAGAGCGCGACTGTTTGATCATATCGCCATTTTTCAACATCTCGTCATCCGCACCCGGCTTCAATCCGATGTACTGTTCGCCCAGCAATCCCGAGGTCAGGATGCTGATCAATGTGTCTTTGGGAAACTGGTAACGTTTGTCGATGCTCATGGTGACTTCGGCCTCGTAATGTTCCGGATTCAACTTGATCTCGGTTACCCGCCCAATCAGCACTCCCGCACTTCTAACCGAAGCCGTGGGCTTGAGCCCGCCGATATTAGTGAAGCTCGCCTTTAGATGATACGATTCCGACACATTGTAGGAGCTGAGGTTGCCCACTTTAAATGCCAATATTGCCAGCGCGACTATCCCTGCCACAACAAATGCCCCCACCCACAAATCCAATGTGGTTCGTTCCATAATCACCCCCCCCGAAACATAATTGCGGTCAAAACAACATCCAGCAACAAAACAACCACCGACGATTGCACCACGGTGCGCGTGGTCGCCCCCGATACGCCCTCGGCTGTAGGAGGCGCATCGAACCCCTCGAACAATGCGATCACCGTAACGGCCACGCCAAATACAAAACTCTTCAACACCCCGTTCAGTATGTCATGATTGAAGTCCACCTTCGCTTGCATCTGCGACCAGAACGAACCATCGTCGACGCCGATGAACACCACCCCCACTAGATACCCGCCAAATACCCCCATCACCGAGAACATCGCGGCCAGCAGCGGCATGGATATCACCCCCGCCCAAAAACGCGGCGCCACCACGCGCGCAATCGGATTCACGGCCATCATCTCCATCGCCGCGATCTGTTCGGTGGCCTTCATCAAACCGATTTCGGCAGTCATCGCCGAACCCGCCCGGCTGGCAAATAACAACGCCGCCAATACCGGCCCCAATTCGCGCACCAAGCCGAGTGCCACCAGCGTCCCCAGCGCCGATGCAGAACCGTAACTTTTAAGCGTTTCATAACCCTGCAATCCGAGCACGACCCCCACGAACAAGCCCGCCACCAGAATGATGATGAGAGACATCACGCCGGTGAAAAATATTTCTTTCATCGTCAGCTGGAAGCGGCGAAAACTGGGCCCGGAATTCAGCAATATCAACCCAAAAAAGCGCGTGGCATACCCGATACGCCAGGCTGCCTCAACCGAACCATGCCCGATATTTTTAACGCTCTTCATCAAAGGCATCAGACACTCACTCCCAGATCCTGCTTGTAGTCCCCGCACGGATATTGAAACGGCACCGGCCCGTCCATTTCGCCGTGCACGAACTGATGCACAAAAGGCTTATCCGACGCCTGAATTTCCGCCGGCGTCCCTTCCGCAACGATCACACCATCGGCGATAAAATAAATATAGTCAACGATTTTCAGCGACTCTTGCACATCGTGGGTCACTACCACCGAAGTCGCGCCCAGCGCATTATTCAAGCGGCGAATCGAAGCGCCGACCACCGTCAGAGAAATCGGGTCGAGCCCGGCAAACGGCTCGTCGTATAAAATCAGCATCGGATCCAGCGCCACCGTCCGCGCCAGCGCCACGCGCCGAGCCATCCCGCCGGAAAGCTCTGCCGGCATCAACGCATGCGTGCCGCGCAAACCGACCGCGTGCAGCTTCATCATGACGAGATCGTGGATCATTTCTTCCGGCAGATCGGTGTGCTCGCGCATTTGAAAGGCAACGTTGTCATACACTGACATATCGGTGAACAATGCACCGAACTGGAACAGCACGCCCATCTTTCGACGCATGGCGTATAGCCCCCGCTGATCCAGTTCATGCATCACTTGACCGTCAATGGTTATTTGGCCTTTGGTCGGTTTCAACGCCCCGCCGATCAGGCGAAACAGCGTGGTTTTTCCGCACCCGCTACCGCCCATGATGGCGATGACCTTGCCCTTGTGAAAGGTCATATTGATACCCTTCAGGATAGGACGACGATCATAGGAAAAATTGACGTCGCGGATTTCTACCAGCGGTTGCGAGGACACTAATAAACCTTCTTGCTCGTTTCAGAGAGCGCGCATTCTAAACCACACCTCCACCATCCACAACACACAAGCACCTGCGGCAAAATTGCGCGCGCTCAAAAGAATAGACCCTATTCCCGTCCCCGGCACTTGAGCCGGGAGCGATTGCGGGCTATCCTGCGCGCCGTCATTCGCTTTTACCCGATGCCGAAAAAGTCCGCACGCAAGCCCTGCGACAGCATCAAGCGCAAAAACCAAAGAGGACTCTGATGTATCTCGAACATTTTGGCCTGACTGAACCGCCTTTCAAAATCACTCCTGTCACAGAATTTTTCTTTTCCGGCGCCAATCGCGGGGAAATACTCGACGCACTGGTCTATGCCATCACCGACAGCGAGGGAATCATCAAGATCAGCGGCGAAGTCGGCAGCGGCAAGACCATGTTATGCCGCATGTTGCTGGATCGGCTTCCCACCAACATCAAAGCTATCTACCTCCCCAACCCGAGCCTGTCGCGCGACGAACTGCTTTACGCCATCGCCGACGGCCTGGAGTTGGATCTGGAAGGGCAGCGCGTCAGCATACTGCTGCAAAACCTGCACACCCATCTGGTCGCCAAACACAGCCAAGGGGAACGCTGTGTGGTGCTGGTGGATGAAGCGCACGCCATGCCGCTGGACACGCTGGAAGAATTGCGCCTGCTCTACAACCTGCAAGTCGGCAAACATAAACTGATCCAAATCGTCCTGTTCGGGCAACCGGAGCTGGACGAGAAGCTGGAGCAAACAAATATGCGCCAGCTCAAAGACCGTATCGTGCACCACTTCAATATGCAGCCACTTTCAAAGAAGGTCATTGAGGCGTATCTGATGTTCCGCATGCGGGCTGCCGGCTATCACGGCCCCGATATATTCTCGCCCGCCGCCGTGAATCTGATCGGCAGGGCATCCAACGGTCTGATGCGGCGCGTCAACATATTGGCCGACAAATCCCTGCTCGCCGCCTTCGTGCAGAACACCCACAACATCGAAGCGCGCCATGTGCAAGCGGCGATTCGCGACAGCGAACTGACCGCCAGCAAACACTGGGCCAAGCGCAAGAATATCGCAATCGCCGGAGGGGCAACACTGATTGCCATATTCCTCGCCGGCGCCGGCTGGATCTTGGGCAAAACAAATTCCAGTCAAACGACACAAGAAGTCATTACACCCGTTGCTGCCATTCAACCGGCACCCGCTATGCCACCCGCTGCAACAGCCAAATCAATACCTGTCGCCGCAAAAATCACCTCCGCCCCACCACCTGCAAGCATAGCCACCGCCACAGATCAAAGCCTATCAACATCCGGCACGCTATTACAACAAAGACAGGCAGCCACCCAAGCCATGCTCGCCAAAATCGGCAAAGGTGGCTTCAGCATTCAATTATTTCATACCGAAGATACCCGACCCGCACGTTTGGAACGTTTTTTGATTCGCGCGAAGAGCATAGGAAAACTATCCGACATCTATATAGTCCCCATCACAATCAACGGCAAAGAGAGCTACCGCGTCTTGTACGGTGCCTACGCCAATAGCGAAGCGGCACACGCGGGGATGAGAGACCTACCCCAACGATACAAAGACGCTTTCGCACCCACCCTGCACGAACTTGACGCCTATTGAATTAGCACTGACGAATGCTTTGCGAAGCCGAACTTCTTGCTTACCCGATTGACGGCTCAAGCATCCCTGTCTTACTAGAAATAATAAAAGTATGCCAACTGCACATCGGTGAAGTTGCGCGCAGGATCAGTCGCATTACCCCGGCCTTGGCGCGTGACATTCAGGCGCATGTTGCTCTGATTGTCGAACATGTCCCAAGCCAGACTGGCAGATAGCCTATACGACCAGACATCTTTCTGATCCCCTGCCGCATACCTGTAGACATTGGAAACCGCCTCGGTGCGCAGCCTCGGGGTAAACGCCCATATCGCGCCGACAGTAGAGCCTAGCGCCACTGAAGAGGAGGCACCCGCACTGCTCACGCTGTCCGCCAGAATGTAGGCTCGCGCATCACGGCCCAAGTGATAACTCTTTCCTGCCCCCACTTGGATGCGCAAAGCAGTCGGCGCAAGCGCGTCGTCTTGCAACACCTCGCGCCGGATCGAAATATTTATTTTTAGCGTTGTCGGCCGGAACCACTCGGTTTGCACCGATGGCGCGAACACATCGAACAGATCGAGCCGCTCGAATCGAATCCGATCCGCATTCAGGCGCAAATACAGGTCGCCGATCTTGGAGCTTGCGCCTTGCGCAAAGCCGCTCTGCGGATCGAGGCTATCGTGATAGCCGCCGCGCAGATTCAGTTGCGTATAGGATGTCGCGCCCACCTGACCAACAGCCACTCCGGCGCGGAAAGAGCCATGCCCTTCATCGGGGCGCTGCGCGGGCGGCTCTTTGTCTTTGTAGACCGATTCCGCGCTGAGCTTGCTGCGCACACCGGACAGTTTTATCTGGCGCGCACTGATTGCAGCCGCCTCCTCTTCAGAATGGTTGCGGTTGCGCTGATACTCCAGTATCCCCAGACTCAGATCCAATATCCGCACCTGCTCGTCCGCATTAAACTGATCCAAAGACGTGAGCGATCCTTCACCGCCGGCCAAGGCTAATGCGCGTTTTTTATCTGCCTCCGCAGTCAAGTTGTAATTGCGCAACAGCGTGTTGTATTGCGACGGACGGTAATGAATACGCTCGATCAGACCGGTTTGTTTTTGCACCTGCTTGACCATATCGAGAGGGATATACCAGGGCTTGGCTTGGCCGATCATATCTAGGCTCGGGCGCGCCGCTTCAAAAGAGGCCAGCAACATCAAAGCGCAGTTGTCATCGAAGAAGTAGTAGTCCATATAGGTAAAACTTTGCTCCCAAATGAATGCGAGCATACGTTCGATCTCGCTCCCGCTCAGGCTGGTTTGGTATTCCCACAGGTCGCGGTTCTCCATATCCGAGTATTCCCGCATTTTCACGTAATACGGCACGAACGCAAACGCACCCGGATAACCGCCGAACAGACTGCGCATCAGGAACATCGCGCCGTTGCCGTCCGTGCCTTGCACGAAATAGCCGACGGTCGCATCGTTCAAGCGGTTGTATTGACCGGCGCTGCCGCTGTCGAAACGGATGAAGGCATGTCCATACATGGAAGCCGGACTGTTCAAATATACCGAGGCAAAAATGAGCGTGGCACGGTGCGTCGCAATGCCCGACCGCCATCTTTCAAAGCCTTCGCAGCGTGGCGGCGCATAGTCGAAGCCCAGCACTTTCATACTGCGGCTCAAAAATTGATAGCGCGCGATCCATCTGCACACATTGGGCTGGCGGCTATTCTTCGCCATCGACTCATCGAATGCGCCGCGTATGGTCGCCTCCAATTCGGCTTGCGGATCATGCTTGCCATCGGGCGACAGGAAATATCCGGGATCGTCGACACGGCTCGTCAGGCCGCCCAGCACGGAATGATAAAGATTGAGCTTGCGCCACTCGGCTTGCCGCGCAAGCTGCGCCTGACCCGCCAATGCCAGCATCCTTGCGATATCTGCCGCATGCGCGATGTCGAGCTCATCCGCCCTGGCCGGAATAGCCAGCATCAGCATATAGACAATAAAATATCGGTACCTCATAGCTATGCGGAGCCCATAAAAAAACCGAGGGATTAGCCTCGGTTTTTTTATGGGCCGCTTACCTCAATTAGGAAACGTAAGCTTTCAGAGTCTTATCCATTTCATCCTGAATCGCGGCAGTGGATGATTGGCTAAAGATCACCACTTGATTGGCTTTCAGTGCAGAGACCGCAGCCGGGCGATCCGATTCCTTGACGCCGAACATCTCAACCAGAGCCGCCAAACGCTCACCCTGACCTTGAGCGACTTCAACCGCCAATTGCTGCTTGTTAAAGTCGATGAAGCTGGCAATTTTGCCTGAAACCGATGCGCCTGCAGGGCAATTTCCAATTCCCAGTGTCATGGAAACCGTATTAAATGTAGATGAGTTGGTGGTCATTGCCAGCAAGCTGTACAGCAAACCCGTCGAGTTTTCAAAAACCATCGTGCCGAGACCGCAACCGGCAGCTTGTTGAGTGGTACCAGCCTGCGCGCCGGGCAATGCCAGGACAGTCATGGAGAGAACGAATGCGATCTTGGATAATATTTTTTTCATGTTTACACCCTTCAATATGAGTCAATAAATGTTCCGCCTTGCTGCCGCTCAAAATATAACACGGGCACATTACATTCAACAATCATAGTTGCGCACTATCAGGAGAATGTGCCGGTTTATTTCCCCATCTGCGGCAATCCCCACTTCGGATCGTATCTTATCTGGCGCAAATACAAGCCATCCGGCGCAAACGTGGGCGCGGCCTGGCTGCGCTGGCGCGCTTCCAGAATTTCTTTCAACCATAGCGGCGGATGCTTGCCTTTACCGACATACACTAGACCGCCGACGATGTTGCGCACCATGTGGTGCAGGAAGGCATTTGCCGTCAGGTCGAAGATGATCGTATCGCCTTGCTGCCGAATGTCGAGTTGCGCGAGGTTCTTCACGGGCGACTTGGCTTGGCATTCGGCCGCACGGAAAGCGCTGAAATCGTGTTCTCCCAGCAAATGCTGCGCCGCGTCGCGCATCGCACGCACATCGAGTGGCGCGTGATACCAGCCCACTTTGCCGTGATGCACGGCGCTGCGTGCAGGACGGTTTATCAACACATACTGGTAACTGCGTGCCTGTGCCGAGAAGCGTGCATGGAACTCATCCGCCACCGGATGCGCCCACAGCACGGCGATGCTGCGCGGCAGCAGAGCATTCACCCCGCGCACCCATGCGCTCAACGGTCTCTCGGTGCGGGTGTCGAAATGGATCACCTGTTCAAGCGCATGCACGCCCGTGTCGGTTCGTCCGGCGGCGATGACGCCAACCGGCTCACACGCGATCCGGCTAATCGCCTGCTGGATATGGTCTTGCACGGTACGTCCATCCGGCTGGCTTTGCCAACCATTGAATTCGCTCCCGTCATATTCCACCCCCAAGGCGATTCTCATCGCAATATTCCGAACAGCATCGCAGCGCTTAACACCAGCAATAGAACATCCATGCGGGTAAGCGCCTGAACTTGCACTTCGATGTGCGCCGCCTCAGCTTCCACCGGCTTGAGCGCCCGTTCAATTGCGCCCCGCCAGTCGCTCGCCGTGTCGCGCATGGCGCTTTCGGCATAGTGCAGTGTTAGTGCCAACCTCACGGCGATACGCTCGCGCGACACGCCGATAAATCGTGCGGGATAAAAAAGTGAATACAACCCGCCGACCAGTTGTTCACGCGATAAAAGCGTGAGCAATATCGACAATCCGGCCAGCACGCCCGCCAGCCGAAATAGCTGCATCGCCCCGTCCAACAAGCCTTCACGCGTGGGGCTTGGAATGTAGGCTAATGTCCATAGCGCTTCGCCGGGTGTCGCAAAGAGGTAGACCAACAGCAACGAGAAGAGTATCCAGCGGGAACGGCGCATCAAAGCGAAAAAGCGTTGGTCGTGCATCCTGAAAGCGATGTACATCAACAAGGAGGCGGACGCCGGCAAAAGTGCCGGAGGCAAGGACTGAATTATGATGGACAGACTCATCCATACAAATATATGGGTTGCCGGATGTGGCAGCAGTGTTTTCAATTCTCGCCCACAAAAAAGTCGGCAGCCAAAATCATTCGGCTGCCGACTGATTACTTGAAAAACATTTACACCAGTTGCGCTAACAACGCCCGTGCCGTTTCACGCTGTGCCTCGTCGCCGTCGCGCATGACTTCTTCCAGTATTTCACGCGCCCCGTCTTGATCCCCCATTTCCTGATAGGCCTTGGCCAAATCCAGCTTGGTAGCCACTTCTTGCCAATGCTCGCCCTTGGGTGTACTTGCTACGGGTGCCGCAGGAGCTTCGAAGCCATCCAAGTTCAGGCTGATCTCGCTCAAGCCTACATCCTTCGCTGCTGCTGCGGATTTGGCGGCTGCTTCCGGCTTCACTTCGGTCGGAAAATCGATCGTAAACGCCATCCCCTGATCGGCCTCAACGGCGGGCGCAAGCACTACCGAAGCCGCAGCGTCTTTCGCCAAGTGCGTCGAAGTCACATCGAACACCAGATCGTCCAGATTGAGCGACGGCGTTGCTTCGGCTGGAATTCCTGCAGCAAGCGCTGGGGCATCAGGTTGCGCTGTTACATCAAAGTCCATCGCGGGAATATCGAGCTTTGGCTCCTCGGGTATTGCGATCTTAGCCCCGCTAGCGGTCACATCAAAGTCCATGGCAGGCAGGTCGAGCTTGGGCTCCTCGGATGGAGCGGACTTAATGCCTGGATGGGTACCCGTGACATCAAAATCCATCGGAGCTTCTTGAGCGGCGCGCAACTCGGATGCCGACATGATGACCGTCTTTTCGCCCATAGAAGCTTCCGGTGCCATCTCGCTTTGTATGTCGAGAGCCGGGGTGGGTTGCCCCTCCTCTTTGCCACCAAAACCCAAATCGAAGTCCACTGCCGGCAAAGCAGCATCTCCGGCTGGCGCAGCAAACGCAGGTGCTTCATCGCCGCTGCCACCATACAGTGCATTATTGGGCTCGAGCGCCCGTCCCATCGCAGCCGCTTGCTCCCATGCAGCCTCATCAGCGGACTGTTTGATTTCCAGCGCGTAGACATAGAACGATTTTGTGTCCTTGCGAGTCGCATAGATCGACAGCAATTTCAGTTTGACCGGAATATTGGATGAATTTTTATGCAGCGCATCCTTCAACACCTCTTCCGCCTGCACGTCGCGGCCAAAGTTCAGGAACATATCCGCCTCGCCAATCGGGTCGACCTCGTCAACATTGGCTGCCGTCACAGTCGACACTGCCGCGCCCGTAAAGTCCCCGGTCTCGGGAGAAGGCATTACCGGCGCCGCGATCCGCCCCGTAGCGCTACCGGCTTCCTCGCCACCGGAAATTGTTTTTTGATCGTCCGTTTTCGTCCGGCGTGTGCGCATGAAAGCCAATCCACCCAGGCCGAGCAGCACTGCTGCGCCGCCACCCAGATAAACCGGGTTCCCCAATATATCGTCGATCAACGAAGGCGGGGGCGTTACGACTTTAGCTGCGATGGCTTGGGGCTTCGGTTTTGCGGCAGCCGCCTCGCTTGCCGCTGCAACCGCAGACGCGGGGGCAACAGCGAGCAAAGGAAGCGCACTTGTCGGCGCAGGCGCTGCGCCCGGCTTATCTTGAGCCGCCTTAGCTGCGGCCTGATTCTTCAACTCCACCAGACGCTGCATGTCTTTGACACTCTTCTCCAGCAATGCGGTGCGCTGCTCGGCTTCCTTCAACGCCTTGGTTTTGGCTATGGAATCCTCTTCCTTGGCAATCGCCTTGTCTTTTGCAGACTTCGCTTTTCCGCCTGCCGCCGCCGCATCGCCGGGCGCTTCGCCTTTGGACAGCTTCAGCACCTCCTTCGCAGGCTCTTTTGCCCCGGGTGTTGCTTCAGCCATGGAGGTGCTAATTTTTCCGGCGACTTCCTGCTTGGCGCGCTGGTCTACTGCCGGCGCGTTGGCGGCTGCCAATTTCTGACGATACACATTCCAATCGGCCACCTGTGCGCGCACCTCTTGTGCCGCTTCGGGCTGTTGCAGCTTGCTCAGCTCATCCGCTTCGGGCAAGCGCAATATCTTGCCAGTTCTCAGACGGTTCATGTTTTTGCCATCGAACGCTTCGGCGTTCGCGCGATACAGCGCAACCAACATGCGCTCCAAACTCACATCGGCAGATTTCGTCTGATTCGCAATTTTGCTCAATGTGTCGCCGCGCTTGACGGTGATTGGAGTGGCGCCGGCATGGCTGCTTTCAGCCTTCTGCTCAACCGCAACGGGCTCCACTTTCGCCTCCTCTTTTGCCGGAGGCAAGCTCGCAGCAGCCACAGGCTCTGCCGGTTTGGCGACTTCTGCGACTGCCGCAGGAGCGACTTCTGTTGACGTTTGCGGAGCGGTTGCAGGAAGCGCGGCGGAAGCCGCTTGAGGTGCAGCGACCACCTCAGGTACAGGCTCGGCTTGTGGCGCAGACGCGGCAATGGGTGCCACGATTACAGGCTCGATCGGCTTTACAGTTGCCACAGCAGGCTGTTCGGCAACGAAGCCCGGGGGATCCAACAAGAAAGTGTATTCGCGCAGCAAACGCCCAGACGACCACCCCAGTTCGACCAGCAAACTGACGAAAGGCTCGTTGACTGGCTGATCCGATGTCGCCTTGATATAGGTCTCGCCACTAGCCCGAGTCTCGACATGGAATTTCAGTTTCGGCAGCGCGTAAGGGTAATCGATTCCCGCGCCCTTGAATGCATCGGGCGAAGCCAAGCGGGCAGTCAGGCTGGATTTGTCGGTTTTTTCCACCGCCACCAATTCGATTTCAGCAACGAGCGGTTGCCCTAGCGATGAGGTCACGTTAATTCCGCCGAAACCCACTGCGCAAGCCATACTCGACCATACCAAACAGGTAAAATATCCTAACGCTTTCAAAAATGTTTTCCTCACGCTGCCACCCTTTTATTTTTCAGACGTTATTCAGATTAACATCATGGAGTTAGTGATGCAAGCTCACCTTCTCTTTAAGTTCGTACGTTAACCGCCAATTTATAAATCGAACTTATCTGACGGCGAATTACTTATCCAACAGAATACGCAGCATGCGCCGCAATGGCTCCGCCGCCCCCCACAACAGTTGGTCGCCACAAACGAAAGCACTTACATACTCGGCTCCCAGTTCCATTTTACGCACTCGGCCGACCGCGATGTCCAGCTTGCCGGTCACTGCGACCGGCGTCAGCTCGCGCACGCTGATGCTGCGCTCATTCGGCACGAACTTGACCCACGGATTACCGCCTTTGATGAGTGCTTCGATCTCGCTCAACGGGACATCCCGGTTCAACTTGAGGGTCAACGCTAAGCTATGACAACGCATCGCACCGATGCGCACACACAGACCATCCACCGGAATACGTTTGCTCGTCCCCAATATTTTGTTAACCTCGGCTTGCCCTTTCCACTCTTCCTTCGATTGCCCGTTATCGAGCTGTTTGTCGATCCACGGAATCAGGCTGCCCGCCAATGGCGCGCCGAAATTCTCGGTGGGCATCTCAGCCGAGCGCAGCTTCTCCGCCAAGCGACGGTCTATTTCCAGAATTGCCGATGTCGGATCGGCCAGCAGATCGGCCACGCAAGCGTGAGCCACCCCCATCTGGTTTAGCAGCTCGCGCATGTTCTGCGCGCCCGCACCGCTGGCCGCCTGATAAGTCATGGACGACACCCACTCCACCAGCCCCGCATGGAACAAGCCACCCAAGCCCATCAGTAAAATACTGTTAGTACAGTTGCCGCCAATAAAACTCTTGCCGCCGTTCGCCAACGATTTCTTGATGAGACTGAGATTGACCGGATCGAGGATGATGACCGCATCATCTTCCATGCGCAGCGTGGAAGCCGCGTCGATCCAGTATCCCTGCCAGCCAGCCGCGCGCAACTTGGGGAATATCTCGGTGGTGTAATCGCCTCCCTGACAGGAGATGATGGCATCCATCGCCTTCAGTGCATTCAGCTCGTGCGCGTCTTTCAACGGCACGCCGCGTCCTTCGGCTGGCGCTTCGCCACCGACATTAGAGGTAGTGAAGAACACCGCATCGATCAGATCAAAATCCTTTTCTTCACGCATGCGCTGCATGAGTACCGAGCCCACCATGCCGCGCCAACCGATTAGACCTACTCGCATCTTTGCATCCTCACCTAAATTGTGAAATGTAAAACGTGAAAGGTGAAGCGTAGAACCGTTTTTTCGTTTCACCTTTCACAGGTTTCTCTTCACGTTTCACGACATCACACGTTTCACATGCCTTACAAAGCCTTAACCACCGCATCGCCCATCGCAGCACAGCCAACCTTCTGCATACCGGCTTCGTAAATATCAGCAGTGCGCAACCCCTGCTGCAACACCTTGCGCACGGCCGCTTCAATGCGTTGCGCGATGTCGGCACGTTCAAACGTGTACTGCATCATCATCGCCACCGACAGGATCGTCGCCAACGGATTAGCGATGTCCTTGCCCGCGATGTCCGGCGCAGAGCCGTGGCATGGCTCGTACAGGCCTTTGTTATTCGCATCCAACGACGCGGAGGGCAACATGCCGATGGAACCTGTCAGCATCGACGCCTCATCCGACAAAATGTCGCCGAAGATGTTGCCGGTCAGTATCACATCGAACTGTTTGGGCGCGCGCACCAGCTGCATCGCCGCATTGTCCACGTACATGTGCGACAGCGCGACTTCTGGGTACACCTTCGCCACTTCTGTCACGATCTCGCGCCAGAACATGCTGGTGTCGAGCACATTGGCCTTGTCCACCGAACACAACTTCTTGTTACGCTTCATCGCGATCTGAAAACCGACATGCGCCACGCGACGCACTTCCGACTCGTTGTAATGCATAGTGTCGAAGCCTTGACGCTCACCGTCGTCCAGAATGCGAATACCGCGCGGCTGACCGAAGTAGATGTCGCCAGTCAGTTCGCGCAAAATCATGATGTCCAGACCGGACACGATCTCCGCGCGCAGCGTCGACGCATTCACCAGCTCGGGATAAACGATCGCCGGACGCAAGTTGGCGAACAAGCCCAAGCCTTTGCGGATGCGCAACAAGCCTTGCTCGGGACGCATGGGACGAGGCAATGTGTCGTATTGATAACCACCCACAGCACCCAACAGTATTGCGTCAGATGCGAGCGCCAACTTTTCGGTCGCGGCAGGAAACGGATCGCCATTCGCATCGTAACCCGCGCCGCCGATGTGCGCGTATTCCAACTCGACCTTCAAACCGTCACCACGCAACGCCTCCAACACCTTCACCGCTTGCGCGACAATCTCCGATCCGATGCCGTCACCCGGCAATACTGCAATTTTCATAATGAATAATTTCCGTTATTTTTCCGGGTAAGCCGCAGCTGTAAAACGCACCAATCCATCCAGAGTGTTATAAAGATAATGTGTATGTGCTAGCAGCCCGTGGAAATGCAGAGCCTTGGTTTCTTCTGATTCCGTGTAATCATGAGTCGCGGCATTTCTTAGGCTACGGACCTTCAACCACTCATCCGCCCCGTCAAGTATATACAATTTCACCATGTAGTTAAGCACATAAGTGAATTGTCGCGTGTCTTCTCCTTCAATGAGCGCAATGAGCTTCATCGTCGATGCCAGATGATCCTGAAACTCGGAAAATCGTCCCTTAAAAGCAGCTAGGGATTCGAGTTGATCCTCGTTCCATTCATCAAAATTTGCATCCACTCGCCACCAGGCAACAATCTTGTCATGTGAATAGGTCAGATGACGCCGCATTTTTTCCAATTGCTGGAGTTTTGCGCGTAACGCCTTAATAAGGTCGGTGTTCACAGCCTGACACCCTGCGTTTGGGCAATACGGTAAACCGGCAAATCCCGTCCCGGCTCATTCACTATCAAGTCAACTGGATAGGGTAATGCAGCCTCCAACCTCCCCAAACAAGTGATTCGTTTTTCAAACAGGCTCTCGTTCTGCGCGGGAACTACAAATAGATCGACGTCTCCGCCGCGTTTGCTGTCGTCCACGCGGGACCCAAACAGCCAAATACTCGCATCATCGCCAAAAGCATTGGTGATGATGCGTTTAATGAGCAATTGTTCTTCTTCCGCCAATCTCATGTTACGCAAACAGCCACGGCTGTGCCGCACGGTGTTTTTCCTCGAACGCCTTGATGTCGCCCACATGCTGCAAAGTCAGCCCGATGTCGTCCAATCCGTTCAGCAGACAATGTTTGCGATGCGCATCCACTTCAAATTGGTATACCGTGCCGTCCGCTGCGGTGATGCGTTGCTGCTCCAGATCGACCTCCAGCTTGTAGCCGACGTTGGCTTCCACCGCCTTGAACAGCGCATCCACTTTCGCTGTATCCAGCTTGATCGGCAACACACCGTTCTTGAAACAGTTGTTGAAGAAAATGTCGGCGAAGCTGGGCGCGATGATGACGCGGAAACCAAAATCCTCCAGCGCCCAGGGCGCATGCTCGCGCGACGAGCCGCAACCGAAGTTCTCGCGTGCCAGCAAAATCTGCGCGCCTTGGTAGCGCGGCTGGTTCAGCACAAAGTCCTTATTGAGCGGGCGTTTGCTGTTATCCATGCCCGGCTCGCCGTGATCCAGATAACGCCACTCGTCAAACGCGTTCGGGCCGAAACCGGAACGCTTGATCGACTTCAAAAACTGCTTGGGGATGATCGCATCGGTATCCACGTTGGCTCTATCCAACGGCACGACCAAGCCATCGAGTTGTGTAAATTTTTGCATCATCATTTATCCATTATTTGGAAACTTCTTCCAGTTTCTCACCGCCATGTTTAAACGCCTTGCCAAGCGCACCGCCCACTTCATGCGCGCCCCGTTCGACGGCATCGCCTGTCGCCTTGGCATCTTTTTTTACACCTCCAGCCACGCGCTCTTTCGAAGTGCTTCCCTTCATTGATTCGAAGGTACTGCAGCCGACCAGCATGAAAACAACCATCGACAAGATCGTGACCATCCTCATAAGACTAAGCATTGCTGACATCCACGAAATGCCCCGCAATCGCCGCAGCCGCAGCCATCTCCGGGCTCACCAGATGCGTGCGTCCGCCCTGCCCCTGCCGCCCCTCGAAGTTGCGGTTGGAAGTTGAAGCGCAACGCTCGCCCGGCGCCAGCCTATCCTCATTCATCGCCAAACACATCGAGCAGCCGGGGTCGCGCCACTCGAAACCCGCGTCGATGAAAATCTTGTCCAAGCCTTCTTGCTCCGCCTGCGCTTTGACCAAGCCGGAGCCCGGAACCACCATCGCCAACATCACGTTCGGCGCGACTTTCTTGCCCTTGGCGATCGCTGCCGCCGCGCGCATATCCTCGATGCGCCCGTTGGTGCAGGAGCCGATGAACACCTTGTCGATCTCGATCTCGGTGATGGGCGTATTGGCCATCAACCCCATGTATTGCAGAGCGCGCTCGGTGTCGCCACGTTTAACCGCATCGCTGATATTGGCAGGGTCAGGCACGCGCCCATCCACCGCCAGCACCATCTCCGGCGATGTACCCCAAGTCACTTGCGGCTTGATCTGTGCGGCATCCAATTCCACCGCCGCATCGAACTTCGCGCCCACATCGCTGTGCAAAGTGCGCCAGTACGCCACCGCTTTGTCCCATTGCTCGCCTTGCGGCGCGAATGGGCGACCTTTGCAGTACGCAAAAGTGGTTTCGTCTGCCGCCACCATGCCCGCGCGCGCGCCTGCCTCAATCGCCATGTTGCACAAAGTCATGCGCGCTTCCATGCTCAATGCGCGAACCGCCGAGCCGCCGAACTCGATGGCGAAACCCGTGCCGCCCGCCGTGCCGATTTTCCCAATGACTGCCAGCGCGATGTCCTTCGCCGTCACGCCTTTGCGTAGCGCACCGTCCACCTGCACCAGCATCGCCTTGGATTTCTTCGCCACCAGACACTGCGTCGCCATCACATGCTCGACCTCGGAGGTGCCGATACCGTGCGCCAACGCCCCGAACGCACCGTGCGTGCTGGTATGCGAATCGCCGCACACCACCGTCATGCCCGGCAGTGTCGCGCCCTGTTCCGGGCCGATCACATGCACGATACCTTGACGCGGGTCGTTCATTTTGAACTCTGTCACGCCGAATTCCGCACAATTCGCATCCAGCGTTTCCACTTGCAGGCGCGCAATCGGGTCGGCGATGCCGCCGCTGCGCTGGGTGGTCGGCACGTTGTGATCCGGCACCGCCAGCATGGAGCCCGTGCGCCACGGCTTGCGCTGTGCCAGCTTCATGCCCTCAAAGGCTTGCGGGCTGGTCACTTCGTGCACCAGATGGCGGTCGATATAAATCAATGCAGTCCCATCCGGCTCGGTGCGAACCAGATGACTGTTCCAAAGTTTGTCGTAAAGAGTTTGAGCGTCCATTATTTATTTACCTGCGCGGGGCTGGCGATTATGCCACAGCGATTGCGGCTTGGCAGCCTCCTATGGCTAGATCGAAACAGTCCGTCCACAACTCATTTAAACCCAGATTGTCCATTAGAGATTTTCGTTCCTCATTCATGCCCGAACCGAT
>CAZHIC010000033.1:0-24625 GCA_964532405.1 uncultured Gallionellaceae bacterium | reverse complement strand
AGCTCAAACACTTCCGCGCTGGGATCGAAGGCAACATCTCGATGCTCAAGCGGGTGTTCGGTTTGGATCGCTGTACGTGGCGTGGGTGGGAGCGCTCCAAGTCTTACGTGATGTCGGCGGTGCTGGCGTATAACTTCAAGCTGTTTGCGCGCCTGTCACGACAAGCCGTATAGCGTTATCGAAGTGTGTGGTGCGTTTTAAAATGCCTATCATGGTGCGGGAGGACTCGCACCAAAATGGCTGAAAAACAGGATAGACGAATCACGCTTGCGAATCCGTCTGCCTATAACGGAAAAAATGCTCGATTTACAGCGCCCGACCAAAAATGGTCATCGGTCAGTGCTGAAAGTTCGGGTGTTTATGGATGAGAACTATTTAGAGCTAACAATACAAAAGTAAGTATTTGACCAAAACATGCTTAACGATTAGTATGCGCGCCTCATCAATTCCCTGATAGCTCAGTCGGTAGAGCGACGGACTGTTAATCCGCAGGTCCCTGGTTCGAGTCCAGGTCGGGGAGCCAGATCAAGCACTTAGGCCGCAGCAATGTGGCTTTTTTGTTGCCTTTTGTTGGGCACATCTTTGGCATGCCAAAGATGTTGGCCTAAAACAGCCCTCCCAGCTCAGTGTGCGGATCGTAATTGGTTGCCGCCACGCTGCTACTTGGGGCTAACAATTTTCACTGCCTCAGTGTTGTGCTGAACGCGTCTATCAACTATCCTTGCCGCCGTCTCCCAAGAATAAAATATCATGACCATCAGCATTAAAACCACCGAAGACATCGCAAAGATGCGTATCGCAGGCCGCTTGGCGGGCGAGGTATTGGATTACATCACGCCGTTCGTCAAAGTCGGTATCGCCACCGACGAACTCGACAAGTTGTGCCATGACTACATGGTGAACGTACAGGGATGTATTCCCGCACCGTTGAACTATGCTCCGCACGGACATACGCCCTATCCGAAATCCATTTGCACCTCCATTAACCATCAGGTCTGTCACGGCGTACCCGGAGACAAGAAGCTGAAGAACGGTGACATCGTCAATCTGGACATCACCACCATCAAGGATGGCTACCACGGCGACACCAGCCGCATGTTCTACGTCGGCGAACCCTCGATTCAGGCACGGCGTTTATGCGAAAGCACGCACGAGGCGATGTGGCGCGGCATACGCACGGTCAAACACGGCTCGACATTAGGCGACATCGGTTATGCCATTCAAAACTTCGTTGAGGGCTTGGGCTATAGTGTCGTGCGCGAATTTTGCGGCCACGGTATCGGCAGAAAATTCCATGAAGAACCGCAAGTCCTGCACTACGGCAAGCCCAACTCGGGTATCCGTTTGGAAGCGGGCATGATCTTCACCATCGAGCCGATGGTGAATGCAGGCAAGGCCGGCATCAAGC
The DNA here is from genome assembly GCA_964532405.1 of uncultured Gallionellaceae bacterium. Classification (GTDB taxonomy): domain Bacteria; phylum Pseudomonadota; class Gammaproteobacteria; order Burkholderiales; family Gallionellaceae; genus PALSA-1006. The sequence goes on along the minus strand of CAZHIC010000033.1, from coordinate 23,217 downwards.
AATTGGGCGACGGCTGGACGATAGTCACCAAGGATCACAGCCTGTCGGCACAGTGGGAACACACGATTCTGGTCACAGAGACGGGCTTTGAAGTACTGACCCTGTCGGCAGACGCGCCTCCCCCTCCCGAGTTGTAGGTTTTAAAAACAATTGAGCCACGGATTAACACGGATGCACACGGATGAAAAAATAAATATACTTGCTCGGAAAGCCTCTCGGAAAAAGCGTTGCTTCTGTTTTATCAGTGTTCATTCTGTGTGCATCCGTGGCTAATCGCCGTTTCTAATTTTGCAAACCACCGCCCAAATCCGCGAAGCGTTGCGAGCTGCACGCCTTGAGTTGCAGCTCAACTACGAAGCCCACCCGCATCCGCTTCGCTTGTTGCGCAGTCACTCCAAATTGATCGATCAATATCTGCAACTGGTGTGGCATCAGGCAGGAATGCCGGAAGATGCCGTCTTCGTTGCCGTAGGCGGCTATGGGCGCATGGAGTTGTTTCCCAAGTCCGATATCGACCTGCTCATCCTGCTACCGCAACAGCCTGATGCCGAATTGCAACAACGTTTGCAAACACTGGTCGGCGTGTTATGGGACATCGGCTTGGAGATCGGCCACAGCATCCGCACGGTGGGCGACTGCATGGCCGAATCGTCGGATGTCACAGTGCAGACCAATCTGCTGGAAGCGCGCCACATCACCGGCAACCGTGCACTGTTTGTGGAAATGCGCGAGACGCTCGCCGAGCACCTGAGTCGTCGCGCTTTCTACCTTGCCAAAATGCAGGAGCAACAACAGCGCCATACGCGCTTTATCGACACCGACTTCAATCTGGAACCGAATCTCAAGGAAAGTCCAGGCGGTTTGCGCGACCTGCAAACCGTGCTGTGGATCAGTCGCGCCTGCGGCTTCGGCTCGACTTGGCGCGAACTCGCGCAAGCCGGTTTAATCACCGCCGCTGAAGCGCGAGCCATTGCACGCCATGAATCTTTGTTGCAAACATTACGCATCCGTTTGCACTACCTGGCCAAACGCCGCGAAGACCGGCTGATCTTCGATTACCAGACCGCGCTCGCCGAGCAGATGCATTTTGAAGCCAGCGCCTCGCGCCGCGCCAGCGAACAACTCATGCAGCATTACTACCGCACCAAACAAGCCGTACTGCAACTCAACAGTGTGCTGCTGCAAAACATGCATGCACGTATCTTTCCCGAAACCGATGCGGCCCTTCCTGTCAACGAGCGTTTCGTCGCCCGCGATCATTTTCTGGAAGCGCGCGATGAAGAACTATTCAATCGTCAGCCCACCGCGATTCTGGAAAGTTTCCTGCTGATGGAGCAGCACTCCGACCTCGTGGGGTTTTCCGCCAACACCATGCGCGCCTTGTGGCGCGGGCGCAAAAATATCGACGCGGCTTTCCGCAAAGACCCCGACAACCGCGCCCTGTTCATGCAGATATTACGTCAGCCGCAAGGCTTGACCCATGCGCTGCGGCGCATGAACCAACACGGCATTCTGGAGCGCTATCTGCCCGCCTTCGGCAAAGTCGTCGGGCAGATGCAGCACGACTTGTTTCATGTCTACACGGTGGACGAACACATCCTCATGGTGGTGCGCAATCTGCGCCGCTTCACGCTGGCCGAGCACGCACATGAAAACTCGCTGTGCAGCAAGCTGATCAAAGACTTCGCCCGCCCCGAAGTGCTCTACATCGCAGGACTCTTTCACGACATCGCCAAGGGACGCGGCGGCGATCATTCAAAATTGGGGCGTGCAGATGCCGCGCGTTTCTGCAAACAACACGGACTGACGCGCGAAGATACGCATCTGGTGGTTTGGCTGGTAGAGCACCACCTCACCATGTCCTCTACGGCACAGAAGCAAGACCTGTCTGATCAGGATGTCATCGCGGCTTTCGCCGCCCAAGTCAAAAATGATCGCTATCTCACCGCCCTATACCTGCTCACCGTGGCGGACATTCGCGGCACCAGTGCCAAAGTGTGGAACGCTTGGAAAGGCAAATTACTGGAGGATCTATTTAACGCCACCCGTCGCTATATGGTGGATGGCAAGATCGCCGACCAGATCGGCGAGATACGTCAACGCGCGATAGAGACACTCAGCTTGTATGCCATCGCCCCGGACAGATATGAATTGCTCTGGGCACAGCTTGATGCGGAGTATTTTTTGCGCCACGACCCGCACGAGATCGCTTGGCACACACGGCAATTGGCGCATCGCGTCAACGCTGAATCCCCCGTCGTCAGAGCGCGCCTCAGCCGTAACGGCGAAGGCACGCAAGTCATGGTCTACAGCCCCGACCAAGCCCATTTGTTCGCCCGCATTTGCAGCTTCTTCGAGCGCATGAATTACAACATTATGGAAGCGAAGATACATACCACTCAGCACGGCTATGCGCTGGATAGCTTTCTGGTGATGGACGCCAGCAACAACAAGACCGAATATCGCGATGTGATGCACTACATCGAATATGAGTTGGCACTCGTACTCGCCCAGACCGATGCGCCCCCCGCTCCGCAGATCGGCAGAATCAGCCGGCAACTTAAACACTTCCCTATCCAACCCGAAGTGGCTATCAAAAAGGACGAGAAAGGCAATCATGTGCTTTCTTTGATTGCCGGGGATCGCCCCGGGCTGCTCGCGCGTATCGCCTATTTCCTCGCGCAACACCACATCGAACTGCATCGCGCCAAGGTCAACACGCTGGGCGCACGCGCGGAAGATACGTTCTGGATCAGCGCGGAAAAATTAAACAACCCACACAGCGTTGAAACATTGTGCGAGGCATTGAAAAAACAGTTAGGTTGATTTTGGGTTGTACTGAGCCCCTCATCACCCGACCTCATCATTTCTCTATTGCAGAATAAGGGCATGCCATGCAAAATACAAAAATGAATTCAACGACACGCGACCTCCCTCCTGCCGAAATCAGAGACCTGTTTGCCAACAGAGATCCTGCCGACGCGTGGAATAAAGCGCGGCATATCGTGCAAAGCATAAATCCCGACATCGACTTGGCGGGTGCGCGCAATGTATTCGACGATGTCTTGCGCTTGTTTGACGGCTCCTATCCCGGCTATAGCCGCATCCAAACGCCTTACCACGATCTCCGCCACACGCTCGACGTGTTCATGTGTGCCGTGCGCCTGCTGCACGGCGTGCATCTTTCCGGCAACCTCCTCAACGATGAAGAAATCACCCTGATTCTGGTGGCAACACTACTCCATGACGTGGGCTACGCCCAAAAAAACGATGAGGCGCAAGGAAGTGGCGCGCAATATACGCAAACACATGTCTCGCGCGGCATCGCGTTCATGCAGCGCAATCTGAGCAAATGGCATCTTCCGACGTCATGGGATACCCCCTTGACGCTGATCATGCGCTGCACCGAGTTGAACCACAATTTGTCACACCTCAGCTTCCCCGACCCGCGCATACGCTTGCTGGGACAAATCGTCGGGAGTGCGGATCTGATCGGACAAATGGCCGATCGCACCTATCTTGAAAAACTGCTGTTCTTGTTCCTTGAATTCAAGGAAGCCGATCTGGGCAATTTTCAAAACATGCACGATCTTCTAAAAAAGACACGCGGATTTTACGAGCTCATCCGTAAGACCTTTGACGGCGAACTGGGCGGCATCTATCACCGCTTGAATCATCATTTCAAAAATTCGGTCGGCATCGACAGAAATTTTTATCTCGAATCTGTCGAGCGCAACATCGAGTATTTAGACAAAGTCATCATGCTGCATGAGGACGAATGGCTTTCCATGTTAAAACGCAACGGCATCGTAGATAGCATCCGGCAAATCAGCGGCACCGTTCCATAACCGTTCTTCGTATTCTCAGCCCATGACTATCATTGCCGTATTCAACCAAAAAGGAGGCGTTGGAAAAACAACCACCGCCCTCAACCTTGCAGCAGCCCTGATGCGTACCGGACGCACTGCTTATGGCATAGACCTCGATCCGCAAGCGCACCTCAGCTCGATCTCGGGCATCACAGCTCATTCCGGGGATGCCACCGTGTTAAGCCTGTTTCAACGCAACCGCCCCTTGAAAGAGCTGGTACAAGAAGCAAAAAGTCGTATCAAAATCATCCCCTCCCATTCCGAATTATCCAAAGTAGACGCCCTGTACGGCAAAGGTTACAACGTGGTCAACCGGCTCAACATCAGCCTGCAAGCAGAAAATTTTGGCAAGAAAGACTCGCCTATCATCATTGACTGTTGCCCGATGATCGGCGTTCTGTCGCTGAATGCGCTGTTTGCCTGCAACGGATTGATCGTGCCGATCTCCGCCGACCATCTCTCTACTAAAGGTGCCATACAGCTCGAAAAAACTTTGAACGCGCTGGAGCAAGTGCTGAAACGGCGTATTCAGCGGCGTTATTTGCTCACGCGCTTCGATGGACGTCGCCGTATGGCATGGGAAGTGTTGCGTTTAGTGGAGGAGCGCTTCGGACAGGAAGTCTGTCGCACCCGTATCTCCGAGAATGTTAGTCTGGCAGAGAGCCCCGCTTTAAATCTGACGGTGTTCGAGCATGCTCCAACCAGCCGTGGCGCACATGATTATGATGAGCTAGTAGAAGAATTAGTGGCCGACAATTTTATCGAGTAAAGCTTACTTGGAAATCAAGGTGAGAATATCTTCAACCGATACTGCCTGCCCCATCTTGCCCCCCCCGCCCCCTTCTTCATCTTTTGGCGAACAGCGCACGATCTCGCAGTAACGGTACATCTGTCTTAACTTGCGTTCGGCATCTTCTTGGTTCAGGGCTGAAATCACGACACTCTCGACCCGCTGCCCGTCTTTGGTTAGCACTGAAAAATCAAATTTCAACATCATTCCTCTCAACACTTCCTTGTTGTTTTGAGACTATCGTACACCCAATCTATATCTAGACCGCGCGCTGCCTTCTCGCTTCGTACAAGCAGATACCGGTGCTTACCGATACGTTCAAACTTTCCACGCTACCCAGCATCGGGATGCGTACCAACTGATCGCAAGTCTCGCGCGTCAGGCGGCGCAATCCTTCGCCCTCGGCCCCCAGCACCCAAGCGAGGGCACCGGCGTGCCTAAAACCGTTCAAATCCGTCTCCGCTTCGCCGTCCGCTCCCACTACCCAAATATCGCGCTCTTGCAATTCGCGCAAAGTGCGCGAGATATTGGTGACAGTGATGTAAGGCACGGTTTCCGCCGCGCCGCAGGCCACCTTTTCCACGGTGGCGTTGATGCCCACGGCCCGGTCTTTGGGCGCGATCACCGCATGCACGCCAAAGGCATCCGCGCTGCGCAAACACGCGCCCAGATTGTGCGGGTCCTGCACACCGTCTAACACCAATAGCAAAGCGGGTTCGGTCAAGGTGTCCAGCACATCGTCCAGATGTTGTACGCGCTGCGCCGCATCGACCCGCGCCGCCACGCCCTGATGACGGGTATTCCCCGCCATGCCATCCAGACGTTTGCCATCGACGGGTACGATGCGTACACCGTGCGTCTCCGCCAGTTTCAGTAGATCGCGGGCGCGTGGATCGCGCCGTTGCGAATCCACATAGATTTCCAGCACGCCGTCCGCGTTCTGGCGTATGCGCCCGATGACGGCATGAAAGCCGTGAATGATGCGTGTCTCAGCCATGCTTTTTGCCCGGTTTTTTAGCGCCGGTTTTCTTGGGTTTCTTCGCAGCAGCATCACCCCATGCACCAACATTCAGTGCAGGCGCGGCTTCTGTCACGCTTTCCAGCGTGAAGTCGATCTTGGTGCTTTCCATATCCACGCGCACCACTTTGACTTTGACACGGTCGCCCAGGCGATAACGCTTGCCGGTGCGTTCGCCCAACATTTGATGCTTGGCCGCATCGAAGTGGAAATAATCCGCGCCCAGTTCCGATACGTGAATCAGGCCTTCGACATACAGATCATCCAACGCGACAAACAAGCCGAAGCCGGTGACCGAAGAGATCGTGCCTTCGAACACACTGCCGAGATGGTCGCGCATATAGAAGCACTTCAGCCAGGCTTCAACATCACGCGTGGCGTCATCGGCACGACGCTCGGTTTCCGAACAATGGACACCCAGCTCTTCCCATTTCAGCGCGGGTTTGTACTGTTTACCGTGCAGCACAGCCTTGATGGCGCGATGCACCAGCAAGTCGGGATAACGCCGGATAGGTGAAGTGAAATGCGCGTAGGCCTCGTAGCCGAGTCCGAAGTGACCGACATTCGCCGGGTTATATTTGGCTTGGCGCAACGAGCGCAGCATCACGGTTTGCAGCAATCCGGCATCGGGACGGCCTTTGATCTGTTTCAGCAGCGTGGAATAATCCGCCGCCTGCGGCTCATCGCCACCGCCCAGTTGCAGGCCGAACTCTTTGAAGAATTCGCGCACGGCGCCAAGCTTCTCCGGCGTCGGGCCTTCGTGCACGCGGAACAACACCGGATGTTGATGCTCATTCAAAAATGCCGCCGCACAAACGTTCGCCGCCAACATACATTCCTCGATCAGCTTGTGTGCATCGTTACGCACCACGGGAATGATTTTTTCGATTTTGCCGTTTTCATTGAAAATCATCTGCGTTTCGACGGTCTCAAAGTCAATCGCACCGCGCTTCTCGCGCGCTTGCAACAAAGTCTGGAACAGCGTGTAGAGATGATTGATGTGCGGCAATACCGCTGCATATTGCTTTGCGTTTTCGCCCTGCGGATTTGCCAACATGTCCGCCACTTGCGTGTAGGTGAGACGTGCCTTGGAGAGCATCACCGAGGGGTAAAAACGATACTTCAGGATATTGCCCGCAGCGTCGACCTGCATGTCGCACACCATGCACAAACGCTCGACATTGGGGTTCAGCGAGCAAAGGCCGTTGGACAACTCTTCCGGCAACATCGGAATCACGCGCCGGGGGAAATACACCGAGTTACCGCGATTGATCGCTTCGCGGTCGAGCGCATCGCCGGACTGCACGTACGAACTCACATCGGCAATCGCCACCACCAAACGGAAACCGCTGCCGGATGGCTCGCAATACACCGCATCGTCAAAGTCGCGCGCGGTCTCGCCGTCTATCGTTACCAGCGGCAGCTGGCGCACATCTTCGCGCCCCGCATAGTCCTCCGGCAACACGGTCGGAGAAAACTTTTCCGCTTGATGTTTGGCATCGTTTGGAAATTCGTTCGGCAGGTCGTGCTTGCGCAGCGCGATCTCGATCTCCATACCGGGGTCGGCATAGTTGCCCAACACCTCGATGATGCGGCCGACAGGCTGTGCGTTTTTGGAAGGCTGAGACAATATCTCCAGCATAACCACCTGCCCCACCTGCGCCTCGCCATGTTCGCCCGGCGCGACCAAGATGTCTTGGCTGATGCGGCGATTCTCGGCCACCACGAAGCGAATGCCGTGCTCCTCGTACAAGCGCCCAACCAAACGTGTCGTGCCGTGCTCTAACACCTCGACGATACTGGCCTCGCGCCGACCGCGCCGATCTGTTCCACCCACACGCGCCATCACGGTGTCACCGTGCAGCGCTTTGTGCATTTCCTTGGCACTCAGCACCAGATCATCGCTGCCATCTTCCGGGATTAAAAATCCGAAACCGTCGGGATGTCCCTGCACCTTGCCCTTGACCAGATCCAGCTTGTCCATAACGCAAATGGCGCGTTTGCGGTTGCGCATGATCTGCCCGTCGCGTTCCATCGCGCGCAAACGACGATTAAATAAATCCTCTTCGTCCAGCTCGATATGCAACAGACCGCATAGCTCGTCCTGCTCGACGGGTACACCGCGCTCGGCCAATATCTGCAAAATATATTCGCGGCTGGGCAAAGGGTTGTCATATTGCTCGCGCTCACGCTCCAAAAAAGGATCGAGTTCGCGAATGTTTTTTTTCTTGGTTGTCATTGACAGTAAATCCTATAACTATTAAAGTGCGCCCCCTCAAGCAATGCCCGGATGGCGGAATTGGTAGACGCGCACGGTTCAGGTCCGTGTGCCGCAAGGTGTGGAGGTTCGAGTCCTCTTCCGGGCACCATCAAAAAGAAGCGCAAGAACCGCATTTATGCCAACTTTAACGGCTGATGCGGTTTTTTGTTGCCCGAAAATCACCCGCATATTTCACCGTGCCGCGCCCAACTAAATCGAGCGGCATTCTACACTATCAACCTCCGCAATTTCCGACTTCCCTTCGATTTTTTACACTCGGCAAGCAATATTTCATCTGCATTATCGTCGCCGAGGTCACGCTCCAATAGTAATAAAATGCAAGTTATATGCTATAGTTTCTCGCTAGGAGCAATGGGTTTGCTCTGACTTTCAAGGAATTACAAAAATGAAAGCAACGTACCCATTAAAATTTATGCCCATATTTTTTTCAATACAACTTCACTCTTCATCAACGCCCCTCTTCCGGCATCTGCAAGATGTACGGCCTTCGGGGGGGCATGTATAGCAAAAATACCCCAACATGCTCCCACCCTCAAGGTGAGCAGCGACTCTTGGTTTCAGGCAAATGAGCAGTCTGTCCAAGCGAAAAAATGTGCGGAACATTGTGTTCACAGCATTGTGCCTCTTGCTTTTGGCCGGCTGCGTAGCCAAGCGCGATAAATATGATGTTCCTGCGCTCAATCTTCCCGCGCAATTCGCAAAAGCGCCGACCGTCGCCAGCGACTCCCACGCTTTAAGCACGCCCCCCCCTTCCACTGCATCCTCGTTGCTGCTGAATGCGGAGCTGACCGAATGGTGGCGTTTATTGGGCAGTCAGGAGCTAAACGACTTGATGGATCGCACGCTGGCTAACAACCCAGACCTGAGAATCTCGTCGTTACGCATTGCGCAAAGCAAAGCGCGACTCAGTCAGGCGGGATCCGATAAAGCGCCGACGATCTCCATGCCTATCCAATCCAGCACCACCTACCCGGAATTTGGCGCGGGGAGAGGCAATGCAAATGGCAACAACATTGCGCGCTCCTTGAATCAAATCAGCCTCAAGGGAAATTGGCGCCCCGACATTTGGGGGGAGACTGCCTCATTGTACGAAGCTGCCGAGTTGCAGCTATTGCGCGCGACTTACCAGCGCGACGATATGCAAAGAAATGTGGTTGCCAACGTGGTCGTCGCTTACATCGAGTACCTTTCGCTCAATGACCGTTTGCGCATTGCACGCGAGACCGAAAAATCATTGGGCGAGATGCTAGCATCGGTGGACAGGCGCCTGAAAGTGGGCGATGCCACCATCACGGAAATGGAGCAGCAGAAGGCGGCCGTTTACTCGGTCAAAGCCACCATTCCGGTGCTTGGGCAACAACGTGAAGCTGTACTCAATCGCTTGGCTGCCCTGCTGGGTTCGGCGCCGGTGGAATTAAAGCTTTCCCGCAACGGCTTGAACTCGGTTAAGTTTCCGCAAGCGCTGCCCGATATGCCGTCAGCATTGTTGTTGCGCAGGCCTGACGTGCGCGCAATGGAGTCGCGGCTATTGTCGGCCGATGCCGATATTGATGTTGCACGGGCGCGCATACTGCCGCCTCTGGATCTGACAGCTCAGGCGGGTTACGGCAGCATGTACATGTCACAGCTGTTTCTGCCACAAGCTCTATTCTGGACCACGATTGCCAATCTTTCGGTAAGCATCTTCGATAGCGGCAAACGTTCCAAGGAAGTGGAATTTGCCCAAGCAGTACATGAAGAGCTATTGGAGACTTATGTGCGCGTGATCTATGACGCGGTGCGCGAAGTCGATGACTCATTAAGTGCGCTCAGTTTTATTGAAAAACGTTTGGAAGCGCAGGATATGGCCGCAAATTCTTCGCTTCGCGCTTGGAATTACAGCCAAGAAGCCTTTATGGCCGGGGCAGTGGATTATTTGGAGTTACTGGATACACAACGCACATATCAACGCAATCTGGACGATTGGTACAACGTGCGCATGGATCGTTACCGTAGCCTAGTCAACCTGTTCAGTGCATTGGGAGGAGGTGTATCTGTCGACAATGTTATGCCTGAAGAAAGCGCACGACCTGCGCCAGCGGTATTCAAAAACAATCAAGCCGGAAGTAGTCTTGCACAAGAGAATAAAACCCATGAAATCGATTGGGCCGGAGATGTATTGCGGGACGGTGCAACTCATTGGCTGGTGGAACTTTCCGGAGTATATGACCGTGGTGCTGTGTTGCCTGCATGGCGAGACTTGAATGGCCGGTTCCCGCATCAAATGGAGAGCCGGACTTTGCTCCCGCAACGGCAAGGCCAAGTGACGGTACGAGACAAAGAGCGCGCATCTTGGTATCGGTTGTACATCGCAAATCTTCCCGACCAAGAAATGGCTGATAAGCTATGTGCCGCCTTGGGGGCCGAGCAACAACGTTGTGTTGTCGTATCGTCAAAATCGTTCGATGGGCCTGTTTCACTATCCGCAGCAGAGCAATTTAAAAAATTTTCCGCGAAGACAGACATGCCTGTCAAGACGGCTGCTAGAACATCATCTGACCAGAATAATTTAGAAAATCATCCCTCAGCTACTCGCCCGAATACAGCGCTTTCGGCAGCGCCTCCGCCCAAAAATCAATTCGGTGGGGTGGACTGGTCCGGCCAGCAGTTTTGGCTGGTGGAAATGTCCGATGTGCATGACCGCAGCAGTATTACCGCAGCATGGCATAATTTGATCGCCCAATTTCCTGAGCAGATGAAAAACCGGACGGTTCTTCCGCGCAGCCAAGACAGGATGAGCGATGCAAGCCAAGAACATGCTCCCCGCTATCAGTTATTTATCGCCCAGTTCCCCGAAAAGCAAACGGCTGAGGAGTTCTGCTCAATGTTGCGTGCCGGACAGCAGCGTTGCAGCGTCGTGTCGTCGCAATCGCTCGGGATGAGCGACCGTTTTATTGCTCCATCAACTTCTGAGCAACCAGCACTCTCTTTCGCCGAAGCTGCTGCCGGGGCTACCGTCAAGACGCCTGAGGAAACTCAAGCGATGCGCCCGCATACAGAGCAAGAAACGCAGGCGGCAGTAAATCTGGCGGAGGAAGGCATGACAGCGGAGGACGTTGAAGTGGCGCGCCTGAAAGCCGAGAAGAAAGCGCTGATAGAAGAGGAAAAAAAGGAAAGTCTAGCGCCAAAATCCCAGATCGCAACAACCGACGCCATGGCAGGAACGCAGACTGAAGCGGCAAACGATAAAGCGGCGACAGACGCACATACGCCAGCGGAAATCGACCCCACAAAGTTAAAAGCTGAGCATCTGTCCAGAATCAAAACAGAAAAACAAACGGCGAAAAAAGCCAAAGCCGAGGCCACACGCCTGAAAGCCGAGCAAGAAGCTAGGGCTGTGGCAAAAGCTGAAGTGGCGCGCCTGAAAGCCGAGCAAGAAGCACTGGTAGCGAGTGAAGAAAAAGCACGGCTAGGCGAGGAAGAGAAGGCAAAGCTTGCAGCGAAAGCCAAGGTCGCAAAAACTTCGGCGGAGGACATGTAGATGGAACACCGCGTATATCATCAGCTCTCCTATTTGAGAAACTTTACGTTCGGGGCACTGTGTGTTTTGCTGCTGTCAGGTAGCGGTAGTGTATTTGCGCTTGATCTTTTCAATCAATACGCAGAAGCTTCGGTGGTCGTTGATATCATACCCAAAAAGGGTACGCGGCCTGCGCCGTCGGCAGATAAAAAGGCTCACCTGAAAGCTGATCAAGAAACCAAGCTGACTGCAAAAGAAAAGGCAAGTCTAGACTCCATAGCCAAAGACGCAAAGCTGAAAGTACAGCGGGAAACGGAAGTCGAAATAGCACAATTAAAAGCCGACGTAGCGCGACTGAAAGCTGAGCAACAGGCCCGAATCAAAGCAAAAGAACAAGCCGAGAAAGAAACCCAAGCCGAGGCAGCACGCGTGAAAGCCGAGCAAGAAGCTCGGCTGGATGCTGAAGAAAAAGCCCATATAGAATCTGCTGGCAAAGACGCAAAGCTGAAAGTCCAGCGGGAAACAGAAGCCGAAGTAGCTCAGTTGAAAGCCGACATAGCGCGCCTGAAAGTTGGGCAACAGGCCAGAATCAAAGCAAAAGAACAAGCCGAGAAAGAAGCCCAAGCCGAGGCAGCACGCGTGAAAGCCGGGCAAGAAGCCAAAACTGCGGCAGAAACGGAAGCTGCACACCTGAAAGCAGAGCAAGATGCGCTAGTGGCAGCAGAAGAAAGAGCAAGGCTGGCAGCGGAAGCCAAGATCGCCAAAGCCAAAGCGTTGGAAGAGGCCAACGCGGAAGCGCTGCGCTTAAAAGCGGAGAAGCAAGCCAAAGCCGAGGCAGACGCACAAGCGGCGGCTGAGGCCAGTGCTGCAAAATTGAAAGCCCGGCAGGAAGCGAACGCCGAAGCAGCACGATTGAAAGCCGAGCAGTTATCCAAAATAAAAGCAGGGAAACAAGCCGCGAAAGAAGCACTGCGGGTCGCTAAAATCGAGGCCGCACGGGTGAAAGCCGAGCAAGAATCCAAGGCGGCAGCGGCAGCAGAAGCTACGCGCTTGGAAGCCAAGCATGAAGCGCTTTTGGACAAGGAAGAAAAAGCAAGGCTAGCGTCCGTAACCAAGGAAGCCAAGTTGAAAGTCCGGCGGGAAACGGAAGTCAGAGTCACTCAATTGAAAGCCGACGTGGCTCGCTTGAAAGCCGAACAACAGGCCCGAGTCGATGCAAAAAGGCAAGCCGCGAAGGAAGCCCAAGCCGAGGCCGTACGCGCGAAGGCCGAGCAAGAAGCCAAGGCCGCAGCGGAAGCCAAGGTCGCAAAAGCCAAAGCCTTGGAAGAAGCTGAAACAGTGCGCATCAAAGCGGTGGCGCAAGCCAAGGTTGAGGCCGCACGCGTGAAGGCCGAGCAAGAAGCCAAGGCGGCAGCGGATGCCGAAGCTGCGCGTTTGGAAGCCGAACATGACGCACTGCTGGACGAGGAAGAAAAAGCAAATCTAGAATCCGTAGCCAAGGACGCAAAGTTAAAAATCCGGCAGGAAACGGAAGCCGAAGTAGCGCAGTTGAAAGCCAACGTAGCGCGGTTGAAAGCTGAGCAGCAGGCCAGAGTCAACGCGAAAAAACAAGCCGAGAAAGAAGCCCAAGCCGAGGCCGCACACAGGAAGGCCGAACAAGAAGCCAAGGCTGCGGCGGAAGCGGAAGTGGCGCGCCTGAAGGCAGAGCAAGATGCGCTTGCGGCAAGCAAAGAGAGGGCAAGGCTAGCGGCAGAAGCCAAGATCGCAAAGGCTAAGGCGTTGGAAGAAGCCAAAGCTGAAACGCTGCGCTTAAAAGCGGAAAAGCAAGCCAAAGCTGAAGCAGACGCACAAGCAGCGGCGGTAGCCCATGCTGCAAAATTGCAAGCCCTGCAGGAAGCGCAAGCCGAAGCAGCGCGATTGAAAGCCGAGCTGCTGGCCAGAGTCAAAGCAGAAAAACAAGCCGCGAAAGAAACACAGCGCACCGCCGAAATCGAGGCCGCACGCGTGAAGGCCGAGCAAGAAGCCAAGACGGCGGCGGAAGCCGAAGTAGCACGCCTGAAGGCTGAGCAAGATGCGCTGGTGGCAACAAAAGAAAGGGCAAGGCTAGCGGCGGAAGCCAAGATCGCAAAGGCCAAAGCGTTGGAAGAAGCCAAAATTGAAACACTGCGCTTAAAAGCGGAGAAGCAAGCCAAAGCTGAAGCAGACGCACAAGCAGCGGCGGCAGCCCATGCTGCAAAGTTGCAAGCCCAGCAGGAAGCGCAAGCCGAAGCAGCGCGATTGAAAGCTGAGTTGCAGGCCCAAATCAAAGCAGAAAAACAAGCGGCAAAAGAAGCACAGTGGGCAGCCAAAATCGAGGCCGCACGGCTGAAAGCCGAGCAAGAAGCCAAGGCGGTGGCGGCAGCGGAAGTAGCGCGCCTGAAGACTGAGCAAGAAGCGCTGGTGGCAAGCAAAGAAAGGGCAAGGCTAGCGGCAGACGCCCAGATCGCAAAAGCCAAAGCGCTGGAAGAAGCAAAAACTGAAGCGCTACGTTTAAAAGCAGAGAAACAAGCCAAAGCTGAAGCAGACGCACAAGCCGCACAAGAAGCCCAAGCCGAGGCCGCACGCCTGAAGGCCGAGCAGGAAACCAAGGCTGCGGCGGAAGCGGAAGTGGCGCGCCTGAAGGCTGAGCAAGATGCGCTGGCGGCAAGCAAAGAGAAGGCAAGGCTAGCGGCAGAGGCCCAGATCGCAAACACTAAAGCGTTGGAAGAAGCAAAAGCTGAAGCTCTTCGCTTAAAAGCGGAGAAGCAAGCCAAAGCTGAAGCAAACGTACAAGCAGCGGCGACAGCACATGCTGCCAAGTTGAAAGCCCAGCAGGAAGCGAAAGCCGAAGCAGCGCGATTGAAAGCTGAACAGCAGGCCCAAATCAAAGCAGAAAAAGAAGCCCAAGCCTTGGCCTTACGTGTGAAGGCCAAGGCTGCGACGGAAGCCAAGATCGCAAAGGCCAAAGCTTTGAAAGAAGCCAAAGCTGAAACACTGCGCTTAAAAGCGGAGAAACAAGCTAAAGCTGAAGCAGACGCACAAGCGGCGGCGACGGCCCGCGCTGCAAAATTGCAAGCCCGGCAGGAAGCGCAAGTCGAGGCCGCGCGATTGAAAGCCGAGCAAGAAGCCAAGGCGGCGGCGGAAGCGGAAGTGGCGCGCCTGAAGGCAGAACAAGAAGCACTGGTGGCAACAAAAGAAAAAGCAAGGATTGCGGCAGAAACCTTGGGGGAAGCAAAAGCATCTCCCGCAATAATCTTGCCGATACAAAAACAAGTCGATGGAGTGGACTGGTCCGATCAGCAATTTTGGCTGGTGGACATGTCCGATGTACATGACCGTAGCGCTATTGCCACTGCATGGCATGACTTGCTCACCCGCTTCCCTGTGCAGATGAAAAACAGGACGATTCTTCCCCGCCCAGCCCGCATGAGCAATGCGGGCAAAGAACACGCTCCCCTTTATAAGTTATTTATTGCCAAGTTCCCCCATAAACAAATGGCCGAAGATTTCTGTGCCATATTGCGTGCCGGTCAGCAGCGTTGTGGTGTTGTATCGTCACAATCGCTTGCGGGGAAAGATGACTTGGATGCGCCTTCAGCGACTGACCAAAGTGGCCCCAAGCAAGCTGAAAAAAAGGAGCAGTCATGAGTGAGGAGACGCGAAACATCCCCCAGCCTGAACTAAGCCAGCGCCAGCACCAGATACTCAAGTTATTGCAGGCAGGCAAGGTCAACAAGGATGTCGCTCAGGAGCTGGGGATAGGCCTGGGCACGGTCAAGCAGCATATCGTCGCGATTTTCAAAAAATTAAATGTCAGCAATCGTGCGATGGCTGTCTCTCATGGCATGGAGATTTTTCAGGCTCAAAAAAACCGTAGCGCCACCTTGCCGATGGCTGATTTGCTGGAGAACCGCCCCTGTGTCGTACTCAGCATCGCGCTCCCTAGCGACGCCAGCCCTCTGCCCGTGAAGCTCATGTATGGCTGTTTGGCGGCTATTGCCTCCGCTAATGATGCTGTTTTTCTGGCGCGTAACGGCAATGCCGGAGACTTGATTTTCGGCATTCAGCGCGTCACCGAATACGATTTGGCCGTCGCTTTGCAAGCTGCGCGCGCGGTATATGACGACTTGCTGGCGATAGATGCAGGGATAGCGGAACAAATGCACGGCTGCATGACGGCGGGGCTGGCCTTTGCGAGCATGAAACGCTTTGGCGGCTGGACCGGAGAAGCCATTGCCAGCACCGCGATTGCTTCTGCCCGCGAGTTGCTGAACGGCGTCCTTCCGGGACGCTTCGTATTCGATTCAACCGCGCTGGATCTGATCGAATTGTTCGGCATTGGAGGAGCACAATCGGTATCGCCAACCATGCTTTTTCCTGAATTAAAAAATTTGCATTGGACCGGGGCGCGTCGAGCCTATCAATTGGTTGGACGAGACGAGGAATTAGCCAAGCTTCATGCTGCATTGGATGCGGCGGCGAAAGGGCATGGCAATTTAATTCTGGTGAAGGGTGAGATGGGTATGGGCAAGTCTCGCCTCTGCGATGCCATTGCCAAACTTTGTCTCCAACAGAAGGGAAAAGTGTCGTTCTGCCGCAGCCTACCTTCCGTGCTGGGTAAATATCTTTACGATACCGGAAGAGAAACAGCATGCACTGTGGAGGAAGTCGCTGCACAGTTACGCAGCAAACCCGCGCAACTTCCCGAACTCGTTGTTGTTGATGATTTCCATTTGCTAGCCCAAGAGCAGCAGCTTCTACTCTCCGCTGCCGGGACGGATGCGCTCAAAAACGGGAAACTGGTTATTTTCTCAGGACGCAGGGGAATACGAGAAAACATCAGCAATCCAACCGCAATCATTAGCCTGCGACGGCTGTCCTCACAAAACATTCAAGTATTGGTGCGCAATGCCTTGGGCAAAGGGACCATCAAGGGGCGAGCCAACAAGGTGCTGCGGATTGCCAGCGCTGCGGCCGGCGTGCCGCTATTCGCAGTCGAACTGGCGCGGCATCATAACGAGTCACTCGCGTTGCCGTTGCGGGTGGCGATCAATGCCCGTCTTGACAGCCTGCATTTAGATCACAATTTGCTGCGCGAGGTGGCAAAAAATGCCGCTGGCGCAAATCTGGAGGAGGTGGCGGCAACGTTGGGCGAAGATGTTGAGACATTGCGCCAGCAGGTGGAACGGGCAGTAGCGTCCGGTGTATTGTCATACAGTGCCGATAGGTGGATTACCTTCACCCATCCTTTGCTGCGCCGTGCGATCGGCAATTCGGTTATGGAATAGCATGAAGAAAACGCATTCGGCGCTTAATCGGAAAATGCATGGCAATAACTCGCTGGCAGGGGGAAAGCCAGAAGAGAGCATATTGCGCCAGCTGTTTCGCTCGCCCGATTTGCGCCGTGTCTTGCCGGGGTTGGGCCTCTCTACTTTGTTGATCAACGTGCTGGCGCTCGCGCTTCCGCTCGCGATCCTGCAAATCCTAGACCGCGTGGTAGTGAACCAGTCCTTGGAGACACTGGCATTTTTAGTGATCGGCGTAGTGCTCGCGTTAATTCTGGAAGAGATTTTGCGCGGTCTCAATGGGGTGGTTACCAGTTGGCTGGGAGCCCGCTTCGAGCACAACACCAGCGTTGCCGCGCTCGAACGGCTGATGCATGTGCCATTGCAACGCTACCAGCAGGATGAACCGAGCATACATGAAGAAAGAATTCTCGCGACCACCAAGGTATCCGAATTTTATTCGGGCCAAGCTCTGCTGGTGTTATTCGATCTGCCTTTTGTGGTGATTTATCCCATATTGATCTACATCATCGGCGGCTGGCTGTTCGCCGTGCCGGTTATTCTGCTGCTGCTGTTTTCTTTCCTGATTTATCGTTTCGGCAACTGGATGCGCGAACAGGTCAGGCAACGCGCTACCCAGGATGACCGCCGTCTGGGATTCCTGACCGAGGTATTGTCCGGCATCTATTCGGTGAAGACGCTGACGATGGAATCGTTGATGCTGCGCCGCTACGAACGCTTGCAAGAGACAAATTCCATACTGGGCGACGCACTGATACGCGGCAATGCACTGGCTTCGAATATGGGCATGCTATTTTCGCAAATCATGATCGTGGCGGTGGTCTTTGCCAGCTCGTGGTTCGTGATAAACGGAAAAATGACCCCCGGCGGCCTGTCCGCCTGCATGATGCTATCGGTGCGCGCGTTGCAACCTTTGCGCCGAGGCCTGTCGGTATGGATGCGCTACCAGTCTTTTGTGGCGGCACTTGATAGGCTGAATCAAGTGTTCGTTATGCCCTACGACAAGGACGAGGGCAAGCCGGAGATGCCGCCGGTTAAAAAAGAGCTGGAGTTGCGCAATATCACCTTGAAATTTAAGGATGTTGATTTCAGAGCAACACAATCATTGGCCAGAAGCGCCCTTCATGGCGAGGTTAATCGCGATGAGCATGAAGATAGAAATCTTTCCAACGCTTCTTCCAGAATGGCATTTTTTTTCAATATCTCCTTAAAGCTTGAAGCGGGACAGGTCATCACTATTCTGGGAGCAAGTGGGAGCGGCAAAACTAGCCTGCTATCGTTGATGAACGGCATGCTGCAATCTGATTCCGGCGAAATCCTGGTGGATGGCAAACCGTTGAAGAGCTTTACCACTGCCAGCGTGTACAAAGGAATCGCCTTGTTGCCGCAAACCGGCACCATCGTGTCCGGCACCATCCTTGAAAACATGACCATGTTCGACGCCAGCCTACAGGATGAAGCACTGAGCATCTCCAGCAAGCTGGGGCTGGATCAAATCGTGGCGGGAATGAAGTTGGGGTATGAAACCCCTGTAGGCCAAGGTGTGGCAGGAACCCTGCCCGCAGGGTTGCGCCAAATCATCACTATCATCAGGGCGCTGGTGCATAAACCCAGTGTGATCCTGTTCGACGAAGCCAATATTTCCCTCGATATGCGCTTAGACAAGTTGCTGCTCGACTACTTGGCGGAGCAGAAAGGAAAATGCAGCATCGTGCTGGTGACCCACCGCCCTTCGCTGATCCGGCTTGCCGATAAAGTTTACTCTCTGGCCGATGGCCGACTGTTCGAAGGTGTCGCCGAACCCAGTTCCGATGCAGCTATCGCCGCATCGGCTGCGCCGGACACGCTGAGCGTGCAGGAACGTCCCGAATCCAGCAATGATCTTTCTGCTGTCGTCCGTCGCCAATTTGACGAAGAATCGGATCTGTCGATATGTTTGCTGCCGCTGTTAAAAGCCATCGAATGGCAAGGACAACCGCGCCAACTGGCGGATGCTATGCCGCACATGGCAAGACTCATGGACGTTACCGTGCTGTGTTCGATCATGGCCAGTCTGGAGCATTTCCCCAAACACTTGGACGGTCATCTGGCAAGTTTGGATTCGCGCTTAATGCCCTGCCTTTTTGTGCCCGCCGACAAAGCGGCGATGGTGATTTTGAAACAGCTGCCCGACGGAAATCTATGGGTGTTTGATAGCAACTTGCGCGCCGAAACAGAAATAGTACCAAGCACAGAGATGGGGAAAATCTTCCTGTTTCAAAAATCGGATGATCAACGTCATTCCCGCCGCCCGGATTCAAGCTGGATCAATGGAATATTGTTGCGTTTTCAGAGCCACATATATTTGGCCTTTGCTCTTACGCTAGCGGGGGCTTTACTCGCTTTGGCGCCGCCTCTATTTGTGCGGGCAACGCTCGATCTGGTGTTGCCGTCCGGCGATATTGTGATGGGCGCTTTCATCATGGTCGGCGTAGTGGTTGCCATTGCTGCCGACGGTTTATTGCGCAACCTCAAAAGTCAGGTTATGGCTTTTGTCGGTGGGCGTTTCGAATATATTCTAGGCAATACCCTGTTCAAGCGCATCATCAGTCTGCCGGCAACTTCTACCGACGGTGCGACGGTCAGCAATCAAGTGGGACGCTTTAAAAATCTGGAGAGTCTGCGCGACTTCTTTCTGGGACCGGCTGCATTATTGGCTTTTGAGTTGCCGTCAACTCTGGTGTTGTTGCTGGCCATTGCCGTTATCAATCCATGGGTATTGCTGGTAATGCTGACGTCGATGCTATTTTTTACCCTGCTGTGGTTCTTTACGCGAAAATCCAGCGAAATATCCGTAGCGAAGTCAGGAATGTTGTCCACGAATCGCTGGGAATTCTTGAGCGAAGCGTTGACCGACATGAGCACCATCCGCTCTGTGGGAGCGGACAAATCCTGGGCAAATCGATTCAGAGAATTAAGCGGCAAATCGGTCATGGCCAATTTCAAAAATAGCCAATTGCAAGCACGCATCAACGGCATGGCGCAGATACTGACTTCCATTACCGGCCTGATGGCCTTGGCGTTATCCGCTTACCTCGCGATACGCGGCGAGATCAGCAACGGCACCATGGTGGCAACCATGATGATCCTGTGGCGTGTCAACGGCCCGATGCAGAATATTTTCCTGTCGGCAACGGCAGTGACACACATTCGCTCCACTATCCGTCAAGTCGAAAACCTGTTGCACCTCAGAGGCGAGGCAGACTCCGGTGCGCAGCAAGCCATCAGCCCGGTTGCGGGTGGCACGCTCATCTTTGCGCGGGTTTCCTTCCGTTATGCCAATGATGCCGACCCGGTCCTGTTGGGTGTATCGTTCTCGGTCGCACCGGGACAGGTTATTGTGGTCGCGGGGGGGAACGGCTCGGGCAAATCCACCTTGCTCAAACTGATCGAGCGCATCTATGTTCCGCAAGCCGGAACCATCCGCATCAATAACGTGGATATACGCCAACTTGCCGCCGCCGATCTGCGCGCTAAAATCAGCTACATGCCGCAGCACTGCGAGTTGTTTTACGGCACGGTGGCGCAGAATCTGCGTCTGGCGCACCCGACAGCCTCCGATGCGGAAATAAATTGGGCAGCGAAAATGGCCGGTCTTGCCGAGGATATCGCCGCCCTTCCGCAGGGATTCAATACCCGCATTTCCAACGACCGCTCCTCACAATTGTCGAACGGTTTTCGCCAACGGCTTTCGCTCGCGCGCGCCATGCTTAAACCGGCCGACATCATGTTGTTAGACGAACCGGGCACGGGCATGGACCAATCCGGGGAAGAGGCATTAGTGCATTGTGTGGAATGGTTGCGCGGACGCTCTACCGTCATTATGGTTTCTCACCGCCCGGCACACATGCGTCTGGCAGATAGTGTGATCCTGATGCAGCGTGGCACTATGATAGCCATGGGGGCGTTTGAAAAAATCAAAGATAAAATCATGTCGGAGCTAAGCTAAATGATCTTCAACAAGAAAAAAAATGTGCCTCAAGAACCGGGATCCCCGCTTAAAACCCCGCTAGGTAGGCGGGAACGCAGCCTGCTTTCGGAGAGCATCCATATTGAAGAAGAGCTAGTTCCCGCTTTTGTCCGCCCCATCCTGTTTATTGTCGGGGCGCTGATCTTGATTTTTCTGATATGGGCTGCATTAACGCGCATGAAAGAGGTAGCGCATGCTCAAGGCGAAGTCGTTCCTTCTGGCAGCGTAAAACTGGTGCAGCATCTGGATGGCGGCGTAGTGGCGGAAATTTTGACCGAAGAGCGCAAGCTTGTGGCACAAGGCGAGGTGTTGTTGCGTATCGACGGCACACAGGCGCTTGCCGATTTTGGACAAATGAAGGCACGCCTCGATTCGCTGCGTCTGCGCGAGGAACGCCTAGCGTCATTCACCGAAGGCAGGAAGCCCGACTTTGCCAAACTCGGCATAGAGCAGCCGGACATGGTTTCCAGCCAACAAGACATTTATGTCTCGCAATTGGCTACATTGAAATCGACCCTTTCAATATTGGAGCGTCAAATCGACCAGCGCACGCAGCGTATCCGCCAACTCAAAATGTCATTATCCGTAGCCCTAGAGCAGCAAGCCCTGACAGGCGAACTTTCCGCGATGCGCGAAGACCTCGCATCCCGTCAATTGGTCAATCGCACTGTGCTGCTGGAAACACGGCGAGCCAAAGTAACGGCTTCAGGCGAAATCGCACGGCTGACAGAAGAAATTGGCGTTGCCGGACAGGAGTTGGCAGAAACTAGAAATCGCCGCACCGATGCCCAAAATCAATCGCGGCGCGATGCCTTGGCCGAGCTGGGAACCGTGCGCGCCGAGATAGCCGAACTGGAAGAAACACTTCTGCGGCTACAGGCTCGCGTCAGTCGTCTCGAAGTACGCGCGCCTATCCGTGGCTATGTTTTGGACATGCGCGTGCAAAATATCGGGCAGGTTATTCAACCGGGGGTATTGCTCATGCAGATCGTTTCGGACAGCACCACGCTCGAAGCCGAGGTGCGCATCGCACCTCGCGACATCGGTTTTGTCCGGGTAGGACAACCGGTCAATCTGCGGGTAACGAGTTATGACTATTCCCGCTTCGGCTTTGTCAAAGGCACTCTCAAAAGGATAGGCGCCTCCAGCATGGTGGGCGAGGATAAAACTTCTTATTATCAGGGCTTGGTCGAGTTGGAGCACCCGTATGTCGGCGATGTGCCGGGGCGAAATCTACTGCAGCCCGGCATGAAGGTAGAAGCCGAGATACTCACAGGAGAAAAAACCCTGCTGACATACCTCGTCAAACCGCTGATCGACGTCGTTTCCATGTCGTTCCATGAACGCTAGAGCTATAACTTCCGGCTGTCTATAACTTTGCATTTACCCCTAGTAGTATCGCACCATCGAAAACCGATTGAACAAGCTTGTTTAATCGATTAGCTAACTCACTAGGGAGATTAAACATGGCTACCAATAACGACACACCGAACCCAACGACAGCAGCCTCGGCAACACCGACCGCCCCGGTCGGAAACACTGCGGTGGATCAACAAGCTGTTGCGTTTGATGAAATGACTTCGCTCAACAGCGGGGGAAATACTTCGGGTATAGGTCAAGCTAACAGCGTAACCGGAGGATCAGCCCGGGTCGAAGGTGCCGGCAACGAAAATATTCAGACCGTTTTAGTGAAAGATCAAGCAGGGCAACAGGTTCAGGTGGCGGCAGGCAGCCTTGGAGGCTCAAGTTCAAATGTTCAACAGCAGAATACGGCGGCTGGAAATAGCAGCGTACCAACCATCAATACCAACAGCAGTGGATTGCAAATTCCAGTGCCTGTCGTTGATCTGACGCTTCCCCAAGGTGCAGCGGAAGCAAACAACCCACCCAACGCACAAGGGGTTGCTAATACAGCAGGCAGTTCGACAGGAATTACTCCCCCAGTCGGCGGCGAAAGTTCGACTAGTGGCACAACTGCCAACCCGGCGGCTACTGGTCCGACTCCAGATGTTGCAACAGCAACCACAGTTCCCCTTGTATCAGGCACAACTGCACCGACAACGACCACCGCTCCAGCTCCAGCACCTGCCCCAACGCCCGCTCCGGTAAGCACGACAGCGCCTGCCCCGACGCCCGCTCCGGTGAGCACGACAGTGCCTGCCCCGACGCCCGCTCCGGTGAGCACGACTGCTCCGGTTTCGACCACGGCTCCGGTTTCGACCACGGCTCCGGTTTCGACCACGGCTCCGGTTTCGACTACGGCTCCGGTTTCGACTACGGCTCCGGTTTCGACTACGGCTCCGGTTTCGACTACCGCTCCGGTTTCGACTACGGCTCCGGTTTCGACTACCGCTCCAGTCAGCACGACTGCCCCGATTTCGACTACCGCTCCAGTGAGCACGACGGCTCCGGTTTCAACTACCGCTC
>CAZHIC010000032.1:0-24747 GCA_964532405.1 uncultured Gallionellaceae bacterium | reverse complement strand
TACGTTCGTTTTTTAAACATCCTTCTGTAGCCTATATTTCTGACGTATGAGTAAACAGCATGGAATAGTTCAAATGCACCCATCCCACAGAAGCGCAATGCGCGACGCGGCAAAGATTCTGATTTTTCTTGCCGCCGTTCAGTTGTTGGCTTGGTTGGTTCCGGCATGGCCTGAATTCAAAGGCGTCCCATATTATCTCCCCTTGCATACCCTGCTGGAAACGGTATCTATCGTGGTCTCGATGATGGTATTTGCGGTGGGCTGGAATTCGCATAGTCAGAAGCTGTCCGGAAATATCGTACTGCTTGCCTGCGTATTTTTTTCGGTAGGCCTGCTCGATTTTTCTCACACGGTGTCCTACTCGGGCATGCCTGATTTTATTTCTCCCAATGATGCGCAGAAGCAACTCAATTTTTGGTTGTCTGCACGGTTGATCGCGGCTCTTGTTTTGCTTGTTGTCGCCATCAGGTCATGGAAGCCCCTCAAGTCGGGCGCAACTCGTTACTTGATTTTCATTTCATTCATCCTTTTTTATGGGGTGTTGAATTGGGCCGTGATCTACCACCAAGCTTGGATGCCGGATACCTTCATTCCGGGTCAGGGACTCACGCCGTTTAAGAAAATTGCCGAGTACACCATCATCGCCATCAACCTTTTTACCGCCATCGTGCTGTGGAAAAAAATGCGCGAACCCCGAACGTTCAACATCGTTTTGCTTTTTTCTGCGGTTTGCACTTTGGCGATGAGCGAATTTTTTTTCACGCTTTACACCACGATGACGGGTAGCTACAACGTGCTGGGGCATATCTACAAGGTCATTGCTTACCTGTTTATTTATCGGGCCATCGTGGTTGAAGTGATCGAGGAGCCCTACAACCAGCTGCAGCATGCACAGCAGAAGCTGTCGTTAGCCCTGCAAGCCTCCAGCACCGGTTTGTGGGATTGGGATTTGACCACCCATTCTGTGAATTTCAGCCCTGAATGGAAAGCCCTGCTGGGTTATCAGCCCGATGAATTGCCCAATCAATTTTCCACATGGGAGTCCCTGCTTCACCCGGATGATCGCGAGTCTGCCCTAAACCGGCTGAACAGCTACTTGGCTTCCTCAAGCAGGCAGTATGTAAGCGAGTTGCGCATGCGCCATCGCGACGGCGGCTACCGCTGGATCATTGCACGCGGTGAAAAACAGTATGATGAAAAAGGCCGAGTGACTCATCTGTCCGGCGCTCACATCGACATCACGGAGCGCAAAAAAAACGAGGAGGCAATTCACGCCTTGGCGTTCTTTGATGCGTTGACTCGTCTGCCTAACCGGCGTTTGTTGCTGGATCGGCTGCGCGCGGCACTATCGAGCTCTGCCGACAGCAATCACTATGGTGCCGTGCTGTTTCTTGATTTGGATCAGTTCAAAACGATCAATGACACACTGGGCTATGACTATGGCGATATGCTGTTGGTTGAAGTGGCGGAACGCATCCGGTTATGTGCGCGCGATGCCGATACAGTGGCCCGCCTAGGGGGGGACGAATTTGTCATATTGCTCGAAGAGTTGGATGAGCATGCGGAGGAAGCCTCCCGCAAAGCGGCACTCATTGCCGAGAAGATTCGGGTCGGCTTGACACAATCCTACCAGTTGCTCGGTAGCCAGCAATACAGTTCAACCAGCATCGGGGTATGTCTGTATCGCGGCAACGAAGAGTCGGTAGACGCCTTGCTAAAGCATGCCGACATGGCGATGTACCAGGCCAAAGATGCCGGGCGTAACGCCGTGCGTTTCTTTGATCCGGCCATGCAATTGGCAGTAGAGACACGCGCCGCGCTAGCGGCCGACATGCGCAACGCCGTGCCCGAACATCAACTTCATTTGCTCTATCAAGTTCAGGTGGATAGCGAGCGTCGTGCGATTGGGGCGGAAGCATTGGTGCGATGGGTGCACCCATCGCGCGGCATGGTTTCCCCGATGCAATTTATTCCCGTCGCGGAAGAAAGTTCGCTGATTCTCGACATCGGCGGCTGGGTGTTGGATACCGGTTGCCGCCAGTTGCGCGACTGGGCTAAAAGCGATTTAACCAGCCATCTGACACTGGCCGTGAATGTGAGTGCGCAGCAATTCAAGCAACATGATTTTGTAGAAAAAGTTGCCGCACTCCTTCGCCTTCATGAGATTGGGGCTTCGCGCTTGAAGCTGGAGCTCACCGAGAGCGTGGTGCTGAGCAATGTCACTGACGTGATCACCAAGATGCATGCACTGAAAGCGCTCGGCGTTCGCTTGTCCCTGGATGATTTTGGCACGGGATATTCCTCGCTGTCTTATTTGAAGCAGTTGCCACTGGATCAGATCAAGATTGACCAGAGCTTCGTGCGTGATATGACCACCGATCCCAATGATGCGGTGATGGTAAAGACCATCATCGGCCTGGCGAAGAACTTCCGTTTGAATGTGATTGCCGAAGGCGTGGAGACGGCGGCGCAGCTGGCGCTTTTGAAGGAGCAGGGCTGCGTGACATATCAGGGCTATCTCTTTAGCAAACCGGTGCCAATAGAGCAATTTGAGGCGTTGCTGAAACAAAAAATTAACGTGGCAGGGTTGGATTAACTCCGCATCGCACCTCCGCGTGGCATGATTCACCGCGCAGTTTGCGTGAGCGGGGGATGCCGTCACACTAGGCAAGGGGACGGGTCTTACGCCCCCGTGTGATCCGCCCAATTGTTCGGCGTCTCGTACAAGCGCACCCTCTCCAGCTTCAGATCGTTGCCGAATGTATCGCGGTAAGTGCTGTCCAGCAGGTCGAAGGCGACCTTCGCCAGATTCTCCGCAGTCGGCACTACATTCAATACGACGGTCTTGTGATCCGGCAAGGTGTTTAGAAAATCCAGCACCGTTTTGTCGCCGCGATACACCAGAAAAGCATGATCCCATGTATCCACCACGCGCTCTTTGGCGATGCGTTTCACATCCGAAAAATCCATCACCATGCCTTGTTCGGAGACGCCTTCGTCCGTGATAACTTTGCCCGATAAAGTGATCTCGATGGCATAACGATGGCCGTGCAGATGTTTGCATTGGCTGTTGTGGTTGGGGATGCGGTGTCCGGCATCGAACTCCAGGCGGCGGGTGATTTGCATGATTTTGGGGTCGGTTGAACTGGTGCGGATTATAGCTTGAAGCTGCGTACCGCATGTTTAAAGGCTTGCAGTGCGTGCGCATCGCGTTGGTTTTGGTAGCGTAGCGCGATGTACCGCGCCGTGATGTCGGCAATGGCCGCCGCATGTTGCGGTTGCTGTTGGGCCGCGCGATCAGCGAAGTTCTGCGCACCCTCATGCGGCGCACGCACAACCCCCGCCTTCGCCAGCTTCTTGCAGAACTTGAGATACAGCGTCTGCACCGCGTCGGTGCTGCGTAGCCGTAAGCGGCGCAGCATGAGCAGGGTAAAAATTCCCACCAGCGTTGCCACGCCCGCGAGCATGTTCATCGCCAGTTTTTGCCACGTAATATCTTCCATGCCGAGGCGGGTCAGGAAGGCGAATTGGCGCTCGGTGTTGTAGCCCAGCACCCATTGGTTCCATTGATTGGTGAAGCTGTCCAGATTGAAGCGCAGCTTGAGCAGGAACGGTGATTGCGTGCGCGCAAAGAATGGCAGCGCCGCATTGCCGGGTAGAGCGGCGCTGAGGCCGTTCTGGATGCGGCCGGGGGCGATGGCGGCAGTCGGGTCGTAACGCACCCAGCCGCGCTGTTGCAGCCACACCTCCGCCCATGCGTGGGCATCGGATTGGCGCAGGATGTAGTAGCCGCCGAGGTCGTTGTACTCGCCGCCCTGATAGCCTGTCACCACCCGCGCCGGGATGCCCGCCGCACGCATCAAAAATACGAAGCTGGACGCGTAGTATTCGCAGAATCCCTTGCGCGTCTCGAACAGGAAATCGTCCACGCTGTTGCTGCCGAGCGGCGGCGGTTCGAGCGTGTATTCGAAACCGTTGCGGTTGAAGTAGGTGAGGGCGGTGCGCACAATATTTTCATCAATTCCCGCAAGGGATCGATTGCCCCCTCTCCCGCTTGCGGGATAACCAGCGACTTGTCCGTTTGCGGACTTAGTCGATTGGCTAGTTGCTCTACCAGAGGGTTGGGGAGAGGGATTCACTTCGTTTTGCGCACGCCATTCCGCTGCTTGTTGAAGGGTGCGCGGGTTGTATCCCGCCGGCAAGGCGAGCGCGCGCTGCAATTGTTGCGGAGCTTCATCGGGATTGGCGCGATAGCTTAATTGCGAGGTGACGGTGTAGCGCAGGCGCGCATTCACAGGTTCTTTATTTAATAACTGAAAATCTGAAGTGAGTACATGCGGGATGGAAACATTGTCCGGTATGTCCAGCGCGAACAGCCAGAGTTTGTTGTGCGGTTCCAGCGTGACGGTGTACTCCACCGGCGTAGTCGTATCCGCCAGATGTGGCGCTTGCAGGGTGGTGCCGCGTCCGCGCGTCCAAGTGCGGCCGTCGAAATCCCATAACACGATGCCGCGCCAATACATCTGCTCGCGCGGCGGAACCTTGTCTTTGTAGGCGACGCGAAAAGCGACGGCATCGGACAGCGACAACTTGCTCATGCTGCCCGGCGACATGGTGTCGGACAAGCCGCTGCTGGCGTAGGCGTCCTGCGGCAAGCCCCACAGCGGCTCCTGTACGCGCGGGAACAGCACGAAGATTAGCAGCGACAGCGGGATGGCCTGCAACAAAATGGTTCCCGCGATGCGCAGGCGCGGCTTGAAATTGAGATCGCCGGTCTGCATCTGTATCCATGTGGTCATGATGACCAACAGAGTGAACAGCATGAACAGCGCGGTGGACATGCTCTGCGAATAAAAAAAATTGGTGATGATGATGAAACAGGAAAGATAGATCAGCACCGTGGCATCGCGCACCGCGCGCAGCTCCAGCAGTTTGAGCGCGGCGAGCAGGATGAGCAGCGTGACGCCGACTTCGCGCCCGAACAGGGCATGGAAACTGAGAGCGATGCCGCCCACGCAGGCGAGGGTGACCGGCAGCAACAGCCAGCGCGCGGGGAGCGCGTTGCCGCTGGCGGCGAGGTAAGCGCGCCAGCCCAGCAAAATCAGGCCTACGCCGCTGACCCACAGCGGCAGATGGTCAGCGTGCGGCGCGCTGACCAGCAGGATGCTGGCGATCAGGCCGTAGATGAGCGGGGCGGAGAGTTTCATCTTAAGGCTCATGGTAAATCACCGGCTGTGATGAAGAACAACCCGCTCCTACAGGGTAATGTTGCTCGTTAGTATTGGTTGTGTGATTCATTATGATGGTTCAAGACCAAACAGTGCCAACACCCGCAAACACTCCGCTCTATGCGCTAGTCCCTGTGCGGGAGGCAATTCAACATGCGGCAAACGCAAGCCGTAATGCAAACTCTGCGCTTCGGCATCCAGCACCCAGCGCGTCAGCAGTTCCAGTTTGCGCTCGGTCGCGATGTCAGGTAACTGCCACCAGTCCAGCACCAACTCGTGCCCCTGTTGCGCGGAGAATTGTTTGACCTGCAAGCCTTGTTCGCGCGCCAAAGCTTTCCATGCGATGCGCGGCAAGGCATCGCCTGCCACATAATTGCGCAGGCCGGAAAAATCTTCGTCGCCCTTCACCATTGTCTTGCCATTGCCGTTTTGTGAAGACATGGCGGGCAAGGGGTGTGGTGCGGCAGGCTTGGGGTAGACCAGACAGGGCGCATCGAAGTGGAGGTACGTCCACGCATGAAAAAGGCCGAGCGGAAATTCGGTGTGCAGCGTCAAGCGTCCGCTATCCAGCCAGCCGCGCTGCGTGGCAGGGAGGGCAAGCTCGATTGATGTGGAGCGTTGCGCGGACAGGTCGAATAGCGTGCGATGTCTGGCATCGTCGTGCAGTTGGAGTTGATGGCGATCCAGCGCGCCGGGATTGTTGAAGTGGAAGAGGAAGCGCGCCTGTTCACCGGCGAATACCGGTTCGACATGCCCGGCCTTGATCTCAAGCTGCGCCATGTTGCGGAAGGCATACAACATGCTCATGCCGCCCGCAGTGGCGAGCAGGAAGGTGAGCGCGTAACCTAGACTCAGGTTGTAGTTGATGTCGCCCAGCAGCATCAGCACCAATACGCCAGCGAACCCCAAGCCTTGGCGCGTCGGCAGGATGTAGATGCGGCGCTGGTTGAGCACCACCGTGCCGGTCTCGACCGTGCGGCGGAAGGCCCAGTTGCGGAATATTTGTCTGAATGAGTCGAACACGGGAAAGGCCTGCTATGCGTACAGCGTCACCGTACCTTGATGATGCGGTGCAGTCAACAAGGCGAATTGCAAATAACGGGCACACGGTAAATTTGTTCTCTGAAATTTATGATAAAAATCAATGATGGTAGGGTGGGCACGCTTTTGTACCCGCAAGGGGTAGGCCGTGGCTGTAAGGGGATAAATCCCCAACAGCACACGCTCTGCCCACGCGGATACCAAACCGGGTGGGCAGACGATAAACCTGTCTGCCCACCCTACGCTATTCTCTGAGAACAAATTTACCCTGATAACGGGCATCTGCACTAGCGCAAAATACATGCTGCGGGTGTAAGATTGCGCATCATTTTGCGAGCCGGTCACAATGAACAAAAAACGTCCCAAGCATCTCGCACTGCATCTCATCAAACTACCATTGGCCGGATTCGTCTCCATACTTCATCGTGTAAGTGGCGCGCTGCTGTTCCTTGCCTTGCCCTTGTTGTTGTGGGGCTTGCAAGCCAGCCTGCGTTCTATCGAGACTTACACCTCACTGATGGAGTTGTTGCTGCATCCATCGAGTAAGCTGGTGTGGCTCGGTTTGCTGTGGGCGTTTCTGCATCACTTTTGCGCGGGTATCCGCTATCTGGCTATCGACCTGCATCTGATTTCGAGCTTGGCGCAGGCGCGCGCCAGCAGTCAGTGGGTGATGGGCGTGAGCTTGTTGTTGACCGTACTGATCGGGGCAAAGCTATGGTGAATCGTGTCGTAACGGGGGCGCACTACGGTTTGCGCGATTGGTTGGCGCAACGCGTCACGGCGGTGGTGATGGCGCTGTTCACGCTGTTCGTCGCGGCCTATCTGCTGTTGCAATCCGTGGTCGATTACGACGTGTGGACGGCCTTGTTCTCCAATAACGTGATGCGATCTTTCGCCCTGCTGTTCCTGCTCAGTGTGTTCTATCACGCGTGGATCGGGGTGCGCGACATCGTGATGGATTACGTCAAACCCGCGAGCCTGCGTTTGCTGATTCATGTGGCGGTTATTCTGGCTTTGTTGCTTTATGTCATCTGGTCGGTACAAATTCTGTGGGGGCTTTAATGTCAGTAACAAAGCGTACGTTCGATGTGGTTGTAGTCGGTGCTGGCGGGGCGGGAATGCGCGCGGCCTTGCAGCTTTCACAGGCGGGTTTGAAAGTGGCGGTGCTGTCCAAAGTGTTTCCGACGCGCTCGCACACGGTCGCGGCGCAGGGCGGGATCGCCGCGTCTTTGGGCAACGTCAAAGAAGACAACTGGCACTGGCACATGTACGACACGGTGAAAGGTTCGGATTACTTGGGCGATCAGGATGCCATCGAGTACATGTGCCGCGCCGCGCCGGAAGTGGTGTACGAGCTGGAGCATTTCGGTATGCCGTTCGACCGTCTGGACAACGGGAAAATCTATCAGCGCCCGTTCGGCGGACACATGCAGGACTACGGTAAAAACCCCGTGGATAGAGCGTGTGCG
Organism: uncultured Gallionellaceae bacterium; assembly: GCA_964532405.1. Taxonomy (GTDB): domain Bacteria; phylum Pseudomonadota; class Gammaproteobacteria; order Burkholderiales; family Gallionellaceae; genus PALSA-1006. Next base: position 17,009 of record CAZHIC010000032.1, on the reverse strand, counting down.
GCCGCCGACCGCACCGGACATGCGTTGCTGCATACGCTGTATCAGCAGAACGTCAAAGCCAATACCAACTTTTTTGTGGAGTGGATGGCGCTGGATTTGATCCGCGACGAGGACGGCGATGTGCTGGGCGTGGTGGCGATGGAGATCGAAACCAGTGAGGTGATGATTTTGCACGCGCGCGCCACGCTGTTTGCCACGGGCGGCGCGGGGCGCATCTTTGCGGCCAGCACCAACGCCTACATCAACACCGGCGACGGCCTCGGCATGGCGGCGCGCGCGGGCATTCCGCTGGAGGACATGGAGTTTTTTCAATTCCATCCGACCGGTGTGTACGGTGCGGGCGTACTGATTACCGAAGGCGTGCGCGGCGAGGGCGGTTATCTGGTGAACAAAGACGGCGAACGCTTCATGCCGCGCTATGCGCCGAACGCCAAGGATCTGGCCAGCCGCGACGTGGTGTCGCGCGCGATGGCGACCGAGATCAAAGAAGGACGCGGCTGCGGCCCCAAGGGCGATCACGTCCTGCTCAAGTTGGATCATCTGGGCGATGACGTGATCCGTCACCGCTTGCCGGGTATCCGCGACATCTCGCTTAAATTTGCCCACGTCGATCCGGCCAAAGCGCCGATCCCCGTGGTGCCGACCGCGCACTACATGATGGGCGGCATCCCGACCAATTATCACGGCCAAGTCGTCGCGCCCCACCGCACCGCGCCGGAAGACGTGGTGCAGGGTTTCTACGCGGTGGGCGAATGCGCGTGCGTTTCGGTGCATGGCGCGAACCGTCTTGGCTGCAATTCCTTGCTTGATTTGATCGTGTTCGGGCGCGCCGCCGGACGCCAGATCATCGAAGATTTGAAACTCAATCCGCATCACAAGCCTTTACCTGCGGATGCGGCAGACCGCCCTTTGGCGCGGCTGGCACGCTTGGAAAACCAGAAGCACGGCGAACGCGTGGCGGATGTCGGGGCGAAAATGCGCGAAGTCATGCAAGCGCACTGCGGCGTGTTCCGTTTCCCCGATCTGTTGGCGGCAGGTGTGACGAAAATCCGCGAGGTCGCCGAACGCGCGAAGCGTACCGTTATCAACGATCAAAGCAAAGTGTTCAACACCGCGCGTATCGAAGCGCTGGAACTCGATAACCTGATCGAAGTGGCGCAAGCCACCATGATCGCCGCCGCCGCGCGCGAAGAGAGCCGTGGCGCCCACGCCCGCGATGACTTCCCCGAGCGCGACGACAAAAAATGGCTGAAGCACTCGCTGTTCTACAGCGAAGGCCAGCGTCTGGATTACAAGCCCGTGCGCTTGAAGCCGCTGACGGTGGAGTCGTTTCCGCTTAAGGCGCGGGTGTACTAAAGAACTTTGTCCGCAGATTTCGCAGATTGACGCAGATTTTGAATCAAGACATGAAACGGGACGAGCAGACTTACGCCATCATCGGTGCGGCAATGACGGTGCATCGTGAGCTTGGATGTGGATTCTTGGAGGCCGTGTATCAAGAAGCATTGGAATTGGAGTTAAGCCATATCGGGATTCCGTTCATGCGAGAAGTTGAATTGCCGGTTTGTTATCGGGGTGAGCAGTTGAATACTGGCTATAGAGCTGATTTTTTATGCTACGGAACGACCATAGTTGAATTGAAAGCGATTGAACATATGGCTTCTCGTGAAGAAGCGCAGTTGCTAAATTACTTAAAGGCCAGCGGCAAAGAAAAAGGTTTGCTGATAAATTTTGGTGGCAGCAGTCTGGAATATAAACGAATGGTTTGCGCAGTTAATCTGCGTGAATCTGCGAAATCTGCGGACAAAAAAGATGTTAGGGTTTGACTATGAAATTTAGAATCTACCGCTACAACCCCGATACCGACGCAACTCCGTACATGCAGGACTATGACCTAAAGTTTGAGGCGGGTGACGCGATGTTGCTGGACGCGCTGATGCTGCTGCGCGAGCAGGACGACAGCATCGGTTTCCGCAAGTCTTGCCGCGAGGGTGTGTGCGGTTCGGATGGGATGAACATCAACGGGCGCAATGGCCTGGCGTGCATTACGCCGCTGTCGAGCCTGAAACAGCCTGTCGAAATACGTCCGCTGCCGGGGCTGCCGGTGATACGCGACCTGATCGTGGATATGTCGCAGTTCTTCAAACAATACCATTCGATCAAGCCCTATCTCATCAACAACGATCCGCCGCCGGAGACGGAGCGGCTGCAATCGCCCGCGCAACGCAAAGAGCTGGATGGATTGTACGAGTGCATCCTGTGCGGTTGCTGCACCACTGCTTGCCCCTCCTTCTGGTGGAACCCGGACAAGTTCGTCGGCCCCGCCGGACTGTTGCAGGCCTACCGCTTCATTGCCGATACGCGCGATCAGGCGACAGCGGAACGATTGGATAATCTGGAAGACCCGTATCGGCTGTTCCGCTGCCACACCATTATGAATTGCGTGGACGTGTGCCCGAAAGAACTGAACCCGACGGAAGCCATCGGCAAGATCAAAGACATGATGGTGAAAAGAATCGTATGACGTCGGGTAGTATTACGCCTGATCCAACGGAATTTGCACGGTTGCGCTGGCGTTGTCGGCGCGGCCTGCTGGAGCTGGATATCGTGTTGGGGCGTTTTGTCGAGCGGCAGTATGCGGGGCTGGATGAGGCGCAGAAAATCGCGTTCGATGTCTTGTTAGACCTGCCGGACAACGCGCTGTGGGATAGAATCACCGGCAAAGAGTCTGCCGGGCATGAGGCTCAAAAAAAACTGTTGGAATTGATTAACGCGGCTTAATGGCAGGGGTGGAGAGAACATGGACAACAAACGTTTTGCAACGCTGACTTTGGATGATGGCCGCAGTGTCGAGCTGCCTATTCTGTCGGGTACACTCGGGCCGGATGTGATCGATTTACACAATCTGGTAAAGCTCGGCCTGTTCACCTACGACCCCGCCTTTTTTTCGACGGCGAGTTGTTCTTCCAAGATCACTTTCATTGATGGCGATGTGGGATTGTTGTATTACCGGGGTTATCCCATCGAGCAATTGGCGAAGCACTCTGATTTTCTGGAAGTCAGTTATTTATTGCTTAATGGCGAATTGCCGAATGCCGCGCAGAAGGCTGAATTCACCCAGAGCATCACGCATCACACGATGGTGCATGACCAGTTGGCGCGCTTCTTTAGCGGGTTTCGCCGCGATGCGCATCCGATGGCGGTGATGGTGGGCGTGGTGGGTGCATTGTCGGCGTTTTATCACGACTCTCTCGATATCAATAATCCGCAACACCGCGAAATATCGGCGCAACGCCTCTTGGCTAAAGTGCCGACCATTGCAGCGATGACGCATAAATACAACGTTGGCGAGCCCTTCGTGTATCCAAAAAATAAATTCAGCTTTGTTGAGAACTTGATGTACATGATGTTCGCCACACCGGCGGAAGACTACGTGCCCAACCCGGTGCTGGTGCGCGCATTGGAACGCATTCTTATTTTGCACGCAGACCATGAACAGAACGCATCCACTTCGACTGTGCGATTGGCGGGATCGAGCGGAGCAAATCCTTTCGCCTGTATCGCCTCCGGTATCGCGGCACTGTGGGGGCCTGCGCATGGTGGCGCGAACGAGGCGGCACTCAAGATGTTGGAAGAGATCGGCGATGTATCGCGTGTCGCTGACTATGTGCAAGGCGTGAAAGACAAGAAATACAAATTGATGGGTTTCGGCCACCGCGTTTATAAAAACATGGACCCGCGTGCCTCGGTGATGCGTGAAACGTGCTACGAAGTATTGAAAGAGTTGGGTCTGGAGAACGACCGCTTGTTCAAGCTGGCGATGGAGTTGGAAAAGACCGCGTTGAGCGATCCGTATTTCATCGAGCGCAAGCTGTATCCGAACGTGGACTTCTATTCCGGCACCGTGCTGCGCGCACTGGGTATCCCGGTCAATATGTTCACGGTGATTTTCGCCGTGGCGCGCACTATCGGCTGGGTGTCGCAGTGGAACGAAATGATCGCGGATGCCGATCACAAAATCGGGCGTCCGCGCCAGTTGTACTTGGGGGAGGTAAAACGTGATTATGTGCCGCTGGAAAAACGTTAAACCAAGCTGATAGGAATAAGCTGTGAGCGATAAAAATTACATGCAGGCCATGCGCGACTCGTCGTCGTTATTCGGCATGAATGACGTGTTCATCGAGGGTCTGTATGAAGATTATCTGGCCGACCCGAAGAGTGTGGCGGGCGAATGGCGCGACTATTTCGATGCGCTAAAACCGGACAAGGATTCGCATCCCGATGTGGCGCACTCGCCCATCCAGCGGGCGTTTGCGGCATTATCCAAGCAGGCGATGCAGGCCATTTCTCCGAATGCGGACTTTGATCGCAAACAGGTGCGCGTGTTGCAAATGATCAATGCGCACCGCTTCCTCGGGGTGCGCCGCGCCGATCTCGATCCGCTCAAACGCCACACCAAACCGGAAGTGCCCGAGCTGGAGTTGGCGCACTACGATCTGGGCGAAGCGGATATGGACACCACGTTCGAAACGGGTTCGTTAGTCGGTGCAACACGCATGACTTTGCGCGAGATCATGCAGTTGTTGCGTCAGGTCTATTGCAGCAGCATCGGTGCGGAATACATGTACATCAACGATGTCGCACAGAAACGCTGGGTGCAAAACCGTCTGGAGGGTTCGCGCGGACAGGCCAATTATTCTGCCGAGATGCAGTTGCACATTCTGGAAAGGCTGACGGCAGCCGAGACATTGGAGCGCTACTTGCACACCAAGTATGTCGGGCAGAAACGTTTTTCTTTGGAGGGGGGTGACACGCTCATTCCTTTGCTCGATCACTTGCTGCAACGCGCTGGCGAGCAGGGGGTGCGCGAGACGGTGATCGGCATGGCGCACCGCGGGCGTTTGAATGTGCTGGTGAACACCTTGGGGAAATTGCCGGGTGATCTGTTCGCCGAATTCGAGGGTGTCCATAAAGAGCACCTGACCTCGGGCGATGTGAAATATCACCAGGGATTTTCTTCCGACATCGCCGTTCCCGGCGGTTCGATGCACCTCACGCTGGCGTTCAACCCATCCCATCTGGAGATCGTGAACCCGGTGGTGGAAGGCTCGGTGCGCGCACGCCAGCACCGGCGCGGCGACCACGATGGGTCGCAGGTGTTGCCGGTGTTGTTGCACGGCGATGCGGCGTTCGCGGGACAGGGTGTGAATATGGAAACGTTCAACTTGTCGCAAACGCGGGGTTATCGCACCGGCGGCACGGTTCACATCGTTATCAACAATCAGATCGGTTTTACCACTTCCGATTCGCGCGACACGCGCTCGTCGCAATATTGCAGCGATGTGGCGAAGATGATCGAGGCGCCTATCCTGCACGTCAATGCGGACGACCCGGATGCGGTGTTGCTGGTCACCGAGATCGCGCTGGATTTTCGCATGACCTTCAAAAAAGACGTGGTCATCGACATGGTATGTTTCCGCAAACTGGGGCACAACGAGCAGGACGAGCCGCTGGTGACGCAGCCGTTCATGTATCGCTTCGTGAACCAGCATCCGGGCACGCGGGCGCTGTATGCGCGCCGCCTGGAAGAACGCGGCGTGATCGCCGCAGGCAAAGCCGACGCGATGGTGGCGGATTACCGCCGCGCGATGGATGAGGGAGTGAATCCCATTCCGCCGCTGCCGGCGGAGTTCAAGCACGAATACGCGGTGAGCTGGGCGAGATTCCAGCAAAACACACCGTGGAATGTGCCGGTGAATACCGCGTTGCCGCGCGCGCGGCTGGAGCACTTGGCGCAACGTCTGACCGAGGTGCCGCAGAATTTCATATTGCATTCGCGCGTGGAAAAAATCATCGCGGACCGGCGCGCCATGGGCAAGGGCGAACTGCCGCTGGACTGGGGCATGGCGGAGAACCTAGCCTATGCCAGCTTGGTGAGCGAGGGCTATCCGATCCGTTTGTCCGGTGAAGATTGCGGGCGCGGCACTTTCTTCCATCGCCATGCGGTGCTGCACGATCAGCAGCGCGTGCAGTTCGATCAGGGCTATCACATCCCCTTGCAAAACATCGCGCCCGACCAGTCCGATTTTATCGTAATCGATTCGCTGTTGTCGGAAGAGGCGGTGCTGGGTTTTGAGTACGGTTACGCCACCGCCGAACCGAATTCGCTGGTGTTGTGGGAAGCGCAGTTCGGCGATTTCGCCAACGGTGCGCAAGTGGTGATCGACCAGTTCATCGCCTCCGGTGAAGCCAAGTGGGGGCGGCTGTGCGGGCTGGTCATGCTGTTGCCGCACGGTTACGAAGGGCAGGGGCCGGAGCACTCCTCGGCGCGTATCGAGCGCTACCTGCAACTGTGCGCGGACTACAACATTCAGGTGTGCGTGCCCTCCAATGCGGCGCAGATATTCCACCTGCTGCGCCGCCAGATGTTGCGCCCGGTGTGCAAGCCGCTCATCGTGTTCACGCCCAAGAGCCTGTTGCGCAGCAAAGAAGCTTCTTCTCCTTTGGCGGATTTTGAGACTGGAGAATTTCAGACGATCATCGGCGAAGTGGACGCCCTGGAAGCGGACAAGGTGCGGCGCATCATCGCGTGTAGCGGAAAAGTTTATTACGACCTTATCAAATATCGGCGCGAGCAGGCGCTTCAGGACACCTCGCAGAGGTCCTTGTCCCCGGAGGGGGTGGCCGTCATTCGGCTGGAGCAGCTCTATCCTTTCCCGCACGACGATTTCACTGCACAGATTGACGTTTACCCCAACGCGACAGAAGTGGTCTGGTGTCAGGAAGAGCCGGGCAATCAGGGGGCATGGCATCGCATCCAGCATTATCTGTTGCGCCACATGCGTCCCGGCATGAAGCTCGGTTATGCGCTGCGCCCTTCGTCCGCTTCGCCGGCGGCAGGCTACCTCGCCGTGCATAACGAACAGCAGAAAGCGGTGGTCGCCGCTGCCTTCCGTCCCGATCTCGATGTGAAGAATAATCCAGGAGTGAAGCACGAATGACCTTCAATTCGGGTTGCGGGGTGGGATATTCTGAGGCTAACGGCGGCGTGCGCGTTTCAAAATGAATAAGAAGTCTCTCTCCGAGCGCGACATCTGCACCAAATTCATCACCCCCTCTCTGGAACTCGCGGGGTGGGATACCACCACTCAAATCCGCGAAGAATTTCCTCTCACAAAAGGTCGGGTCATCGTCCGAGGCAAGCTGCATACCCGCGCCCAGCACAAGCGTGCTGACTATGTGCTTTTCTACAAACCCAACATTCCCATTGCCGTTATTGAAGCCAAAGACAACAGCCATTCGGTTGGCGACGGCATGCAGCAAGGATTGGGTTATGCAGAGATGTTGCAAGTCCCCTTCGTATTCAGTAGCAATGGCGACGGCTTTCTGTTTCATAACAAAATTGCGGCTGACGGTATCATCGAGCGCGAAATCGGCCTGCATGAATTCCCCAGCGCCGATACGCTTTGGCAGTGGTGGGCTGCGCATCGCGGGCTAAGCGATCAGCAGAATAGTCTGGTCACTCAGGATTACTACAGCGACGGCAGCGACAAAACGCCGCGTTACTACCAGCTCCTTGCGATCAACAAAACCATTGAGGCCGTCGCGCGAGGACAGAACCGTATTTTGCTGGTCATGGCGACTGGCACAGGCAAGACTTACACCGCTTTCCAAATTATCTGGCGGTTGTGGAAATCAAAGGCCAAGAAACGCATCCTGTTTCTGGCTGATCGCAACATCTTGGTCGATCAAACCATGACCAATGACTTCAAGCCATTTGGTTCGGCCATGACCAAGATTCAAAAGCGGCAGGCCAATAAGTCGTATGAAATCTACCTGTCCCTTTATCAGGCAGTCACCGGCACCGAAGAAGAGCAGAATATATACAAGCAATTCAGCCCAGAATTCTTCGATTTGATTGTGATTGATGAGTGTCATCGTGGCAGTGCCGCTGCCGATTCGGCATGGCGTGAAATTCTCGAATATTTCTCCGCCGCCACGCAGATCGGCCTCACCGCCACCCCCAAGGAAACGAAAGAAGTCTCCAACATTGATTACTTCGGTGATCCAATTTACACCTACTCGCTCAGGCAGGGCATCGATGATGGCTTTCTCGCTCCCTACAAAGTGGTGCGCATTGATCTGGATAAAGATCTCGCCGGTTGGCGTCCCGACAAAGGCATGCTGGATAAACATGGCAACGAGATTGAAGACCGCATCTACAACCAGAAAGATTTCGACAAAACGCTGGTGCTGGAAAAACGCACCCAACTGGTCGCCAAAAAGATAAGCGACTTCCTCAAGCAGACCAACCGCTTCGACAAAACCATCGTCTTCTGCGACAACATCGACCATGCGGAACGGATGCGTCAGGCACTCGTGAATGAGAATGCCGATCTGGTTGCGCAGAACCACAAATACATTATGCGCATCACCGGCGACAACGAAGAAGGCAAGGCGGAGCTGGATAACTTCATCTTCCCCGAGAGCAAGTATCCGGTCATTGCGACCACTTCCAAGTTAATGACCACCGGCGTGGATGCGCAGACCTGCAAATTGATCGTGCTCGACCAGCGCATCCAATCCATGACCGAGTTCAAGCAGATCATTGGTCGCGGCACGCGCATCAATGAAGATTACGACAAGTATTACTTCACCATTATCGACTTCAAGAAAGCCACGGAACTCTTCGCTGATCCTGATTTTGATGGCGATCCAGTGCAAATTTACGAACCCATCGGTGATGAATCTCCTGTGCCGCCCGACACAATAGAAGGTGAAAATCCTAGCGACCTACCTTATCCTCCTGCCGCTGAAAATCCCGAGTGGACAGGTGTATCCGAGCCGGGAGCAGATGAAGATGGTTCCAGAGTTCGCCGTTATGTTGTCGCCAACGTCGAGGTAAGAGTCGCGTCAGAGCGTGTGCAATGCTTTGATGCTAACGGCAAGCTGATTACCGAATCGCTGAAGGACTACACCCGCAGAACGCTGGCGAAGGAATTCAGCTCACTCGATGATTTCCTGCTCCGCTGGAGCAGTGCGGATAAAAAACAGGCGGTGATCGAAGCGCTGGCCAACGAGGGCGTTTTCTTTGAAGCACTGGCCGAAGAGATTGGGCGCGATTGCGACCCGTTTGATTTAGTCTGCCATGTAGCATGGGACATGCCGCCGCTTACTCGCAGAGAACGCGCCGAGCAAGTTAAGAAACGCGATTACTTCACCCGCTACGGCGAGCAAGCCCGGCGCGTGCTGGAAGCCCTGCTGGACAAATATGCCGACGAAGGTGTTGGGCCGATTGAAGAAACACAAATTCTTACCATTTCGCCCTTCACCCAATTCGGTACGCCCATCGAAATTATCCGCAGCTTTGGCGGACTGGATCAGTATCAGCACGCCGTGCATGAACTAGAAAAAGCGCTTTATCGCGCATAACAAAAACAGAATAGAGATAGAACAATGTCCATCGGCACACTCATTAAAACCATTCAAGACATCATGCGCAAGGATGTCGGCGTTGACGGTGATGCGCAGCGTATCAGTCAAATCGTCTGGCTGCTGTTCCTGAAAATATTCGACGACAAAGAACAGGAATGGCAACTCACCATCCCCGGCTACAAGTCGCCGCTGCAAAGCCGCTTCCGCTGGAGCAGCTGGGCCAAAGATGCGGAAGGCATCACCGGTGAAGAGCTGATCGACTTCGTTAATAACGAGCTCTTTCCGTCGCTCAAGCAACTGGCGACCAAAGCGGGCGTATCACCACGCGGGCGCGTAGTCGGCTCGGTGTTTGAGGATGCCTACAATTACATGAAGTCCGGCACACTGCTACGCCAGGTCATCAACAGCATTCAAGGCGATGTCGATTTCAACTCCTCGACCGACCGCCACCTGTTCAACGACATTTACGAAAAAATTCTCGCCGATCTGCAATCCGCTGGTAACGCGGGCGAGTACTACACCCCACGCGCTGTCACTCAATTCATGGTCGACATCCTCAACCCGAAACTGGGCGAAAGCGTGCTCGACCCCGCCTGCGGCACCGGTGGTTTTCTCACCTGCACCATCGAACACCTCAAGGGGCAGATCAAAACCCCCGAGCAGCGCACCACTCTGCAAGACAGCATCCACGGTGTCGAGAAAAAACCGCTGCCACACATGCTGGCCATGACCAACCTGATGCTGCACGACATCGACGTGCCCAGCAACATCCGCCATGACAACACCCTGAGCCGCCCACTCAAGGACTACGGCCCCAAAGACCGCGTGGACATCATCATCACCAATCCGCCCTTCGGCGGTATGGAAGAAGACGGGATCGAAAACAACTTCCCGCGCAAATACCAGACACGCGAAACCGCCGATCTCTTTATGGCGCTCATCATGCACCGGCTCAAACACGATACCGGTCGTGCTGCCGTGGTGCTGCCGGATGGCTTCCTGTTTGGTGAAGGTACAAAAACCAACCTCAAGCGCGAGTTGCTGGAAGAGTTCAACCTGCACACCATCGTGCGCTTGCCCAAGGGCGTGTTTGCGCCCTACACCAGCATCGCCACCAACGTGCTGTTCTTTGAAAAGGGTGAGCCGACGCAGGATGTCTGGTTCTTCGAGCATCCTTACCCCGAAGGCTACAAGTCTTACTCACGCGGCAAACCGCTGACCATCGCCGAATTTGATCTGGAGAAAAAATGGTGGGGTGGCGCACAACGCAAAGGCCGCAAGGCAACAGAACAGGCATGGAAGGTGTCGGTCAAAGACATTGCCGCACGCAACTACAACCTTGACTACAAAAATCCGCATCAAGTGGAAATCAATCATCGCGCCCCCGCTGAACTGATGCAGGAATATCAGGAGATTTCGCGCCAGCTCACCGAGGCACAGAACGCCCTGAAGTCCGAGCTGATGGCTGCGCTCAGCGCAAGCGTTGAAGGCAAAGCATGAGCGATCAACCCGTTTCGCTGACCCCTGCGCCTAGCGGTTACGCCGACTGGCTGACCGAGTTGAAAACCCGCATTCACGCCGCCCAGCAACGCGCCACACTGGCGGTCAACCGCGAACTGGTGCTGCTGTACTGGCAGATTGGCCGCGACATTCTGGCGCGGCAGGCCGAGCAGGGTTGGGGTGCTAAAGTCATTGAGCGGTTGGCGCAGGATTTACGCACCGCCTTTCCTGACATGAAGGGATTTTCGCCACGCAACCTCAAGTACATGCGCGCTTTTGCCGAGGCATGGCCGGATGCGGAATTTGTGCAGCAGGCTGCTGCACAATTGCCATGGTTCCACCTTTGCACCCTGATGGACAAGCTCAAGAATCGCGAAGAACGGGATTGGTATCTGGCATGTGCGGTAGAGCACAACTGGTCGCGCAACATTCTGGAAATGCAGATCGAAACCCGTCAGTGGGAGCGCAGCGGCAAGGCGGTAACCAACTTTACGGCTACGCTGCCTAGGCCACAATCAGATCTGGCTCGTGAATCCCTGAAAGACCCCTACCGCTTTGACTTTCTTGGTCTGACCGACGAGGCGCAAGAACGTGAGATCGAAAAGGCATTGGTGAAGCACGTCACCGAATTTCTGCTGGAGCTGGGTGCGGGCTTTGCCTTCGTCGGGCGGCAGGTGCTGCTGGACGTGGGTGGCGACGAGTTTTTCATCGACCTGCTGTTCTATCACCTCAAGTTGCGCTGTTATGTGGTGATTGAACTTAAGGGGGGTAAGTTCAAGCCTGAGCACTTGGGGCAGTTGAGCTTTTACCTTACGGCAGTGGATGAGCAAGTAAAGCACCCACAAGACAATCCTACAATTGGCCTGCTGCTGTGTCGCAGCAAAAACAAAGTGGTGGCGGAATATGCCTTGCGCACCAATGCTCAACCGTTGGGCATTGCTGAATACAAACTGCTGGAATCTCTGCCTGCCGAATTACAAACCAGTCTGCCCAGTATCGAGCAGATAGAACGCGAACTGGAGAGCCGCGATGAATAAGGCCACCCGCGAACTGCTGGAGGCGCACTTCGACACCGCCTTTGCCGCACCCGATGGCATCAAGAAGCTGCGCGAACTGATACTCACACTGGCGATGCAGGGCAAGCTGGTGGCGCAAGATCGCAGTGACCCGCCTGCGAGCCAACTGCTGAAAGAGATCGAAGCTGAGAAAAAACGTCTGGTAAAAGAGGGGAAGATCAAAGCGCCCAAGCCGTTGCCGGAGATTAAGGCGGAGGAAGTGCCATATGCGCTGCCGCAGGGGTGGGAGTGGGTGCGGCTCGGTGAAGTATGCGATTACAACGGCAGAGATAATATTGCACCAGAATCCATTACTTCTGACGCTTGGCTGCTTGATTTGGAAGACATCGAAAAAGATACGTCATGGCTTCTTTATCGTGCGAAATACTCAGAACGTCAGTCCAAATCGACCAAATCTACTTTTCACAAAGGTGATGTTCTATATGGAAAGTTACGTCCTTATCTCGACAAGGTAATAGTTGCTGATGCTGATGGCGTATGTACTACTGAAATTATTCCAATCGTTCCATCGCCCGCAATCAATACTGAGTTTCTGCGGTGGTTGCTAAAGCGACCAGCCTTCCTAGCGCACGTCAATTCATTGATGTACGGCGTCAAGATGCCTAGGCTTGGAACCGAAGATGCAGTCCAGAGTATTCATCCGCTTCCCCCTCTCCCTGAACAACACCGCATTGTCGCCAAAATCGACCAGCTCATGGCGCGTTGCGAAGAGCTGGAAAAGCTGCGCGACGAGCGGGAGCAGAAGCGCCGCAGCGTTCACGCCGCCGCGCTCAAGCAACTGCTGGATGCACAAGCAGGGGACAACTTCGCCGATGCTTGGCAGTTCATCACCCAACACTTCGGCGAGCTCTACGCCGTGCGTGAAAACGTCACCGAACTGCGCAAAGCCATCCTGCAACTCGGAGTGCAAGGAAAACTTGTTGCGCATAATGGACAATCATCAGATTGGAAAATAAGGCACTTGAAGGAGTTGACCACTAAAATTGGCAGTGGATCTACCCCATCAGGCGGCAAGGAGTCATATCAAGTGGAAGGGGTTCCGCTAATTCGCTCAATGAATATTCATTTCGGGGGCTTCGTCCATAAGGGGCTTGTTTTCTTGAGTGAAGCACAAGCAGATAAATTAAAAAATGTTTCAGTCAGAACTGATGATGTGTTACTTAACATTACGGGAGCATCAATTGGTCGAGTAGCGATAGCTCCAGATGAAATGGAGGGCGCAAGGGTTAATCAACATGTCTGCATTATTAGGCCCACGTTAGAAATAATCCCGCGATTCTTAGAAGCATTTCTGGCAAGCCCAATTGTTCAAAACATGATCGATGATGTTCAGGTTGGTGCCACCCGCGAGGCACTAACAAAGTCGATGATCGAACGATTCGAAATACTTCTCCCTCCGGTTAATGTGCAACATCAAATAGTCACCAGAATCGACTCACTCATGTCCATGTGCGACAGGCTGGAACAACAGATTGATGCCTCCACCCGCAAACAGACCGCGTTGCTCGATGCCGTGATGGCGCAGGTGTAAGGGAGTTGCCATGCGCCTGAAATCGCTCACCATCGGCCAGTACAAAAATCTCAAGGACTTTACCCTGGGCTTTGATGGCGGCAGCTTTGTCGATGTGTTTGTTGGCAAAAACGGCAGCGGCAAGTCAAACTTATTCGAGGCGCTGATCCAAATATTTCGCCATCCCTACGAGTTCGCCAAAGAGAAGGGCGAAGTGCAAGGTGGATGGCGATAAAATTGCGCGTCTTTCGTCGTAAGATACGTTTCAGTTGATTAACGAATTAGGAGTAACCGTCATGAGCATCATTGAAATCAAAGTTCCGCAACTGTCCGAATCTGTTTCCGAAGCGACTTTGCTCACCTGGCATAAACAGGTCGGCGAGGCGGTGGCGGAAGGCGAGAACCTGATCGACGTCGAGACCGATAAAGTGGTGTTGGAATTGCCCGCCGTGAAAGCTGGTGTCATAACCAAACTGCTCAAACAAAATGGCGACAAGGTCAGCAGCGGCGAAGTGATTGCCGTGCTCGATACCGAGGCCGTAGCCGCAACGCCTAAGGCAAGTGTGGAGGCCGCGCCCGCCGTCACCCCGTCGGCGCGCAAATTGGCGCATGAGCACGACGTCGATGCCAGCCAGTTGCAGGGCAGCGGGCGGCATGGTGTGGTGACCAAAGAAGATGTGCTGAGTGCGGTGCAGACATCAAAACCCTCCCCTTCTCAGGGGGAGGGTATGGGTGGGGGTGCAAGCGTTGCGCCCAGCGGTAACCGTCCCGAGCAGCGCGTCCCGATGACGCGCATCCGCCAGCGCATCGCGGAACGTCTGCTGCAATCGCAGCAGAACGCCGCCATCCTCACCACCTTCAACGAAGTGAACATGCAGCCGGTGATCGAGTTGCGCAACAAATACAAAGACGCATTCGAGAAGAAGCACGGCGTGAAGTTGGGCTTCATGTCCTTTTTCGTCAGGGCGACGGTGCTGGCTTTGCAGAAATTTCCGGTGGTGAACGCTTCGGTGGATGGCACCGATTTCATCTATCACGGCTACTTCGATATCGGCGTGGCCATCGGCAGCGAGCGCGGCTTGGTCGTACCCATCATCCGCGATGCCGACAAACTCTCGCTGGCCGACATCGAAAAGCAAATCGTCGATTTCGGCGCGCGCGCCAAGACCGGCAAGATCACGCTGGAGGAGTTGAGCGGCGGCACCTTCTCCATTTCCAACGGCGGCGTGTTCGGCTCCATGCTCTCCACCCCCATCATCAACCCGCCGCAGAGCGCCATCCTCGGCATCCATGCCACCAAGGACAGGCCTGTGGCCGAGAACGGACTAGTGGTCATCCGTCCGATGAACTACCTCGCGCTGTCCTACGACCACCGCATCATCGACGGGCGCGAAGCCGTGCAGTTTCTCATCGCCATCAAAGAAGCACTGGAGTTTCCGGGGCGCGTGCTACTCGACCTTTAAATGAACGTCTTTCGCGCCTACAGAATTTTTGAGGAAGGCGGCAAATCCGCCGGGCGTTTTGTTGAGCTGTCGTTGGACGATCTCGACCCCGGCGAGGTGGTCATTCAGGCGCATTATTCCGGCGTGAATTACAAGGACGCGCTCGCGGCGACGGGAGTGGAAAAAGTCATCCGCCGCTTTCCCTGTGTGGGCGGCGTGGATGTGTCCGGCGTAGTGGCGAGTTCATCCGATGCGCGCTTCAAGACGGGCGATGCAGTGCTGGTCACCGGCTACGACATGGGCGTGGCGCATGACGGCGGGTTCGCCGAATACGTGCGCGTTCCCGCTGACTGGCTGGTTCTGTTGCCGCAAGGGCTGACGCTGTTCGAGGCGATGGCCTTGGGCACGGCGGGATTCACGGCTGCGCTCGCCATCCATCGCTTGGAGCAGAACGAACTTACACCGGAAAAAGGCAAGGTGATCGTGACGGGCGCGACGGGCGGTGTGGGCAGTCTCGCCATTCAGATGTTGGCGCAACTCGGATACTACGTCGTGGCACTGACCGGAAAAGATAGCGAACACGAATACTTGAAAGCACTGGGTGCGAGCGAGATATTGCCGCGCAGCGAGATCGATTTTGCGAGCAAGCGTCCCTTGGAAAAAGCGCAGTGGGCGGGGGCACTGGATGCGGTGGGCGGCGATACGCTGGCTTGGCTTACGCGCACCATGCAGCAGGACGGTGCCATCGCCAGCTTCGGCAATGCGGGCGGTGTCGAGCTGCACACCACGGTGTTCCCGTTCATCTTGCGCGGGGTGAAATTGCTGGGCGTGGATTCCGCTGCAACGGCGATGCCGCTTCGCAAACAGATATGGCAACGCTTGGCGGGCGAACTGCATCCGCAGCAGTTCGGGCAATTTGCTCATACTGTTCCATTCGCGGAGTTGCCGGAGGCGTTCCCCAGGATGTTGCGCGGCGAGTCGCGCGGCCGCACGGTGGTAGATTTCGGTATTGGGCGCTAAAAAGTCGGTGCTATAATGCGCGCCCTTCGCGGCTTGTTCGAGCCGATGATGGCAATGCCCTGGTGGCGGAATTGGTAGACGCACCAGATTTAGGTTCTGGCGCCGCGAGGCGTGGAAGTTCGAGTCTTCTCCAGGGCACCATCTCCTGTTTCACTCTCATATTTGACCAGTCGATAAGCTCACGCCTAGACGCGAGCGGTTTCTGGTTTTTCCGGCTCCCACTTTTTAAGCAGCAAGGCATTGCTGATGACCGACACCGAGCTCATCGCCATGGCGCCGCCCGCGATGACCGGATTGAGCAGACCGATGGCGGCCAGCGGTATGCCCAACACGTTGTAGGCGAAAGCGAAGAACAGGTTCTGGCGTATCTTGGCCAGCGTGACGCGCGACAGATCGATGGCGTTGACCACGGACATCAGATCGTTGTGCATCAGTGTGATGTCGGCGGCTTCGATGGCGATGTCGCTGCCGCTCTTCATGGCGAAGCTCACATCGGCGGCAGCCAGTGCGGGTGCATCGTTGATGCCGTCGCCCACCATGCCGACCACGCGGCCTGTGCTTTTGAACGAGGCGACGTGCCGCGCCTTGTCCTGCGGCAGCACTTCGGCGAGGTATTCGTCGATGCCCGCTTGTTGCGCGATGGCATGGGCGGTGGCGTTGTTGTCGCCGCTCAACATGACGACGCGGATGCCCATTTCGCGCAGCTTGCTCACGGCGGCATGGCTGCTGGGGCGTAGTGTATCGGCGAATGCGATGGAGCCGAGGAGTGTGTTGCCGCGCGCCACTGCAATGATACTTTTCCCCTGTTGCTGTAGGGTTTGTAGCGATGGTTCATTAAACTCAAATAATCCTTTGACCTGTTCCTTCCCCTTGTTAGGGGGATAACCAGCGACTTGCCCGCTTGCGGGCTTAGTCGAATGGCTAGTAGTTCCATCAAGGCTAGGATGGGGGTTGAGACTGAGGGATGACTGAGCTTCTACCCCCTTGTATGTTTCGTTTTGCTGGACAAGGTTAAGTTTTTTGTTG
>CAZHIC010000031.1:0-25643 GCA_964532405.1 uncultured Gallionellaceae bacterium | reverse complement strand
GTTCTCGATGACCTGTTCGATAATTTATTTAGGGTGATTTTTAGAGATGCCCTAATGGACAATCTGGGTTAAAGCTGGGAGAATTTTTTTAGTGCTTCCGCGTCGATGAGTTCGATTTGTTCGCGCCCCAACTTCACCCATCCTTGCTCGGAAAAATTTTTTAATAGACGACTGACGATCTCGCGCACGCTACCCAGCTCATCGGCCAGTGCTTGGTGCGTGATGTGAATGGGATTCGGTTTCGCAATGAGCAGAGTGGCGAGGCGTTGATCGAGCTTTTGAAAAGCCACGGCCGTAACCAATTGCATCAGATCGGTCAGTCTTTCGGAGAACAGGCCGAAAATGTAATCGCGGAACGGTGGATGCCCTTCCAGCAGGGCTCTAAAAGCTTTGGCGGACAACACGATCATTTCGACATCGTCTTCGGCGATGCCGCGAGCGTGGTAAAGCGAATGTCCTAACAAACAGCTACTGGTAAGGATGCAGCTTTCACCGCAAGCGACGCGATAGAGTTGTAACTCACGCCCATTCGCTGCCGTTTTAATAACGCGGACACTGCCGGAAATGATCAGCGGAAACCCTTGGCAGGGCTGGTTCTCATCGAACACAATCGTGCCAGCAGGAAGTTGCATGCTGAGCGCTTGGCTCAATAGCGATTCAAGCTCAGTTGTCGGCACATCCCGCAGCACGGGATAGCTTTGCAACAGCCGGGCCTGAGTCGCGTTATTCAGCATGCCTTATCAGGACTCCGGACGCATCTGCGGGAACAGGATCACATCGCGGATGCTGGGGCTATCGGTCAGCAACATGACCAAGCGGTCGATGCCGATGCCTTCGCCTGCGGTCGGCGGCAGGCCGTATTCGAGCGCGCGGATATAGTCGCTATCTTTGAACATGGCCTCTTCATCGCCCGCTTCTTTTGCGGCCACCTGCTCATCGAAGCGCGCTTCCTGATCTTCAGGATCATTCAATTCGGAGAAGCCGTTGGCGATCTCACGTCCCACGATGAATAACTCGAAGCGCTCGGTGATCTCAGGGCGGGCATCGCTGCGACGCGCGAGAGGTGAGGCTTCTGCGGGATAATCGACAATAAACGTCGGCTCGAATAATTGCGTTTCGGCGAGCTCTTCAAACAAATACAGTTGCAGACTGCCGAGCGCGGCGCTGGCTTTGTATTTTGCTTTCAAGTCTTGCAGCTCATTGATGAGGAAGTCGCGGTCGTTCAGTTGCGCATCGGTGAATTGCGGATGATATTTTTGAATGGCCTGCGTCATGGTCAAGCGATGGAACGGCTTGGACAAATCCAGCTCGCGGCCTTGATAGGAAAGCACCGTCGTGCCCAACACCTTGCGCGCGACCTCGACAAACAACTTCTCGGTGAAGTCCATCAGATATTTGTAATCGCGATAGGCCTCGTAGAATTCGATCATGGTGAATTCGGGGTTGTGCCGGGTCGATAGCCCCTCGTTGCGGAAATTGCGGTTGATCTCGAACACTTTCTCGAAACCGCCCACCACCAAACGCTTCAAATACAGCTCCGGCGCGATACGCAGATACATCTGCATATCCAGCGCATTGTGATGCGTGATGAAAGGCTTGGCCGATGCGCCGCCGGGGATAGGATGCAGCATCGGCGTTTCCACTTCGAGGTAATCATGGCGCGCAAAGAATTCGCGGATGGCTTGCACGGTTTTGCTGCGGATCGCAAAGACGCGGCGCGTCTCTTCATTGGTGATGAGGTCGACATAACGCTGGCGGTATTTCTGTTCCTGATCGGTGAGACCGTGGAATTTTTCTGGCAATGGGCGCAGCGCCTTGGTCAGCAAGCGCAAGCCTGTGACGCGCACGGAAAGCTCGCCCGTCTTGGTTTTAAATATCTCGCCTGTCGCACCGAGGATGTCGCCGAGATCGTAATGCTTGAACGCATCGTGCGCCGCTTCGCCGGTATCCCCGTTGCTGATGAATAGCTGGATGCGCCCGCTCATGTCCTGAAGCGTGGCGAAGCTGGCCTTGCCCATCACCCGCTTCAACATCATGCGTCCGGCTACCGCGACTTGGATATTGGCGCCTTCCAGCTGTTCTTTATCTTGTTCGCCATAGGCCGCATGCAAATCGGCAGCGAGATTCTTGCGCTCGAAATCGTTGGGGAACGCGACACCGTGTTTGCGCAGCTCATGCAGCTTGGCACGGCGCTCGGCGATGATCTGGTTTTCTTCTTGGGGGACTGCGATGGATTCGGTTGTCATGGTGCTTGGCTAAATTAAGATTAAATGATTGGGTTGCTTTTTCAGGCGCGGGATTGTGTCACGAATGCCCTGTTAGGTGCAATTTTAGGCTTTGAGCGTGAGCTGTAATCCCACTATGTGCCCTGGCAGCATTTATCGGCTTTCACCTATTTGCTTTACCGAAAATTTATCCCACAAATTGTGCTTAAACCATTGCGGCATCTGCTCTGATTTCATTTCCAGCAAGCGGCCATCTGTCACTTCGGCTAACCAAATACATTCATGGCTGGTGTTGTCGAAGAGGTAAGCGCGATCTGTCAATTGAACCGCGTCCATTAACAACGCCAGTGAACGATGATAGCGACTTACGATTTTATCTTCAGGCACTGAATGGCCGCCCATCTTGACCCGATGTCGTACGCGCGAAATGTTGATGTCCGGGTCTTCCGTGGCAACGTAATACAGATAGATGCGAAAACCTTGCGCTCTGGCTTTTGCCAGAAACGCCACCTTGTCGGGCGAAGACATCACCGTCTCAAAGGTAAAGCTAGTGCGAGACTCCAGTAGTTTATGACGAATGAAATCCGCAGCAACTGAAGCGAAATATGAATTGATCACCACCGAGAAAAAACTCAGCCTGCCATCGTTGAAACTTAAGCATGCTGCTTCATCGAGCAGATCGGCCTGCTGCAATAAAGTCGAGTTTAAAAAAAATGGCAAAACCTCTTCCGCCGTGGTTTGTACAGCATAATCCGCTAAATCAAGCGCATCACCTTGTTCTCGAATTTCCTTTTCGATGTCATCGGGGTTGATGTAAACCCCCAGCAGTTCACGTCCAATCACTGACTGAATACTGCTCTTGCCGGAACCGTTCGGCCCCGCAAACATGCGTAGCCTGGGCACTTGCCCGTTCATGCTATTTCCAATCGCTGCCCGGGTTGTGTTGGCGTGAGTGATGGCAATGGCTTAATCACCTTGCGGGTGCCGTCGGGGAATACCTCCACCAGATTGTCATTATCGCGTTCCAGCACGCTGCTACCCGCAGCCAGCGCCTGCCAGTACGCCTGTTTACTCGCCACATTCGCCAACTCGGGAATGTGCTCTTCCAAATATTGGATTGTTTTTTCCTGAGTGTTCATTGGGCTCTCCTTCGGGGTTATCATATCATCCGTATCGGTGCGAATAACGTGTTATGTCCACAGGTGTTGGCGAATCTTTATGAGCGCAACCATCATCGCCTCATCTTCATCATCGTAGCATTTCTCGATGTCGTGCAGCACATCCAGCAAGAGTTTGCTTTCAGCGCGTTCTTCATCTGTTTTATCGTTGAAGAGCGTCGACCAAGAATCATCACCTTTGTCCGCATGAGCGACACGCCTGCGCTCACAGAATTCGCTCCAGCCGGATTCTTCGTGAGGATCTGGGCGATTGGGGCGAATGTGCTTCCACCAGTCATATAATCGTTTTTGCTCCATTGCGGCGAGTGCTTGTGGTGTGGGCGTGCTGTATGTCGGATCGGCTTTGTCCATCCACTCGTCGTCGAATTTCAGACTGCTTTCCCATCCGAGATAATCCAATCCCGCTTGCGGGCAACGCCATATCCCCCAACGCAACCAGCGCCACCCACCTCGCCACCACGGCAATTTGTATTGCGCACGTTTTTCATCGCTGAATACGCAATGGTGATACGCTTTTTCCACTTCGATAAAATCCACCAGTTCGGTGAACATGCCGTACAGCAGGCGATTATCAATTGCATGATATTCACCGGGCTTAAGCCCGGTTTTGATGTAATGTGTTTTGCTCACATAGCGGTTGAACAAATAGAAACGGAAATCGCAAATTTGATCGTAAGGCCACCAGATAAAATTTTGCGCATCATCGAGAAATTCTTCGGTGAACCAGAAAACGACAGGATGATTCTTGCGCACATCCTTGCGCCATTCAGCCCATTCTTCAGAAGTACCGCTGTCCATCTTCGGACGCGCGCCAAACCTGATGGAAACCCACTTGGCAAACTTGCTGCATGACCAGTAATTCGCTCTCTGTGCCATTGGTATTGTCCTTGTAAAAACGGTCAGGCCTTGGGTGTCTCCACAGCAGGCGACAATCCGGCGGCATTAGCGCGTTTCTTCAGGCGCTGGTCAAAACTTAAAAACGTGCTACAAAAATCGGCGCGGGCGAGGTGTAAAGCGTCGGCAAAATCTAGTCCTTGTTGATAGGCGTTCAGCGCGGTGAGTACGATACCCCTGTCTTCGACTTGCACGTTCTCCAAGCCGCACAGTGACTCGAATACCCGCAGAATATCTTTGCGCGCGAGTTCGTAAAAACCACGCATCACCCACTCGAATTCCAGAATCACCGACACAGGCACAAACACTGTGCAGGACAGTGCCGCAATTGCCGCAGGGCGTTGCTTGGCTGCTTCACTGTCATCTTCATCGTTAATGAAGAAGCGCGCCAGCACATTGGTATCTAACGCGTTCATTTTTTCTTGTTTAACAATGAGGCGGGATCGAAATCGCCGAGATTGCGCGCTTTGCCTTTTGAAGCGGCAGTCACCATTCCTGCGCAGGCGGCGATGTTGGCAGTCTTGACAGGACGGGATACCACCAGCCGCACGCCGTCCGGCTCTTCGATAATTTCCATCTGCGTGCCCGCCATTAAGCCGAGTCGCCGCCGGATATCGGCGGGGAGAACTATTTGTCCTTTGGAAGAAACGGTCATGGTTGCCATTCTGTCCTCGTCTTCAAAGTTTTCATGCACGAACTATAGCATATTGGCTTACTCGGTAAGATGGCTGGTGTAGGCAGGCTCATAAATATCCCTCTTGCTCACCCTTTTCGCCCTGTACTAGCATCCACTCCAGTAGTTCAGAGAGAGGGGCGGGGAGTACGTGTTTATGTCTCAGTGAGTCCAGCTGTAATTTGTCTCCCTCGGTCAGCGGCTTGCGCACGCGCAAGGAGGCAAGATCGGATACCGCCATCTTCCACGGTTGCCATGCGATACCGCGCTCGCGCCACAGTTCGGAAGCTTTAAGAGCGATGGCGATCCCAGCCGGGTCGGGGTCGCAGGCGATGTGTGCCGGGGAGGGAACTCGGTCGAGTAATTGTCCGACAGCGGTGTGCCACCAACTTGGAGGATAGCCGGGTAGCCAGATCACACCAACATTTGGTTCGCGTTTTTTTGCAACGCGTTCAAAACTGGTACGGTTCTCTACTAACTGCCAATAGCTGACGGTTCCAGAAACCGCCGTTGCGGCATGTACAGTAGAGGGAGTAAGTGCGGCGAAATCGGCACAACTTGTCAGATCAAGTTGACCATGCGGCATGGTCAATTTCAGCGGCGCGGATAATAGCAACAATGGTGTGTGGCGCTCAATCTGAAACTCGGCCAAGTCCAGTGTTTGTTCCAGCCAGTTCCATTCTGTCTCGCTTACGCCTTTGGTATCGTCGCGAGCCAACAAAGCAAAGTCGCGGCGCGTGCCGCTGCGTTGTGCATCCTGCCAACGTTGCAACGCGGTGATCAACTCGTAGCGAGTTAACGCACGATGAATCGGTAGCTCATCCAGCGCAAGCAATGCGGGAATGAGATTGTCGTCACACTTGTTTGATAATTCTTCGCGCACCGTTTGCCAATGTAGTGCGTCATGCTCTTTATCGCTGATTCCCAGCGCGGAGCGTAGTTGCGGCAGATTGCGTAATTCAAGTGAATGAGGCCACCAGTCGCCATGCTGGCGTAGTTCTACTACCACTGCCCAGCCTTCACGCAGCAGCCACTCCCGTAACGAATCAGCTAATTGGATAGAGGTCACACCCGCATCGTTGCGCAAAGTTTCCCAGCGGCTGTTACCTCCTCGACGCACCCAGCGGGCCAGCAGTTCGCGCCATTCGCTGGGAATTAGCCCGAGTTGTTGCGGCAGGTGCTCACAATAACGTCTCCGCCGCTGGCTGACTTTGCGCTGATCCAGCGGCTCAATGCGGATGTCGTTAGGCGTTGGCATCGCGTACTAGAACTTTGACGCCCGGTGCCCATGATTCGTTTGGACGTTTCTTGAATGTCACTAGCGTCAGCATTGACGGATCGTAGATGCTGACGTTGTGCGTAACAGGCGTAGTGAGCAAGTATTGTGCACGGGTAGCCTTGAGGAAGCTGGATACGCGCTCGATGTTGACGATGTCGAGATGGGCGAACGGTTCGTCGATAAACACAAAGCCGCCGGGATGTGATTCTTCCATCATCAGCCCGACCAGCAGGATCAGCGATTTCATTACTTGCTGACCGCCGGAGGCATCGCCGTCGTTCATGCCCATAAAGCCTTTCTCGTCGAAATCGAAGCGCACTGCCAGCCCCGCTTGTGCCAGTGCGAGATCGTCGTTGCCGAGCAATACCGGTTCGTGCTCGATTTTGATTCCGGCGAGGTCGCCGAGTGTGCGGATATTTTTCACATAGCGAGTAACAGTGTGGCGCAGCACATTGATGTATTGCTCGCGCGCGGCGTCGGTCTGACTGCGCGCCGTTTCGTTGTCGTGGCGGCGATGATCGAGATCGTCACCCATCTGCTGATAATCAGCTTTGATTTTGTCGCGTAGCGCGACCACGGTGGCATCAGTTTCCCAGGTTTCGATCTTGAAACGTCGTTCGATCTCATCAATGCGCAAATTGATGGTGGCCACACTCTGGTACTTTTCGGCAAGCTGCTGGTTGGCCGCATCATCGCACCAGCCTGCCGAAAAATGTTTCCGGTTATGGCGTAGCGTTTGCAAACGACTGATTTGTTCTTCGCGTCCACTGCGATTTGCTCTGTCTGAGATTTCCTGATCCAGTTTTTTCAAATTATGCTGCATGTCGCTTAATGTGCTACGCGCTGTATTGACAGCTTCGTCGGCTTGCTCACGTTCTTGCTGTGCCTGATATACGCCGTTTTCGCGTCGGCGTAATACCAGCGCATCGTATTCTTGGCGGGCCTCGGCGAACTCGGCGGCACGTTTCGCCAGTTGTGCGACGGCATCCTCGCCCGCCAGTTGTGCTTGCAGGTTGCGGATGCGATCAGTCAAGCCAGTGCGCTGTTCGTACAGCGGCTTGAGGGCTTTCTCCAGTTCGGATCGCTGCTGACGCAACGCCTCCAGGCGCGCTTTGCCGAAGCGTGCCTGCTCTGGCGCTGCGTAACGTCCGCCGCGCCGTTCGCGCAAATAACCTTGGCGGGTGATCCAGTCTTCGCCACGCGGCAGCTTCGCTCCGGCTGTAGCATCCTCGACGCGGCGTGTGCGCTCCAATGTGCGCAGCAGCCATTCCGGCACGGGCTTGGTGAAGCGCACCACTTCCAATAGCGAGTCCTTGGGGGGCAAGCCTGCGGGCATACTGTCCGGCACGATGAAGTGACGATAACGAAGCCTTTCGCCCAGCGCCATCGCCTGTTCGGCATCCTTGTCGCGGGTGAGTAACACGATGTGCGCGGACGGCGCGAGCACGGCTTCCACCGCCGCCTGCCAAGATGGATCGGCGATCTCCACTACGTCGGCAAGCAGGTCGTGCGCGATTCCGGCCTGATTTAATGCCTGACGGAATGCCGCAACATCGGCAGGATCGGTGCGGCGTCCGGCAGCAAGATTTGCAAGCATCTCGTCGAGCTGACTTTGCTGCCGGGAAAGCTCGGCGATGCGCACCAGCAAGTTGGCGCGCTCGCCTTCCAGCCGTTCAATCTCGCGTGCGTCGGCTGTCTGCCCTCCAGCGGCATCGGCCTGCTGTAACAGGCGCTCATGCTGCTTGACGATGGCTTCCCAGTTGCCTAGTTCGCGGTTCAGCCCGTTCAGCGCGCGTTGCTGATTCTGTTCGCTCTCCTGTGCCGCTTGTCTGCGCAATTGCGCAGCCTCAAGCGCTTGCTGCTCTACTTGCAATTCCAGTTGTTTCTTCTGGAGTTCTACGCGTTTCGCGCGCCATTCGCGGTGCTGGGTTTGCAACGTGCGTCCGGCATTCTCCGCCTCGCGTTGCAGCAGATAATGTTCCAGACGCGGGCGTTTTTCAGAAAACAACTCGGTGCGCTCCTGATTGAGTCCTTGCCATTCGCGGTAACGGTTCACCTTCTGTTCATGCCGCTCCAGGCTGTTGCCCAAAGCTTCCAACTGATTCTGCACGGCATCGAGTTCACGCGTCGTGTGTTCCTGATGGTGGCGCGCTTCCTGATAGCGCTCCAACACTTCCTTGTCACCGAACACATCGAACACCAAGTTCAATAACTCCTTGGCCGAAAGTTCGCACAGCTTGTCGGTCTGTCCCTGTTCCAATGACAGCACGCGCGCGATGGCGGGCGATAACCCGGCGCTGTGCAGGATGCGCTGGTAATCGCGCACACCGAATTCTTCGCCGGACTGTTCGATTTCATGCAAGCTCACTTCGCCGTCGGCGATCCAGTATTTGCGATTCCAGTCGCCGCCTTTTTTGTCGATGCGACAAGCCAGCGTGATGCGATCCTGTTGGTAGGGTAGGCCGAACGGACGCTTGCTGCTGCCGGGCGGACGCTGGTTGTCGATCACGCCGCGCAGCCAACAAAAATCCTCGCCGTTGCGCCGCACATAGCGCTTGTAGTCGCGCTTCTTGGAACACTCCAACGCGAGCAGCGTGCGCAGGGCATCGAGCAGGGTGGTTTTGCCCGAGCCGTTGGGGCCGGAGATGGTGATGATGGGCGCATTCAGCGGCAGTTTGAAATTGCGCCAGTAGTCCCAGTGTACGGTTTCCAATTCGAGCAGACGAAACATTAGCGTGCCTCCTGTTCTGTCGCATCGCGCAAGAGGCCGCGCTGTTTCAGCAAGTCGGCCAGCGCGCCATTGAGAATGCGCGGCGCCATTTCGGCATAATCGAAGGCGAGGTCGAGTAATGGGCCTTCGTGGATAACCTTGTTCTTGAGTTCGATGAAGCCGAGGCGGGTCAACTGCGGCAAACTGAAACTGATGCGCGTTTTTCCGCCCAGCAATTTGCCATAGTCTTCCAGTAATACGTTTTGAGGGATGCCGCGCGAAGCTTCATGCGCCAGCGGCGTGAGCTTCACGTTCCCGAACAGTTCGCTCTGCGTTTCCTGCTGCGCGGCTTCTCCAGTCAACTGGCGTTCGCGTTTAGGCAGGATGATGAGTGCCCACAGGATTACCAGCAGTGCTACCGCATCCTTGGGCAGGCCGATGTTGCTGGCTTGCCAAGTGTCGTTTTGCTCGAATATAGCACCTTCGCATTCGCGGGTGAGGGCGATGCCGACATGTGCGGCAAAGGGTTGCGCCAACAGGCGCAGGCCGCTGGCAGCGAGGCGCTGTTCTACCTCGTCGCGGAAGCTGCTATCGATCAACAAACGGCGTATTTCCGCATCTTCGCGCGGCAGATAGCGTAATGCCAAGAGGCGAGCAATCAGGCGCGCGGCGGGATCATGGTTCATGTTTGCTTCTCCTCGAGCGGGATGAGTTGCCCGCTGCTGATGGTGGCAACTTCATCGCGGTTTATCGTGTGCAGTTCGTTGTGTTCATGCCATTGCAGCCTCACTGGCAATTCCGCAAGCGGAGCTAGTTCTGGATCGACGTTTTGTTCACCGAGAAAAGACAGCAGCGAGAGACGGTACGAGGCCGCGCTGAAACTGCCGCCAACCACGGCATCGGCTACGGATAATGACGCATCCAACCCACTGAGCAGCCGGGTTAGCTCCAGCAATTGCGGCGGTGGCTCATACGGCAGATCGTTGACATACTCGACCTCGGCGGGTGCCGGCATGGTCGAAATGCGGCGGTTTGGCTGTTCTCTTGCGACGAATTCCTCGGTGTTGTCCAGCATCACGTCCGGCAGGATAAAAGTGGCTTCCGGTGTGTAAGCGAGTTGTTGCGCCGCCAGTTCAGCCAGTTCGTCGATGCTGCACTGCTTGAGCCAAGCGGCCAGCTCGGAAGATGTCAACCCGCCTTGCGACAAATGAACTTGTTGTCGTGCGATGGCCGCTAATTCGCGCTGAAATACTGATGACATACGCATCAGTTTTGACTGGCGCTGACCAATCTGTTGCGCCAGCCGCCAAGTGGTTTCGTCGAGGCCGTCTGCAGAAAGATTCCGCATCACTTCGTTGGACTTGTCCATCCATTTCTGGACGGATTCAAGTTTGCCTTGCGCGGCACGGAGGCGGAATTCGGAACCCGAGGTGACGGCCTGCGAGAACTCTCCCTCCAACTCTGCCAGCCGCGCCAGCAGATGCGACAAAGCCTCTGGAGAAAGCTTGCCGACCGAGGAGCCTGCGGCAATCTGTGCGGCGAGAAAACCAAGTTCGCCGTCCTGTTCGGTGCTGAAGTTCAGCAGATTGGAGAGGGCTGAGAGCACCATGCGCCCGGCGGTAGAAAGCTGATAGACGCGTCGTTCGGTATCCCACAGCAGCAGTTCATGCTCGCGCAGACGGTGGAGAACCGTGCTGAACTTAGCTTGGGTAATAAAGGAAAAATGGGAGCTCAGTTCCTGCGGCGACCATTCCGGCGCATCCGCGCGCAGGCCAATTTCGCGTAACACCATCAGGCGTACCAATACCTCTTCATTGCCGCCCCGAAACATGGCGATGAGCGCGTCGATGTACGAACGCGCGTTGAGCAAGGGGAACAGTTGAGGGACATCATGAGGCTCAATGCCGGGTGCGAAGAATTCAGTTAGTGAATTTTCGTCGCGCTCGGACATGGCTAAACCCCTTGCTTCAAACTGGCCGAAATAAAATCGTCGAGGTCGCCGTCGAGCACGCCCTGGGTGTTGCCTACTTCGTGGTTGGTGCGCAGGTCTTTGATGCGCGATTGATCCAGCACATACGAGCGGATCTGGTGACCCCAGCCGATATCGGTTTTGCCGTCTTCCATCGCTTGTTTTTCGGCGTTGCGCTTGCGCAACTCGGCTTCATACATGCGCGATTTCAGCATCGCCATCGCTTCGGCGCGGTTGCGGTGCTGCGAGCGGTCGCTCTGGCACTGCACGACGATGCCGGTCGGGATGTGCGTGATACGCACGGCGGAGTCGGTCTTGTTGATGTGCTGTCCGCCCGCGCCGGAAGCGCGGTAGGTGTCGGTGCGCAAGTCGGCAGGGTTGATGTCCACCTCGATGGTCTCATCCACTTCGGGATAAATGAACACGCTGGAGAATGAAGTGTGGCGGCGGTTGCCGGAATCGAACGGCGACTTGCGCACGAGGCGATGCACGCCGGTTTCGGTGCGCAGATGGCCGAAGGCGTATTCGCCGCTCACCTTGATGGACGCGCCTTTGATACCGGCGACTTCACCATCCGACTGTTCCAGAATTTCTGTTTGAAAACCCTTGCGCTCGCAGTAACGCAGATACATGCGCAACAGCATGGAAGCCCAGTCCTGCGCTTCCGTGCCGCCGCTGCCCGCCTGGATTTCGATGAAGCAGTTGTTCGCGTCCATGGCGCCGGAGAACATGCGGCGGAATTCCATATCCGCCACGAGCTTTTCGGTTTGCTGCACATCTGTCGCGATGCCGTGCAGGCTCTCGTCGTCATTCTCCGCCAGCGCCATCTCCACCAGTTCGCCCGCATCGTTGAGCGACTGTTCTACATTTTGCAGATTGAGCACGACGCCTTCCAGCATCTTGCGTTCGCGGCCTAACTCCTGCGAGCGTTTGCTGTCTTGCCAGATGGCGGGGTCTTCCGCGAGGACGACAACTTCGGCTAAACGATCCTGTTTGCCATCGTAGTCAAAGATACCTCCGCAGTTCGGTGTTGCGGGTGCGGAGGTCTTGTATCTTGTTGGTTAATGCGTTTAGCTGTTCGGCTTCCATGATAAATACGGCTGTTTCTAGAGGTCGCGATTATACATGCTCTGACATGGCTGCGAATGAGTGCGGCGCAACGAGAGGCCTTCGCGGCCAAGTCGTTTCTACAGCAACAGTATCCCCAGTGCCACACCGGATGCCATGGCGACGAAGCCGCCCGCAACGTGTTTCGCCAAAGTCTTTCCGCCGATGAAGAAGAGCATACCGAACTTGAACGCCATGTTGGAGATAAAGGCGATAGCGATAGCCGATACGGCCTGATCTCCGCTCAATTTGTCGAGCGAGAACAGGCGCAGGCTGGAAAGAGTGATGGCATCCACGTCCGTGAGCCCAGAGACCAGTGCCACGACATATAACCCGCTGCTTCCGGCGATGTCGGATAGCCATGCAGAGCAAAGCAATACGATGACATACAGCAAGCCGAATCCAAGAGCGGCATGTATCTCAGTCGGGTTGGATGTTTGCGGCATAGGTAGCTCGGAAGAGGTTTGCAACCTGCGCCAGCTGAGCAGGGTGACGACAAGGCCGAAAGTCAGGCCAAGTCCCATAGATGGCAACAGCTTGCTGATGATGTCGGGAGACACGACCGCGCTGACGACGGCAAGACGAATGAGCACGACTTGGCTGGCGATCAGAATGACCACGGCGGAAAGACGCACCATGCTTTCGCTGGTTTTGCTGTGGCGGGCATACACCATGGTGGTGGCAGTGCTGGAAACTAAACCTCCCAAAAACCCTAGCAAGGGCGCTCCATAGCGATGCCCCGCCCAATGTAAAGCGACATAACCGGCGAGACTCAAGCCGGAGATCAATACCACCATCATCCAAGCGTTGTGCGGGTTGAAAGCATCGTATGGGCCGTAAGTCCTGTCGGGCAAGATAGGCAAGATGACGAAGCTCAATACGGCAAACTGCAAGATGGAAACCAAGTCGCGGCGAGTGAGTCGTTGCGAAAGGCCTTGGAGCTCCGGTTTGAAATAGAGCAGGATGGTAGTGCCAATGGCGAGCATGACGGCGAGTTTGGATAAGCCATACCAGACCAGCACGCCGAGCGCGTAACAGATTAGCAACGCGGCGACGGTGGTAGTGCCGGGGTCGTTATTTTCGGTAGGGGTGTTGATGTAGGCCGCCACGATCATGCCCGCGATGGCTAACAGTCCGATGGCCAACAACCAGGGGGTTCCGCTTTTGTCGGCCAACAGCGCGATGAGTGTGCCGAACAGGGAGACCAGTGCGAAGGTGCGCAGTCCGGCTTTGGCGGCAGGATTACGTTCGCGTTCCAAGCCGATGAGCAGGCCGATGGCGAGACTGGTCAGGAATTGCGGCAGTGCTTCGATGCCGTTGCCTTGCATGAAGCCGGTATCCATTTTTATTCTCTTTACCAGTGGCGTACGATGAGTTGCAAACTTTCGCTGCCATTGTATTCATTGACACTCAGGCTGTATACCGCATGGATTGTATCCGGCACGGGATCCGTGAAAAAGAAACGGATAGCATCGAAACTGCCGGCAGGCGACGACAGCTTCAACTTGAGATGTTTCTCGCCGACCACGCGCTGCGTTTGCACGCGGAAATCGCCTTGAAACAGCGGTTCGGGAAACCCCTGTCCCCATACCTGCTGTTCCAGGGTGCGTGCGATGGCTAAAGAAAAATCGCCGCGCGCCAATTCGCCATCGGTCTCGATTATTTTCACCAAATCTGCCTGCGTGAGCAGGAATTGCGCCACGCTTTCAAACGCGCGCTGAAATTCGTCGAAGTGTTCTTCGCGCAGGGTCACACCTGCCGCCATCGCGTGTCCGCCGAATTTTTGCAGCAAGTGCGGATAGCGTTTGGCGACGAGGTCGAGCGCATCGCGCAAATGCAAGCCGTTGATGCTGCGCCCGGAGCCTTTTAGTTCGCCGTCTTTACCCCGTGCGAAGGCGATCACCGGACGATGGAAGCGATCTTTCAGGCGCGAAGCGAGGATGCCGATCACCCCCTGATGCCAGCTCTCGTCGAACAGCGCGAGGCTGTAGCCGTCGGCAGGATTGATGTGCCCGAGAGCGGCGAGCGCGACCTCCTGCATGTCGGCTTCGATGCTGCGGCGCTCTTGATTCAAGGCATCCAGCCTGGCTGCGATCCCGGCGGCCTCGGTTGCGTCGTCGGTCAGCAGGCAACGGATGCCCAGACTCATATCTTCCAAGCGCCCCGCCGCATTGAGGCGCGGCCCGACAATAAAACCGAGCTCGAAAGAAGAGGCTTTCGCCAATTGTTTTTTGGCGATTTGGAACAGCGCGGCGATGCCGCAACACGCCCGTCCGGCGCGCATGCGCTGCAAACCTTGCTGCACCAGAATGCGGTTATTCTCGTCCAATCTCACCACATCGGCCACCGTGCCGAGTGCCACGATGTCGAGCAGACTGCCGAGATTGGGTTCGGTTTTATCGGCGAAGGTGCCGCGCTCGCGCATCTCCGCACGCAACGCCAGCAACACATAAAACATGACGCCGACGCCCGCCAGATGTTTGCTGGGAAATGGACAGCCGGGCTGATTGGGATTCACGATACACAACGCATCCGGCAAGGCATCGCCGGGCAAGTGATGGTCTGTCACCAACACTTGCATCCCCAGACGATTGGCTTCCGCCACACCCTCCACGCTGGCGATGCCGTTGTCTACGGTAAGCAGAATGTCCGGCTTACTCTCCGCTGCGAGATGCACGATCTCCGGCGTCAGTCCGTAGCCGTACTCAAAACGGTTGGGAACGATGAAGTCCACTCGCGCACCGAGCAAGCTCAACCCGCGCATTGCGACAGTACATGCCGTCGCACCATCCGCATCGTAGTCGGCCACGATCAGGATTTTTTTCTTGGCTGAGATCGCATCGGCCAGCAAACGTGCCATCTCCTGAGCATTTTTTAATTGCGTGAACGGCAATAGCCGATTGAGGCCGGTATCGAGTTGTACAGGACTGTCGATACTGCGTGCCGCGAAAATTCGCGCCAGCAAAGGCGTAAAGCCGGAAGCGACAAGTTGCTGTTGGGTGTCGGCGGAAAAGGTGCGGTGAACGAGTTGGGTCATACGTGCGATAGGGGGCTTTAAGAGTCGTGCGAGTTTAGCAGAGGCGGATATTATTTCTCGATTCTTGTTGCAGGGAGAGAGTGTTTTCCAATTCAGAAATGAGTCTGAACGAAGGGTTTTGAATCTGAGTAAATTAACTGTGTTCGGGTTCGGCCCAACTCATAAGATTCTGGACGTATCTTTTGTTAGAATCAACACCAGTTCAAATCGGGGGGAGCAACATGTTAAGCATCGAAAATCTGACCCGCACGGAGAAGCTGCGCATGATGGAAGTGCTTCGGGATGACTTGGCGCGGGATTCGGTAACGCTTTCATCGCCGGAATGGCATCCGCAAGCATTGCAAGAGGCTGAGCATGCCCTCGCTGAGAATCAGGCCGGTTTTGTTTCTTGGGATGCAGCCATGAAGACGTTGCGCGCAACAGATAAAAGGAGATTCGACTATGCTGGCTCTTGAGATGACTGTACCCATTGCTAATCATCGTCTTGTCGTTCATGACGATGCGTTACCTGCTAATGCAGAACGTGCCCGCGTGATTGTGATGTGGGAAGCGATCCCCACATCGGGGCGTCGCTCTCCGCCACTATCTCTTGCAGGTGTCGGGGAAGAAAAGGGCGACATACTCAGCAGTGCTCCCACGGGCGATTGGGAAGCATTGTCCTGATGCTGGGCCTCATTTTTCTGCCAACTTGCAAATAAACCTCCTCCGCTTATCCCTCAATCTGCTGCGCCGCGACTGGCGGGTCGGAGAGTGGCGCGTGTTGTTGCTGGCGTTGGTGTTGGCGGTGGGTAGTCTTGCCACCGTCGGCTTGTTCGCCGACCGCGTGCGGCAGGCGTTGCAGCAGCAAGCGCAGAGTTTAATTGGGGCTGATCTGCGCATCACTTCTACTCGTTCGTTTTCTTCCTCCTACCGAGAGATGGCGCAGGCGCGCGGTTTGCGCGTGGTGCAGAGCCGTACTTTTCCCAGCATGGTGGCGCATGGCGAGCAGGTGTTGTTGAGTGAGATACAGGCGGTGGAGGCAGGGTATCCGTTGCGGGGGAAAATTGAGGTTGACGGGGAAAATGGGGTTGGTGCAAGTGAGAAAATTTCTACCCCCTCCCTAGCCCTCCCCCTGCATGGGGGAGGGAATAGGGTGGTGCGCGGCACGGTGTGGGTGGATGAGCGGTTGTTACGTCGCCTCAATATAAACGTGGGCGATGAGGTGGGCATTGGAGCGCGGCGCTTTACGGTGGCGGCGCGCATTGTGAAGGACATCGACCAGTCCGTCGGTTTCGCCAGTTTTGCGCCGCGTGTGTTGATGAACGATGCGGACTTGGCTTCCACCGGGCTACTGCAAGAAGGCAGTCGTATCTCGTATCGTTTGATGATCGCGGGCGATGCGGTGCAGGTGAAAGCCCTGCGCACTGCGCTGCAAAAAAATATTTCCGGTAACGAAAAAATGGAGGATGTGCGCGATGCGCGTCCCGAGATACGCACGGCACTGGAACGTGCGGAACATTTCCTCGGCCTCGCCGCACTCACTGCCGCGATACTTGCGGGGGCGGCAATGGCGCTGGCGGCGCGGCGTTTTGTTTTGCGCCATCTGGATAGTGTTGCGGTGATGCGTTGCTTCGGCGCGCAGCAGGCTCAGGTGCTGTGGCTGTTCCTGTATCAATTCATTTTGCTTGGTGTGGTGGCGGTGTTTGTCGGCGGATTGCTGGGTTATGTCACGCAGGCGGCGTTAGTTGAGAGCATCGCATCCATGCGCGAGGCGGGTCTGCCGCAGCCGGGTGTGTTGCCGCTGCTCAAGGCGGCAGCCAGCGGTTTTGCGCTGTTGCTGGGTTTTGCTTTTCTGCCCTTGCTGCAATTGCGCAAGGTGTCGCCGCTGCGCGTGCTGCGCCGCGAGTTGGGGTTGCCGGAAGCAAGCGGATGGTTGATCTACGGGCTTGCCGTGGGCGTTTTGGCTCTGCTGTTTTTGTGGCATGCGGGTTCACTCAAATTGGGCTTGGCAGTGTTAGCTGGGTTGTTGGCGGGGTTGCTAGTGTTCGGCTGGCTGGCGTGGGTGTTACTGCATGGTTTGGCGCGCTACTCGTTCTATTTTCAATCGCAGTGGCGACATGCATTTAACAATCTCGCGCGCCACGGGCGCAGCGCGGCAGTGCAGGTGGTGGCGCTCAGTCTGGGCGGCATGGCGTTGCTGGTGTTGACGCTGGTGCGCGCCGATCTGCTGCAAAGCTGGCAAGGCAAGCTGCCGCCGGATACGCCGAACCGTTTTGTGGTGAACATTCAGCCCGATCAAATTCAGCCGTTGCGTGATTTTTTTGCGCGCCAGTCGTTGCCGTCCCCTGAGTTGCAGCCGATGGTGCGCGGCAGATTGCTGTCCATCAATGAGCGCGTTATCAACGGCGACAGCTATCCCGATCCGCGTGCAAAAGCCTTGGTGGAGCGCGAGTTCAATCTTTCTTATATGGAGTTGATGCCGGCGTGGAACGAGTTGGTGAACGGAAAGTGGTGGAGTCAGGCGGCTGGCGGGCAGTTGTCGGTGGAAGAGGGCATCGCCAAAACTTTGGACATCCATCTTGGCGACATGCTTACTTATGATGTGGCGGGGAGTAGTTTCACGGCGCGTGTCACCAGTTTGCGCAAGGTGCAGTGGGATTCGATGAAGGTGAATTTCTTTGTGATCGCTACGCCGGAGTTGCTCAAAGATTTTTCGGTCAGCTATCTCAGCAGCTTTTATTTGCCGCCGGACAAGGTGCGCGCGGGAGATGAGTTGTCGCGTGAATTTCCTAACTTGTTGCTGATCGACACGGGGGCGGTAATCGATCAAGTACGCAATATCATGGATCAGATCGCGCAGACGGTCAGCGCGGTGTTCTTGTTTACCTTGTTGAGCGGCCTTGCGGTGCTGTATGCCGCGCTGCTTTCCACGCAGGATGAGCGCAGCCACGAGGCGGCGATCTTGCGCACGCTGGGGGCGGACAGCCGCTATCTGCGGCGTTTGCATCTGTCCGAGTTCGCCGTGTTGGGCGGCTTGAGCGGGCTGTTCGCGGCGGCGGGGGCGGCGCTATTGGGCTGGGTGCTGGCGCGCTTTGTGTTGGAGATTCCGTATCAGGTTAATTTCTCCATCTGGCTTATTGGCGTGTTGGGCGGCATTGCGGTGGTGACGCTGGCGGGCTGGTTGGCGACACGACGCATCACGAAATTGCCGCCACTGCGTATTTTGGCCGCAGACTAACTTTTGGATATTACGATGAAACATGTGCATGTTGTTACTCCCGATCTATTCCTGCCGCAGTCTCTGGCGAAGAGTGTTTGTGCAGGGCTGAGTTTGCCCGTGCTGGAGAAATTCTTGGCGCGCAGCAATGTTGGGTCGTTGCCGACGCATTCTCTGGAAACATGGTTATGTGAGGCATTTATGCTGCCGGACTCGGCCATCGCGCCGGTCACGTTGCAGGCGGATGGGTTAAAGCCGGAGGACGCTTATTGGATGCGCGCAGACCCGGTGCATCTGCGGTTGGACCGAGCGCAGATGATTTTGCAGACGAATATCTCGGTGAGTCTGGATGATGCGCAGCAATTATGCGCAAACTTGAATCAACATTTTGCCGGGAGCGGGATGCGCTTCTTTGCACCGCATCCGCAGCGCTGGTATGTGCGTCTGGACGGCGACCCTGAGTTGCTAACTCATTCGGTCTATCAGGCCGAAGGCAGGAATTCGCGCTTTTATTTGCCGCAGGGAAAGACGGCGTTGAAGTGGCACGGCGTGATGAATGAGGTTCAGATGGTGCTGTATGGGCATCCCATCAATCAGGCGTGCGCAGAACGCGGAGCATTGCCGCCCAACAGTGTATGGCTGTGGGGCGGCGGGCGTGCGGTTGCATTGTCCCGGCCTTTTGATCGGGTGTATGGCGACAGCGAGTTGGCCATATCTTTTGCGCAGGCGGCGAACATCGCTCATGCGCGGACTCTGGAGGCGAAAGCGGAATTTGAAAACGCGCTTTATGTCAGTGATGGCTTGAGCACTGCATTAAGGCGGGGGGATTTTCATGTGTGGCGCGAATTCCTGCTGAGTTTTGAGCAGGATTGTTTGACGCCATTGCTGGGCTCGCTGACCGCAGGAGAGATCGATCGGATCACGCTGGATGTTCTGCAGGAAGGAAATTCCTGCCGCTATGAGTTGACCCGCACCATGCTGTGGAAAGTGTGGCTTCGAGCTCAGCCTTTGGCAAATTATGCCTTAGTGTAAAATGCGCCAGTCTTTACGGAACAGTCAAACGATATGAATTTTTTCAATAGCATGCTCGGCTATTTCTGGGGCGAGGAGTCGCTCCCCGTGCTGCTCATGATGCTTTGCATCGCGGTGTTGCTGTTCCACTTTCGTCGCGAAGAGCGCGCCAGCCTCATCAATACCCTCGGTTTCTTTATCGCCTGCCAAGCGGGACTGCTTCTCAGCGGTGTTACTTTTGCTCTGGAATTCACCCGCGCGGCGGCCGTATTGCATGAAGCCTTCGTCATCGGCTCCGGTATCGCGGTGATCCGTCTGTGGGGGCAGCTGGTGTTCCGCATCGTGTTGCCTGCGTTCAAGCTCAATCCGCCGCGTATCACCGAAGACCTCCTCGTCATCATCGCCTACGTCGCCTGGTTCATGGTGCGCCTGCGTTATGCGGGGTTGGAGCTGGGCAGCATCCTGGCGACTTCGGCGATGATCACCGCTGTGGTGGCGTTCGCCATGCAGGATACCTTGGGCAATATCTTGGGCGGTTTGGCGCTGCAATTGGATAACTCCGTCAGTATCGGCGATTGGATCAAAGTCGATGATGTGGTGGGCAAGGTGGTAGACATCCGCTGGCGCTCGACTCTGGTAGAAACGCGCAACTGGGAAACGGTCGTCATCCCGAATAGCCAGCTGATGAAAAATAAATTTCTGGTGTTGGGACGCCGTACCGATCAGCCCGTGCAGTGGCGTCGTTGGGTCTGGTTTAACGTCGGGCTGCTCACTCCCCCAAGCCGTGTGATCAGCGTGGTCGAAGAAGCTATTCAGCAGACGGATGTCGCCAATGTCGCGAAAAATCCGGCGCCCAATTGTTTGTTGATGGAAATGGACAGCAAAGGTTACGCGCGCTACGCGGTGCGCTATTGGCTGACGGATATGGCACTCGACGACCCGACGGATGCCGCGCTACGCTGGCATATCATGACGGCGCTGCAACGTGTCGGCATCAGGCTGGCGGTGGAAGAACGCAGCGTCCTGAACACCAAGGAAAACGAAAAGCATGACGAGGCGGTACATCAGCGCGAGGTGTTGTTGCGCATCAAAACGTTGCGGCGCGTGGAGTTATTCTCGCAAATGAACGATACGGAACTGAACGCGCTGGCGGAGCACTTGCGCTTCTCGCCTTTTGCCAAGGGCAATATCATCGCAAGGCAAGGGGATGAGCGTTCTCATTGGTTGTATATCATCATCAACGGCGAGGCCGAGGTGTATCTGGAAATGCCCAATGGCGGCCGGCGTACACTCAGCACGCTGGGTAAAGGCAACTTCTTCGGTGAGATGGGGTTGATGACGGGGGCGCCGCGCTCGGCCTCGGTGATCGCCAAGACGGATGTGGAGTGTTATCGCTTGGATAAAGACGTGTTCGAGGAGATTCTGCACGCGCGCCCTTCTATTGCCGACGAGATATCGCATATCCTGGTGGCGCGGCGGGCTGAACTGGATAGTGCTATGCAAGATATGGACGCGCAATCGGCGCGAAAAGATATGTCGCAACAGCACAACGAAATCCTTTCCACGATTAAACGCTTTTTCTCCTTAAGTATGTAGTGGTGCTTGTTGTATCATTGCACCCGAATAATTAACACATAGGCAATAGAATATTACCCATGAAAGTCACCTTCCTAGATTTTGAGCAGTCTGTTTCCGAATTGGAAAACAAGATCGAGCAATTGCGTTTCGTGCAGGATGATTCCGCGCTGGATATTTCCGACGAGATCAGCCGGCTACAAAAAAAGAGCCAGGCGCTGACCAAAGACATCTATGCCAAGCTCACTCCGTGGCAAATATCGCAAGTGTCCCGCCATCCGCAGCGGCCTTACACGCTGGATTACATCGAGCATCTGTTCACCGATTTTGAAGAATTGCACGGCGACCGCAATTATGCCGACGACGCGGCCATCGTTGGCGGATTGGCGCGTTTCAACGGGCAGAGCGTGATGGTCATCGGTCATCAGAAAGGGCGCGATACCAAAGAGCGCCAATACCGCAATTTCGGTATGCCTCGTCCCGAGGGCTATCGCAAAGCGATGCGTTTGATGCGCTTGGCCGAGAAATTCGGTATTCCCATCATGACGTTTATCGACACTCCCGGTGCGTATCCCGGCGTGGGCGCGGAAGAGCGCGGTCAGTCGGAAGCCATCGGCAAAAACCTGTATGTGATGGCGGAACTGCGCGTGCCCATCATCTGCACCATCATCGGCGAAGGCGGCTCCGGCGGGGCCTTGGCCATTGCGGTGGGCGACACCATGCTGATGCTGCAATACGCGACCTACTCGGTCATTTCGCCGGAAGGCTGTGCTTCCATCCTGTGGAAGAGCGCCGATAAAGCGCCGGATGCGGCGGAGACGCTGGGCATCACGTCCACGCGTTTGAAAGCGTTGGGTTTGGTGGACAAGATCATCAGCGAACCCTTGGGCGGAGCGCATCGCGATTACCCGGCGATGATGCAGACGATCAGAAAATCCTTGCAGGAATCCCTCAAGCAGGTGGCGGCGTTATCGCAGGATGAGATGTTGCGGGCGCGTTTCAATCGTCTGATGAGTTATGGCAAATTCAAGGAAGTCGAAATTTAGTCTTGTGGAGCGCGTCGCCGACGCGCTCCGTCCGGTTGTTCCCCCTAGCCGCTCAATTTTGTTGGGTCTAAGCGGCGGCATGGATTCCGTCGTGCTGCTGCATTTGCTGCACACCCTTGCGCCGCGCTTTGACTGGCGTATTTCTGCGTTGCACGTGCACCACGGCATCAGCCCGAACGCCGATGCCTGGGCGAATTTCTGTGCGAAACTTTGCACGCACTACGGCATTCCGCTACATATCGAACATGTGGACATCGCTCCGTTGCGTGACGCGCATGGCATTGAGGCCGCAGCGCGCAAGCTGCGTCATGCGGCATTCGCCAAGCAAGACTGTGACTTTGTTGCGCTGGCGCAGCACGCCGACGACCAGGCCGAAACGCTGCTCCTGCAATTGCTGCGCGGCGCGGGGGTCAGGGGCGCAGCAGCAATGCCTTTTCTTAAAGCCAGCAATCCATTAGTACGGAGCTGTTCCTTCCCCCTGTCAGGGGGAAGGCTAGGATGGGGGTTGGATCGGCAAGATTGCAGCGTTTCTACCCCCTCCCTAACCCTCCCCCTGCATGGGGGAGGGGATGTTGAGGCTAATGGATTGCTCAGGTCTGTTGCCACGCTGCGTCCGCTGCTCGACCTCCCGCGCAGCGCGCTGCTTGAATACGCGCAGCAACACTCATTGCAATGGGTGGAGGACGAGAGCAATGCGGATGACAGTTATCCGCGCAATTTTTTGCGTCATCGTCTGTTGCCGCTGCTGGAACAAAAATTCCCCGCCTACCGCACCACGCTGGCGCGCGGCGCGCAGCACTTTGCCGAGGCAGGCGAATTGCTCGACGAGTTGGCGCAGCAAGATGCACCCGATTTATTCCCCTCTCCCGCTAGCGGGATAACCAGCGACTTGGCTGGCGTAGTTGGACAGCCTAGTCGAATGGCTAGTAGTTTTATCAGAGGGGCTAGGGGAGAGGGTGGGCAACTTTCAATATCACTCCTGCGTTCACTCTCCCATTCGCGGGGCAAGAACCTGCTGCGCTATTTTCTGCATACGCGCGGCGCACCCATGCCGCAGGGCGCGCAGCTGGACGACATGCTGCGCCAGCTGTGCGGCGCGCGGCAGGATGCGGCGGTGTGTGTCGGGTTCGGCGATTGGCAAGTGCGTCGCTATCAGGATAGGGTCTATGCTCTGCGCGCTTTGGGAGAGTTCGATCAAAATCTGGTGTTGCGATGGAACGGGGAAGCAGAGCTGGAATGGCCCGCTTTGAAAACACGCCTGATCTTTAGCTTGGCAATAGGGCAGGGTATCAGTCATGCAAAGTTGCAGCGCGCTCCGGTGACGTTGCGTTTGCGCGGAGGCGGCGAAGCTCTGCGCCCGCACCCTAACGCCGCGACGCGCAGCCTGAAGAACCTGCTGCAAGAACATCACGTCCCCCCCTGGCAGCGCGAACGCCTGCCGCTGCTGTATTGCGGCGATGAGCTTGCGTGCGTGGTCGGGGTGGCAATTGCGGCGGAGTATCAGCCCGTTGCGGGTGAGGCGGGTATCGTGGTGGTTTTTTGCGCTGCGCCGGACGTTCCGTGTGGCGGAAATAGTTCGGGCTTGCCCCTTTAATTTAATGCGCAGCGTTTCCGAGGTCGCTTTTGAGCGTGTTGTCAGGCTTGTTCGGTGAATTGTTTTCGGAGCCCGGTAGGGGGGCACGCCTTTGTGCCCACGCGGTAACGGCAACCGTGTATGGAGCGCTAAGCGGGTGGGCAGACGATGAAACCGTCTGCCCACCCTACAAAAAATACGGCATTGCCAAGAGAGCGCAATAACGGTTAAGGTTCGCGCTTGCAAAATTAAAGCGTGCTTTTCAAGAAAGTAACCGAAAGAACAAACGACTCTGCTCCCTCATTGCCGCCCTGTGCCTGATAGCCGTCTTTCCGCAAGCGCAAGCCAAACCCCACAAGGCCAAACCGGCCAAACCGCAGCAAGTGGAAAAAGAACGCCTCGTCCTCATGCCGCTACGCGTGGGGAAAGAAAACCAGAACATGGCAGGCCCGATGGAAACGGCACTAGCACAAGGGCTTCAACAACAGTACCGCGTGTATTCGGGCGACGAAGTCGCGATCAAAGCCAAAGAAATAGCCAAAAGCCGGGTCTCCAAAAAAGATTGCGATGAAACAAAATGTTTTGAAGACATCGCCATGGCCTTCAACTCCGAATACATCGCCTCGGCCAGCGTCACCCAAATAGAAGGAGGTTATCTCCTCTCCCTGAACATCCGCAGCATCGCCGACAACAAAGCGGTATTTTCCAACTCCTTGCCGTGCAAAGGCTGCGATGCCTTCCAAGTGATCGACAAACTCAAAGAACTGAGCGGCGCGCCAGTGCCTGTAGCCGTAGTCCCCGCAGCCGAAGAGCCGCAAATGAAAATCAACCCGAACGACCCCGAAAGCGCCCTGTGGGGCGAAGTGCAGAAGGGCAACACGGCTGACGACTACGCCGCCTACCTCGCGCAATACCCCAAAGGAAAATATGTCGCGCTGGCAAAAAGCCGCAGCAAAAAACTGCAAGAGCAAGCCACATCCGAGCTTGCGCAGCAGGATCAAAGCGCATGGGAAAGTGCCGGCTGTACAGCCACAGAAGAAAGCTATCAGGGCTATCTGCAAACCTACCCGCAAGGCCGCTACATCACCCTCGCGCAAGCGCGCATCGCCAAGCTCAAAAAAGAAGCTGCGCAGGCGGCAGCGCAAGCACCCAAGCCGGGCAAAGTATTCAAGGACTGTGCGGATTGTCCCGACATGGTCGTCATCCCCGGCGGCAGCTTCACCATGGGCTTCAACCAAGGCGGCGATGAAAGCCCCGCGCACACCGTCACGATCAGACAAGCCTTCGCAATGGGTAAAACCGAAGTCACCCAAGGCCAATGGAAAGCCATCATGGGCAGCAACCCGAGCAACTTTGCTAACTGCGGCGACACCTGCCCGGTAGAGCGAGTGAACTGGAACGATGCCCAAGAATTCATCCAGAAACTCAACGCCAAAACTGGAAAGCAATATCGCCTGCCGAGTGAAGCCGAATGGGAATACGCCTGCCGCGCCGGAGGGCAAAGCGAATATTGCGGTGGGGACAACATCGACAGCGTCGCGTGGTACACCAGCAACAGCGGCAATACCACGCATCCCGGCGCGCAGAAACAAGCGAATGCGTTTGGGCTATATGACATGAGCGGCAACGTCTGGGAATGGACAGCAGACAGCTATCATGCTAACTACAACGGCGCGCCGAATGATGGCAGCGAATGGCAGGGCGATGGCGCAAGGCGTGTGCTGCGCGGCGGCTCTTGGGGCGGCGACCCGAGCGGTACGCGCTCCGCCTACCGCGGCAGCGGCACCCCCGGCCTCCGGGGCAGCAGCATTGGTTTCCGGGTAGGGAGAACGCTCCCGTAACGTAGTGTAGCGAAGCGAAACGAAGCCCGGTAGGGTGGGCACGCCTTTGTGCCCACGCGGAAACGGCAACCGTGTATGGAACGCTAACCGCGTGGGCAGACGATGAACCTGTCTGCCCACCCTACGAAAATCTAATTAACGGATTCATTAACGATGTCACGTTACCGTCGCGCAACGACTGCGGGTTCGACTTATTTCTTTACGGTGGTCGCTTACCGGCGGCAACCCATTTTTTGTGATGCGGTGTTTTGCAACGCATTGCGCACCTCGATTACATCGGTGCGTGCGGCACATCCTTTCGTGATTGATGCTTGGGTTTTGTTGCCGGA
>CAZHIC010000030.1:0-28988 GCA_964532405.1 uncultured Gallionellaceae bacterium | reverse complement strand
TGAAGGGTGAAGGGTGAAGGGTGAAGGGTGAAGGGTGAAGGGTGAAGGGTGAAGGTGGCGCGGGTTTTTACCCTTCTCCCTTGAGCACCGCAGGTGCGATCCCTTTACCCTTCCCAAAATTTATAAAGGGTAAAAAATGCTGGAAATGTTAAGTTCCGCCCAGTTCTGGGTGGATGTATTCAAGATCATCGTGATTGACCTGCTTCTCTCAGGCGACAATGCGGTGGTGATCGCGCTGGCGTGCCGCAATTTGCCGGAAGCGCAGCGCAAGAAGGGCATCCTGTACGGCGTGGGTGGCGCAATCGTGTTGCGCATCGTGCTGACTTTTTTCGCGGTGAGTCTGTTGTCGTTGCCGTATTTGAAGCTGGTCGGGGCCTTGTTGCTGATCTGGATCGGCATCAAGTTGTTGTTGCCGGAAGATGAACACGGCGAAGGGAATATCGCGGCTAACACGCACCTGTGGGCGGCGGTGAAGACCATCATCATCGCCGACTTCGTGATGAGCCTGGATAACGTGCTCGGTGTGGCGGCTGCTGCGCACGGCAATGTTTGGCTGCTGGTGTTCGGTCTGCTGGTGAGCATCCCGATGATTGCGTGGAGCAGTCAGCTGGTGTTGAAATTGATCGACCGTTATCCGTTCATCGTCTTTGGAGGCGGTGCTTTGCTGGGTTACGTGGCGGGCGAAATGTTGGTCAGCGAGGCATTATTCAAGCCCCTGCTGGAAGCGCAGCACGCTCTGCACTGGATGGTTCCCGCAGCATGCGCGATGTTGGTGCTGGGAGTGGGCAAGTGGTTGGCTGCACGGAAGATGGTGTCTGCCGAGGTTGTTGATCTGGTGGATGAGCAAGTGTCCGCTACTCGTAGCGATAAATCAAACTAACGGGCATGGAATTTGATGATGGATGTGCCATGCCCGTTTCCCTCTCCTCAATCCTCTGGTAAAACTACTAGCCATTCGACTAAGTCCGCAAGCGGACAAGTCGCTGGTTATCCCGCAAGCGGGCGAGGAAGCAAACGAATCGCTGCG
Organism: uncultured Gallionellaceae bacterium; assembly: GCA_964532405.1. Classification (GTDB taxonomy): domain Bacteria; phylum Pseudomonadota; class Gammaproteobacteria; order Burkholderiales; family Gallionellaceae; genus PALSA-1006. The sequence continues at coordinate 27,961 of CAZHIC010000030.1, read as the reverse complement.
CGAAATTAAAGTAAAGGATAACGAAATGAAAATATTGATTCCGGTAGATGGTTCCGCCAATGCGGATCGTGCGGTGGACTACGTGATCGCTAATGCGGGCAACCTTAAAGTAGTGCCGCAAATATGCCTGCTCAACGTGCAGTGGAAGCTCGATTCCGGCAACGTCAAGCTGTTCATCAATCAGGAGACGATCAACGATTATTATCGCGAGCAGGGCGCCGTTGCGCTGGCGCAAGCGCGCGCCAAGTTGGATGCCGCAGGGCTGGCTTACACCTATCACATCAGCATCGGCTCTCCCGCCGAAGCCGTGGTGCATTATGCGCAAGAGCATCAAGTTGAGCAGATCGTTATGAGCGCGCACGGGCAGACGACGTTATCGAATTTTTTGTTGGGCTCAGTGGCCAGTAAGGTTGTTCACTTGGCGCAGATGCCCGTTCTACTTGTGAAATAATTTATTTATATCTCCCAATAAATCAGATAGGTATGGTCTGGCATTGAAAAGTGTTTTAGTATCTGTAGGTGAATTGAAGCTTATGGCAAAAGGTGGGGTATGGCTAACATCAAAAAAGTGACATTCTTGAAAGCAGATTGGTTTGTTGGGTTGCTGGTCGCGCTGGTGTTTTTATTCAGTGCCAACACCGATTTGATGCAAAGCTTGGAACGCAAAGCTTACGACATGGGGGTAAGAGCTTCTTCCCGTGTGCCCAGTGAAAAAATCGCCGTTATCGCCATCGATGATGAAAGTATCGCTAATTTGGGTCGCTGGCCTTGGCCGCGCGAGATACAGGGCAAGATGTTGGATATATTGGCTGGCGGACATGCCAAAGTCATCGGTCAAACGGCCTTGTTTTCCGAGCCGCAGGTCGATGCCGGTTTGGATTACGTGAATAAGATCGGCGCCTTGCTGGCGAACTCATCGCTGAAACAAAGCAACCCGGCAGAGTGGGAGCAGCTGAACGCAATTTTGCAGGAAGCATTGTCTCATCTGGACAACGACATGAAGCTGGCCGAGAGCATAGCGAAGGCCAACTCGGTGCTGCTGGGGATGTTGTTTGAGCTGGGAGAGCCGCAAGGCAAGCCGGATCGTCCGCTGCCGGATTACGTGCTGAAAAATAGCTTGATTAACGTCACGGCAGGCGCGCCACCCATTCTGGCCAAGGGGGTGCAAGCGCCGATCCCGATCTTGGGTTCGCTCGCCTTGGGCGTCGGGCATCTCAACGTGACGCCGGACGTGGATGGCGGTATTCGCACCGAGCCTTTGGTGTTGAATTATTTCGATCAGTTCTATCCCTCGCTGTCGCTCATGCTGGCAGCGAAAAGTTTGAATCTAGACCCCAAGGATATTCATGTGAGCTTGGGGGAAAGCGTCAAGCTTGGGAACTTGAATATCGCCACCGATGCGATGTCGCGCATGTACCCCTATTTTTACAATGATCGCGATGGTAAGCCGGCTTTTCAGGTCGATTCGTTTTACGACGTACTCACCGGGAAAATTCCGGCTGATAAATACCGCGACAAGATCGTACTGATCGGCGCGACGGCGGCCGGGGTGGGGGCATTGCAAGTGACGCCGATTTCTGCCGGGATGTCTCCCGTGCTGACGTTGGCACATTCCGTCTCCAGCATTCTTAAGCAGGATTTTTTCGTGGTTCCGAGCTGGGCGTTTGGGGCGGAAAGTGCGGTTTTCCTGCTGATCGCGTTGTACCTGATCGCGTTGCTGCCGCGCTTGAGCGCAAGCATCGGTGCCGTTATCACGGGCGCTCTGTTCGTTGCCTTGTTGGCAAGCCACTTTGTTCTGATGGCCACGCAGGCGCTTTGGCTGGAATTGATGTTGCCGGCCTCTTTGTTGTTGGTGGGGCATTTATTGTTGACCACCAAACGCTTCCTGGTGACAGAAAAAGGCAAGATCAAATCCGATGCGGATTCGGCAGAGAGCAATCGTATGCTGGGCCTGGCCTTTCAAGGACAAAACCAGCTGGACATGGCGTTCGACAAATTTCGTAAAGTCCCTATCGACGATAGTTTGATGGATGTGCTGTACAACTTGGGGCTGGATTTTGAGCGCAAGCGCCAGTTCAACAAGGCGGAGTCGGTGTTCAAATACATGTCCGACTACAACCCCAAATTCCGAGATTTGGAGCAGCGCTTGAATCAAGCCAAGGCGATGTCGGAAACGGTCATGTTGGGCGGTGCGTCCGGCAAGAGCAATGCCAGCACGATGGTGTTGGACAAGGCCGGGGTGTCGAAGCCCATGCTGGGGCGTTACGAGATCGAAAAGGAGCTGGGTAAAGGCGCGATGGGGGTGGTTTATCTGGGTAGAGATCCGAAGATCAGCCGCGTGGTCGCGATTAAAACCATGAACCTGTCGCAAGAGTTTGAAGCGGACGAATTGGAAGACGTCAAGGCACGTTTCTTCCGCGAAGCCGAAACGGCGGGGCGCTTGAACCATCCGAACATCGTCACGATGTACGATGCAGGCGAAGAGCACGACCTCGCCTATATCGCGATGGAATTCCTAAAAGGCAAAGATCTGGTGCCGTACACCAAGCGCGATAATTTGTTGCCGCTGCCCAAGGTGTTGAGCATCATCGCCCGCGTGGCGGATGCGCTGGGTTATGCGCATGGATTGCATGTGGTGCATCGCGACATCAAGCCGGCAAATATCATGTACGACATGGAAACCGATACGGCGAAGGTGACGGATTTCGGTATCGCGCGCATCACCGATTCGTCCAAGACCAAGACAGGTATGGTGTTGGGCACGCCATCGTACATGTCGCCGGAACAGCTGGCCGGAACCAAGATCGAGGGGCAGTCCGATCTGTTCTCGTTGGGGGCGAGTTTGTATCAGATGGTGTGTGGTAAGCTACCTTTTGAAGGGGACTCGATGGCGCAACTCATGTTCCGTATCGCGAACGAGCCCCATGCGGACATTCTGAGTATCAGCCCGGATGTGCCGCCCTGCGTTGTGGCGGTCATCAACAAGGCGTTGGCGAAAAAAGTGGAAGGCCGTTATCAAACAGGGCAGGAAATGGCCGAAGCGATTCGTCAGTGTGCGGCGACTTTGAAATAACAAAAACTCAGAGGTTGGGACGTGAATATACAAGACGCGCTTGAGATCGTAAGCCAGAGTCATCCCGGGATGATCAGGTCGCACAATGAAGATAGTGTGGCATTTGATGCGCCGTCCGGCTTGGTGGTTTTGGCCGACGGGATGGGCGGCTATAATGCGGGTGAGGTTGCCAGCGGCATCGCAGTTTCAGTTGTTTCGACCGAGATCAAGCATCGTCTGCAAAGCGTGGCGCCGGAAGAAAAAGATGCCTTCAGCGGTGAGGATGCGGGCGTCGTATTGCTGCGCGACAACGTGCAGAAAGCCAACTCTTCTATTTTTCATGCGGCAGAAAGCCAGCCGCAATATTCGGGCATGGGCACCACGATCGTTGCCGCTCTATTTTACGATAACCGCGTGGCAGTAGCGCATGTCGGCGATTCGCGCATGTATCGTTTGCGCGGCGAAACGTTCGAGACCATTACGCGGGATCATTCGCTGCTGCAGGAGCAGATCGATGGTGGCATTATCAGCAAAGAGGATGCGCGCACCTCCAAGAATAAGAATCTGGTGACGCGTGCCGTCGGTATCGATGCAGAAGTGGAGGCCGAGGTGCATGTCCACGAGGTGCGGGTCGGGGATGTTTATCTGTTATGTTCCGACGGGCTGAATGACATGGTCGTGGACGAAGAGATCGGCGCGACCCTGAAAATGTTGAAGGCCAATCTGCCATTGGCCGCGAACGAGTTGATACAGCTGGCGAACGATAACGGCGGACGCGATAATGTGTCGGTGATGCTGGTGAAAGTAAACGGGAGTTTTTCCGTGCCGCATGGCTGGATGGCGCAATTGTTGTCTTGGTTTAAGAATTAACTACGGGGATTGAAGATATGCCAGCTAAATTGATACTCAGCATGGATGGCGAGGTACTGAAAGAGTATGTGCTGAACAAAGAGCGCACGCTGATCGGTCGCAAGCCGCATAACGACATGGTGATCGATAATTTGGCGATCAGCAGCGAGCACGCCGCGATCATTACGATCCTCAACGATTCGTTCCTGGAAGACTTGGCTAGCACCAACGGCTTGATGGTGAATGGCGTGGTGACAAAGAAGCATTTTCTGCAAAATAACGATCTGATCGAGATCGGGAAATATAAGATCAAATATTTGAATGATCAGCCAGCGCAGGCAGCTTCGGCGGATTTTGAAAAAACCATGGTGTTGAGCAGACCGGTAAAAACCTCTCCCGCTCCGGCAACTGCGACTGGACAGGCCGCAGGTGATGTGACGGGCAAGTTCAGTTCTACCGCCACGGTTAAGCCTTCGGCTGAACACGTTGCGCCGGTGCCGGCACAAGCCCCTGTCGCTGCACCGCAGTCCGCAACTCGGGCGCAGCAAGCCGCCGCCGTTCAAATACTGAATGGCCCGAATGCGGGTAAAGAGCTTGAGCTGGTGAAGAGCCTGACCACATTGGGTAAGCCGGGAGTGCAGGTCGCTGTCTTGGCACGCCGTCCGCATGGATTCTTTATTACCCATGTCGAGGGAGAGAAATTTCCTTTGGTGAATGGTGAGTCCATAGGCGAGCAGCCGCATCAGTTGAATGACCACGATATCGTTGAGCTGGCCGGTATAAAGATGGAGTTTTATTTCAAAGCTTGATTGGGCAATTGAGCATCTAAGAATAATTCATGGATAGGGTGAGAGCCGGATGAAAAAGCACGCACTCCTGATTGCGCTGGGCCTCGCGTTGGTATTCTTGTTCATAGGCAATGCGGCCAAATTTTATCAACTCGGCTTCGTCAGTTTCGTGGAAGCCAAGCTTTACGATACGCGATTGCGCCTTACCTTGCCCAACAAGGGCGACGACAATATCGTCATTCTGGATATCGACGAGAAAAGTCTGCAAGAGGAAGGGCGTTGGCCATGGGGGCGCGACAAGCTCGCCCTGCTGATGGACAAGCTGTTCGACAAATATGGCGTCGCGGTGGTCGGTTTTGACGTGGTATTCGCGGAAAAAGACAGCAGTTCAGGCTTGAAGGTTTTGCAAGAGTTGGGGCGGAATCAGCTTAAAGATGTATCCCAGTTCCAGTCGGTGCTGGCGCAACTCAAACCCCAACTCGAATACGATAGTCTGTTCGCCCGCAAATTGAAGCAGCGCAATATCGTGTTGGGCTATTACTTCAATGCCACGAAAGACACTTCGGGCGCTTTGCCCGCCCCTGTATTTGCGGCGGGCAATTTCAAGGGACGCCCGATCAACTTCACCCGGTGGAACGGCTACGGCGCCAATCTGCCCGAGTTTCAGGCAAACGCGGTTTCTGCGGGACACTTCAATCCCGTAATCGACTTTGACGGCATCGTGCGCCGCGTGCCGATGATCGTCGAGTACGGTGGCGCTTATTACGAGTCGCTGTCGTTGGCGGTGGTGCGAACCGTATTGGGCTCCCCCAAATTGCTGCCCGGTTTTGCCACCGCTAGCGGCGACAAGGATTACGCCGGATTGGAATGGCTGGAGCTGTCCATGCCGCAGTCCAGTCTAATTATTCCGGTAGACAGCGAGGTGACGGCACTGGTGCCTTACCGTGGTGCGCGTGCGACGTTCAAATACGTTTCAGTGACGGATGTGCTGAAGGAACGCGTCCCGTTGGATGATCTCAAAAACAAGATCATTTTGGTGGGAACATCAGCACCGGGTCTAATGGATATGCGCTCCACGCCGGTGGATGAGGTTTATCCGGGGGTTGAGATCCATGCCAATATGATCAGCGGCATACTCAATCAGTCCATCAAGTCGAGCCCGCCGTATGTCATGGGGATTGAAGTGCTGCTGCTCCTGATCGTCGGCGGGGCGTTGAGTCTTTTGTTGCCGTTGCTGAGTCCGATGCAAGACACGTTGATCGCTTTCGTGGTGTTGTTGGCGACGGTGGTTATCAACGGCCTTGCATGGCAATACGGCAATATGGCATTGCCTCTGGCCAGCGGCTTGATGATGATAATCGCGCTATTCGCGCTCAATATGTCATACGGTTATTTTGTGGAGTCGCGCACCAAACGTCAGATCACCAATCTGTTCGGGCAATATGTACCCAAGGAAGTCGTTAGCGAAATGAGTGAGCGCCCAGAGCAAGTCTCGATGGAGGGTGAAGGCCGCGAGATGACGATCCTGTTCTCCGATGTGCGCGGATTCACCACAATTTCGGAAGGACTCGATCCGAAAGAGTTGTCGCTGTTGATGAATGAATTTTTGACTCCGCTTTCCCGCGTCATCTATAAACATCGGGGAACCATCGACAAATATATGGGCGATTGCATCATGGCGTTCTGGGGCGCGCCATTGCCGGACGAGCAACACGCGCATCACGCCATGCTGGCAGGAATGGAGATGCTGAAGGCGCTGGAGGCGCTGCAGCCGCATTTCAAAGAGCGTGGCTGGCCTCCTATCCATGTCGGCGTCGGGATCAATACAGGGCGCGTGAGCGTGGGCAACATGGGCTCCGAAGTGCGTGTGGCGTACACCGTCATGGGCGACGCGGTGAATCTGGCTTCGCGTTTGGAAGGGATCACCAAGGAGTATGGCGTCGGAATCGTGGTGGGTGAAAATACCAAAGAAGCCGTCCCCGAGTTTGTTTACCGCGAACTGGATCTGGTCAAAGTAAAAGGCAAGGACAAGCCCGTCGCCATTTTTGAACCGCTGGGCTTGCTTGGTCAAGTGGACAAGGACGTGCTCGAAGAAATGAAACTGTTTCAGCAAGCCTTGCGTTCATATCACAAGCAAGAGTGGGATCAGGCAGAGTTGCAGTTGTTCAATTTGCAGAAGATGTCGCCGCAGGCGAAGTTGTATCAGGTTTACGCAGAGCGTGTCGCGTACTTCCGCAGCAACCCACCCGGTACAGATTGGGATGGCGTTTTTGTTTTTAAAACCAAGTAGGGGGCGAAGCGGTGAAATGTGAAGATGAAGCTGTGAAATGTGAAACGAAGAGACGTCGCTACGTTTCACATTTCACGTTGTACCTTTCACTTTTCACACTTCTCTTTAACCGGCCATGGATGGTTCAACGATGAAATTAAGAATTCTGGGTTGCAGTGGCGGCATCGGCGCTAATTTGCGCACCACATCTATGCTGCTCGATCATGATGTGCTGATCGATGCGGGGACGGGTGTGGGCGATCTAAGCTTGGCGGAGATGGCCATGATCGACCATGTTTTTGTGACGCACTCGCATCTCGACCATATCGTCAGTATTCCGCTGATGGTCGATAGCGTCGGTTTTATGCGCGATAAGCCGCTGGTCGTGCATGCCACGCTGGAGACGATAGCGATCCTCAAGCAACATATGTTCAACTGGCTGATATGGCCGGATTTTAGCGAGATACCTAACGCGCAACAGCCATACCTGCGTTATGAAGCCATCGAGTTGGGTAAGACGGTGAACCTGGGGGGGCGCAAGATCACGCCGCTTCCCGCCAATCATGTCGTGCCTGCCGTCGGTTTTCAGCTGGATAGCGGTGCGGCAAGTCTGGTGTTTAGCGGGGATACGACCACATGCGATGCGTTGTGGGAGGCGGCCAACCGCATCGACAATTTGCAGTATCTCATCGTGGAGACGGCATTTTCCAATGCGGAGCTGGAGCTGGCGTTGAAATCGAAACACTTTTGTCCCAGCTTGCTGGCGCAAGATATCGTCAAGCTCAAGCGCGATCCCGCTATATTCATCACACACCTGAAGCCGGGAGAGGTCGAGCTGACGATGCAAGAGATAAGCGAATGCGTCAGCGGGTTTGTTCCCCGGATGCTGAAAAATGGACAGGTGTTCGAATTTTAATGTTTAGGGCCTCTCTAAAAATTCAGAGTTCGCCCAAATGCAAGGCGCGGAAAAAATTTCGCAGCGCCGCATATGTTTGATATGTAAGCAAGAAATTTTTTCCGCAACGCAGCAGTTGGGATGAAATCTGGATTTTTAGAGACGCCCTTTAGTCACAACAGCAATTAAGAGAGAGTCGGGACAGTTATGAATGGTCAGGTGCAAGGCAACGTGAATGACATGGGGGCTCAGTTAGAGTTCACCAAGAGTTTAAATCATGTCACCAACAAAATTCATGCGACGAGCAACATCGATGAGATCATGCTGGATGTCAGCAAAGACATCTGCAATCTGTTCAATGCCGACCGCCTGACTGTGTATGTGGTCGGTGAAGATAAAGCCTCGCTGATCTCGAAAGTCAAAACGGGCCTGAACTCTTTCAAAGACCTCAAGCTGCCTATCGCCGAACAGAGCATCGCGGGCTTCGCGGCTTTCCACAAGCGGCTGCTCAATATCAAGGATGTATACGACGAGCACGAGCTCGCGTCTTTCAGCCCCACGCTGCATTTTTTGCAGGATGTGGATAAACGCACGGGCTATCGCACCAAACAGATGCTGGTTGCGCCTATCATGGAGGCCAGCAATGGCGATCTGATCGGGGTGATGCAGGTCATCAACAACAAAGCCGGGCTTCCTTTCCCGGAATTGGTGGAAGAAGGCGTGCGGGAGCTTACGCAAACTCTGGCTGTGGCATTGCGCCAGCGCCAGCAACAGGCTGGCACAGTCAAAACCAAATACGATTATCTCGTCGCGGATGCGGTGATGTCGGCGGCAGAGTTCGAGCTGGCTACACGCACCGCACGGCGCAAAGGCATAGATGTCGAAGATGTGCTGATCGACGAATTTCAGGTCAAGACAGAGGCGTTGGGCAAGGCCTTGTCCAGCTTCTTCGGTGTGCCTTATGAGCCGTACAAATCCGACCGCATCAAGCCGGGCGAGCTGTTGAAGAACCTGCGCCGCGAATATGTGGAAAGCGGCCACTGGGTGCCGATAGACGACACTTCGGATGGGTTGATTATCCTGACGACCGATCCCGAGCGCATCCAGGCCTCGCGCGTGGTCAATAATATTTTCCCCAAATATCGTCTCATCTATAAAGTCTGCCCGCAACGCGAATTCAAGGCCACGCTTGATCTGTTCTACGGCGGCGGAGGGAGCGGCGGCGATGCGACCGGGAGTATGGAAGATATGGGGTCGATGGATGACTTGCTGACTTCGCTGGGCGGGGATGAGGAAGAGTCCAGCGCGGTCAGCCAGGAGGATGTTAGCGCCGCCGCAGACAATGAGTTGGTCAAGCTGGTGAATAAAATTATCGTGGACGCGTACAAAATGGGCGCGTCGGATATTCATATCGAACCCATGCCGGGCAAAGGCAAGACCGGAATCCGTCTGCGCAAAGACGGCTCGCTGCTCAATTACATTGAAATCCCATCCACCTACCGCAACGCGCTGATCACGCGTTTGAAAATCATGTGCGATCTGGATATTTCGGAAAAGCGCAAACCGCAGGACGGCAAGATCAAGTTCAAGAAATGGGGTCCGCTGGACATCGAGTTGCGCGTGGCGACCATCCCTTCGCAAGGCGGCGTCGAAGACGTGGTGATGCGTATTTTGGCTTCCGGCGAGCCGATCCCGCTGGAGAACATGGGGTTCTCGGTGCGCAATCTGGAGCTGGTGAAGAAGACCGTGAGCAAACCTTACGGCTTGTTCTTCGTGTGCGGACCGACCGGGTCCGGCAAGACCACCACGCTGCACTCGATCCTGAAGTTCATCAACACGCCGGAGACCAAGATATGGACGGCGGAAGACCCGGTCGAAATCACGCAAAAAGGCCTGCGTCAGGTGCAGATCAATAAGAAAGCCGGACTGGATTTTGCCACGATCATGCGCGCCTTTCTGCGCGCCGACCCGGACGTGATCATGGTGGGCGAAATGCGCGACAAGGAAACCGTGTCCACCGGTATCGAGGCATCGCTCACCGGCCATCTGGTGTTCGCCACTTTGCACACCAACAGTGCGCCGGAATCCATCAGCCGTTTGCTGGATATGGGCATGGACCCGTTCAACTTCGCGGATGCGCTGCTGGGAATTCTGGCGCAGCGTTTGGCCAAGCGTTTGTGCAAGGATTGCAAGAAACCGCACACCGCGACTCCCGACGAGATCAAAGCCTTGCTCGCCGAATATGCGAGCGAATTGCTGACTACCGAAACATGGAAAAAAGATACCAATGCCGCCTACAAGGCCCAGTATGCCGAGTGGGTCAAACTGTTCGGGGATGACAAAGGCCAAATCACTTTGTACGACCATGTGGGCTGCGAGAAATGTTCTGGCACGGGGTATCGCGGACGCGTCGGTTTGCATGAACTGCTGATCGGCACCGATCCGATTAAAAAGGGCATTCAGGAACATGCGCGTGTCGCGGAGTTGTTTGCGATCGCGCTGGAGGAAGGGATGCGCACCCTGAAGCAGGACGGTATCGAGAAGGTGCTGTTGGGTATCACCGACATTCACCAAGTGCGCGCGGTCTGTATCAAGTAAAATTGCCGAGATGAAAACTCCCGAAGTCAAAGCCTATGTGGCGCAAGAGCAGGAGCGACTGTCCATGCTGGACAGTGTGCTGGCACGTCTGCATGACCTGAATGAGATCGGTGCCGCGCTGTCGAGTGAAACCAATATCGACAAGCTGCTGGAAAACATCCTGCTGGCGGCCAAAAGCATCACGCATGCCGATGCCGGAACGTTGTACCTCGTGGATGCGGATCGCCAGGTGCTGACCTTCGAAATTCTGCGCACCGACTCTTTGGACATTCATATGGGCGGAAGCACCGGGGGGCGCATCCCCTTCGATCCCATCCCGCTGTATGTGAAGGGCGAACCCAACCTGGCGATGGTGGTGACTTATTCAGCGCTGCGCGGCGAGACGATCAATATCGAAGACGCTTATGTTGCACAGGGCTTCGATTTTTCCGGAACCAAAAAATTCGACGCCAAGACAGGCTATCGTTCGCGTTCGTTTCTGACTGTGCCGATGCGCGATCACGAACACGAGATCATCGGCGTGTTGCAGCTGATCAATGCCATCGACCCGCTAAGCAAAGGCGTCAAGCCCTTCACCCAAGACGATCAGCAACTGCTCGAATCGCTTGCGTCGCAGGCGGCGATCGCGCTCACTAATCGCCGTCTGATCCAGCAACTTGAAAGCCTGTTCGAATCTTTCATCAGCCTGATCAATACCGCGATCGACGATAAATCCCCCTATACCGGCGGCCACTGCGCGCGCGTACCGGAGCTCACCATGCTGCTGGCCGAGGCGACGAGCCGCACGCAGAACGGCTCGTCGTTGCAAGGCTTTTCCATGACGGAGAAAGAGAAATACGAACTGAAGATCGCGGCACTGCTGCACGACTGCGGGAAGGTCACCACGCCGGTGCATGTGGTCGATAAAGCGACCAAGCTGCAAACCATTTTTGATCGTATTCATTTGCTGGATACCCGTTTCGAGGTGCTCAAGCGCGATGCCGAGATCGCCATGTTGCGCGCCGAACTGGCGGCGGGCGGCGACCTGGCCACCGTCGAACATGCCCGTAAGGAATTTTCGGCGAGCATTGAGCGTTTTGACGCAGATCGGGAATTCTTGCGGCGATGCAATTTGGGTTCGGAAAAAATGGCTGATGCGGATCAGGCGCGGGTGCGCGATATTGCAAAATATATGTGGCGCAACGAAGCGGGTGAGCAAGCCGATTTTCTCAGCGCGGACGAGGTTGATAACCTGACCATTCGTGCCGGCACACTCACGGCAGCGGAGCGCGAAATCATCAACCACCACATCGTTGTCACCATAAAAATGCTGGAGTCGTTGCCCTGGCCACGGCACTTAAAAAATGTGCCGGAATATGCGGGCGGCCACCATGAACGCATGGATGGAAAAGGCTATCCGCGCGGTCTGAAGCGCGAGCAAATGTCCGTGCAGGCGCGCATGATGGGCATCGCGGACATCTTCGAAGCTCTCACCGCCAAAGATCGCCCCTATAAAAATGGCAAGACGCTGACAGAGTCGCTAAGAATTCTGGGACAATTCAAAGAGAACGGGCATGTCGATCCCGATCTTTTCGACATTTTCATCCGCGAAAAAGTCTATCTCACCTACGCGCAGCGATTCCTTGACCCCGCGCAGATCGACGAAGTGGATGTGGGCAAGATACCCGGATATACGCCGTAGCGGGGTGAGCAGTACATGCTTCGTATCCTGTAATGTTACTGGGCCACCCGCTTCGTCGCCTTTGTGCGACGGTACAGGGAACAAGAAATCAACTCGACTGTAACCAATGAGAAAGCACCATGACACAGCAATGCTATCAAGCGGCTATCGCAGCCTTCGACAAAGCCAACTCGGAAGATCCGAACAAAGAAGTATTCAACGCTAAGAAATATCCCAAAGAGCTGCTCTACGCACAGCGTATGACCGAGATGCAGGAACGCTACGCACCCGAAACATCGGAAGCGGTAAAACTGGCCGTGCGCGCCCAGCATATCCAGCGCTGGAAGATACCACGCAGTGACTACACCATGGATAAGCCGGGCTATATGCTGTGGCGCACCACGCTGTACAAGTACCATGCGGAAACCGCAGGGAGCCTGATGCAGGAAGTCGGCTACGATGAAGAGATGATCGCCCGCGTCAAAACCATCATCAGCAAGAAAGACCTCAAGAACAACCCAGAGACGCAGATGATGGAAGACATCGTCGATCTGGTTTTTATCGAACACTACATGCTGCACTTCGCCGGACAGCACGCCGACTACGATGAAACCAAGTGGATCGTGATCATCAAAAAGACCTGGAACAAGATGTCTTCGCGTGCGCATGAGTTCGCCTTGGCGGGCAAGATCGCGCTGCCGGAAGCACTGGTGCCGTTGATTCTGAAGGCAGTTAAAGAATAAATATTTAGCGAAACGTCCCCTCCCCCTTGCAGGGGGAGGGTTAGGGAGGGGGTAGAATTTCTGGAGCTCCACGTTTCTACCCCCATCCTAGCCTTCCCCCTGCAAGGGGGAAGGAATTTAGATCCCACAATTTTTTGAGCTGGACTCAATATGGATTATTTACCAATCTTCGTTAACGTCAAAGGCAAGCTGTGCCTCGTCGTCGGCGGCGGCGATGTCGCCAAACGCAAGGCTGGAGTGTTGCTGGAAGCGGGCGCGAAAGTGCGCGTAGTTGCGCCGGAGATCGACCCTGAGTTAGCCAAACAAAAGGGCGTCGAGCCTATCGTCGCGCGTTTCGATGTGCAACATTTCGGCGGCGTGATGCTAATCATCGCGGCGACCAGTGACCGCGCAGTGAACAAGCAGGTGTCCGAACTGGCGCAGGCGCGCAATATCCCGGTGAACGTGGTGGACGATCCCGAACTGTGCTCGTTCATCATGCCCGCGATACTCGACCGCTCGCCGATGATGGTGGCATTTTCCAGCGGCGGAGCCTCACCGGTGCTGACGCGCATGATGCGCGGCAAGCTGGAAACGGTGATCCCGCAGAATTACAGCCGCCTCGCCGTGTTTGCCGAGCGTTTCCGTGAGCTGGTTAAAACGCGCGTCCTCAATCCCGCCAAGCGCCGCATTTTCTGGGAAAACGTATTCGAAGGCGTAGTCGCCGAGAAGGTACTGATCGGCGACGAGAGCAGCGCGGAAGCGATGCTGCAACAGATGCTGCTACATGAGGACAACATTCAGCGCGGCGAGGTATATCTGGTTGGTGCGGGTCCAGGCGATCCCGACTTGCTCACCTTCCGTGCGCTGCGCTTGATGCAGAAGGCCGATGTGGTGGTGTACGACAATCTGGTATCCAAACCCATCGTCGAAATGACGCGGCGCGATGCCGAGCGCATCTTCGTCGGCAAGAAGCGCGCCGAGCACACACTGCAACAGGAAGAGATCAACGAGCTTCTGGTGCGTCTCGCCAAAGAAGGCAAGCGCGTTCTGCGGCTCAAAGGCGGCGATCCGTTCATTTTCGGGCGCGGCGGCGAAGAGATCGAGACACTGGCGGAGGAGGGCATCCCGTTTCAGGTCGTGCCCGGCATCACCGCCGCTTCGGGTGTCGCATCCTATGCGGGCATTCCGTTGACGCATCGCGACTACGCGCAGTCCTGCATGTTCGTTACCGGCCATCTCAAGGACGGCACGATGAATCTGGATTGGGATGCGCTGGCGCGGCCGAAACAGACCGTAGTGGTGTACATGGGTCTGCACGGGCTGGGTACGCTGTGTGCCGAACTCATCAAACACGGCATGCCGGATAGCACCCCCATTGCCATCGTGCAGCAGGGCACCACGCCGAATCAACGCGTCATCACTGGCACGCTGGCGACATTACCCGCCATTGCCGAACGCGAAAAGCCGAAAGCGCCTACGCTCATCATCGTCGGCGGCGTGGTCACGCTCAGAGAAAAACTGGCGTGGTTTCATCCGCAACAGTCTTGAAGAATTATCCGCAATCCAACCCTAAAACAGGGAGAGGCAAGAGGGTGCGCATGACGTTGACGAGTATGTTGTTGTCCGCATTGTTGCTGCTCGGCAGCGCCAATGCGCTGGCTGCCGATGCGCCAACAACTAGTATTCAGCCCCTGAAGAACTCAGTTTAAGAGACAGCTCACGCGATATCGACGGCGCAAGAACGGACTGATAAAACGTCAACATTCTTTCTGCTTGCTTGTTGGCTGACCAGCCGCGTGCGTACTCGCGACCAGATGCGCTCAAGTCTTTACGCACCTCGGCATCGCGCAGCATCTTGACGACTTTGCCGGAAAAATCCCCCAGTTCTTCTTTCGCGATCCATACGCCCAAGCCATCCCGCAACACATCGCGCGTGCCCATCTCTGCGGTCGAGACCACGGGTACGCCTTGCGCCATCGCTTCCAGTAGCACCAAGCCCTGCGTTTCGGTGCGCGATGAGAAGATGAATATGTCTGCGGAGCGGTAGCAGCTGTTCAGTTCGGTATGGCGATCCAGGTAGCCGATGAAGCGGACGTTGTCGCCGATGCCCAACTCCTTGACCTCATGCTCCAGGCTTACACGAGCCGGGCCTTCGCCGGCGATAACGAGGAGCACGTTGGCTATTTCTTTTCTGACGCTATCCAGCACCTTCAGCAAGAACCCGATGTTCTTCTCGTGAGCGACGCGTCCCAAAAACAGCAGTACGGGGCGGTCTTGCGGGATGCCATAGTTCTTGCGGAATGCCGCACCGTCCCCCTCTATAAAGCTTGACGGTTCGATACCAGTCGGGATGACTTCTGAATGAGTGGTGACGCCGTAGCTCTTCAGCACATGCAGCATGGGGTGGGATGGCACGACCATGCCGTCGAGGCTGTTCCCCTGATGACGCGAGAAACGCTTGGCGACGAAGCGCATCAGCTTCTTCGGTACGAACGGAATGTAGTGGTGCAGATATTCTTCAAAGAAGGTGTGATAGGTCTCGATGCAGGGGATGTCGAGCAAGCGCGACAATTTGGTGCCCAGATAATGCGCCACGAAAGGCGTTTGGATATGGATGATGTCGTATTGCTCGGCGCGCAATTGGTCGAGACGTTGCATCACCCAGCCGTATTTCATGAGCCGGTCTTCCGGGTCTAAAGGTAAAGAGCGTGCGGGTACGCGCAGGATGTCGGTTTCGTCCGCGCTCGGGGCCAGATAATCGGGGGCGATCAGATGCACCGTATGTCCCAGTGCGCGCAGATTGCGGCGGAATGTTTCTATCGATGTGGAGACGCCGTTGACGCGGGGGAAATAGACGTCGGAGATAAACAGGATTTTCATGGTGATTCTCCTTGCTTGAGTTGATTAAACTAAAAAAGTAGTTGTCCGCAGATTAACGCCGATTAAAACAAACCATTACCCCGATACTTTTGCGCACCTTTTAGTCACTTACCGGTCAAATGATGTCAAAACATGACAATATTTTCTCACGCGGAGACGCGGGGGGCGCGGAGAATATAGGCTTCCAGCCCACTTTGTTTTTCTCTGCGTCTCCGCGTGAAACCCTGTTTGGTTCCGGCTCGTCCGGCTTAGGTGATGCGGTCTCTGCGAATAACCGCATGAAAATCTGCGTTAATCTGCGAAATCTGCGGATAGAACTAAGGTTTTTAGGGGCTGTCTGGCTCGCCGTTCCACAGAATCAGTTCCATGCGTCCATCCATATGCTCGACGATGGCGGTGCAGCTATCCACCCAGTCGCCGCAATTGATGTAGGTCAAACCATCGACTTCTTTGATCACGGGCCAGTGGATGTGGCCGCAAATTGCACCGTCCACGCCAAGTTCGCGCGCATGGCGAATAACTGAATCTTCAAAGTTGAAAATGAAATTTACCGCTGTTTTTACCTTGCGTTTGGCATAGCCCGCCAGCGACCAGTAGCCGGGGCGTTTGAATGTGCGCCGCAGCCAGGACAGGTAGATATTCAGGCGCACCAGAGTGTTGTAAGCCATATCGCCCAGGATGGCGACCCACTTGTGGTGGCGCGTGACCTGGTCGAATTCGTCCCCGTGCAACAACAAATAGCGGCGCCCATCCGCCGCGGTGTGGATGTATTCATGTGCCACCAAGACGTCGCCGAATGACGAGCCGACGTATTCGCGTATCGCTTCGTCGTGGTTGCCGGGAATGAAAATCACTTTCTCGCCGTGGCGCGAGCGCCGCAGCATCTTTTGCACGAAAGTATTTTGTGCGGGCGACCAATGCACGCCGCCCCGGCTCATCGACCACAAGTCCACGATGTCGCCCAAGAGGAATACGTGTTCGGAGGAATATGCCTTCAGAAACTCAAGCAGGTGGTGAGCCTGGCAGGCTTTGGTGCCGAGGTGGATGTCGGACAGAAATATCGAGCGGACTTGTTGCACGGTCATGCGGTGTTCGCTCCTGCTGTTATAGATGTGTATTCCATGTGCATAGAATGGCACGGAAATATTTCACCGTTGTTACCGGAATATTTTGGCAATGTGAATTTGATGCTGCCCGCGAACATCGAAATTTCACATGGGCATCATAAAAATGCAATGCCCGTTGTTTAAAATCCTCTCCTGATAGGCAACGAGGCTTGAGCTTGTTGACTATTCGTTTTTCTTCAAGTCAAAACGATCACTCCGTGATCGCATGGCTTTATTGAACTGATCGAACAGGGGGATGGCATGACATATTTTTTTATTAAATTGGCAGTGCTTGTGTTTGGGATGTGTATCCTGATAGGGGGTATTTTAATGGATAAAAAATCAGGACAGAGTTTTCCAAGCAGGTTTGCTGATGCCATGGCTTGGTCCGGGTTTTTCTTTATTTGTTACGGTGCCGAATCTGTGGTTACTGAGAACGTTTGAGTTGCCACAAAACCCCGATCATGCGTGTCGTCCGCATCCGATTGGAACGCTGTTCTTACGCGGATAATTTAACTCGGCAGGATTTTTTTTGATGGCAAATAAATTTACTAAATTATTCGAGCAAACTGAAGAAATCGACGTAACCGTTGAGCTATTGATCAAGAGTGTAACTTCAGTGCATGAGTCGACAAGTTGCATCAAAGTGCTGGAGCTGTTTCATGCGGATAAAAAGTTATACGCCTTGCCCGTCGTTAACGATAAAGACAGGCCTGTCGGCATCATAGTGCGTCAGGAGCTTACCGAATTCTTCAGCAAGCAATATGTTAAAGAGCTAAAGGGCAAGAAGCCGGTTTCCACTTTGATGGACGACGATCCCATCATCGTCGACAGGAACACCGGCATTGAAGATGTCGCGCGCATCATTCTGGATGCCGGTATGGCGCACATGGTGAACGGCTTCATTATCATCAAAGACAAGAAATATTTCGGCATGGGCAACGGTTACGACCTGCTCGACGAAATGACCAGCCGCAAACAAAAACACCTGTTTGGTCTGGCACATTTCGATCAGCTCACCGGCTTGCCCAATCGAACGTTATTATTGGATCGCCTCAATCAAGCGATCTCCGTTTCCGGCCGCGCCTCACGCGCGATCTCGTTACTGTTTATCGATCTGGACGGATTTAAGCCGGTCAACGACAGATACGGCCATGCTACAGGTGACCGTCTGTTAAAAGAGGTGGCGGAACGGTTGATTGCCTGCCTCAGAGAAGGGGATACCGTGGCGCGAATAGGCGGTGATGAGTTTGTTGTTATCCTGCCGGAATCCAATCTTGATAGAGCCATCACCGTGGCCAATCGAATCTTGGGAACGTTAAGAGTCCCCTACGAATTGGGCAGAAAAACTATTTCCAGTATCTCGGCCAGCATAGGCATAGCGGAATATCAAACTCATGCGAGTGATTTGAATACCCTTTTAACGGCAGCAGGCAATGCAATGTATGTTGCCAAGAAAAGCGGCAAAGATCGTTTTGCTGTATTTTCCCCGCCTATCGATTAGCGCCGAGTCTACAGTGTGGAGTGGTTGCGGGTTTCAGGCCCTTTCATCATGTACACCACATGCTTGGAGATGCTTTTCGCATGATCGCCGATACGCTTGATTGACGTTGCCACACACAAGATTTGCAGTGCGGTAGGAGGCTCACTCGCGTCTTCCATCATGTATCCGACGAGGTGGCGCAGGATAGATTGTAATTCGGCATCGATCAGCGCCTCTTTTCGCCCAATTTTTTTCGCGGAATCCGCATCCATCGCATCAAATGCAGCCAAAGAGGCGCTTAACATTCCAAGCGCAACATCAGCAATATATTTTACTTGCGGGTAGCCCGGTAACTGAGAGGAGCGTTTTTGCGCGATCAGCTTGGACATGCCCGCGATGCTTTCCGCTTCATCGCCGATACGCTCCAAATCGTTGATGATCCTAATGATGGTCTTGACCAGACGCAAATCGTTTGCCGTGGGTTGGCGACGAACAAAAATACGGGTGCAATTTTCGTCGATATCGACTTCCATAGCATTGATCGAGTGGCCCGCATCCATGACGCGATCTATCGTCGTTAAATCCCCTGTGGCGAGCGAATCCAGTGCGAGACGGAATTGATTCTCGACGGCTTCGCCCATTTGTAGCACGCTGGCACATACGGCCGTCAATTCGGCATCAAATTGTGTGGAAGTGTGCTCGGGATATTTCATCTGAATATTTGCCTGAACTTTATCTAAACGACAGCGTACATTACCAGTTCACCATGACAAACTTGTTACTCGCGGCAGAGTCAACCCGCATATGTTCTGAGGGATTTTCTCCACGCTATAATCCTATGCTTGCTGCGGCAATAAACGGCTTAATTGCAAGGTGTCGGATTGCTGATATTGACGATGCAGCCATTGCGTACAGGTTGAGAAGGGCATCGGCCGGGCAATTAGATAGCCCTGGATAATCGTGCCGCCGCAGCTGCGCAGAAACTCAAGCTGTTCGGCTGTTTCCACGCCTTCAGCAATCACATCCATGTCCAGATTGGCGCCAATCAAAATAGAAATGCGGAGAATCGCTTGCGCCTTGCGTTCCGTGCTGGCACGCCGCACAAAGCCACCGTCGATCTTGAGTTCCCCGAAGGGTAGATCGGTGAGCTGTACCAGGCTGGAGTAGCCGGTTCCAAAATCGTCGATTGACAAGACAAAGCCCATCAGTGATAGCCGGGTCAATGTTTCCATTGCCAAAGAGCGTTCCACCATCAAGCGGCTCTCCGTGATCTCGATGACAAAATCCGCAGGATGCAACCCCGCAGCGTCGACCAGTTGATACAAACGCTCCGGCATCTCCAGATCGAGCGCCGTATCCATCGACATATTGATGGCGGTCTTGATCTGGATGTTCTGGCCTCGCCAGATAACCATGTCAGCCACGACCTGGCGCGCCATCGAAAAAAACAGCTCATCGGCCAATCCCGCCGCTTCAATCGCGGGGATGAAGCTGGCCGGGCCGATCATGCCTCCTGCCACCACCGGCCAGCGCGCCAATGCCTCGGCACCGACCGTCTTGCCGCTGCGGATATCGACCTTGGGCTGATACCAGGGAATAAATTCACCTGCGGCTAATGCCGCCATCAATCGTTCCGGATGCAGAATTTCCACCATGCTGGCGGCTTGAGTGGATGCAACTCGTGGGCGCAGATTGCTTAGCAATCCCTGTAACTGATCGGGCGAGCACGGTTTGGCCAATACGCCAAGAATTGACAGATCGTGAGCATTGGCCAAACCGGCTGCGCTGCTCAGTATCTCGTCCTGCGCACTAGATAGCAGAATAATTCCAGCCGCGAATCCGCGCTGCGCCAGATGCCGCATCAGCACAGCCCCGTCCATTCCGGGCATGCACAGATCGGTAATAATCACGCTAATCATTGGCCCGTGGGTATCGAGCTGCACGAGAGCCTCCTCGCCGTTTGCTGCGAATCTCACATTGTTCCAGCCGAAACTGGCCAGCTGCATGCCAATCAAATCACGCTGAAACTCGTCATCATCGACAACCAATATCATGTTTTCTGATGATGTCATAAACCCCTCCCTGTCGCTGTATTGCTCAAGTCCTACCGAGTTACCCTAGAAAAAGCAGTTGAGCCACGGATGAACACGGATTCTCACAGATGAACAACGGTTTAGCCTGACAAGTTTTAATACCGTTCGGGTGATATTCTAATCCGTCGTAACCCAATGTTTTATCGGTGTTCATCCGTGTAAATCCGTGGCTAACTGCCGTTTTTAGAGTTATTCCATTTTCAAATCAAAAGTGAAATTGTACATATCGTGATGATTGCCGTATTGAAATAGAAACGGAATTAGTGGCCATATTCAATTTTCCGATTTAAGCAATGCGTTCTTTGATTAAATCCGTGGCAGCAGACAATGATTTTCCCAAGCGTCCGACGAGTGTGCCGCATGCTTGCTTGTTGTCGGCGCGCCCGGCAGTTTCCAGTTGCTGGCACAGTTCGCCTAATTGTAGCGCCCCCACTGTGCGGGCGGCTGATTTTAGTTTGTGCGCTATGTCGGCAACCCTGCCGGTCTCGCCAGTTAGCGCTGCGGCGCCAATGTCGGCCACTTGCTCTTGTGCGCCGCACAGAAACTTCTCCAGCAAACGGTGATGCATGGTCGGGTTGTCACCCACTAAGCGGGGCAGCGTAGTGGCATCCCATTCAGCAAGAAAATCGGGTGAGGTTTCGTCCCTGTCTTTCTTTGATTCAATTGCGTCATTGGCGTGGTTGCTCGCAACAGCCTCAAGCGCCTCGTCCCTGGCTGTTGGCGTTATCTTCGCCGCTAGCGGCAGCCACTTGTCCAACATCGACTGCAACTCTTTCAAACGTAGCGGTTTGGATAAATAGTCATCCATGCCGAGATCGAGGCAGCGCTGAAACTCGCCCTGCATGGCGTTGGCCGTGACAGCGATGATCGGCAAACGACTACCCTCCGGCTCAGCCTGGCGAATCGCGGCAGTCAATTCAAAACCATCCATATTGGGCATGTGACAGTCGGTCAGCAGCAAGGCGTAACTGCCGCTGCGCCACATTTGCAGCGCCGCTATCCCATCCTCGGCAACTTCGGACGTATAACCCAGCAGACTTAACTGCGCCCGCATGACTTCTCGATTGGTTTCGTTGTCTTCGGCCAACAGGATCAGCCGCCCGGCGAGCAACGCTTGTTCGACGGAAGGAGCCTTAGGCCTGGCCAAGGGGCTGCGACGTTCGATTCGCTCGGGAATGTCCGCCACATTCAAGCGTCCGCTGGCAAGGACTATTCCGTGAATCAGGTCGCGGTAGAGCAGCGGATGGGCGGATATTTCCACCTCCTTGGCGGAACGGTTGCCGCTAGCGTGCGTTATCAGCCGGGCAACGCCGATAGTCGCCGGCAGGTCGAGTTTGCTGGTGATTGTGCTTACCTGGCTACCGAGCAGCACGACCGTGACGCTCTCTGACTGCCGCTGTAGCTGTTCACGGGCCGCCGCGAGATCATCCACAAGGGTGACTGTCGCACCGGCTGCGATGCAGTAGGCCGACACGATTTTCTCAAGCACATCATCGCAGCCCACCGTCAACACATGCACACCGGCCAAGCCGGGTTCGGCTTTCAACACATGCTCGGGCGCAGCTTCTTGCAGCGGTAACTTGACCGTGAACTCGGTGCCCTCCCCCAGCGTGCTGCTTACCGATATGCTGCCATCCATCAATTCAACCAGTCTCTGGCTGATGCTCAAACCAAGACCTGTGCCGCCAAATTTTCGTGCGGTGCTCTCGTCTGCTTGGGAAAATGGCTGGAAGAGATGGCTGAGCACCTCTTGACTCATGCCAATGCCGTTGTCAATGATGCGGATTTGGACTCCAGGGTATCCATGGGGCATGAAGCAGGGCTCGATACGCAACATGACCCGACTGTGTTGTCCTTGTTGACGCGTGGTGAATTTAACCGCATTACCCAGCAGGTTGAGTAGCACCTGACGTAAGCGGGTGGGGTCGGAGACGATCCAGATGGGAAGTTCGGGAGAAACAAAAACGGAAAGTTCGATTGACTTGGCACTCGACAGCGTGACCATGAGTTGCGCCGCACCCTCGGCCACCTCGCGCAGATGCGTGGGTATACTTTCCATTGCCAGCTTTCCGGCCTCAATCTTGGCGGAGTCGAGAATATCATTCAGGATTTTCAGCAAGGCCAACGACGAGTCATGAATGGTGCCGAGCATACGATGCTGCGCGGCGGTGAGCCTGGTTTGCTGCAAGATATCCACCATGCCGACCACCCCATTCATCGGGGTGCGGATTTCATGGCTCATATTGGCTAAAAATTCAGATTTGGCTCGACTGGCGGCGTGTGCGGCTTCCTCGACGCGTTTGTGTTCGGTAATATCAGTACTCACGGCAATGTACTCCCGTGGCTTGCCGTTTGCCTCCATGAAAGCAGAGATGGTGGTGTCTATCCAGTAAAGATGCCCGTCCTTAGTTTTGTTGCATATCTCACCATGCCAGGTTTGACCCCGGGAAATCGTGGTATACATAGCTTTGAAAAAACCTCTGGGGTGATACCCCGAGGCCAGAATATTATGGTTTTTGCCTATAAATTCTTCGTGGGAAAATCCACTGACCTGGCTGAACCTGTCGTTGCCATAAGAAATGTGGCCATTGATGTCGCACATGGATACGATCGCATGCTGGTCCAACACAAATTTTTGTTGTTTGAGCTCGGCCATGGCATTTTTTGCCATTGCAACGCTGTTTTGCAGATCCTGAGTCGTTTCTTTAACCAACCCCTCCAAGTGATTACGGTGTTTTTCTAGTTCGGCATCCTTGAGCTTGGTGTCGGTGATGTCGGTACTAAGCGCAACGTAGCGCTCCGGCCTGCCTTGCTCGCCGACGAATGGGACGATGGTGACATACACCCAAAAAAGATGACCATCCTTGGCGCGGTTGCATACCTCACCACGCCAAACCCTACCGCGGATCAAGGTTCGGTACAGGGTCTTGAAAAAGCCGTGTGAGTGCACACCTGACTTCAGGATGTCAAAACTCTGTCCCAACAACTCCCCGCCTGCATAGCCGGTGATCTCGCAACACTTGTCATTGGCGTAAGTGACTCTCCCCCGCTTGTCGGCGATGGTGACGATCGTGTGCTGGTCGAGCGCCATGACCACATTTTTAAGTTCTTTGCTGATGGCCGCTTCGCTCTTGAGAAGTGACTGCGTGAGTTTCTTGTTCGCGGCAATGTAGGCGGTCAGCGTCATACCTACCAATGCAAGGGAGACGGTAAAGTACCAGAAGCTGACCATATGGCTGGCGGTCAAACCGAAGTAGCCTGTTCCCTGATAAAACCCGATCACTGCGATGGTCGATGCCAGCAACAAGACTATGGTCGTTCCTCTCATTCCCAAGCGCAACGCCGCCCAAGCAACAACCAAGAACATCCAGTAACCCTGCGAAACTTGATCGAAAAACCAGCGAACTTCTGTGGGGAATATCTCGGGCCGCCACTCCAAAGTAATAATGCTTCCGACAAGTAATGTGGTTGCAAGGATGAGCGCCCCCTCGGCGAGCATTTTTGCCGAGACACGGGGGGTTAGATTCGATTGCGTGGGCCACCAAACCAAAATCAAGGGGGTCACCAAGAGCACCCCCAACGCATCTCCCATCCACCAAGCGCTCAGGCTGGCAACATAGTTATGGCTGGTCACGACACCGGCAAGCAGCAAAATCGTCGTGCCAGCCAGGGCACTCACTGAAGTGCCGACAAGACCACCCAAGACAAGTAGCCGCACGATATCTCGCAAAGTCGGCAAGCCGGGATTGAATTTGCCATCACGCCCGATCAACCACGCGCCGAGCAGAGCTGCCAGCGCGTTGTCCAAGGCTTTGGTAGCGGCGAGCCACAGCACATCGCCGGCAAACAGGGAGGAAGAAATAAACGCGCCCAAGAGTATCGCCCAAAAATAGCGTTTGCCACCGATCAACAAGGTGGCCAGTGCGACACCGCTGGCGAGGGCAAAAATACTGTGGCCACCGGCCGGGTTAAAATGCAGATTAACCAGCACGGACATCAGGCTATAGATCGCGGCTATGCCGAGCATCTTGAACAGATCGATCAAGGGGAGGCGGATATTTTTCATGCTTATTCCGGCGAGCATACTCAATTGGGTAGGCGCACGGTAGTGACGACACTATTACCGGCACCCAAATATTCGAGCTTGTCAAAACTGGTTGCTCTGGACATCGCAATGCCTCTGCCATGCAGATCAAACAGCCGCTCTGGGCTGAATTCGAGATAATCCTTCCAATTGAAACCCGCACCCTGATCGGTAATGGTCACGGTGCTGGCAGAGACCGTTTTTTCGAGCGTTACATTGACCACGCGTGCGGCATAGCTGGGGTGTTGCAAGCGGGACTCAACCTCATCTTCCCAGCGATTTTTACGCAACAACAAGCCTTTCTCCGCATAGGAAATGCCGAGATTGCCGTGTTCGATCGCATTAACCAAAAGCTCCGAGTAGCCGCTGACAGTGCGATTCGGATTCATGCTGGCGTCTGCCAGTAATAGCGCTAGGTCGCGGGCGTCCGCCAACGTTTTTAAGTGGAACTCTGCCCGACGCAGGAGGTTCAGATGATGGGCTTGCTGTCCGATCAATGCGTGTAACTCGCCTTTACGGCGAAACTCGTCCAACGCATTTTTGATGACGAGCTTTAATACCTCGGCTGAGGCCGGCTTAGCCAGATAGTAAAAAGCCCCCCCGGCCAGACCATCAATAATATCTTCCTCGCGACGCTCACCGGTCAGCATGATGACCGGTATTTCCTTGAGGCGGTTATCTGACTTGATGCGTTTTAACAAGCCCATGCCGTCCAGTCGCGGCATTTTTTTGTCGAGCAGGACTAAATCAAATCGGTGTGGATTTTTATCCATTTTTTCCCATGCAAGCAATCCGTCCGAAGCGGTTTCAACGATATAGCCGCAATGCTCAAGAATTGACTGCATCGCGGCACAAACAAATTCGTCGTCATCAACAATCAATAATTTTGCGGCCATATTCAATCCCCTGTTCGATGCAATTCCATTTATCTTTCAAAAGAGCATTAACCATGTAGGGTGCATTCCATGCACCAATGGCAATGGTGCATGGAATGCACCCTACAATATTTCACTTCCCGGCGTTTATTTGCCAACACTTTCAAGTTGTTTGAGAATATTTCCCATGTGAACGCCGATTTCCAAACCTTCGTCGTACAGTGCCCGCGCTTGGCTCGCCGCATCCAATAGAATATTAGCCAGCTCATCTTCCTGTGACTGGGTGATGCCTATACTCAACATAGAACTATCGAATTTTCTTTGTAAGTCCTGAAATATCTGGTTGCTTTTAATCCCCTGACTGCGATGGCTCTGCTCGATACCCTGTAACGCTTTACGGGTATTTGCATTCAACTGTGTGAGAGCCGCGTGCTGCCTGCTCATGGCCGCGCCGATGTCCAGCGCAACGACGCGCGCTTCGGCGCCCTCGGCCAGCCAGGCAAGGTTGTCCTTCATGCGCCCATGACGTTCGGGGTCGGCGCGGGCATCGCTTTTGACGATGATGGTGATATGGTCGTAGCTGCACGATGTGCGCGAGCCAAACTCAAATAGCCGCCCTTGTTTGGACATATTGGTAAGCACAGACTCTTCCAGCGACAAACAGGGGCCGTTGGGAGAGAAAGAGACCGCCCCTTGCTCCCCGTGAATTCTCACACTGGACTCAAGCCCATAAGAACCCAGGGTGTTCAATACTTCATGGCATAGGGTTGCGTAGTCCGGGCAGCTAAAACTCGTGCGCATAAACTGGAGCACCGCCCCAATTTCTGCCGAGCTGGACATTGCCGTCATGGCAGTGGAAAAAGCGCTGGAGAGATCGTTTTTGAGGCGGCGGCGTTCGGCATAATGCGCCAGCTCGATCTTGATCTTGGAGCGCAGCTCGTCCGCCGATACCGGCTTGGTCAGATAATCATCGCCGCCCGCCTCATAGCCGGCAAGACGATCCTCGTCGCTGACCATGCCGGAAAGAAAAATAATCGGCAAATCGCCGATTGCCGGATCATCTCGCAAGGCGCGGCAAACTTCGTAGCCGGACATACCCGGCATATCAACATCAAGCAGTAGCAGATCGGGGAGGCTCTCCGCGATGAGGCTCAACGCGGAGAGCCCATTGTCAATGTGCCGCACCTCATACTCCGAAGAAAGCATGTCGGCAGCCACAATGGCTGCGAAATCGTCATCTTCCACGATAAGAATTTTTGCCCGATTACTCATGTGTTGTCTCCCTAATTTGAATTCCGCAAGGTGATGCTGATTTGCAATTGATTATGCGGCGGCCTCTTCCATCAACTCCATATCTTTGCTGCTCATCAGCTTCTCGATGTCCACCAGAATCAACATGCGCTGATCCACCGTACCCAAGCCCATGATGTAGCGCGTGTCCAGCGAGGTGGATAACGTCGGTGCGGCCTTGATTTGTTCGTGCACCAAGGTCAGCACATCGGAGACGCTGTCCACCACCACGCCGACGACGCGCGTGCCCAGGTTGAGGATGATGACCACGGTAAACTGGTCGTAGTCCACTTTGCCGAGATTGAACTTGATGCGCAGATCGACAATCGGCACGATGATACCGCGCAGATTGATGACGCCTTTGATGAACGGCGGGGTGTTGGCGATGGCGGTGACCGCATCGTAACCGCGTATCTCCTGCACCTTGAGAATGTCCATGCCGTACTCTTCGGCACCGAGAGTGAAGGTCAGAAACTCGCCTCCGGCTGCGGTGTTGGTGCTTGCTGTGTTGGATTCAGTTGCCATGTTGATCTCCTTGTCGCTTTTGTTTTAGCTCCCCTCGCCCGCTTGCGGGAGAGGGGTTGGGGGAGAGGGTGTGTGCTATGCCACGCCCCTCTCCCTCCGCTTCGCTCCTCCCTCTCCCGCAAGCGGGCGAGGGGACTCTACTTTAAAACTCTTCCCACTCTTCACCTTCAGGCTTGCCTGCCTTGGCGGGCAGGGCTCTGGGCTTTCCGACGGGCGCAGCCGGTTTTTTGGCCGGGGCTGACGGATGTCTGAGCGCAGGCTTGGTAACTGCGCGTGAAGCAGAGGGTGCTGCGGCACGCGCCTGCTGTGAATTCCCATCCATCTTGAACACGCCGACCGAACGGGTGAGGCTCTGCGCTTCTTCTTCCAGCGATTCCGCGGCAGCGGCGGCTTCCTCGACTAGCGCCGCATTCTGCTGGGTGACTTCGTCCATCTGGGTGATGGCCTGGTTGACCTGCTCGATGCCCTGGCTTTGTTCGTTCGATGCGGCGCTGATCTCGCTCATGATGTCGGTGACGCGTTTGACGGCGTTGACGATCTCTTCCATGGTCTTGCCCGCGTCGTCCACCAGTTTGGTGCCGGCTTCGACTTTGTCTACCGAGTCGCCGATCAGGGTCTTGATCTCTTTGGCGGCGGCAGCGGAGCGTTGCGCGAGGTTGCGCACTTCGGCGGCGACCACGGCGAAGCCCCGGCCTTGTTCGCCCGCACGCGCCGCTTCCACGGCGGCGTTCAGCGCGAGGATGTTGGTCTGGAAGGCGATGCCGTCGATGACGCTGATGATGTCGACGA